>CAMYDW010000011.1 GCA_947254645.1 uncultured Peptococcaceae bacterium | reverse complement strand
GAAAGGATTAATGTCCCCAATACCACAAATAAAAAGAAAAATCTACAATAAATCAATATGTTTATTACAGTAAAAAATTGCAAGATAAGACTTGTTACATCAATATATTAAATAATGTTTATAAAAAGATTGACACATGAGGATGAATCGGTATAATAAAACCATAAGCAAGAGATAAATAAAACTGATTGAACGTATTAATTGAGTATTTATAGAAAAATTGCCTGTTCAATCAGTTGTTTTTCGAAGCTATAATAGTTTGAAAATTCCGAAAGGAATTTTAGTTGGTACTAGAAGAACGGCTCAATCTATAAGGAATGGAAGTGGACGTATGGGAGAAGATACAAGAAAAGATAAGGTTGTAGTTGAGAAACTAACCAAGCGATTTGGTGACCTAACGGTGTTAAATGATATTAACTTTACCGTAAAACAAGGTGAGTTTCTGGTAATCGTTGGTCCAACGGGTTGCGGGAAAACAACATTTTTGAACTTACTGTCAACACTCTATACACCGACTGAAGGTAAAATCCTTATCGACGGTGAACACGCTGATCCGAAGAAACACAATATTTCCTTTGTGTTCCAAGAACCATCTTGCTTGCCTTGGCGAACAGTTAAAGAAAACATCGCCTATGGCATGGAAGTGAAGAAATGGCCAAAGGATAAAATTGAAAAGAAATTGCAAGAAGTTATGGAAATTGTAGGTTTGACACAATGCGCAGACTTATATCCAGCACAAATTTCATCAAGTATGGAACAACGTGTGGCAATTGCAAGAGCTTTTGCAGTCAATCCAGACTTGTTGCTCATGGATGAACCTTATGGTCAGTTGGACGTAAAGCTCCGCTTCTACTTAGAAGATGAGTTGGTACGTATTTGGCAAGAGTTTAAGAATACTGTTATTTTTATTACACACAATGTTGAAGAAGCCGTTTATATTGCAGAACGTATTCTAGTATTAACCAATAAACCAACAACAATTAAAGAATCAATTCCAATT
The DNA here is from genome assembly GCA_947254645.1 of uncultured Peptococcaceae bacterium. Lineage (GTDB taxonomy): Bacteria > Bacillota > Peptococcia > Peptococcales > Peptococcaceae > UMGS1590. Next base: position 49,843 of record CAMYDW010000011.1, on the reverse strand, counting down.
GATCTGCCAAGACCTCGTAATGCTTTGGGGGAAGATTTTGTAGAGTTACGTAAGCAAGTTACCGATGCGATTAAATGGTGGTAAAAAACCACATGAATCGTAAAAAATAAAAAAAGGTAAAAAGGTAAAAAAAGAAGGGAGTGTGTTTCGTAATGAAACAGCACAAAAAAACACTGAAGGTCGCAACTGCAATCGTTTTAACAGTAGCAATGCTCGGGACTTTAGCCGGCTGCGGCGGCGGAGGCGGAGACGCGGCTAAAGATTCAGGCAAAGCAGATGGTGCAAAAACCATCGAAGGTGGTTTCCTTGGACAAATTGATGCTTGGCCTGCGTACATGGCAGTAAACAGTGATGTTGCAAAACAATATGGCATTAATATGAAGATGCAATTCTTTGATTCTGGGATGCCAATGATTCAAACTGTTCCAGCAAACCAATTGGCTGTTATGGACGTTGGTTCTGTACCATCCTTGATGGCAGCACTTCGCTATGACACTCCTATTATTGGTATAGCATCTGACGAATCTCCTGCAAATGCAATTGTTGTTCGTGAAGACAATCCTGCATTGAAGCACAAAGGAACCAATCCTCAATTCCCTGATATGATGGGTTCTGCAGAAGATGTAAAGGGCAAAACCATTCTTTGTACCACTGTTTCTTCTGGTCACTATACCCTTTCAAAATATTTGGAAGCGCTTGGTCTTAGTGAATCAGATGTTACCGTGAAAAACCTTGAACAATCTCAAGCAATCAAAGCTTTTGAAACTGGTGAAGGGGATTACTTGGTATTATGGACTCCTTATCTCTATAGAGCTTTTGAAAAAGGTTGGAAAGAAGTTGCTAATGGTACCACTTGTGGTGCAAGTGCATTGATGCTCTGGTTGGCAGATCCTAAGATGGCAAAAGAAGATCCAGAAACCATCGCGAAGGTATTGGCTATGAACAATGTGGGCGTTGAAAAATATCAATCTGATGGTGAAAAACTCGTTCCAGATATCCAATCTTTCTTTACCGACTTCGCAGCAATGGAAGTTAGTGAAAAAGATGCAAAACTAGATATTAAAACCCATAAATTCTTTACTCTTGATGAACAAATTGAATATATCGATAGTGGTAAATTAAAAACAAGCCTAGAAGATGCTGCAAACTTCTTCGTGGCACAAAAGAAATTTACTGAAGATGAATTGAAGCAACTTAAAGACAAGGACTTCTGCATTGATGGCTCTTTCTTGAAAAAAGCAAAAGAAATTAAACCTGCTAAATAAGACAATTAAATAAGCCCTGGGGAGGGGCAACCCTCCCTCTCTGGGTTTAACCAAGGATAGAGGGATTGCTCTATCGGGTGTAAATCTGGATGGGGTAGCTCTATCGAATGGAGGTATGAATATGGCTAGTGCCAAGAAACTAAAACGGACAGAGAGGAAAGCCAGCACTTATTTGACAATTTCTGTTATATCAACGGCTATCTTCTTAATATTCTGGGAAATGATTGTAAGACAGGGCGTTGTCCCAAAGGAATTGTTAGCATCTCCGACACAAGTTATTGCATTGTTCTTTGATAAATTATCAAATCCAAATCCTGATGGATTGATTCTCTGGGGTCATATTAAAGTCAGCTTAGAGGAAGCATTGACCGGCTATATTTTAGCATTGGTCATTGGTATTCCGCTTGGATTAGCGATCGGATGGTTTAACATTTTCGATGGTTTGGTTCGCCCTATTTTTGAAATTGTGCGTCCGATTCCATCAGTTGCGTGGATTCCGCTTTGTATTATTTGGTTCGGCACTGGTATTGCAAGTAAGGTATTCATTATCTTCGTAGGTGCGTTGGTGCCATGTGTTATCAACTCTTGCTCTGGTGTAAAAATGACGAATCCAACCTATATTCGTATGGCGAAAACCTACGGTGCTGGTAGTTGGGAAATTTTCAAGAATGTTTGTGTACCATCTGCATTACCAATGGTATTTGGTGGTTTGCAAGTAGCACTTGCTACTGCTTGGACCTGCTTGGTAGCAGCGGAAATGGTTGGCGCAGATGCTGGTCTTGGTTTCTTTATTGAAATGGGTCGTCGTCTCTTAATGCCTGACATGATCATCTTAGGGATGGTAATGACTGCATTAACAGGGGTTGTTGTAACCATTATCGTTGGTTTCATTGAAAGACAACTCGTCAAGGGCACAAGAAAGGGTTAAGGAGGTGTTTGGACATGAGTGAAGTAATTTCTGAAACAAGAGGAAGTGGCTTGGAACGTTTCCTGAGAAATAAGCGCGTACTAAATGTAATCTCCATCGTTCTATTCTTAAGTATATGGGATATCATTGTACAAACTGGCGTCAGTGAATTAATGCCGCGTCCTATTGAGGTTGTACAACAATTATTTAAAATGTTCCAAACGCCACTTGCTGGTTATACGCTCTTGATGCATGTATTTATCAGTTTTAGACGCGTTATGATTGCATTCTGTTTGGCAGCAGTGATAGGGATTCCTGTAGGGGTACTTATGGGCTTTAACAAAACAGCCAATGCAGTTATTCGTCCGATTTTTGAATTCTTTAAACCAATGCCTCCGATTGCATGGATTTCAATTTCCATTCTCTGGTTTGGTATTGGTGAAACATCTAAAATCTTCATCATCTTCATTGGTGCTTTAGTACCTTGTATTTTGAACTCTTACAATGGTATTCGCTTGGTTGACCCTGAATTGTATGACTGCATCCGTAATTTAGGTGCGACTTACTGGCAAGAACATATCCAAGTCACTGCACCATCTTGTATTCCTGCAATTTTCGCTGGTTTACAAATTGCATTGTCCACTTCCTGGACCTGCGTAGTTGCAGCAGAATTGGTTGGTGCACGTGAAGGGATTGGGTTTGTTATCGTACAAGGGATGAAATTAGACAATACAGCAATGTGTATTGCAGGGATGTTGGTCATCTGCTTGGTTTCTTTCTTAACATCCTTTGCTTTAACAGCAATTGAGAGGGGGTTATGTCCATGGCTCAGAACGTCAATATAATCGAATGTAAAGGTATTTCAAAAGAATATGGTGACAAAAAAGTATTAACAACCATGGATTTTTCTGCAAAAGAAAACGAATTTGTCGTTATTCTTGGCCCTGGGCAATCTGGTAAAAGTACTCTCATGCGCTTGATTGCAGGCTTTGAAGCACCTACCACAGGACATGTATATGTCAATGGTGAAGAAGTAACTGGTCCAGGGGAACATGTTGGTTATGTGTTCCAACGTTATACCTTGTTTGCTTGGAAAACTGTTATGGGCAATGTTGAAATGGGTCCTAAACTGGCTAAGGTTGATAAAGCTACACGCCGTGAATTGGCTCAAAAATACATTGATCTTGTAGGCTTGACTGGTTTTGAAAATAGTTATCCGCATCAGCTTTCTGGTGGGATGAAACAACGTGTAGGGATTGCGCGTGCTTACGTTAACAAACCAAGCCTCTTGATTCTTGATGAACCTTTCGGACAGCTGGATGCACAGACACGTACGTTGATGGAAATTGAAATCGAACGTATTTGGCAGCAAGAAAAACGTACAATCTTATTTGTTACCTCAAATATCGATGAAGCGGTATATCTCGCAGACCGTATCATTGTATTGGATGGTAAATTGCCAAGTCACTTGGCAAGTGAGTATGTGATTGACTTGCCTCGTCCTCGTGATTTAACCAGTTTAGAATTCTTGAAATTACGTCAAGAAATCACAGATGCGATGAGTTTGGTACTCTGATAATTGATGCTTGTTGTTTGTTGAGAAAGAAGGGGTTGTTATGATGATAGGGGCGCTAATCTCCCTGTATTGGGCGAAATTCTTTACAGCATGCTTTGGCATGGGTTTGCTGTTCTTGATTATTCGCAAAGGTGTCTTTAGTCTATCTAAACATTTCTTCGGTCTAGATGAATAACAAAATAAAAAGCTCGAATACAAATTGTATTCGAGCTTTTTATAAATATGGCTTAAAAATCTACGGGAATGTGTTGCGGCTTAAAGGGATGCTGACCGTTTTGTCGATGCTTGTTGAAAACGTTCTTATAGGCTTCTTCGGCGTAAATGATATCGAAGGTGGCGTGCCCGACCTTTTCAGAAGAAACCCAGAGACGTTCCTTTTCTAATTGGTTTGTCATCATATAATAACGCCCCTCTTGTTTTCTGATGCAACCTAAAACATGGAATTGCAATGATTTAGAGGTTTTGTAAGCGAAACCAAGGAAACCAGTGGCGTCTGATGGCAAATCGATATGATGAAAATCTTCTAATTCGTGAAGAGGCGACTCAATATAGAAGCTTTCTCCTTTTAATATGTGTGGAGGGACTTCTTGGAGGAACAGGGGACTCATGTTGGCTGTTTCATAAATCATGAAATAGTAGATGAAGTCGCTGTCAACTTTATAAAATCCTTGTGAGAGAAAATGCTTTAAAAGTCGTCTATGGCCTAAAACAATGGTGTTGTAGGCTGGAAAGTCCATTTCGATGAACACGTTGTTTTGATCAAAAAAACCGTGGTCATGATACCGAAGTGGTGCAGCGAGCGAAGGGTTTTCTTTGAGTAGCTGTATTTTTAGCCATTCGAGGATAGCATCGTCATAGCCGTGTAAAAACATGAGTTGCTTTTCTTTGAATTCGCTTTCTGATGTCACCAGCCGTTTGTAGGTGTTGGCTCGGATAGAAGGAAATTGAAGGGGTGCTTTTTCAGCATTAGGTGCATAAAGCAACTGGAAGTTAAAAGCTAAATCGGTATACAACCAGGGGTCGTTGGCAAAAGTGTGTTGTTCGTTGTCGATAGGTGTGAAAATCTGCATGGGGAACTCCTTTGAAGTAAAATGATGTTTCTTGTATAGTAACACAGCTTTTATAATGTCGCGAGTTAAAATCTCTGGCAATTTGAAAATAACAAAAGGACTAGGAGGCTTTAGTATGGACTATCGCAGTGAGTATGTAAAAGTACGCAATTATATCGATGGAAAATGGGTTGAAACGCCGCAAGATATCGACTGTATGCCTATTTTTAATCCTTCTACAGGAGAACAAATTGGGGAAGTGCCTCTGTATGATGAGGCGTCGGTGTGTGAGGCGGTAGAGTCTTCTCAAAAAGCGCTGAAAGCATGGCGCGATACCAAGGTAGAAAAACGCGCAAAATACCTCTTTGATTTGCGTAATAAGATGGTTGAATACCATGAAGAGCTTGCGCATATTATTGCACGTGACCAGGCGAAACATATTAGTGATGCCCGTGGAGAAGTGGCGCGTGTGATTCAAATTGTGGAAAATGCGTGCGGATTACCAAATATGTTGATTGGTGAGAAATTTGAAATTTCCGCCAATACGCGTGGGCAAGTGGTGCGTCAGCCTTTGGGCGTGGTTGGGGCGCTCTCTCCGTTTAATTTCCCAGCCTTGGTTTTTGGCTGGTATATTCCTTATGCGATTGGCTGTGGGAATACGATTGTATATAAGGCGAGTGAACAGTCGCCAATCTTTATGCAACGTATGATGGAAATTTTTGAAGAAATTGGCCTGCCTCCTGGTGTGGTAAACTTGGTAAATGGTGATTATCGTGTAGGCGATGCCATCTTGAATAACGAGATTATTCGTGGGGTGTGTTTTGTAGGCTCTACCAAGGTTGGTCAACACATTGCGGAGGTGTGTGCTCAAACAGGAAAACGTTCTCAAGTGTTGGCTGGCGCAAAAAACGGGATTTTGGTATTAAAAGATTGCAATCGACCAGGCTTTTTGGCACAATTACAAAATTCTGCTTTTGGCGCAGCAGGTCAACGTTGTATGGCTGGGTCAAATGTGTTTATTGAAGAAGCTTGCTATGATGAGATGATTGAGCTGATTACAGAAATGGCTGGTAAGGTGCCTGTGGGCGATGCCCTTGATCCAGATGTTTATATGGGGCCTGTTATTTCGGATAAGAGTGTTGAAAGAATTGATTCTTTTGTGGATGGGGCAGTCAGTGAAGGAGCACGCTTGGTTTTGGATGGCAGAAATCCAGAACTTGGGGAAAATTTGAAGGATGGGTATTTTGTTAAACCGACCATTTTGGCGGATGTCACCCCTTCGATGACGATTGCCAAAGAAGAGGTGTTTGGCCCAGTGCTATCCTTGATAAAAGTGAAAAATTTCCAAGAAGGTGTGGATTACATGAATGCCTCTCGTTATGGGAATGGAGGCACCATTTTTACTCAAAATGGTTATTATGCTGAAAGCTTCTTGCATCAAATTGATGTTGGGATGGCTGGGGTAAACATTGGTGTACCTGCTTCTATGCCTTATTTGCCATTTGGCGGTAATAAGGCCTCTTTGTTGGGGTCTGGTCTGAAAGCGCAAGGGCATGATGGCATTGAATTTTTTACCACGCGTAATGTGGCAACGATTCAATTCTTTGAAGAAGAATCTGAGGTGTCTTCTGAAGCACCAAAAACCTGCTGCGGCGGAAAGTGAACAGATGATGATAAAAAAGAACGTCCTTCAAGGACGTTCTTTTTTTATTTAAAGCATCATCAATTTACTGATATCCTTAGAGAAGGTCATTGGATCTTCGAGGGGCAACCCAGCAATCAAGCGTGCTTGTTGATAGAGCAGTTGGGTGTAGAGTTTCAACTGTTCTTCATTTCCTTCTTTTTGGAATTCAACAAGCTTGTTGAATACAGGGTGGTTTTTGTTGATTTCAAGAACCTTTTGCGCTTTGATAAAGCTGCCTTCTGGCATAGCGGCATAGACTTTTTCCATATCGATGGAAATATCCCCTTCGTTAGAGAGATAAACAATGTCTTCGTCGAGCATGGTGGTGCCTTTAACACGAATCACTTCACCAGAAAGGAAGGTTGCCATTTTTTCTAAGAGGCTATCTTTTTCTTCGCTGTTTTCTTGATCGTCAGTTGCATCATTTTCTTCGATGTCTAATTGGTCACTAGAAACAGAGCGGAAGGTTTTGTCGTTGTATTGTTCTAATACTTTGAGTACAAATTCATCAAAACCTTCTGTGAGATAGAGAATTTCATAGCCTTTTGACTTAATGATACCGACCTGTGGCAATTTATCGATTTGTTCGATGCTGGCCCCTGTTGCATAATAGATATGCTTTTGGTCCTCTGGCATACGTTCAACATATTCTTTTAAGGTGATGAGCTTGCTTTCGGTGGATGAGTAGAAAAGCAGGAAGTCTTTTAATTTGTCCTTGTGAATACCGAAATTGTCATAGGTGCTGATTTTGAGCTGTCTGCCAAAGGCGTGGAAGAATTTTTCATAGTCTTCGCGTTCGTTTTCAAGCATGTTGGTCAGTTCTTTGGTGATGCGCTCGTCAATTTTTTTGCTGATAAGACGAAGTTGACGGTCTTGCTGTAGAAGTTCACGAGAAATATTTAGGGATAAATCTTCGCTGTCCACAACCCCTTTGACAAAATTGTAATAGCTTGGTAGCAAATCGCTGCAATTTTCCATAATCATGACGCCGTTTGAATAGAGCGCTAAGCCTTTTTCAAATTCTGTAGAATAGTAATCGAATGGTGTTTGGCTTGGGATGTATAGAATAGCGCGATAGCTTAACATCCCTTCAGCGTTGAGGTGCAAATGGCGTAAAGGGGTATCAAAACCGAAACGACGCTCTTGATAGAAATTGTTGTAATCATCATCGGTGAGTTCGTTTTTGTTTTTGCGCCAAATAGGAACCATGGAATTAAGGGTTTCATCTTCGAAATAAGTTTCGAAGGTTGGCTTTGCTTCGGTGTCCGCATTTTCGATTTTGCGAGATTTTTCCATCAGCATGATGATTGGATAACGAATATAGTTAGAATACTTGGTGACGAGTTCTTTTAGATGTTGTGGATTTAAAAACTCGTCATAATTTTCTTCTTTGGTATTATCGCGTAAGGTGAGGATGATTTTTGTACCCGGTGTGGTGCGGTCGCTCTCTGTGATGGTGAAGCCATCGCTACCATTAGATTGCCAACGTGCGGCAGGGGCATCATCCCAGGTCTTGGATTCAACGATGACATCTTTAGCAACCATAAAGGAAGCATAAAAGCCTACGCCAAATTGGCCGATGATATCATGGCCTTCTTCTAAATCTTTTGTATTTTTAAAATCGAAACTACCACTCTTGGCAATGGTGCCGAGATGAGTTTCGAGCTCTTCGGCGGTCATGCCGATGCCGGTGTCTTCGATGGTAAGAGTGCGTGCTTCTTTGTTGGGTGTGAGTCGAATGAAGAAATCTTCTTGGTTGAAGGCACGAGTGTCATCTGTAAGGGTTTGATAGTATACCTTGTCGATGGCATCAGAAGCGTTGCTGATTAGTTCTCTCAAGAAAATTTCGCGATTGGTGTAGATAGAATGAATCATTAAATCCATCAAGCGTTGAGATTCGGCTTTAAAGGATTGTTTTTTCATATATCTGGTCACTCCTTTAAATTATTAGCAATCTCCTTTATTGAGTGCTAATAATATTCTAGCACATTGTGTTGGCTTGTCAATGCTCTTTCTGCGTGCTATGCTTCATCATATAGAATAAAAAAACTGGAGGAGAATCATATATGGCAGATTTTGATAAGAAAGCACCAGAATATGACGCATGGTATCAAACAAAACGAGGTGCATTGGTCGATGCATTGGAAACAGAATGCGCTTTTTCGCTGTTTCAACCAAAGCCAGGCATGCATATTTTAGATGCTGGCTGTGGAACAGGAAATTTCTCTTTAAAGATGGCAGCGATGGGTGCGAGTGTTCATGGCGTGGATTTATCTGTGCCGATGATTGCCTATGCCCGCGAGAAAAAAGAGATGAGTGGCGATGGCGGGCGACTTCGGTTTGATGTGATGGACTTATACCATTTGGCCTTTGAGGATAATACTTTTGACGCGGTGGTATCAATGGCTGCCTTTGAATTTATTCATGACGATTTAAAGGTGTTAAGAGAGTTTATGCGCGTTGTAAAGCCTGGTGGCATGATTCTAGTTGGTACCATTACAGGCGATTCAAGCTGGGGAGAAGAATACAAAAGCCATATGTGGCGGGAAGATTCGGTGTTTCGACATGCAGCTTTTAAAACTGCTGATGAAATGAGAGCGCTTTTGAATGATAAATTGGTGGATAGCGCTGAAAGTGTTTTTCTACCCTATGATATAACAGATGAGGAAACCACCAGAGAATCAGATGCCTTTTATCAGTCAAAGGGTGCGATTGGGGCTTTTGTTTGCTGTTTGTGGAAAAAATAAAATACTGAAGAACGCCTGTGCAATCGGAAATATGATTGCGCAGGCGTTCTTTTTATGTAGCGCATTTTAAAATAAAAAAATAGAAAAAATTGTTATAATACACTTGACGAGGGAAAATTACTGTTGTACAATAACAAAACAAAATAAGCAACTGTAATATTACAGTTGTAAAGGACATTAGAGGTGATCAAAGTATGAAACAACAACATGCAGGATTTGCTGCATCATTTGGTATGGCGAGTGCGTGGTTTGGGCTCCATTGTGGTGGTGGTTTTGCTACTGGTGCACAAGGCGTGGTTTATTTTACTGGGTATGGTGCATGGGAACTCATTTCCACTTTTGTGGCAGCTGCATTGATGGGAATTTATGCTTATGTCCTCTGGGAGTATTGTCGGGTGGCAAAAACTTATAATTATCATGATGCCTATCGTTCTATTTTTGCCCCACACAGCAAGATTTTTGCTTCTATTCATGAAGTCCTTTATTTAATGATTCTGTTTATGGCAATGGGAAGTGTCTTTTCTGGTGCTGCCAATGTTGCACAGACCATTGTGCCTCAATTAAATTATCCAGTGGCAGTTTCTATTATTGCTCTGATTGTTTTTGCGCTAACCATTTTTGGCGATCAATGGATGTTAAGATTTTCATCTGTTTTATCAGTTTTATTAATCTCTTCAGTGGTGATTATGACGGTTGCTGGTATTGCTGCTTCTCCAGATGTGATTGTTGACACGATTACCAACTGGAAAACTGGCGACAAAACCTTCTTTCAAGCCATGAAGGCTGCCGTGGTGTATGCTGGCTTCCAGACGACTGTAATGGTCGGCACGGTTGGCTTGGTATCTGCGTTAAAAACCCATAGAGATACAAAATGGGCAGGATTTTTTGGTTTCTTAGTAAACTTTGTTTTAATGTTATTGGTCTCTACCATGATGTTGGGCTTTTATCCTGGGGTGATAGGGGAACAATTGCCAATTAAACATATTCTTGATGGGATTGGCATCCCAGCATTGTCTTACATCTACTACTTGGCACTTTATCTTGCGTGCATTACCACAGGTATTACTTTGGTATATTCTCTTGTGAAACGTTTTGAGCCAATGGCATCAAAATTTATCCAAAAGCCAGTTTTGCGTCGTCAAGTATTATCAATCAGCGTGATTGCCATCTGCTTTGTGATATCTCTTGCAGGCTTGTTGGCAATTATTGGGAAAGGATACGGCATGGTTGGTTATCTTTCAATTCCGTTAGTGTATCTTCCAACTCTTCTAATCGCCCCAATCAAACGCCGTCGTTTGCTTTCTCAACAAAACATGGTGGACTAAAAAAAGAAGGACAAGAACCTTGGTTCTTGTCCTTCTTTTTTTATGGTTTGAAATAGTAAGCTGCACTTGCAAGGGCAGCGACCCCTGTTGGCATGGCGTTTTCATTGAAAAGCACGTCTGCATTGTGAATGTTTGCGGTTTGTTGGCCAACCTGCGCGCCGAGGGTCATCATCGAGATTGGTAAATGTTCTCCAAATAGACCGAAATCTTCACTCCATGAAAATGGTGTAGGCTGAGGCTGTACCAAACGTGCTGGTAGCACATTGCGGAAAATGTCACGAAGCTTTTCTTGCAGGGCGTGATCATTTATAACTGGTGGCAAGGAAATTGGAAAATGCAATGTTGCCGAACAATCACAAGCTGCTGCTGAGTGGGTGACAACGGTTTCCATGCGTTCTTTGAGATGGGTGCGAAGGCTGTGCTGATAGGTGCGAAATGTCCCTAAAAGGTGTGCTGTATCAGGCACCAAGTTAAAAGCATCGCCGGCATGAAAGGTGCAGATGGAAAGGGCTGCCATGGCAGAGGGTGGACATTCACGACTGATCAAGCCTTGCAGGGCATTGTAGATTTGAATCCCTGCAAAAATAGGATCGTGACCGTTGTGTGGTGCTGCTCCGTGGGTATTTGCACCATGCACATAAATATCCAATTCATCTGAAGAGGCATAAAGTGGGCCGTCTTGCATATAAAGAACGCCACTTTCCTGCACAGGTGATACGTGTAGCGCAATGGCTCCTTTGTAGCCCCCCTCTAGCAGATGATTTTCAATAACAAATTTTGCGCCAGTTGCGCCCTCTTCGTCAGGTTGAAAAATAAGACGTGTCTGGGTTATAAGGCTGTCTTCATGGCGTTTTAATAGAATGGCGGCGCCTAACAGCATGGCGGTATGTAAATCGTGCCCACAAGTATGTGCATATTCTGTCAAGCTCGTGAATGCTAAATTGTTTTCCTCTTGCATTGGCAGTGCATCAGTATCGGCACGGAGAATAAGACCTTTGGGCCCATTGCCTAGCTCACATACCACGGTGCCTTTGCAGGGGATGGTGTATGGAATCTCGTGCTTTTCCAAAACACGACAGATGTAGTCGATTGTTTGCGGTAAGTCATAATTGATTTCTGCGTGCTGATGTAAATAGCGACGCATTTCAATGGTTTCTGACTGTAGTGCAAGCGCTTCTTCATAAAACATGAAATCGCCTCCTTATTAGCTCATCATAAAGTAGATGAGTACAAGTGCGCCTAGGATAATACGGTAATAGCCGAAAATTTTGAAATCATTTTTCTGTAGATAGCTGATAAGAAATTTAATGGCAAGAATAGAAACGAGAAAGGCAGTAATCACTCCGATTGCTAAAATGAGGGATTCGTAAGCTGTAAAATGTAGGCCGAACTTTACAATTTTTAATAAGCTGGCACCACACATAATAGGAATACTCATGAAAAATGAAAATTCAGTCGCAACTTGTCGAGAAGTCCCTACTAGCATCCCACCGATGATGGTGGAACCAGAACGAGAGGTCCCAGGAATCAAAGAGAGTACTTGGAAACAACCAATTTTAAAGGCTGTTTTATAATCTAGTTCTTCAATGGTCTTGGTGCTTGGATGATAGCCACCTTGGCGATTTTCGATGAGGATAAAGATAATCCCATAAACAATTAAAGCGATGGCAACAACAACATAATTATAAAAATGTTCGTCGAGCCAATCATTAAGTGGCAAGCCTACAATAATCGCTGGTAAGCAACCAATCAGAACCTTGAACCAAATTTGCCATGTTTGCTGTTTTTCTTGCGTATTTTTTTTAGGGGAGAAAGGGTTGAGTTTATGGAAGTAAAGCACCACCACCGCAGCGATGGCCCCTAATTGGATAACCACCAAAAACATTTCCCAAAATTCATGACTGACATCAAGCTTTGCGAATTGCTCAACAAGAATCATGTGCCCTGTGCTACTAACAGGGAGCCATTCTGTGATTCCTTCGACAATACCAAGCAAAATAACCTTTAAAATTTCAATGAATAACATGGCTTAAAGCCCTCCTTTGATAAATACCTCCTTATTGTAATAGATAATAAAAATCACATCAAGAGAGAGAATTTGTTTTAAGGGTTGAAATAGGGTATCTGCTTCATATAAGATGAAGAAAGAATAGTCTTTTATAAGCGTACTTGGGGAGAATGAGGAGATGATGAAAGGAGCATGATATTGACATGCAAAAATCGATCAATCTCTATCAAAAAGATATAAATAGTGTCGTAGAAAAGGATGGTGAGGCCTTGTTAAATAAGGAAGAAAATAAAAGAGTTTCCTTTTGGGCAATTGGCGATTTACATCTTTCTTTGGGCATGAGGGAAGATAAACGCAAACCAATGGATCAATTTGGTGATTATTGGATTCAACATGCAGCAAAAATTGCACACCAATGGTGCAGCAAGGTGCAAGAAGAGGACGTTGTATTATTGGCAGGCGATTTATTTTGGGGGAATCGTCTTGATGAAGCCGAGTTTGTTCTAAATTGGCTAGGCTGCTTACCTGGACAAAAGGTACTTATTCGAGGAAATCACGATAATTGGTGGCAAAGTATCACAAAGCTTCGTGATATGTTACCTGAAGGGATGTATGCCATTCAAAATGATTGTGTTGTAATCCAAGGTGTTGCTATTGCAGGCACGCGTGGCTGGAGTTTCTGTGATCCAGAAGGCTTGGAGCATCAAGAAAAGATGTTGAAACGTGAAACTGCGCGACTAGAAGTATCTCTTTCACATATTCCAGAAACAGTTGAAGAACGTATTGCATTACTCCATTATCCGCCTTTTCCGAATGATGGACCTAGTGGAGAAAATGTGGCACTATTGGAAAAATATGCCGTTCAAACCTGTGTGTTTGGCCATCTTCATGGAGAAGAAGCAGAACGATTCTGCGATGTGAAAAAAAATGGTATTCATTACCTACTTGTGAGTGCAGATAATCTTGATTTTTCGCCTGTTTGCATTTATAATACAATATATAAACGTGACCGAGCGAGGTATTATTAAACGAAACCAATTATAACAGAAAGAGAATATCATCTTTTAACAGTTCTATGCGGTTTTAGTGCGTGATGGTGACGATATTTGGGTACATGAAATAGAGTGTGTAAAGTAATTAAAAAATGAGGAGGTTTATTTATGTTAGACCCACTAGTGCTGGCGCGTTGGCAATTTGCAGTGACGACAGTCTATCACTTTTTGTTTGTGCCATTGACCCTTGGCTTGTCCATTATGGTGGCAATGATGCAAACAAAATACTACAAAACCAACGACCAGAAGTACAAAACGATGACCTTGTTCTGGGGGAAATTATTTCTTATTAACTTTATTATGGGTGTGGCAACGGGCTTGGTGCAGGAATTCCAATTTGGGATGAACTGGTCCGAATACGCACGATTTATGGGTGACATCTTTGGGGCGCCATTGGCCATTGAAGCGCTGGCTGCCTTCTTTATCGAATCAACATTTTTAGGTATTTGGCTTTTTGGTTGGGATCGCTTACCAAAAGGTATCCATTTGGCTTGCATTTGGTTGGTTGCTTTTGCCTCTAACCTTTCAGCTTTCTGGATTTTAGTAGCAAACTCTTTCATGCAACACCCAAAAGGCTATGTTTTAAACAATGGCCGTGCTGAAATGGATAATTTTTTAGATGTGGTAACCAATCCATATGTATTCCATCAATTCTCACATGTTTTCACTGCCGGTTTGGCAACAGCTGCATTTTTTGTGCTGGGCATTAGTGCTTATCACTTGGCACGCAAAAAAAATGTTCATATTATGAAATCTTCCTTTAAATTTGCTGCAGTATTGGCACTTATTGCTTCTTTGGCAGTGGCTGGTGTTGGCCATGCTCAAGGTCAATACTTGACCAAGGAAGTGCCTATGAAGATGGCAGCCATGGAAGCTTTATGGGAAACCACTGAAAAAGCACCTTTGGCATTGTATGCTTCTATTGATACTGAGGCGGGCGAAAACCCAGTGGAAATTTCTGTACCAGGATTATTAAGCTTTATGGCGCATAACAATTTCACTGAACCAGTACAAGGTATTCACGATATACAAGCAGAATATGTAGAAAAATATGGTGAAGGTAATTACATCCCAGATGTGAAGCTTATGTTTTGGAGCTTCCGTGTCATGGTTGGTACTGGTAGCTTAATGATACTCTTGGCATTGTTGGCTTGCTTCCTTGTTAAAACTGGTCGTGTGGCTCAATCTACCAAAATCATGAAGTTCTTCTTGCCAGCGATTGCGTTACCATATTTGGCAAACTCCTTCGGTTGGATTTTAACAGAAGTAGGGCGTCAACCTTGGTTGGTATATGGCCTTCAAAAAACAGCGGATGGGGTATCACAGGTGGTTTCAGGGAACTATGTGCTTATCTCGTTAGTTGGCTTTACAGTGGTGTATCTTGTTTTAGCGATTATTGATATTGGTCTCTTAGCGCATTATGCTAAAGATGTTCAAGATGCAGATAAAATGCCTAAGGCAGCAGAGGAGGGCTCATTATGGATTTAAATATCTTGTGGTTTGTGCTCGTAACTGTGTTGTTTATCGGCTTCTTCTTCCTTGAAGGATTTGACTATGGAGTTGGGGCATTATTGCCTTTCCTTGGTAAAGATGATGATGAACGACGTGTCATATTAAATACCATTGGGCCATTCTGGGATGGGAATGAAGTATGGCTTATTACTGCAGGTGGGGCAATGTTTGCAGCCTTCCCTCATGTATATGCAACGATGTTTAGTGGTTTTTACTTAGCATTATTTGCTATTTTGCTTACATTAATCCTTCGTGCTACAGGGATTGAATTCCGCAGCAAAAAACCAGGCGTGGCTTGGCGTAACAGATGGGATTGGGTGATTGCAGTTTCTTCTTTCCTATCTGCTGTATTGTGGGGTGTCGCTGTTTCTAATTTGGTGACAGGGGTGCCTATTGATGCAGATATGCAATTTGCAGGTACTTTCTTCACCCTCTTAACACCGTTTACCTTACTTGGTGGTGTGATGTTGGCGTTGATTTTCTTATACCATGGTGCATGCTTTATTTCTATTAAGGCTGGCGATCAAGCCGTTTTGGATAGAACCCAAGCCTTGGCGCCAAAATTAGGACTTGCTGCTATAGTGGTTACTGTATTGTGGGTGGTATGGGCTTTTGCATCTACCTCCTTGCTTCAATCTAGTATTTCTATGGCAACCTGTGCATTGACTGCAGTGAGTATGATTATTTCTGTACTCTTTAGCATGAAAAAAGCATCTGGCAAGGCATTCATCTTTATCGCTCTTGCGATTGCTTTTTGTGTGGTGACTGTTTTTGCAGGGATGTTCCCAAATATCATGATTTCTACCTTGAACCCTGCATGGAGCCTTGATATTTATAATGCATCCTCTTCACCAAAAACCTTAAGCTTTATGACAAAGGTGGCATTGACCTTGGTGCCAGTGGTGCTCGCATATCAAGCTTGGTCTTTCTATGTGTTCCGTCAACGTGTGACAAAAGATCATCTTCACTATTAATCTTGAATAATAAAAAATGCCTTTCACTGAAAGGCATTTTTTTTTATGGAAAGGGCTATTGAAGGTGGCATGAAAATCATTTAGCATAGACTTATCTTTAAGAAAATAATGCCTCTAATTTTTGAAATTAGAGGAGGAAGAAGGATGCATTTATGATGGATAAAAAATTGATGCGAGAAATAAAAACGCATCGATGGTTGTTTATACTATCTGTATTTTTTAATGTCTGTAGCAGTGCAGCCATTTTATTGCAGACCTACCTGATTGCAGTGCTGGTGAATGCTATTTTTTTACAGCATGCTTCTTTTGACCAATTGAAAATGATTTTTATCTATGCTTTTTTTGCAATGATAGGACGATTCATCTTTGATTGCTTAGAAGATTACTTTTCTCTAAAGCTTGCAAAAAATATTCAAGTGGCCTTGCGTCAACGTATTATTGACAAATTAGGCAGTTTATCACCCATTCAGGTGCACGATTTGCAAAAAGGGAAGCTGTTAAACTTATTGTATGATGGTATTGATACCCTCGAGCGTTACTATAGTGGCTATATGCCACAACTTTTCAAGGTTGCTTTGGTGCCGCTGTTTTTTCTGGTGTGCATTTTTCCACGCGATTGGACAAGTGGGCTTATCATGTTTGGCACCTTGCCATTGATTCCGATTTTTATGATATTGATTGGGAAATGGACCAAGAAAGCCAGTGTACGCCAGTGGATTCTTTTGACTCAATTTACGGGCTTTTTGCAAGATGTTTTGCAAGGCTTAGAAACATTAAAATCTTTGGGACGAAGCAAACGCCAAGGAGAAAAAATCAATGAAGTCAGCGAAGCCTATCGCAAGACGACCTTTCAAGTACAACGATGGGCCTTTATTTCTTCCTTGACCCTTGAGCTTGTGGCAACCATTTCCATTGCTTTGGTTGCTGTAGGCTTAGGGCTGAGATTGGCCAATGGCTCTCTGACGTTTCTTACAGCATTTTTCGTTTTGCTTTTGGCACCAGAATATTATCAACCTTTACGCACGCTGTCCAGTTATTTTCATGCAAGTTTGGATGCACAGGAAGCAAGCAAAAGCTTGTATGACTTTTTTGAGCTGCCTGTGATGGGGATGGTTTCAGGCGATCATGCTTTGGACCATATTGAGTGTATCCGCTTTGAAAATGTATCCTTTCATTATGAAGACAGCGACATAGATGCGGTCCGTGGGGTTTCATTGACCCTAAACAAAGGGGAGTCTATTGCCTTTGTGGGGGATAGTGGTGGTGGCAAATCCACGCTATTGCTGTTGGCCCTAGGCTTATTGGTGCCTACAAAGGGACGTATATATATCAATGAGCAGCCAATGGATTACTGGGATATGCATGCTTATCATCAACACTGCTCGGTGGTATTGCAAAAGCCTTATATTTTTCAAGGAAGTGTTTTACAAAACATTGCCTTTTCTGGGTCATTAAATGATGCTGAAAAAGCGCGTGCAACAACCCTTGCTCAGCAAGTTGGTCTCAGTGAGTTGTTGAAAACTGCTCCTAATGGGTTAGAAACTATCATCGGTCAAGGGGGGCAAGATCTTTCAGGTGGTCAATTGGCGCTCCTGCTTGTTTCAAGAGCGCTCTATAAAGATGGTGATATGCTCTTCTTTGATGAAATGACTGATAATCTGGATTTGGAGTCGGAACAACATGTTGTCCAGGCGTTGACAAACCTACTCAAAGAGCGGGGGTCTTGGATTATTGCCCATCGCCTGCAAACTCTGAAATATGTTGATCGGATTTATGTGATGAAGCAGGGTGCTATTGTTGAGACAGGCAACTATGAACAAATCATGGGTGGACAAAGGTCCCAAAATGAAGGGGAGGTGCTTTCATGAGCGGAATCTGGAGATGGCTTTTTAGCCTTTTAAGACCTTATCGTGGTCGGGTGCTCTTTGGTAGTATGCTGGTTGCCTTGACGGTATTGGGAAATACAGGGCTATTGGCAACTTCTGCGGTGCTCTTATCGAAGGCTGCCTTAGAACCCGAAATATTGTTGTTGATGCCATTCATCACAGGTGTGCGGTTTTTTGGTATTGGCCGTGCCGTGATAAGATACTTTGAAAGGCTGCTTAATCATAGTATTGCCTTTCGCATTCTCGGTCATTTGCGTGGTGATTTTTATAAACATTTAGAACCATTGGTACCAGATTCCTATCCAGATTACACCGAAGGGAATCTCTATAACCAGTTCATTACAGACATTCACACCTTGCAATTTTTTTATCTTCGTGCCGTATCGGTGCCCTTGGGCAGTGTGGTAGTCTACACCATTTGCGCCATCTTTTTAGCACAATTTGAGCCTCGATTGGTACCGTTGCTCTTGGTGGGTCAGCTATTGGCAGGGATTGTGATTCCAGGGATGGCTGTCTCAACAGGGAAGCATCGAAAGCATCAGCTGTCAGGTGCACAACGGGTTCTTTCGGAACAATTTTTAGATTTTAAAGAAGGGCTTTTGGATTTGCACCTTTTCCATGCGACTAAAAACGTTGGGAGTCAACTCAAGGGGTATGCCCAACAAATGACAACAATCCGTTATCAGATTGCACTCAAAAAAGCCTTGATTAATCGTTTGGTGTTTCTGGTGAGTCAGTGCTGTATGTTGGCGGCGCTAGCCATCACCATCACGCCTGTTCAAAACAACCAGTTAGAAGGCTACTATGTGGCAATGGTGGCCTTGACAGTATTGGCAAGCTTCGAAGGCATCATGCAAATGCCAGAAGCAGTGGTACAGATGGATGAATCCTACACCGCTGCAAAAGGCTTGCATGAAGTGTATCAGAGGGAAGCTGCTGTTACAGAAAGAGGCAACCAACAGCCAACTGCATTAGATGTACATCTTGAAAACGTCCGCTTTTCTTATCATGAGCCCAATCGACAATTTATTGAGGGGCTCCATATGGCGATTCCTTTCGGGACGCATTTGGCGATTGTAGGTGAAAGCGGTGGCGGAAAATCCTCTGTGGCAAAATTAATCACTGGCTTGTGGCATCCCGATGGTGGCACGATACGCTTAGGGGACTGTCGCTATGAGATGCTTAGTGAAGAAACCCTTCATCGCTATATTGGTAGTGTGGATCAATTTAGCTATTTCTTTTATGCATCTATTCGTGAGAATATGCAGATGGTCAATGAGGACGTGAGTGATAAAGAAATATGGGACGCTCTTGCTATGGTGGAGCTGGATGGGCTGATTGCCCATTTGCCAGGGCAATTGGATACAGTGCTTGCTGAAAATGCGTCTATTCTTTCGGGTGGCGAGCGCCAACGATTGGCTTTGGCAAGATTGATTGTTCAAGACCCTGCGATTGTTGTTTTAGATGAAGCCACTCAGAAATTAAATAAAGCATTGGCAGAACAAATTCTTCAACGTTTATTGAAATGGGGAGAAAAGAAAACAATGATTTTGATCACCCACTCTCTGGAAGGCTTAGAGGCGCTGGACTTTATTTATGTTTTTTCCTGTGGTAGAATAGTCGAACAAGGCACTCATCAAGTCTTGCTTGAACAACCAAAGGGTTATTATCATCAGCTTTATGATATTGAAAAATCACGTGTCTAGGGGGATAGAAAAATGTATCAAATAATAACAGAAAATCCCTTTGTTTGGATAGAATCAAAAGCTTTTTCAGAAAGTGGTATGATTACTCATGGTTTTTCGACAAAACATGGCGGCATAAGCCCATTTCCCTATCAGAGCTTGAATCTGGGGCTGCATACACAAGACAATAATGCGAATGTGAGAGAAAACAGAGTTCGTTTGATGAAGCGCTTTGGGATTGATGCGCATGAAGTGACCAGCCTCCATTTTGTGCACTCTAATACAGTGGTTCAAGTATCAAAAGAGGATGGTGGAAGAGGGTTCCTTTCAGCAGACAGTGCCTTGGCTGATGCCGATGGCATGATCACCAATGTGCCAAGAAGGGCGCTGTTCATCACCTTTGCTGACTGTGTGCCGATTCTTTTCTTTGATCCTGTTCATCAAGCCATTGGCGCTTGTCATGCTGGATGGCGTGGAACGGTGTCAGGCATCGCACAAAAAACATTGCAAGCAATGGAAGAGGCCTATGGAACAAAGCCAGAAGAGGTTCTTGTGGCAGTTGGTCCTGCTATTGACCCCAATCATTTTGAGATTGGTCCTGAAGTGGCAAAGGCAGTTGCCATGCACAGCCAAGCGCCTGAAACTTTATTAAAGAAAAGAGCGAATGGCAAATATCTTTTTGATATTTGGCAAGCAAATGTGGATCAATTGTTTACATTAGGGGTGCCTCGAGAAGCCATTACAGTGATTGACCTTTCTACCTTTGTGCGTGACGATTTGTTCTTTTCTCATCGTCGTCGATTGGTGGGAGATGTTGGTCGTATGGGCGCCTTTATTATGTTAAATAGGCAGGAGGACATGAATGCTGTCTAAACGGTTAGAAGCGATTTTAAATTTAGTACCAGAGCAGGCCCGGATGGCCGATATTGGCTGTGACCATGCTTATTTGCCTATTCAGTTGGTGCGTTATCATCGTGTGGTTCGTGCCATAGGCTGTGATATCAATCAAGCCCCTTTAGATGGGGCGCGTGCCAATTTGCAACGAATGAATATTGATAAGTCAAAAATAGAGTTGCGTCTAGGAAGTGGTTTTCAACCAATTCTTCCTGGAGAAATAGATGTGGCCACCATCGCTGGGATGGGTGGTAGCCTGATGGTGGATATTTTGGATGATGGGGCAGCGATTGTAAAAGAGCTCAAACGCCTCATTCTTTCTCCAAATGTGGCGGCGTGGCGCTTGCGAGAATGGGCCGTAGCGAACCAGTTTTCAATTGTTGAAGAACAACTCATTGAAGAAAATGGGCGATACTATGAGCTGCTTTGTCTTGAACCCGCTGCTGCCTCTGTTTGCTATACGCCTGTAGAAATTTATTTTGGGCCACATCTATTAAAGAAGAAGGACGCTGTTACTAGCGCATATTTTGAGTGCAGAAAACAAAGTGACGAGGGATTGATGACACAGTGGAAAGCGCTCTTATCTGAACATCCAGAAATCAAGAGTCAATATGAGCGCTACCAAAAACTGTGGCGTGAATGGGAGGTCTATCAATGACACAAGTCAAAGATGTTGTTGCGATGATGGAAGCCTTTGCACCGAGTGCATTAAAGGAAGAATGGGATAACGTTGGCTTGCAACTGGGTAATCCCCTGCAACCTGTCTCTAAAATTCTTTTGGCCCTTACCCCTTCTGAAAAGGTCATAGAAGAGGCCATCAAAAAAGATGTGGACATGATTATTTCTCATCATCCTTTTATTTTTAAAGGGGTAAAGACCTTGCGAGCAGATACCACCATTGGGAAGCTTGCCACGACATGTATGAAAAATGATGTGGCTCTTTTTTGTGCCCATACCAATTTGGATGTGGCACAAGGGGGTGTCAATGATGTGTTGGCCAAACATCTGGCTTTAACGAATGTGACAGGCCTTGCAACAGTGGCAGAAAAAAAACAGTTCAAATTGGTGGTTTTTGTTCCATTGACCCATATTGAAAAGGTGAAAAAAGCGCTTTTTGAAGCAGGTGCTGGACAACAGGGCGCATATGAAGAATGTGCTTGGGAAACCACTGGACACGGTCAATTTAAAGGCAATGAAGATGCCAATCCCTTTTTAGGGACCCGTGGTTTCCTCGAAAAAGTAGAGGAAAGTCGTCTTGAGGTGCTTGTCGATGAAGCGTATTTGCCAAAGGTGCTTCATGCATTGAAAACAGCGCATCCTTATGAGGAGGTGGCCTACGATGTCTTTGAAAACTTGTATCATCAGCGTACAGAGAGCATCGGAAGAGTAGGGGCAGTAGCAACGCCGTTGTCATTGGAAGCATGGTTGCTGCAAGTGAAGGAAAGCTTAGGGCTGGCCCATTTGTCCTACACAGGCTCCCTAAAACGCAGCGTTCGCAAGGTGGCGCTTTGTGGAGGCAGTGCCACTGCTTATCTCAAAGATGCCAAGCATGCGGGTGCAGATGTTTATGTGACAGGGGACGTGAAGTACCATGATGCCCAACTGGCAGAAGAATTGGATATTGCCTTAGTGGATGTATCACACTTTGCTGGGGAGCAGCCAGTTTTATTCATGCTAAAAAATCGTCTCGAAGAATACTTTTCGAATGAATTAGAGGTTGTTCTTTCAGAAGATGAAAAAGATTTTATTCAACATTTATAAAAACTAAGGGAGCGATTAGCGAAAATGAAAAGATTAAAAAAAGGGATTGCAATTTGTTTAATGGGTGCATTTTTAATAGGCCTAGTGGGCTGTGGCGCACAAAGCCCTTCCTCATCAAGCACTGCTAAAGAAGAAAAAATGGTACCAGTACGTGTGGGTGTCTTGAGTATTGCAGACAGTTTGCCTATTTTTGCAGCAGAACAAGAAAAGATGTTTGAAGCTGCTGGATTAGATGTAAAGGTTTTTCCTTTTAAAAGCAGCTCCGACCAGTCTAAAGCCCTAGAAGCTGGAGAATTGGATGTTGTCATGAATGATATGATCGTTCAAAGCCTGGTTAAAAAAGCAGGTGTTGACACTAAAATTGTAGCCACTGCTTTTGGTGCCAATCCAAAGGAAGGGCGTTTTGTTGTTGTTGGTGCACCAAATAGTGGATTGAAAGATCCTAAAGACCTTGTGGGCAAGCGTGTAGCAATTTCCACCAACACCATGATGGAATACCTTATGAACCAATATGAACATTATTACAAGATTGACCCAGCATCTGTTGAATTGGTGAATATGCCGAATTTGATGTTGCGTGTTGAAACCCTTTTGGCAGGTAAAGATATTGATGCTGCAATTTTGCCAGACCCATTGGCAAGTTTTGCTATCGCAAAAGGTGGCGTGGTTGTGATTGACGATACCACCCTTGACGAAAACTTCTCACAATCCGTTTTCTTGGCAACAGATAGCTTCTTGAAAGACCATAAAGGAACGATGGATGCTTTCATGGAAGTATTGGCAAAGAGCATGGATGATATCAATAAGAATCCTGAAAAATATCGTGATTTGGCATTGAGTACTGCAAAAGTACCTGAAAATCTCAAAGATGCCTATGAAGTACCCCACTTTACACCAAGTGTGGTTCCAACCCAACAAGAAGTGGCTCGTGTACAAGATTGGATGGTTGACCATAAATTGCTAGATAAGGTTTATAGCTACAAAGATTTGGTGACGAAACAATACGTGAAGGCGTGATGTTCGGTGGGATACAATCTTAAAGGTGTAAGTTTTAACTATAGCAAAGAAAATCTTTCGATACTGAATGATTTTGAGTGGACGATTGCGCCACGTGAACGATGGGCCATTGTTGGCCCATCGGGATGTGGCAAAACCACATTGTTGTATTTATTGGCAGGACTCAAAAAGCCAACGAGTGGAACAGTGACCTATCAAGAGGCTCCTGTGGTGGCACCAATGCCGTATGTGAGTTTTATTCAACAGCATTACGGTTTGTTTCGGTGGAAGACCGTGGGACAAAATATGGCCTTGCCACTTCTTTTACAGGGCTTAAAAAAAGAGGTCATTAAAGAAAAAGTCGCACAGCAGCTCTTGCAGCTTGGTCTGGCAGATTTTGCAGATAAATATCCAGCAGAATTGTCTGGCGGCCAATGTCAACGTGTTGCCATTGGGCGTGCGTTGATCAATCACCCTGAAGTCCTTCTCATGGATGAACCCTTTTCTGCCTTAGATGCCCTCACTCGAGAGCAATTGCAAGTCGAGCTGCGCCAGCTTTCGTTGGCAGAGCAAGTCACATTGGTTTTGGTGACGCACAGTATAGAAGAGGCGGTCTATATGTGTGAGAATGTCCTGGTTTTTCCAGCATTAGGAAAAAATCCAATTTATATTGATAATCATACTATTTCAAAAAATCGCTATGCCGCTGATTTTGTAGAGCAATGTGCAAAAATCAGGGCATATTTGGAAAAGGAGCGACACCATGAAGCGTAACCTTTTGCCAATTATTTTCAGCAGTGGCTTTCTGTTGCTTTTGTGGGAGGCGGCAAGCCTTTTGATTGACAAACCATTTTTACCAACACCACTGGCATCCTTTACGGCTTTTTATCAGCTGTGTATCAATGGTGAAATGCTGCCTCAATTTTTTGTCAGCATGATGCGTGTGTTGGTTAGTACGGGTCTAGGGGTGTTGTTAGCAGTGCCGCTAGGACTTTTGGTTGGTCGGTCTCCATTCTTTTACCAATTGGCAACCCCCTTTGTCGCTGTTTTATATCCGTTGCCTAAAATTGTCTTCTTGCCAATTTTAGTGGTGCTTTTTGGATTGGGCAATTTGCCTAAAATCACATTGATCACTTTTATCATTTTCTTTCAAATTTTTGTGGTTGTGTCAGATGCTTCCCATCAGTTGCCTCAGGAAACCATGGATGCTATTGCAACTTTAACAGGCAATAAAATAGCAGTGATTCGTCATGTATTGTGGCCTGCGTGTTTACCAGCGATGCTGACCTCTCTGCGTATTTCCGTAGGCACATCGATTGCGGTGCTGTTTTTTGCAGAAACCTTTGCTTCTTTTGATGGACTAGGGTATTTGATTTTAGATGGGATGGAGCGCAGACAATACCCAGATATGTTTGCGGGCATTATTGGCATGGCATTGTTGGGTATTTTAATGTATGAAGGGATTCGTTTCATTGAGAAGCGTTATTGTATGTGGTTGTAAACTATTGACCTTAGCATGTCATAAAAAGGCTATTTCTTTATGCCCTAAAACGAACAAAAGCTTTGATAATGTTTGTATTTGATGATAATTTATGGGAACAACTTTTAATTATAGAGTGATATGTTATAATGAAGCAAAAAAGGAGGCAATATGAAAAGGAAATTAATTCTCGCACTCATGACTATTTGTTGTATTTTTCTTTATAGTGGTTGCTCATTGATGCTCGAAGAACCTTCTGCACTCATTACCCCTCCTGCCAATGATCAGAAGCAATATCAGGAGCGCAAGCTTATCAATGCGACTCTCGCTGATGATGAATATTTAGAGGTTCCCTCTCATATGGATAAGCCAGCTGCCAGTGTTGATATTGATGCAGATGGTGATGGAGAAAAAGAAAAATTAGTCTTTTGGGTCAAAGGCAACGGCTTTGAGACTGGCGCTACAATCTTAAAAAGAACCCAAGAAGGGGACTGGGTAGTGCTTGATCGAGCACGTCAATCTGGTCGGACCATTGATTATTTTAATATGGTGGATATTGATCAAGATGGCAAAAAAGAAATTTTTCTTGGGGTAGATATTGGTGGCTATAATACCCTCTATATTTATCGACTATCTGATAAGGGATTTGAAGCTGTTGAGCAAATGAACTATTCCTTGCTGGACGTGGTTGATGTTTATGATTCTGGTAAAAAACAGCTTATTTGCGCCCTTAGTGCACCAAATAGCAATGTGCCTAAAACCAGTCTAAATATGTACCAGTGGGAAAATTCTGCGATGAAGAGAATGTATCACAAAGAATTTGATGGCAGTTGCCAAGGCATGGCCTTTGGTCTGGTGGATAAAAATCATAAAGGTCTTTATCTTGCAGAAAGCAATGACTTTAGTACGGTAAATATTATTCTTCTCTTGCCAGACAAGAAAAACGGCTTCGAAGAACAAATGACTTCAACGGTGATGTATCTCAATACGTCATTGGGGCAAAAAACCATTGATGATGTCAATGGAGATGGGGTTTTAGAAGTGCGTTCTATTCTTCAGCCAACAGATGCAAGCAAACGTGAACCGAGTGATTTCTTGCAAATTTGGAAGGGCTGGGACGGCAACGTTGGATTGGATATTGTATATGGCGTGATTCATAACAAATCCGATGGATATGAATTTGTTTTTCCGACGTATTGGCTCAATAATATTCGCTATCAATTTGTTACTGAAAAGGGTAGCAGTCAAATACGTATTTATGATGGGAACGCTGAAGAGCCCGCTTTTGTGGTATATGCTCAAGATGAGAATTCGG
Organism: uncultured Peptococcaceae bacterium; assembly: GCA_947254645.1. Classification (GTDB taxonomy): domain Bacteria; phylum Bacillota; class Peptococcia; order Peptococcales; family Peptococcaceae; genus UMGS1590. Next base: position 23,727 of record CAMYDW010000011.1, on the reverse strand, counting down.
CAAAACAATTAAATAAAAATCCAGGTTTAATTGCATTAGGGTCAACACCGAGTCGTCAGCGTCAATATTTTGCAAAGCGCAATACAGAAACCTTTGCAGGGCATGAATTGACTGACGCGATGATTAAAGGGGCATTTTATATAGAAGGAGATCAATGACATGGCAAATAAGATTTTAGTCGTTGAAGATGAAGAAGCCATTCGTGGCTTTATAAAAGTCAATTTAAAACGCAATAACTTTGATGTAATTGAGGCAGCAAGTGGTGAAGAAGCCTTGGAAAAATTAGACGATACCATTAACATCGTTTTGTTGGATGTGATGTTGCCTGGTATCAATGGCTATGAAGTTTGTGCCAAAGCGCGTGAATTATTTCCGCAGCTAGGGGTTATTATCTTAACGGCAAAGGGTCAAGAGGAAAATAAAATTGAAGGGCTTGAGGCTGGCGCTGATGACTATATTGTCAAACCCTTCAGCCCAAAGGAACTCTTGGCTCGCATTAATTCTTTGTTGCGCCGTCTTTCTATTCAGATTGATGAAAATAATGATGACGCCAAGGAACTTGTGACTGGCATTTTCAAGATGAATGTTGAAGAACGCCGTTTCACGAAACATAATGAAGAGATTGAATTGACACCGATTGAATTTTCTTTGGTAAAATATTTCATGGAAAATGCCAATAAAGCAGTGCATCGAGATGAAATTCTCAATAATGTATGGGGATACAATTATGTCGGTGACTTTAAAATTGTGGACGTCAATATTAGACGTATTCGTCAAAAAATTGAAGAAAATCCATCTAATCCAAAATACATCGAAAAAGTATGGGGATATGGCTATCGTTGGTGGGGCGGTGATTGAGCGTGCCGAGTATTGGCAGAAAATTAACGTTTAGCTATATTCTTATCAGCTTGGTGACTGTTGTCATCATGGAGAGCCTCTTTTTTGTGGCCATTTATCAGTATTATATTTCAGGGATGGATCAAACCCTCCTGAACCATGCAGAAGCCAGTGCAGCAATGTACAATAAATATGCACCAAGTGGCAGTATGGTGCAGAAAAAAGGCTTTATTTTTGACAATATGAACACAGGTGAGGATGCCTTGGTGGAGGTCTATGATGACAAAGGGCATTTTATCATTAACAACAATGGGGATGCCAAAAGACATACTGAATTGACCTCGGATTATAATGAAGCCCTTAAAGGGGATAGTGCGTCATGGCGAGGACGTATTGATACAAAAGAACCAATCATGTCGGTATCGGTGCCCATTATGGATGGAGACAAGATTGTTGGGGTGTTGCGCTATGTATCAAGTATGACCCTGGCGCGAAGCTTGATGCAATCCAATATGATGATTGTTATCATCATTGGTATTGTGATATTGATTATTGCAACAATCATAGGCTATGTCATGAGCACACGCATTCTCGTGCCTGTTCGTGATCTCATTAAGGTGACGCGTGAAATTGCCCTCGGCAATTTGAATGTCAAAGCGAAGGTCTACTCTCGTGATGAGATTGGTCAGTTGGCACAGGCAGTCAATCGCATGGCTGGGGAAATAGAACTCTCTAATAAATCGAAGAATGATTTTATTTCAAGTATCTCTCATGAATTGAGAACCCCACTCACATCCATCAATGGTTGGACAGAGACCATTGAAGATTCGCCAAATGATGAAGAAACCACGAAAATGGGTTTGGCGATTATTTCTCGAGAAACCAAACGTTTAACCAATTTGGTGAATGATCTCTTGGATTTTTCCAAGCTTCAATCCCATCGCATTGAGTTGGATACAGCACTCATTTGGCTGGATGAATTTCTAGAGGCGCTGTATCATCAATTTTTACCGAGAGCCAATCAAGAGGGCGTCAACCTACGCTTGCATTTAGACAATCAAAATGCCATGGTTATCGGTGATGAAAACCGTCTGCGACAGGTGATGATTAATGTCTTAGATAACAGCTTTAAATTTGTCTCTGGACGTGCACGGCCTGAAATTGTCATTCAATCCCATATGCTGGATGATCAGGTTGTTATTACAGTAGAGGATAATGGCCCAGGGATGAGCAGTGAAGATCTCATGCGTGTAAAAGAAAAATTTTACAAAGGCAGCAGTCGTCAAAGTGGTACAGGATTAGGGCTTTCTATTGCCAATGAGATTGTTGCATTGCACAACGGTACTTTTTATATCGACAGTATTCGTGGCGTAGGGACAAAGGTGTCTGTTGTATTGCCTTTTGAAAAAGAGGTAGAAATCGAGGAAAATGAATAAAGAAAACTTTCGTGAAAGCATTTTCACGAAAGTTTTTTTCGCTCAAATTCATGGGGAGAATGTTACTATTTCTTATTTTTCAACCCTTGACAGTAAAGATAAATTTAGATAATATCCTTATAGAATGGAATTTTATCCGCCGTATAAAGACGAGAGGATGTATAATATGAAAGACAGTGCTGTATATAAAAGATATATTGTAGATGAACGTATTTTACCAGAAGCTATTTTGAAAACGGCACAAACCAAGGAAATGCTTGCAAAGTTTCCACGATTAACAATCAATGAAGCCGTGAAGCAGGTTGGTTTGAGTCGAAGTGCTTTTTATAAATACCGTGATGGCATCTTTCCTTTTTATGAAGCAATTAAGGAAAAAATAGTGACCATTCAAATTAATATGGATCATAAAGCGGGCGTTTTATCAAATTGCTTAAATGCCATCGCTGCTTCTGGTGTTAATATATTGACAATCAATCAAGGCATTCCAACAGAAGGCATCGCCCGTGTGACGATTTCTTTTGAGGCACTCAAACAGCAAGGCTATAATTTAGAGGTGCTTCTTGAAACGTTATATGATATTTCTGGTGTCCTAAAGGTGGAACCAATTGGTCAAAATTAATTTGTTGGGAATGGAGAGTTTCTATGGATAAAAAGTGTATCAATATTGCCTTGTTGGGCATGGGAACCGTTGGTTCTGGTGTTTATGAAGTCATCGAACATTTACAAAAAGGGCAATTTCAATATAAAGTTGGTGCAGAAGTGCATGTATCTCATATCTTGGTGCGTTCTCCAGAAAAGTATCGCGCACAAGTATTGCCTCATACAACTTTGACCACTGAATGGTCCGACATTGTTCAAAATAAAGATGTAGATATTGTTATTGAGGTCATGGGAGGCATTGAACCAGCAAAGACTTATATTACGGAAGCCTTGCGTGCAGGAAAAAATGTTATCAGTGCCAATAAAGACCTCATTGCTGTTCATGGTGCGGCCCTTCATGAAGAAGCAAGACGTGCCAAAAAAGATTTTATGTATGAGGCAGCGGTTCTTGGGGCGATTCCAATTATTCATCCACTTAAGGAAAGCCTAGCAGGAAATAATATTACAGAGATTGTTGGTATCATGAATGGTACCACCAACTATATTCTGACTCAAATGTCCGAAAAAGGCTGGGATTTTGATGAAGCATTGGAGCAAGCCACTGAGCTTGGTTATGCAGAAGCGGATCCTACAGCCGATATTGAGGGCTTAGATGCTGGTAGAAAAGTGGCTATTTTGGCAAATATCGCTTTTCATACACCGGCTGTTTTTGACGATGTGCATGTTGAAGGCATCACCAAAATCACTGCCCATGACATGCAATATGCAAAGACTCTTGGTTGTGTTATTAAACTTTTTGGGATTGCCAGTCGTGACGATGATGGGGTAACCTTGCGAGTACATCCGACTTTATTGTCCAAAAATCACCCCCTTGCTTCTGTGAATGGCTCATTCAATGCGGCTTTTGTACGAGGCGATGCCGTTGACGAAGCCATGTTCTATGGCAGAGGGGCTGGGAAATTGCCAACAGCCAGCGCCATTGTTGGAGATGTGGTTGATGTCTGCCGCAATATGCAATACCATGCTGAAGGACGTATTGGTGACTTTACTTATGAGTCCTTCCCAATTAAATCAATGTCGCAAACAATTAGTCGTTTTTATGTACGACTTCGTGTGGCAGACCGTACAGGGGTTTTGGCAGAGCTTGCCAAGTGCTTTGCGAAAACAGATGTCAGTATTGCAGAAGTGATGCAAAAAAGTGCCAGCAAGGAAGATGGCGCTGAACTGGTGATTATCACCCATGATGTCCTTGAAGAAAAATTCAATCAAGCGATGAAAATGATTTCAGACAGTGATAAAATTTTCCGTGTTGAAAATATCATTCGCGTATATGGAGAGTTGCAACAATGAATAAAGAAGAATGGTTTGGTGATGCGCCACACTACATCATAACCACACCTGCGACTTCCGCCAATTTGGGACCAGGCTTTGACTGCTTGGGAATGGCGGTTGATTTGCAAAATGAATTATGGGTAAAAGTTTTGGCGCCAACAGACATCTCTCGCATTACCATTGAAGGGTATGGTGCGAATGATGATCGTGGATTAAATAATCTTATTTATACATCCTTTGTAGGGGCCTTTGAAAAGATAGGGCAAGAAGCCCCAAAAGTCGCTTTTCATTGTATTAATCGTGTGCCTTTTGCACGAGGGCTTGGCTCTAGCTCGGCTGCCATTGTTTCTGGCTTGGTTGCTGCACAGCTATTAAGTGATTTTAAATTTTCACGAGAAGATTTAATGCAGATGGCCACCAGTATTGATGGTCATCCAGACAATGTACTGCCTGCGCTTTTGGGCGGTATTGTGGTAGGGTGCCTAGATAAAGAGCAACATGTGCATGCTGAAAAAATCGAGCCAGTACCGATGCTGCATGCTTATGCCTTGATACCAGATTACCCATTGCCAACCTCAAAAGCACGTGCTGCGATGCCAGAGGTGTACAAGCGTGAGGATGTGGTTTATAATTTAGGGCACTTGGGCTTGTTGGTGGCAGCATTGCATACAGGCAATAGGGCATTGCTGTCTGAAGCCTTTTCTGATTGTATCCATGAACCTTACCGCTTGCCTTTGATGCCTGGGATTCAGGATGCAAAGGAAAAAGCGCTGAAAAAAGGGGCATTGGCAGCTATTGTTAGTGGAGCAGGGTCTACCATGCTCATATTATCGGATGGGATAAAGGATTTTTCTGATGTGGTGACGACACTCGCCGAGCAGAAAATAGGTTCACATTTATTGGAAGTTCCACCGACCTCACAAGGGGTTCGATGCTTTAATAATGAAATGGAGTTGAGAGTATGGCTTTAATTGTACAAAAATACGGTGGCACTTCAGTCGCCGATCCAGATCGTGTTAAATTTGTTGCTGAACATGTGGCAAGCACAAAGCATGCAGGCAATGATGTGGTGGTTGTTGTTTCTGCTCCTGCAGGAATGACCGATGATTTAACTCACCGCGCACATAAAATTAGTGAGATGCCAAGTCCAAGAGAAATGGATATGCTGTTATCCACTGGGGAACAAATCTCCATCGCGTTGACTGCAATGGCATTGCAAGAATTAGGCGTAGACGCCATTTCTTTTACAGGCCCACAAGTCTGCATCAGAACTGATGAGGCCCATCAAAAAGCACGCATTCTTGATATTAATGCAGGGAAAATTGGCCGTGAATTAAAAGAAGGCAAAGTGGTTGTTGTAGCAGGCTTCCAAGGCATATCCGTGAATGATGAAATAACCACCCTTGGACGTGGTGGCTCTGATACCACTGCTGTTGCTATTGCTGCAGCCATTGGTGCAGATGTATGCGAAATTTATACCGATGTAGATGGGGTGTATACTTGTGATCCACGCCTCGTTTCAAATGCTGCAAAATTACAAAAAATTTCATATGACGAAATGTTGGAACTTGCCAGCTTGGGCGCCAAAGTCTTGCATCCGCGCTCTGTAGAAGTGGCGAAAATCCATGACGTTAAATTATGTGTCCGTTCTAGCTTTAATACCCATATAGGAGGAACTTACGTGGTTAAGAGAGAGGAACTCGAACAAGAATATGCTGTCACTGGCATTGCTTGTGATAAAAACGTTGCTAAAATTAGTATTTTTGGTGTAGAAGATCGACCAGGTATCGCAGCTGAAGTCTTTGGTACTTTAGCAAAAGAAAAAATCAGTGTGGATATGATTATTCAAAGTGCCATGGTAGATGGCTTGAATGACATTGCCTTCACAATTGCAAAGCATGACTTGAAAAAAACCCAATTGATTCTTGATAGCATGAAAGCCAGCTTGAATTGTCGCGATATTCTTTATGCAGATGATGTTGTGAAAATTTCTGTGGTTGGTGCTGGGATGGTTGGCACACACGGCGTGGCTGCGCGTATGTTTGATGCATTGTCTGCAGCAGACATCAACATTGATTTGATTGGTACATCCGAAATTAAGATTTCTGTTATTATTAAGCATGATGAGGCACAGCTTATCAAAGGCATGCAAGCCTTGCATGATGCTTTTGAATTAGAAAGTATTTCCTAAAAAAAAAAGAACGTCCTACAGTCAACTGTAGGACGTTCTTTTTTTCAAGTACCTTATTAAATATCGTTGACAAAAGTAATAAGAAGGAGTATCTTATATTCATAAGGTACCTTAGAAATAGATGAAGTCATATGTTGATTTAGAGGAGAATATATAATGAACGAACAAAATTTATCACATTTAGAGACGATGTTTATGAGTTTGCAAGAAAAATTAGCACGCACTGCTCATCATCACCACAAAAGACAGGGTCAACGACGCCTGCTTAAATTCTTGCAAGAAAAGAAAGCGGCCAGCCAACGGGAATTGGTTGAATGGGCAGGTGTAAGTCCACAATCTTTAGGTGAAACCCTTGGTAAATTAGAACGCCATGGATTTATCACACGCACACAAGATGAAAGAGATAAACGCATGGTTAATGTGACGCTGACAGAAGCGGGTGAAGCCGTAGATTTAGAAGGTGAAAGTAAATGTCATCACAAGCAGCATGACGATTTAACCGCTCTTTACTTTAAAGATTTTTCTGAGGATGAAAAAGAAACCCTTGCTGCATTTTTTGAACGTATGAACAAGAATTTTGATGAAGCGATGCAGCATTTTCATACAAAACACCACAAGCACCATAATGAAAAGGGGCATTGTGGGTGTCATGGCCATCAAGGACATCATGGTTGTGCAAACGAAAAAAATCATATGGAATAGCAGAGGTGTGCTTGTAAGGCGTTCATTTTAAAATAAAAAAAGTGATATTTTATATATCACTTTTTTTATTTTTCATAATGTTATTAAAACAACATGGTTATCTATCATGTAAAATGATATACTAATGTTTATCTATTGTTTATCTATTGTTTATCAAGTGTTTTGTTAAAAAGGAAGGGTTCAATGATGAGGTTTTTTCACAATCGTCATAGCATCAAAGAAACCATACATATGACGTGGTTGTTGTTTCGAGAGCAGCTGCATTATATTCGCTTAAGCCCAGCGGCATTATTGATCTGTGTGGGTTTGGTATTGTTGCCCTCCTTGTATGCCTGGTTCAATATTGCTGCGAGCTGGTCGCCTTATGATTATACGAGCAATTTAAAGGTGGGTGTGACAAATTTAGACAAAGGCGCTGAAATTGATGGTGTTCATATCAATGTTGGTGACCAAGTGATTGATGGATTGAAAAAGAATAATAGCATTGGTTGGCAGTTTGTTGAGTTGAACGAAGCAATGGAAGAGGTCCATTCTGGAGAATACTACGCAGCATTGGTGATTCCTGAAACATTTTCAAGGGATATGACCAGTTTTTTACGAGCAGATGTGCATAAGGCCAGTATTCAATATTATGTGAATGAAAAATTGAACGCCATTTCTCCAAAAATCACCAGTGCAGGAATGAATGCTGTGCAAAATCAAGTCAATGAAACCTTCATTAAGACCATTTCAGACGTTGCCCTAAATGCCTTGCATGTGGCAGATGATAAATATATGGCATATAAGCCAACCATGTCTCGTATGTTGGATACAATGGACATGACTGCAGCCAATATGAACTTATTTATTGCGAATATGAATGATTTTCAGAAAATGCTCAATCAGGCCGACACCTTGAGTAAAAACGCAGAGAGTATATTGCCGAAAGCAAGTCAAGGATTAAAAGATGCCTCTGCTTTGACAACGAGTGCCCAAGATACCTTGCAGCAAGCAAAGTCAAGCGTATATAATATTGACAGGTTGATTGATCAGGATGTGGCCTCATTGACCTTGATTGCTGGACAAATAGAAGCAGCTGCGAGCAATCTATCTACCATGTCGGCCTCTGATGTTGAAAGTGCACGCAATAGCTTACAGGCGATGTCTGATAAAGTTGAAGCATTGTCTGCAAAGGTGCAAAAATTAAGTAATACGTTGACACGATTTAATAAAATGTTGCCTGTTCCCCTTACAGGTGTGAACGATTTTATTGCACAATTGGATGCATTGAATGTACAATTAAATAATAGTGGCAACAATATTCGTGCCTTACGTAACAATCTTGGCAAGGGAAGTGGTAATGTTGCTGATATTGTTGCGCAAGCAAATGCCATTTCTAAATCAGTGACCAATGCAGTGAATGACTCCTGGAATTTTTATAATAGCACAGTGTCGAAATCCATGACGGATATGACCAATCAAATGATATCGACCTTGGATGCGACCAATGCAGTGCTTCGAAGCACGTCTTCTTTGATTCCCCAAGTAGATGGGATATTGGGGACAATTCGTGGTATGGGGCCTGTAGGAACAGAGACCCTCGATCAATTCAAAAAAAGTTTGGAGCAATCACAAGAGCTGTTGACAAAGGCAACAGGAGATATTCGTGGCTTGACTGCAGACGAAGAATATAACAAGGTCTTGGAATTTATTCGCCAGGATGTGGCAGCTGAAAGTGCCTTCCTGAGCAATCCAATCGAACTGGAAACCCATCGAATTTTTCCGGTGCCAAATTATGGCAGTGGGATGTCTCCTTTTTATACGGTATTAGCAATTTGGGTAGGGTGTTTGCTGATTATGTCAATGATCGGCGTTGTCAATCAAAAGGGGTTGGAAGCTTATCCAAGTGTAAGCGTCACGCCGATGTATCTTTCGAGACTAGCGCTTTATCAATTGCTGTCGTTTTTTCAAAGTATCATCATCGCCTTGGGGGATTTATATGTGATGGGTGTGCATGTGTTGCATCCATGGTTTTTTATTCTCTTGTGTGTTTTTATTGGTCAAGTGTTCGCCATCTTTATTTTCTCATTGGTATTTACTTTCTCGGAAATCGGCAAGGCCCTTGCCATCATCACGTTGGTATTGCAAATTGCTGCTAGTGGCGGGACCTTTCCTATTGAAATGACGCCAATGTTCTTCCGTATTGTGCATCCACTCTTGCCTTTTACCTACTGCATTGGTGCAATGCGAGAAGTGTGTGCAGGGATTTGTTGGCCAACATTATGGTTTAATTTAGCGGTGGTGTCTTTGATTCCAATTCTTTCTGTGGTGATTGTGGTTTTATTTGGTCCAACGTTGCGTCAATTTACAAAGGCGTTTGAACGCTCTATGAAACGAAGTGGCCTTCATTAAAAAATAGTATTTATATTTAGAAAGGAATGTTTATATGGCAAAAAAATCTCGTACTGGAAAGAAAAAAAGACCACTCTACGGTCCACAAGGGAATTACGTACCGAAGCAACAGGTACAATTAAGTGAAGAGGAAATTCAAAATATTAAACGTGCACGTCGTGCCAATTATTGGGCGATGGGTTTATTGATAGTGGCGATGCTCTGTATTTTCTTTGCACCAAATATGACAAAAAATCAAACGATTTATAATTTGATTATGGGTGGTTCTTATATGTTGACGATTGTTGCTGGGGGGCTTATTCTTTATACCTCAGGCTTTGTTACAAACGATCGTGTGAAGATGACCAAAATCACTGCATATGTGATGATTGGCTTAGGGATTTTTGGGGTGTTATTTACCTTTATGGGATGGAATCCTGCAAGATAATAGAAAAAAGCTTGGTTCTCAAGAGAACCAAGCTTTTTTTATTGGGTGAAGAAATGCATAGAGGGTGTCAGTATTTCATTTATGTGCACATCGGTTGCTTCGGAAGGCAGTTGGTCGCCAATCAGTTGACAACTGAAGCAGGCAGCTAATAAGGTACAGCTTGGAGAAAGCTGTGGTAGGAATCGATCGTAATATCCAGCCCCATAGCCGAGGCGATTGCCATAAGCATCGAAAGCTAAGCCTGGTATCAGACAAAAGTCGATGCTTTTGACATCAATTGGCTCGCATAAGCTTCTTGGAATTTCTGAAAGCCCGAAGCTTTTCTGCTCGAGGATGGTGTCCTTGGTGAAAAGGCTCGGCACCAACTGGAAGTCTGGAAAACATACAGGGATGGCAACGGTTTTCTTAGCCGCCCATGCTGCATGGATAAGGGGCATCGTATCAAATTCGCTGCCAAAACTCAAATAAAGTAAGATGGTATCTGCACGTTGCCAGCGAGGGTCTTTCAGTATTTGAGTGGTGAGTTGATGGCTCTCTAATAAGCGCTTTTTTTCTGAAAGCGCCTTTCTCTTGTCTTTAATGTGTAATCGCCATTCATTTTTTGTCATAAATGTGCCTCCTTGTCGATTATAAGTATAGAAAAAATGTGTATGTCTTTCAATAGTTGTGGGTGGAATAAAGTGGAATAAAATGGAAAAACACTTGCAATTTTTGAAAGATATGATATGATAAAAACAGATTTAGCACTCGAAACATAAGAGTGCTAACAATTGATTCGCAATGCCTAAGGAGGATTATTGATGAATATTAAACCATTAGCAGACAAAGTGGTTATTAAACCAGCTAAAATTGAAGAAAAAACCGAAAGCGGTATTATTTTACCAGGTACAGCACAAGAAAAACCTCAACAAGGAACAGTTGTTGCAGTTGGCTCCGGTGTTTTGACTGAAAAAGGTGATCGTGTGCCACTAGAAGTTCAAGTAGGTGACCGTGTTGTTTACGGAAAATTCGGTGGTACTGCGTTAAAACATGATAATGAAGAACTTGTTGTACTTTCTGAAAAAGATATCTTAGTCATCTTAGACTAATGTAGGAGGCTTATTAATATGGCAAAAGAAATTCGTTTTGGTGCAGAAGCACGTGCTGCTCTTGAAGTAGGCGTGAATGCTGTGGCTGATTCTGTTCGTGCAACCTTAGGGCCAAAAGGACGCAATGTAGTGTTGTCCCGTCCTTATGGCGCACCAGTGATTACCAACGATGGTGTGACCATCGCACGTGAAATTGATTTAGAAGATCCATTTGAAAATATGGGTGCACAACTTCTTAAAGAAGTGTCTATTAAAACCAATGACGTTGCTGGTGACGGTACCACTACTGCGACTGTATTGGCACAAGCAATGGTACGTGAAGGTTTGAAAAACATTGCTGCTGGGGCAAACCCAATCATTCTTCGCAAAGGGATGAATGCAGCAGCTGAACGTGCTGTTGAAGAAATTGGCAAAATCAGTCAACCAATCAAGAGCAAGGAAAGCATTGCGCAAGTTGCTGCCATCTCCTCTGCAGATGAAGAAATCGGCCGTTTGATTGCAGATGCCATGGAAGTGGTTGGCAATGACGGGGTCATCACTGTTGAAGATTCTAAAACCTTTGGCACTTCCATGGAAGTGGTTGAAGGGATGCAATTTGATCGTGGATACATTTCCCCATATATGGTGAATGACACTGAAAAAATGGCCGCAAACCTTGAAGAACCATATATTTTAGTAACAGATAAAAAAATCACCAATGTACAAGAAATTTTACCAGTATTAGAACAAATCGTAAAAACTGGCAAAGCCCTTCTTCTCATTGCTGAAGATGTTGAAGGGGAAGCATTGACCACTATGATTTTGAACCGTTTGCGTGGGACCTTTACCTGTGTGGCTGTAAAAGCACCTGGTTTTGGTGATCGTCGTAAAGAAATGCTTCAAGATATTGCGGCACTTACTGGTGCTACCGTGATTACTGAAGAATTGGGCTACAAGCTTGAAGATGCAACTGTTGAAATGCTTGGTAGTGCACGTCAAGTGAATGTGACCAAAGAAAATACCACCATCGTTGATGGACATGGTAGAAAAGAAGCGATTGATGCACGTGTAGAACAATTGCACAAATTGATTGCTGAAACCACTTCTGATTTTGATCGCGAAAAATACCAAGAACGTTTAGCAAAATTGGCTGGTGGTGTAGCGGTTCTTCAAGTAGGCGCTGCTACCGAAACAGAATTAACTGAAAAGAAACATCGTATTGAAGACGCATTATCTGCAACAAAAGCTGCTGTTGAAGAAGGTATTGTTGCTGGTGGTGGTACTGCACTCTTAAATATTTTAAGTAAGTTGGATGAAATTCAATTGGATGAAGCAGATGCCATGACAGGGGTACGTTTGATTAAGAATGCCCTTGAAGCACCTGTTCGTCAAATTGCTGACAATGCAGGCGTTGAAGGCAGCGTTGTAGTTGAGCATGTAAAAGGCTTGGCTGCTGGCGAAGGCTACAATGCACTCAAAGGTTGCTATGAAAATATGATTGATGCAGGTGTCATCGACCCAGCAAAAGTAACCAGAAGTGCTCTTCAAAATGCTGTAAGTATTGCAAGCATGATTTTGACAACTGAAAGTCTTGTTGCAGATACCTCTAAAGAAGATCCAATGGCTGCGGCTGGTGCTGGCGGCATGGGTATGATGTAATAAGCGTTATTGAAGGTGTTTATGAAGCGGGTATATGAAACATATATCCGCTTTTTTTTATAGCGTTGAAAGGAGTATACGGAAAATGAGCCAATGTGAAGGATGTGCAAGTGCAAGCTCTTGTGGAGGGTCTTGTCCTAGTCAAGAGCCCGTTTTAACAGAAGCACAAAAACACAGCAATATTAAAAACATTATTGTGGTGATGAGTGGGAAAGGTGGCGTTGGGAAATCAAGCTTTTCCTCAGTACTCGCTATTGCTCTCAAAAAACGTGGTTTTGAAGTTGGTCTGATGGATGCTGATATTACTGGGCCAAGTATTCCAAAATTGTTTGGTATCAATGAACAACCACAACCAGGTGCATTTGGGATTGCACCAGTCAAGAGTAAGTCTGGTATTTCTCTCATGAGTATGAACTTCCTATTGCCAAATGAGGATGATCCTGTTGTATGGCGTGGGGCGATGATTACTGGTGTGGTTCAACAATTTATCACTGAAGTGTGCTGGGGCGATTTGGACTATTTGGTAGTCGATTTGCCACCAGGAACGGGTGATGTGCCATTGACCATTCTGCAAACCCTGAAAGTCAACGGGGCATTGATCATCACAACCCCACAAGGACTTTCCAATATGGTCGTGCGTAAGGGCTTGAAAATGCTTGATTTGATGAATGTGCCAGCCATTGGTATTGCAGAAAACATGAGCTTCATTCGTTGTGATGAATGCGATCATCGCATTGATCTTTTTGGTAAAAGCCATGTAGAAGAAACCTGTGCGCAATTTAATTTGCCACTTATTGGACAATTCCCATTGGATCCTAAATTGGCGATGATGGGGGATGAAGGGCGCGTTGAAGAGTATGATGGTGAAGTTTTAACCACCTTGACTGAAAATATAGATGCCTTGCTTCGTGCAGCAGATGAAACAAAATAATTAATGAAGGGTGCAACGGTTGCGTTGCACCCTTTTAAAATTGTCCTTGTTTGTGGGGTATATCTTTGCTATCATAGAAAATGAAATTTAAAAATAGTGGATGAAAGAGGTAAAGACATATGTGTGGAATCGTTGGCTATTTGCCAGGAGCACATGCTCAAAATGACGAGGTTATTATCCAGAAAATGATGGATAAAATCGTTCATCGTGGACCAAACAGTGGGGGCTATCATATTACAAAACGTGCTGTGCTTGGTTTTCGACGTTTATCCATTATCGACTTAACGGATAAAGGGAATCAACCATTGTTTGATGAGAGTGGTCGCTACACGCTGATCTTCAATGGTGAAATATATAATCATCAAGAAATTCGCAAAGAGCTCGAAGCAAAAGGCTATGTTTTTTCTTCTCATACCGATAGTGAAGTGTTGGTGCATGGTTATGCAGAATGGCAAGAAGGGATTTTACAAAAAGTCCGTGGGATGTTTGCCTTCGCCATTTGGGATGAAAAAGAGCAAAGCTTATTTTTAGCAAGAGATATGTTTGGTATCAAGCCGCTCTATTATGGCCGTCAAAGCAGTGACGGTACCTTCTTATTTGGCTCCGAAATCAAGAGCTTTTTAGAACATCCGGCTTTTGTTAAAGCGTTAAATAAAGATGCAGTTCGCCCATATTTGACTTTTCAATATGCTGTGTTGCCTGAAACCTTTTTTAAAGGTATTTACAAGCTTGAACCAGGTACTTGGATGCGTGTTGATGCCGATGGCAATGTAAAGAAGCAACGCTATTGGGATTTTGAATTTAAAGATAGTGGCGAATCTCTTGAAAGCTACCTCGAACAAATTTCAGAAGTGCTTCATGATTCTGTGAAGGCGCACCAAATTGCAGATGTGCCTGTGGGTGCTTTCTTATCTGGTGGTATTGATTCTAGCTATATTACAGCACTTTTCAAGCCAGAGAATACCTTCTCTGTGGGATTTGCTGATTACGATGGAATGTTTAACGAGACGGATTTAGGGCGTCGTTTATCTGAGATTTTAGGATTCACGCACCATAAGCGTTTGATTGGGGCAGAGGATTTCTTTGGTGCTTTACCAACCATTCAATATCATATGGATGAGCCACAATCCAACCTTTCTAGCGTGCCACTCTATTTCCTGGCACAGCTTGCAAGTGAGCATGTCACGGTGGTACTAAGTGGCGAAGGCGCAGATGAATTGTTCGGTGGCTATGAAAGCTATATGCGCACCCCACATTTGCAACAATATGATAAAGTGGTGCCAAAAACCTTGCGTCGCTCATTGTGTCAAATGGCGAGAAAATTGCCAAGAAATCGTGTATCTGATTTCTTGATTCGTGGTGGAGAAACAGTCGAGGAATCCTTCATTGGACAAGCGCTTGTTTTTCCAGAGGAAGAAGCCCTTCGTGTCTTGAAAGACGATTTTAAAAATGGTCCAAGTGTCAAAGATATTACAGCGCCAATGTATCGCAAGGTTGCTGGCAAAGATGATGTGACCAAGCAAATGTCCATTGATATTCGTCTTTGGATGCCAGGGGATATTTTGCTCAAGGCCGACAAAATGAGCTCTGCCTTTTCCTTGGAATTGCGTGTACCTTTCTTAGATAAAAAAGTCATGAAGGTCGCTGAGAAAATTCCAACCAAATATCGCATTAAAGACGGGTTGAGTAAATTTGCCCTTCGTAAAGCAGCTCTTTCTGAATTGCCAGAGGAATGGGCACGCCGTCCTAAAAATGGTTTCCCTGTGCCGCTTCGTGATTGGCTAAAGGATGAGAAATACTACAACTATGTCAAAGAGGTCTTTAGCTCTGAAGAGGCAGATGTTTTCTTTGACCGCAATTGCTTGTTGACCTATCTTGATGAGCATTATCAAGGGAAGGCCATGAACCAACGTTACATTTATACAGCAATGACGTTGATTTTATGGTATCGTGAATTTTTTGTAAAACGCTAATATGAATCCCTCCTAGGGCGCTAGGAGGGATTATTTGGTTTTAGGGTATATATTTGTTATACTATTTTTCTAGGAGGGATGATGATGTCAAAGCATTACGCCTATATCGTAGCCTGTGCAGATGGGACTTTTTATTGTGGGTATAGTCCCAATCCAGAGGCGCGCGTGGCGGTGCATAATACTGGCAAAGGCGCCAAGTATACAAGGGCACGTCGTCCTGTAAAGCTGGTTTATACAGAATGCTTTTCAACGAAAGAAGAAGCAATGTCAAGAGAATGGCATTTGAAAAAACTGAGCCATAAAGAAAAGGCAATATTGGCACAGTGCGAGATTAAGTGAAGAAGAGGGGTTATGAAATGAGTACCTTATTGATGATAGATGGCAATAGCCTTGCAAATAGAGCATTTTACGGTGTGCCACATTTATCTAATAGCAAAGGTGTACCAACCAATGCCATTTATGGCTTTTTAAATATGATGCAATCAGTGGTGGCACAATTTTCGCCAGATGAATTGTTTGTGGCTTTTGATGTGAGCAAGAAGGTCTTTCGCCATGAAACCTTTGCAGACTACAAAGGCACTCGTACAGGGATGCCTGAAGAATTGGCGCAGCAAATGCCATTGATTAAAGAGGCGCTGACATATATGAATATTGAAACCTTTGGTATTGAAGGCTATGAAGCCGATGATATCATCGGTACCATGAGTAAGCACAATAGCGAAAAGGGCAATAAAACCATTATTGTGAGTGGGGATAGAGACCTTTTTCAGTTGGTGAGTGAAGATGTGACGGTGTGCTTCCCTAAAAAAGGGGTTTCTAATATGGAGTTGGTGACGCCAACCTATTTGAAAGAAGCCTATGACCTTACCCCACAGCTCGTCATTGAATTAAAAGGGCTCATGGGCGATAAATCAGACAACATCCCTGGCATTCCAGGGGTTGGCGAAAAAACAGCACGCAAGATGCTCGGAAGCTATGGCTCCATTGAAGGCCTCTATGAGCATGTTGAAGATTATAAAGGTAAAAAAATGTATGACAAGTTGATGGAAGGGAAAGCGCATGCTTTCTTGAGCCGTGAGCTTGCGACTATTTTGCGCGATGTGCCTTTGGACTTTGACGCTTGCGATTTTTCCTATGAATCCCCAGATGTGGAAAAACTATTGGCTTTTTATAAAGAACTAGAACTCAATAAATTGGTGAAGCAATTAGAGGCTACCCATCAAGGCCTCAATGCCGATGACACTCCTGAAGAAACAGTTGATGGCACCCTCCTTGAGTCTGTTGAAGATGGGGTTGCTTTACTATCTGCCCTTAAACCGGATCAATATGTCATGGTGGTGGATATAGACAATGCTTCCGAAGTGACCCAATTTTCATGGCGTACTTCTGAAGGCAATTATACCCTCAGCGTCAATGGCGAGTGGCAAACTGTTGCAACGGCGATGGAAGGGCTGCTGTCAGATAGCAATACCCATATTTTGACAGATGATGCTAAAAAACTAAGTAGTGCGTTTATTTCAGCAGGCGTATCTAGCGAACGCATTGTTTGGGATATTGTTTTGAGTGACTATATCACTCAACCAGAAGAAAATGACCAGCAATTGGTGCGCTTGGCCACCCTGTATCTTGACCGCCCATTGCCAGAAAATCCACCATCCTGTTATTATGCTACCCTAGAAATCATAGAGGCCTTACGCCCAATCATGATGGCAAAGCTCAATGACTGCGGGAGTGGCGAGCTTTATCGTAATATGGAATTACCTCTTTCTAGTATCCTTGCAGAAATGGAAACAGAAGGCATTCATGTGAATACCGATTATCTGAAGGCCTTGCAGACAGAATTTGATGGTCGTATCAAGAAAATCGAAGAAACCATTGCTGAGTTGGCGGGAGAAAGCTTTAATGTCAATTCACCAAAGCAATTGGGCCACATTCTTTTTGAGGTGTTGGCATTGCCGCCAATCAAGAAAACAAAGACAGGCTATTCCACCAATGCCGAGGTGCTAGAAATGCTAAGAGACCAGCATCCAATCATTCAAGAAATTTTAGATTATCGTCAGCTGACAAAGCTAAAAGGCACTTATGTGGATG
The DNA here is from genome assembly GCA_947254645.1 of uncultured Peptococcaceae bacterium. Classification (GTDB taxonomy): domain Bacteria; phylum Bacillota; class Peptococcia; order Peptococcales; family Peptococcaceae; genus UMGS1590. The sequence continues at coordinate 6,090 of CAMYDW010000011.1, read as the reverse complement.
GGTTGCTAAAATTGGTGGATGAAAAAGACTGTGTCCATACCACCTTCAATCAAACCATTACAGCAACAGGGCGCTTATCCAGTACGGCGCCTAATTTGCAAAATATCCCTGTTCGCACCGAGGAAGGGCGACGTATTCGCCAAGCTTTCACGCCTCTTAATCCGAATAATCTACTAATCAGCGCCGACTATTCTCAAATTGAGTTGCGTGTATTGGCGCATTTAAGTGGCGATGATGGCCTCATTGCTTCCTTTAACAAAAATGAAGACATTCATAGACGCACCGCATCAGAAGTGTTTCATGTGCCGATGGACGAAGTGACCTCGTCACAACGACGCGCTGCAAAGGCTGTTAACTTTGGGATTATTTATGGTCAAACAGACTTTGGCTTGTCCAAAGAATTGGGCATCAGTCGCCGTGAGGCTGGCGAATATATTGAAAAATATTTCGCTCGTTATCCGCTGGTGCAATCTTTTATTCAAGAAACCATTGAACAAGCACGTGAAAATGGTTATGTGACAACCATGATGGGTCGACGTCGCTATATCAAAGACATCAACAGCCGCAACAAAAATTTGCGACATTTTGCTGAGAGAACAGCGGTCAACTCCCCGATTCAAGGGACTGCTGCTGATATCATCAAAATGGCCATGATTCGTTGTGACCAACAACTCAAGGACAGCAACCTAAAAGCAAAAATGCTTCTTCAGGTACACGATGAGTTGATTTTTGAAGTGAGTAAAGAAGAAGCGGCGGCCTTGGTGAAAATGGTCCGTCAGAGCATGGAAGAGGTATTGAAATTGATGGTGCCTCTGAAAGCAGATTTTAAAGCAGGCTTTAATTGGCAAGAAATGGAGCATATTTAATGCCAGAATTACCAGAAGTAGAAACAGTCTGTAGAACCCTTACCCCACATCTCGTCAATAGACATATCATGAAAACCGTTGTTTTAAATCAACAAGTGGTGCACCATCCAAAAGAGGATGGTGCTGCTTTTTCACGTGCTGTAGAAGGTGCCCTGATTAAAGAGATTGCACGTCGTGGCAAATATATTCTGTTGGTATTGGATCACGGATGGGTGGTCTGTCATTTGCGTATGACAGGAAAATTGTTGGTCAAAGAGAGGGCATATCAGCCTCAAAAACATGACCATCTTGTTCTTTATTTAGATGATGGCAAGCAACTGGTTTATGAAGATGTACGACGTTTTGGTGGACTTTCCTATTACGAAGCGTGCCCGAATCAGCAGTTGCCTCTTGCAAAGCTTGGGCCAGAGCCGCTTTCTGATTCCTTTGATGGGGAGTATCTTTACCAACGATGCCAAAACAGGAAGAAGCCGATTAAATCATTCATTTTAGATCAAGGTATTGTCGCAGGCATTGGCAATATTTATGCTGATGAAATTCTTTTCCGTGCAGGCATAAGACCCTTAAAAAGTGCTTATCGTTTGAGAAAAGTGGAATGTGAACGTTTGGCACAGGCTGCCAAGGAAGTATTGTCCGAAGCCATCTTGGCAGGGGGCAGTACCATTCGTGATTATGTCAATAGCGACGCACAAGAAGGCAGCTTCCAATTATCACACCGTGTTTATGGTCGTGCAGGCGCCCCTTGTGTGACGTGTGGCACTCCTTTAAAGCGATTGGTGGTTGGAGGTCGCAGCAGTGTCTATTGTCCATGTTGTCAAAAAAGCTAGGAGAATCAAGATGATTATAGGAATCACAGGTGGCATTGCTTCTGGCAAGTCTGCAGTGAGCCATTACTTGGAAGAACAAGGCCATCCAGTAATTGATACAGATATCCTCTCTCGTGAGGTGATTGCAGAAGAGGCTATTATAGAAGCCATTGTGCAGGCCTTTGGTGAACAGGTGCTGGAGAATGGGCGGTTGAGTCGTGAAAAGCTAGGAAAGTGTATTTTTTCTGATGAAGAGGCGAGAAAGACCCTCAATGCCATCATGCATCCAGCGATTTTAGATAGAACCAAGGAAGTGCTAGGCACTTATGCTAAGGAAGAGCTGGTTTTTTTGGTCGTGCCACTTCTTTATGAAACAGGGTTTGATGTATTGTGTGATGAGGTATGGCTGGTTTTAACGGATTCAATCTTGAAGGAAAAAAGATTAATGGCTCGTGATGACATTGATGCTGCTTATGCAGAACAAAAAATCGCCTCTCAAATGGATGATGCAACACGGCTCTCATATCATCCAACAGTCATTCATAACAACGGCACCCTTGCTGAATTGCACATGCAAGTGGATAAACTTTTGAAAACAATAGAAAAAAATTAATAATTACTCTTGACGTGCTAGGGCTTATTTCGTATAATATGTTTTGTCGTGATGACCAAGCGGTGGTGGCGGAATTGGCATACGCGCACGTTTGAGGGGCGTGTGAGGCAACTCGTACGGGTTCAAGTCCCGTCCACCGCAGTAAAGCACTCTTTTAAAAGAGTGCTTTTTTTGTGCTCAAAAATAAAAACCACATTTGATTTCGATGATTGATATGATAGACTGAACGGAACGGCAGCGCATTATAGTGAAGAGAGGTGCCAACAATGGATTATAAAGGATTGATATACATTGCGGATGATGAAAAAGATATTCGCGATTTGATTAAACGCTTTTTGCAGGAAGCTGGTCATGAAGTGGTGGCCTTTGAAAATGGAGATGATCTCTATGCTTCTTTTGAGGACAAAGAACCTGACTTAATTATTCTCGATGTGATGATGCCTGGGACAGATGGCTTTTCCTTGAGTGTAAAAATACGCAAGCGCTCTGATGTCCCGATTGTTTTTCTAACGGCACGGGATACAGATGCAGACTATATGACTGGCTTTACTGCTGGTGGGGATGATTATTTTACGAAACCATTTTCGCCAGTAAAACTCACCATGCGTGTGAATGCCATACTTAAAAGAGAAAAAAATAGAGTGGCGGCAAAAACGGCGCTAGAATTTGGTGATATTCGCATTGATGCATCTCTGAAAAATTGCTTCGTCAAAGGTGCGGCCCTCAAACTCACCAAAACAGAATATGATTTGATGCAGTACCTATTAGAAAGACAGGATCAAGCAGTTTCGAGAGAAGAATTGCTGGATAAAATTTGGGGCTATGATGCTCTTGTGGAAACCCGTGTGACAGATGATACGATTAAGCGTCTACGAAAGAAACTGCGAACCGCAGAGAGTGGTGTGGAAATTGAGACTGTTTGGGGATTTGGTTTTCGCTTGAAGCTGATAAGTGAGTGAATATGAATAGAAAGAAAAAATTATCCACACGGCTGATGGTCATTCCGTTGATGTGTACTATCTTGGTTTGCATCTGTTTATCGGGAGGGTTTCATCTTCTGATGAAACAGTATTTGAATGATATTACCAATGATTCTATGGATGAAACCTTCGATTCTCGTTATGACGATGCAAATAGCCCCGCAACCTATGAAAGAGAAGACAGGGTGTTCTTTTTGGTATACACCATCGTCATTGACCCTTTCATAGACCCAGAAAAACCAATTGGTGAATGGTATACCGATAATGAACGGCAGTTGTCGGAAAAAATTCTCCATGAAATGGAAACCAAAGGCTATCTAGAGGAACGTGTGCGGCATACAATCACGATAGACCAACAAACCTATTTGGTAGAAAAGAGAAAATATAAAGGGTTCTTTGATGATTATAGCATCAAGGCCAGTGAAGCCGAGGGTGCGAAGGACTATGAAATGCTTGTCTACATCAACATCACTTCTACCCATCGCATTATTGAGGCAATGGATAAAATTATTATTGCCTTGTCTGTTATTTTTTGTGGCTTGATTGTGTTGCTCAACTTTATGCAGCTGCGTTCGATTTCTCGTGCCTTTAACATGTTGAAAATGTATTTGCTTCAAGTTGGGAAGCGTGAAAAACCACGTACACCGCCTGAGGTGGCTTATGAAGAATTTGAACAAGTCGTGGATACAGTAGAAGCAATGGCGGCGCAAATAGAGCAATCTGAATTGCTGCAAAAACAGTTTTTTCAAAATGCTTCCCATGAACTACGAACCCCGCTGATGTCAATACAGGGTTATACAGAGGGACTCATTCATCATGTTATTGATGAGGAGCAAGGATTGGAAGTTATTTATCGCCAGAGTCAAAAAATGTCTCGCTTGGTAGATGATATTTTATATTTGTCTAAATTTGAAACAAGAGCGTTTAAAAAGGAAGCCGTTGATTTACACGATATTCTTTATCAGGCAGTGGATTATCAATCTGGCTGCGATACCAAAGGGATAGAAGTTGCCTTTGAAATGCCTGAGAAACTTCCGATGATAGGGGATGAAGAGCTCTTGGAAAAAATATTCGACAACATCTTATCAAATGCCTACCGTTATGCAAAAACGTGTATTCGCATAACAGGCACCCTTGAGGCAGAAAAGGTTGTTGTGCACATTTCAGATGATGGGGAAGGTATTGCACCAGAAGATATTGAACACATTTTCGAGCGTTTCTATAAAGGCAAAAATGGCAATTTTGGCATTGGCCTGTCCATGGTTGCAGAGGGTGTAGAGAAGCATCAGGGTCAAATCAAAGTGGCTTCTGAAGTCGGTTGTACCACATTCACGCTCATCTTTCCTCGAAAATAAAAATCCTGCCACATTTTTGCCACAAATAAGACCTATTTTCATTCAAATTTGAGGGGATTTATCCGATGTCTGTTTAGTAGAATGGTCACAGATAGGAAAGAGCCTATCTATTAAAATAACAAGACAGAAGCGGAGACGATTAAAATGAAAAAACTAAACGCACTTTTATTAACTGGATCAATTTTAGGAAGCACCATGATGACTGGTTTGGCCCCTGTGATGGCAAATGATGCCGCAAATGTAACCAACGATACAGCAGTTATGGCAATGGCAGATAAAGTAACAAATGGTGATTTTGCAAAGTATATCAATGAAATCAAAGGATTGAGCTCAGAGGAAAAAGAAACCTTAATTCAAAGTAAACAAAAGCTGGCACCAACTTGGGAAGAAATTCAAAAGCTAGAAGATGAAGTGAATAAAATATTTGAAAATGTTGTTGGTGATAAACTAGACGATCAATATGAAGCAATCTTTAGCAAAAATGAAGCACTTTGGGATAAGCTCTATGATGGCATTGGAAAAAAAGCAGACACTGAAGACATCAATGATGTCATCGATTCTGCCAACTTCTTGAGTGCCGATGAAAAGGCAACCTTGAAGGCTGATCAGAAAAAACTAGATGCCCTTGATAAGCAAATGAAATCCTTGAGTGATGAGGCAGAAGGACAAGCAAAATCACTTTATGAACAACTAGACAAATTATATGCAATCGTAGACCAAGAAAATGCCAAGAATGAACAAATCTGGGACAAAGTTTTTAAAGACATCACCCCAGCCGCTGACGTAAAATAAATAAAAAAGGAGACATCTTATTGAGATGTCTCCTTTTTTGCGAATAGATAAAGACCTGTGTAAAAGGATGTAATATAAAGTAAGAGCCGGCTGTTGGCAATAATAAATAGCAATGGCTGAAAAACATCATTTGTTGAAAACCTGGATAAAAGGAAAGTAAACAGCATCAATACAAGTGTCCCCCAGAAGCCGAGGGTGACTATGTAAGAGTGTCTTTCTCTCTTTATAAATGATGTACCACAGAGTGCGCCAGATACGAGAAGCAAGAAAGAGAGGACAATGTTTTTGATGACAAACATCATAAAAGGTGCAATTGTCATCGTCTTTAAGGCGGTGTGTTGATCAAACCATGATGAAAGAAAACAAGTCGAAAAAATAAGGACAACGGCAAAAAGATGCTTCATTTTTATCAATCCTTTCATTCAACAAGAGCCTAGCCCATGATAAAATTATATAAAAAATAAAACTTATTTGCAAAAAAACATTGTGATAATGTTACTTGCTTCAGCACCTTTGCAGCGAGGGAAAAAGCTCTTTTTTTAAAAGAAAATACTTTATTGACAATAATTCGTAAAAAGGCTACAATGACCTGTAGTATGAAAACCATTCAGGATTATAATCCGAGGAGGAAAAGAAACAATGGCAAAAGAAAAATTTGAACGTACAAAACCCCATGTA
>CAMYDW010000010.1 GCA_947254645.1 uncultured Peptococcaceae bacterium | reverse complement strand
AATCGGATGTATCTTTGTAACAGCCATTATCCTACAACCTCATTGATAATATAGTTGGAAACCTTTTCTCTAAATTCTGATAAGAAAAGTAGTTCTCCCTGCAAGGCTTTCTTGATACTTTCAATATCATCTTTGTAAATAACTCCTGTAGTGTTTACCACCTTTGCAATTTGATTCAGGTTTGCTGAGTTACAACTGACAAGAGAAGATAATTCTCTCAGTCTTTAAGGTAAGCAAATTTTTCGTTTCTACACATATTCCAGCATATGCAGGATTATACTGAATTGCTATCTCCACAATCTCTTGGGTATATCTATCTCGTAGCTCCTTCCTAAGAAATAAATCCCGGTCAATTTTAACCATTGGGAGCTTTGCACTCTCTACGAGCACATCTTCAAATTCTATTTTATTCAATAGATATTCTCTTACTAACATAACCGCCCCCAAATGATGGAAGGTTTTCTAAACTATTTACCTAAATTCAACAACTCCCTTTCAGACCTGCTTTTTAAGCTTTTTAGTATCAAAACAGTATCATTCAGATAATTTTACTTCATCAAAATCGATCAATTCCCGTATTTTCAGGCATTTTATAACAGCAACATATTTGCTTCTGTTATTCAAATTCAATGGTGCCAGTTGGCTTTGGTGTCAAGTCATAAAGCACGCGGTTAACGCCCTTTACTTCATTGACAATACGATTGGTGATATGTCCAAGGAGTGCATAAGGCACTTCTTCGATGGTGGCAGTCATGGCATCAGTGGTATTGACTGCACGGATGATGACTGGCCATTCAAAGGAGCGCACGCCATCACGCACACCAGTGGATTTGAAATCTGGCACAACGGTGAAGTACTGCCATACTTTGCCTTCTAAGCCATTCTTCGCAAATTCTTCACGCAAAATAGCGTCAGACTCACGCACTGCTTCCAAGCGGTCTCTTGTGATTGCCCCTGGACAACGAACGCCAAGACCTGGTCCTGGGAATGGTTGACGATACACCATGTTGTCAGGTAAGCCGAGGGCCTTCCCTACCACACGCACTTCGTCCTTAAAAAGCAATTTCACTGGTTCAACAAGCTCAAATTGCAGGTCTTCTGGCAAGCCACCGACATTGTGGTGGGATTTGATGTTGCCACTTTCCAAGATATCTGGATAAATGGTGCCTTGTGCCAAGAATTCAATGCCATCTTGCTTACTTGCTTCTTCAGCAAATACTTCGATAAATTCATTACCGATGATTTTTCTTTTTTCTTCTGGATCTGTAATATTTTCTAACTTGTCCAAGAAACGGTCTACCGCTTCCACATAGACAAGGTTTGCATTCATTTCATCTCTAAATACTTGCACCACTTGCTCAGGTTCACCTTTGCGAAGCAAACCATGGTTGACATGGACACATACCAAGTTGCGACCAATCGCCTTAATCAATAAAGCTGCCACAACAGAGGAATCCACCCCGCCAGAAAGTGCTAAAAGGACCTTTTTATCCCCTACTTGTGCCTTGATTTCTGCAATTTGTTCTTCGATAAATGCCTCTGCGAGTACAAGTGTTGTAATACGTTCCATCGTTTCAGGACGTTTGTCATTTGCCATAAAATATCCTCCTTTAATGAGTGTTATATTTTTATTATAACAAAAAAAGGGCATTGTTCCATCTAAATTCAGCATCATCGGTAGGATTATAGGAATGAATGCTTAGATATGCATTGCACGATCTATCGGATACCCCACCGTTGAAGCAATGGCCATTAACTGAGTGATGGTCTCCTCTGAGCAAGGGGCTATTAAAATGCTGTCGCTCTCAATATCAAAGGCCACCAAGCCACACGCCTCCTCTTGCCACTGCTCATCAATGGCTTCGCACCATTGGCTGATGGACCAATTTTCGTCTAAGCGATGGCCCGCCAAAAACAATTGGTGCTGTGTAATCCCCTCTAAAGCAGACAACTGATATAAAAATTCCTCCATATCTACCTGCCAATCACATTCACAAACATATTTGGCTTCAATGAGCCTATCTAGACAGCCAATCCATTGCAAAAAAGCCTCGTCGTCCTTGCCACTCAAGCCTCGTGCTTCGTAATCTTCAATATGCCCTTTGACATAAGCTGCTGTATCCGTCACACAGGCCTCTGCATCAGCCAATACCTCCGCATCTCCATCACTCACCAAGCGAACAATCTCTAGCAAGGGATGATTTTCTGTTTTGCGCGACATAAAAATACGCTTAATTCGATCAAAAAAAACCATGATTTTCCTCCAACATCAGTCTTTACTAGTATCTTATCATTCTCGTGCTCCGTTGTCATTCAATAATATGTGCCCACACCCTTGGCTTAGCCAATCATCTAAAAATATGGTATGATACAGAAGCAAATTTTATTCTAAAGGAGTTTTCTATGAAGAAGTTTATTGCCACCTTTGCCATGGCAACATTACTCTTTACTGCTACACCAGCCTATGCCGTCAATGTGATGGTAGAAAATCACTATCTCCATTATCAAAATGATCAGCCACCAGTGATTCAGCATGGACGAACACTCGTGCCACTGCGCTCTATTTTTGAAGCATTGGGCGCCACCATTGAGTGGGATCCCCAAACACAAACCGTTCTGGGCAAAAAAGACGGCAAAACCATCTGTATTCAAATCAATCATCCCATCGCCAAGGTGAATGGCAAAAGTACCACCCTTGATGTGCCTGCCACCATCATTGGCAACCGCACCATGGTGCCAGTGCGATTTATTGCAGAATCCATGGGTGCTAAGGTAGAATGGCTGCAAAAAAATCAAACAGTCTATGTGGATAGCACCCTACCCCCCCTTGAAAATACATTCACACCAGCAACCGTAAAAAAAATCATAGATGGCGATACCATCGCAGTGAGCATTGCTGGTAAAAAATACACCCTCCGCTTGATTGGCATTGATACCCCAGAGGTACATCATAAGCAAGAATTTTTCGGCGAAGAAGCCGCCCAGTTTACAAAAAAATCCCTTGCGTTAGGCAGCACCGTCTACCTACAAAAAGACGTATCAGATACGGATAAGTATGGTAGACTATTGCGCTATGTATGGGTATCCCGACCTACCACCAACGACCCTACCCCAGATGAAATCAATGCCAGCATGCTCAACGCCAGCCTCGTTGTCAATGGCTATGCGGCACCATTTACCTATCCACCAGATGTCAAATATGCAGATTTTTTCAAAGCACTTGCCCACCATGCCTACAACAATAATTGGGGCTTATGGCGTGCCCCAGAAAATAAAATAGCCCGCCAACCCGTCGCACCTGCTGCTCCACTATCCGCAACAGCTACAACAAACAATACACAAAACGGCCCCATCAAAGGCAATATCAATAAACGCGGTGAAAAGATTTATCATCTTCCAGGAGGCAAATACTACAAAAAAACCCACGCCGAACAATACTTCAACACAGAAGCCGAAGCCCAAACCGCCGGCTATAGACCCTCTGCAAAATAAAATCCATCAATAAAAAAGGAACTTTCTCATGGAAAGTTCCTTTTTTTATCCCCCACGCAAACACCACAGGACTTAAAATCCTGCGGTGGGTATACGTGGTAGATGGTGACGAGTGTTTATTATTTTGCATCTTTTTAGTAAAGAATTTTATTTAAATTCCAGTTTAATATTTATTCAAGTAAAGATGAACCATTCATGAAGCGTGTTAGCACCAAAATGTAAATTCCACTTTGGTTCTAGAAATAGCTATCAAACAATCACAAATTGTATCAAACTAGGCTTTTAAGCAGTTTTTCAAATTGATAAAATTAACGTCTTAAATCAGCGTTAAATGAGTTATGTTTTATAATTAGTTGGTTTATCGCAAAAAAATAAAAAAACTTTTCGTTTGAAAGTTCTTCATTAATTAATCTTCAAGAAATCTAGTAGCAAAACCATCCGGATAAACCAGAGGAAAATCAACCGCATTCCCAGGCTTATCTGGGATACGACCTTCTTCAATAAGATATCGCCAATTTGGTTGAACCTCATAAATATGTTCTCTAAGTGTACCTTCTTCATACCACTTACGATACTCTCCTAATGTAAAGTTGTGATCTATATCTTCAAATTCCAAATCATCATCAAAACCATAGCCAGAGGATTCATAGCCGCAGGTTTCACAAATATTATATACGTATGTCCAATTACCGCAAACAGGGCACAAGCACATCTCTACATTATATTTTTTCTCAATGGCTCTTACTTCTTCATAAGTCATTATCAAACACCACCCTTTCCTCGGCTCTTCAAATCTTTAGTAGTATAGCATACCACATTCTTCTTAAAATATCCAGTGTAAATTTCTTCTTTTTTTAAGATTGGTAGAGGCGAACAATTGTTTATTGGTGTCTGCTCTCACTGTTCTGCCAGTTGAAGTATCATAACCAATGATGTTACCAGCAATTGGTTTGTTTAAAAGAGCTTTAATGCTTCTTATATACTCACGTTCGTTTTTTGCGTTAAAATCTTTGCCATGCCTCTCAATAGGATTGCCATTTCCACTACTGGCAAAGCGACCATCCTTACCATGATAAGGATTATATTTCAGTACATCAGAAAACATTATCAAAGAATTGTGGTTTGTTAAATAGTCATTGAACATGCTATCACCATCTAAAAACAAGAGCTGCCATATTGACAGCTCTCATTTAATATTTTCATTAAGCGCTAAGGAATTTTAAAAGCTCAGGTGGCGCATTAACAAACATGCTGATAGAACGCTTAATAATATCGCCAGAAGGAATACAATCACGATAAACAACACGTTGTTCTTTTCCTGTTCTAGGATGTCTAATAACACCTTGGAAATTCCATTTTGGAGAAATGCCACTTGCCAGGAATTCAAAGATATCATTTGTAAATGATTCATCTTCTACAACGGCCTCTGTAAAGGTCAATGTAATACTGTATGAGGCTAGACCTTCATGCTCTTGCGGATCACCAATAGGATTGAAGTTAGAGTTTTTTACATTAAGTTTTGCTGTAAACTCCTCAACACTTGCTAGCAGTTTTCCATCTCCATTAAATAAAGCACCATCTTTACCTGTTAGGAGATTCCTAGAAACAGTTGCAGCTTGATTATTTAAGTATGTACGATTCATTTATTTTCCCTCCTAAACAGCTGAAAAACGGAAAAGATAAGACAAATAGATACGTTCTTGACTATCAAGATCGTCAACAGCAATAACATACCAAGTGCTATCTCCAGTTTGTGCCACCATCGCCCTCACCACTGTTGAACAACTGCAAATTGAGAGGGAATATTCTTCTTTTTTCTTCCATGTTTAAAGCTTCTCCTTTTTTATCGTCTTTGTTGACCATTTTCCTTGCACCTTTTTAAGCCTTGAGTAGTTTTAGGCATAAAAAATAGACCTTTTTACGTCATGCCTAGGACGAATATCTACCGTATTGTGATAATTTCAACCGCATTTTTTGCGTTAATAGAGCCTTTTATACCTTAAAATCTACCGCATTTATGATTTTATCAACCGTATTTTGTGCATCAAAAAACCACCTGCCTATTGGTAGGTGGTTTATGCTATTTCAAAAATCATATCATTGTCCGAATTAATCTCTAGCAATGTAACATTATCAAGCACAATGGTTTCAAAAATACCATCTTCTCGTTGATATTCATACATAATTTCAAACCTAGAAACTTGTGATAGAAAATCATAATCTACTTCTCTAGTATAATCAGTATTTAGGCATACTGCTTTCTTAAATTCTGTACGTTTAATAACATTCTGCTTGCCTAAAATTGGTGTTGGAACTTGTTTCTCATATTTTTCTATTTGTAACAGACAATCGGCTAATTTTATGCGTCTCCCTTGTGCAACAGCATACACGCTAGCCTTTGGAAAGGTTTCTTTATTGAGTAAAACTATTTTCATTTCACACACTCCTTTTAGTTTACACCAAAGATATCTTAGGGTATAATACAAGTAAGATATCTTTTAATTGAGGATGTATGGCGCCCCCACAATGCTCTAAAGAGCTGGGTGCCACCACATCCTCTTTTTTATATTCTTTTATAAATTTTTATAATCTCATTATTTAGAACCATTATTTTATCAACCCATTTTCTATTTTTTGATGTGAATATATTTGATACTTGTTTTTCTGTCCATTCATCCAAAACATCTAGATTGCTTATATCGAAAATGAAGTTCTTAGCCTGTTCCTTTTTATTTTTTGTCATGTTGTAAAAAGTGTTCTTTCCTGACGATTTCAGTGTCTTTAAATCCCAACTCTCCCCATCTATTGAATAGTCAGGCGTAGAAACACCGAGAGGGAAGTTAATCCTAGGCACCATCTGCACATCTTTTCCATACTTTTCAGCTAGAAAGTCAGCAACTTCTTTTTCGTGCTTATCATAATCAAGAACAACATGTTTACCATCTACCTTGTATGTGTTGCCATTATGCGTCCATTCTGACAAATCCTTGACTGTTTTAGCTTGCGATGGATCTACAAGCTTCCATGTTGGAAAGAAGTACCGCGGTCTTGGGTCATGGTGTAAGGTTAGTAAGCCAATGTTACACTACCGTTGTGGTCAAAACCTTTATCACGGTCATATCTAAAAATTCTCTTTTCATATCTTTTCCTTTCTGTAGCTACGATTTTTTACGTCTATCTCTTGACTGCTACTTGCGTTTGTACGCTCGCCAGCGAATTTTGAGCATAAAAAATAGACAGTTTAACGACTTATCTAGGTCGATGACTCATGATTTTATAGATTTCAAATCCATAAAGTCATGAGTTGTTTTTTATTTTTGTGCAAACAAAAACCGCCCACCAATTAAGGGAGCGGTTAAAAACCAAACAATTCTCTTCTTACTTCTTCATCGTATTCTTTTGATTTTTTGAGCCAAATCTCATAACGTTTTTGGTATTTTTTTGGGGCATTTTTGATGTCTTTACGGTACTCATCTGGTATAGAATCCCACAGTGCGTCTATTTCCTTCGGATAAACGATTCGCATTTTTCACACCTTCCTAAATTTTTCTTTTACCCTATATTCCGTATATGTCTCGTTGTAAGCTTGCTTTCCATACGACTTTCTAGCATAAACTCCAATTTTTCCTACATTATCGCTCGTAACCCCTAATTTGTCAAGCTTTCGCTTAGCTCTAGCGTTTAACATATCGATATAAGCATTATAGTTTTTTGTTGTGATTTTATGCCCTTTTGCCTTGTGTACCCAGGCATCTGACCAATGTAAACACTCATGGTAAAAAGTCGTGGAAATATCATTACCTCCAACAAAGCTATTTTCTAAGGATTGTCGGGTTTCTTTATTAAAAATAGTTGCATTAATATAAAGCGTATTACTCACAGGATTATAAGCCGCTGAAATAGGTTTAGCCATTTCAATAGAATCTAATACCAATACCTCTGGTCTAATCGCACCTTTTACTTGTGGCACACCATTCAACACTTTCGTGAGTTCTTTTTCCAGTATATGCTGACTGCGTCTGCTAAATTTCACCTTATCAGATACCCATAAATCATGTGTACTGCTTTCAATTGTTCGCCCAGATAACGCTACAGTGCTCCGCTTGCGCTCCTCAGATTGACCATACATGACTTCTTTATAGTTTTGAAGGTTATCAGTATCAATTACTCTTCTTTCCTTACTATCATCCTCATCATCTGACTCTTCCTCAAACCACGGTATAGTGACAGTACGGCAGTAGGGGTGGAATGGTGGAGCAGTAACGCCAACACGTCTGTTTTTCATATCAAACACTTTACCATCCATTTCACGACAAATTTCTGACGTTTTAGCATCAATAACGGCGCTTATTTCGTACTTCTCAAGCCCCATATCTTTCCATGTAAAGCTATCCGCCTCACTAGCCACATAAGCGTGTTCAGTGTAGACAAGACGCGCAATATCGCTCTCTTTAGCGCCTGTAGTGCATTCTATATCTTTAATAATGTCCTTTGGGTTTTTCCCTATGAGAATGCTTTGTTCAAGGTTGTTCTGTAATTGCCTGGAAACCTTTTGGCCATCTTCCCAGATACGCTTAGAAAATGTTTTGCCATCTGCCGCCCAAGGCTTAGATAGCACAGCTTGTAAAGCTTTTTGGTTGTAGCCTGTCGCAACTTGACTGATACCATCTTCGGTTGCTTGCGCAATAATCTTATCCCATTCAGCACCAAGAAACTTTTTCACGTCTTTTTCAAGGCCTGTATAATGCAAGGCCATTTGCAAATCAATAAGGTTCTTCATTTCTTGAAGGTGTGTAAGATGAACACGGCTAGAGGCATTGCGCAAGGCCAATTCCATTTCTTTTGATAGTCCTTTTTGTTCTGCCAACTCTATAAATTCATTAAGGCGCATTTCCCAGCCAATGAGTTCTTTTTTATCAAGTCGACGCATCGCCTCTGTAACTGAAATGCCGTTGTCATCAGCGATACGGACCAAACGAGTAGCTATATCCTGTTCAAGCTTGAACATCGCCTCATTATAGGCCTTTATTTAAATTCCACTTTGGTTCTTGAAATAGCTATCAAACAATCACAAACTGCATCAAACTAGGCTTTTAAGCAGCTTTTCAAATTGATAAAATAACGAAATATAATGCCCTATCGTATTATTTCGTAACTAATTACGTAACTAGAAAATAAAAAAACGTCCAATCTCTTTTAACAAGAGATTGAACGTTTTTATAAAGGTGTATTTACATTAAGAGCATAAAAATAACGCCTTAAATCGGCGTTAAATGAGTTATATTTATAATCTTAAATAATATAAATAAATACGGTAGATTACTAATATAAAAATGAGCCAAAATTATATTAATGAATTTATTGCAAAAAAAATAACCCCTCACGCAAAGCGCAAGGGGTTTTAATTTACTTATGTAGTTTTTCAACATCAATAGCACCTGCATCGTACAATCGCTTCATTATAATAGCAACTTCTTGCCGTGTAATAGCATCACGTGGTCTAGTGCCATCGAGCAATTTCAATTCGCTCATCTTTTCCCAAGATTCACGCGCCCAATCATCAGGTACGTTCTTACTTTCTTCAGCAACCTTTTGCTCATTTTTAGCAACTTGAATTTCTCTCATTTTAAGATATTCTTTAATAATGATGCTGCCATAATCACCATTGTCGTTGAGTGCTTCGGTTAGATTGGAATACTTGTCCGTGGAATAACCGGGGTATGCCCAGCTACCAGAGAGAGCTTTCCATGTATCACGTTTCCCAAGCAATCCAGCGGACTTCAATACCTCGTATCTAGTATCAACAATTTCATTAACAGGAGGAGTGGTGGTCGCATATCCTTTTAAGTGTTGAATTTGAGCACGTACACCAAGTCGAGGGGTGTCATACCAAGCACCTTTTCCTTTAGCACTGTTATTTGTCGCACCTAAGCCAGCGAAGTTATTTTGTTCTGGTAATACCAAATTACCGTAGTTAAAATTACCTGTTTCATGGAGAGATTGAGCGAAAGCAATGTCACCACGTACACCTTCAGCTTCGCCTTCTTCTAAGAAATACTGTGCCAATTCTTTCATGGTGCAATTAATTTTTGGATTAGCGTTCTTAGAAAGAGCGTATTCAGCCATCGTATCAGCGTCTAAAAACTGGTTCGCTAAAATAGGCATATCATAAAGAATATCTTGCTGTACTTGTTTCTTTTCTGGGGCTTTTTTAGTTACACCAAAATAAGAGCAAATACCATTACATAAACAATCCGCCCAAGCATCTTCTTTGCCAGCTACGTTGTATACGTCATCAGAGTTGATAAATGCCGTTTCTACAAGAGCTGCGACTGCATCAGTTTCACGAACTATTGCAAAATTAGCATACTTACGACCACGGTTCACACTGTACATACCACTTGCGATAACTGCATTGTGAATAGCATCACCAAAATCGTTACCGTAATAGTTACCATCCCAAGTGTAGGTTTCCGTGCCCCACGCTGGTTGACAAGAACTATTCAAATGAATACTAAGAACTGCATCGCAACCAGCTTCATTGAAAATATTAGCACGAGAAGATAAGTCTGCACCTAAGTCCTCGGATAATCTATAATCAGCATCACGAGACATTACTACTTGGAAACCATGATTTTGAAGTTTCTCTCTTAATTTTAAAGCAATATCTAAGGCAATATTTTTCTCATAGTAGCCCATTCCGACTGCACCAGAGTCGCTACCACCATGTCCTGCGTCAATACCAACAATATACATACAGTTTCACATCCCTTCTGGAGCAATATGGTCTTTGTCGTTTCTAGGTTTGGTATATCGTTGTGCCGCTTGACTGTCAGCAGTGCCAGCGGTGGTAGGGTCGATTACTACACCATAGGCACCCAAGACCTGCATAATTAAGCCAGCAACATGAATAATTTCTTCTTGTTGAACGGCTGGTGTGAGATTAAACAACGCTAAAAATTGATAAATGGTAGGCACGATAATACCTATTACGCCAAGCCAAAATGACTTATTTTTTAATCTAATTTTCCAATTAATCATAGTTATTTTTCCTTTCTAACTTCAAGATTTTTGCATTTGTGATAAAGTTCTTCGATAACACCATTTCCATCGAGCCCCTTGTACGCTTTAAAGAGCGTTTCTAACGAGGTTAGTTCTTCGATTGTGATATATCCTCTGCCGAGATAACGCTCGCAATTACGCATCAGCCGATACTGTCCGAGTGCTAATAGCATTCCATCTTGTCGCTTATTGCGTGTGATTTGATGCTTAAAGAAGCCACACAAGAATCCGAGGATAAGCGGCATAATAAATGAAATCGAATTACTAACAATAATGTCTATAACATGTGCCATCACAGCACCTCTCTCCATAAAAAAGTAGACCCCTCGCATTGAGGGGTCTTTTTGCGTTATGCTTGTGCTTCTGCTTCAATTCTGTAGCCATCCGCATCATAACCAAGTGCTTGCAAATCAGCCAACACTTCATCACGCCAATCAGAAGGTACTTGACGTACTTTCTTATTAGCTGGATTACAAGTTCTACGGTGTGCTCTTACTAATCCAAGATATAAGTCTTGCATATCATACGCCCCCTTTCGATAAAATTTGAGTATAAAAAATAGCACTACTAGAGTGCTAATGCTTACTACTTTATGCAGTTTTGTTGCCATCTTCATCGTATCCACCCTCTTTCAAGAGTGCTTTTACTGCATCTCGCCAATTTGGTGGCACTTGTCGCACCTTTTTATTATTGATGTTGCAAGTGCGTCTGTGTGCTTTTACCAAGCCAAAATAAAATTCATCCATTTTCATATCCCTTTCATTGCAAGAACTTCTTCATATATAGTTGCTAAAACTTCATCAACCTTTAAATTATTCTTTTGTCTTTCTTCATAAATCGTTGCGATAGCTTCTTGTGATGCAAGCTGTTTTTCTTCAATCTCAACTATTCTTTTTTCAAGATTTTCTAGTCTTTCGTGCAGTTTCATTTTACATTCTCCTTAGCCTAGTTTAATAGCATACGCATATAACCAACCGCCACCTGCTTTTAATTCAATTCTAGTTGCAAAATTATCAACCAATTCACGATAATTTTCGCTGTAGTCTGTATTGTGATAATCTGTCGTAACTGTATAATTTTTCACAACTCCATCATCATTTGATAATTTACCTGTGTATGTGCCTCCCTTATAAGTACTGCCTTCATCTATATAAATATCCATAACATATACAATGTCCGTAAATGTTTTAGATTTACTCCATGCTGTATAATATGTATTTATCTTATAAAAGCTTTTTAAAACTGTCATTATGACATCAGTTCTTGTAGCAAGAATTGGCTGCGTAACAGATCTATTGTTATACAATGTGATATTTGCCTTTGGTTCTGACATTAGCAATTTGAATGCTGTCATACTCTTTGTGATTGCTGTGAATGCGGCGGTATTTGCTGTAACACTAGAAATAGTTGTTAAAGTATCCCATACAACCCCATCCACAGCACCAATAATTGCACCGAAAAATTTACCAATGTTTAAATTATTAGTAATAGCATAATCAAATAACATCGCATTGATTGATGTGTCAAGGCACGCCGATGACGTTGCACATAAAATCGTCATGTTCTCTAAATTTGAGTATGTTTCCGATGTTTTTCCAGATTTTTTTAGGTCAGCTACCCAATCTGCAACTTTTCCGCCTAAGAGTATGTCATTTGCAACAGATAGAATTATCGTGTCAATTTGTTTAGATTCGTTTAATGATAATAATAATTCTTGTGTTTTGTTATTTATATTTTCAACCTTTTTTTCAACACTAGACACACTCGCATCGAGATTATCTAATTTTGCAGCACGAGAAGGTGTCCAGTCTTTGCTCCAGTTTGTGAATGATTTTGAGAGATTATTGACTATATCCTGAATACCTTCGACTGTATCGCCAACGCCTGTCTTGATTTTCTTTAACTTCGATAAAATAATTTCTTCATACATATTAAATCACCACCTGATTCCAACCTGATGCAGTTTCCGTCGTTGTTATAGTTGTTACATCATCATGAAGCGTAATGACCGTTGTATATACTTCCATGCCATCACTCATGCTTTCAGTCGTAACCTTGCGACCTATCTCCTCTTGTGACGTCTTGTCCTTGATGATAGCAGTGTACTCCGAAAAGCCACCACCGAGGTCACGCTCGCTGTACTCTACGTTGTTGATTGAAGCAAAATATGCGAAGTCTGCTAAAGCGTCTATTTTGTCCACCGCACTATTCCACAGTGATGGAACATCTGCAAAGTCCTCATAACTTATCTTGTTCAACCCTAAGTGCTTTGTTTGTGTCACATCAATACGCCCCCTCTGCGAATGTATTCTTCTTTAACCATTGGGCTATTTTTAAGATTATAGCAAGTCATCTGTGCTAATTCTGCATAGGTAAATTTTGTCAACATGTACCACTGATTAAACCTAATTTGCAAATCATAAAGCATGTTTGCAGGCAAGATGTCGTGCAACATCCGAAGTACAACATTAACCTGATTTTTACTTTTAAGCTCTACTAGCACCTTTACCATGTAGTTTGATGTATCTACATCTAATACGAAGCCATCAGAGCCACACAGCGATACTAAAATCTGATAAAGTGTGCGCTTAGTATAAATAGTCTTAGCAGCCATTTTAGCCTGCACAGCGAGGCGTCTGTCCTCTAATGTGGCATTTACAGGTACAGGTATCTTCCACCACTGCTCTAGCAGACCAAGCGTAGGATCTTCCACGGTGTCTATAAAACCATCATTAAGTAAAGTGTTAATATCCCACAATGCTTGAACAAGCGCTTTGTCCTCTGCTTTGTAAATGGCCATCATGACTTTACTCTCACGCACAAAATCTGGCACGTGTCTTTCTGTCACGATAGGAAATGTTATAACCTCTCTCATGACGCCACCACGCTCCCTACGACGGGTACGCTATCAGTTTTTACGTTGTAGTTTTCTTCAACGCTGTTAAGCTGTGTGTGCCCAATGTCTACGATAGAATCTAGGCTTAATAGTTTAGATTCTATCTGTGATATGTAAATGATTAAGCGTTCATCCTTTTTCCACCCTTGACGAACACTTTTGAAATAAGCTTCAATAGTATCTTTTACAATCGTTTGTGCATTATCCCATGTGTAACCTGGTGCATAAGTTAGATGCAAGACTATGTCTATCGTATCTTTAAGTGCGCCTGTTACAGTCACTTTATGATCAATAGGTGCAAGTCCTTTACCCTGACCAGAATATCCAGGCGGATCTATCACTTCTTGTACACGTTGCACAAGTTCATCAGATGGTGCGTTATAGTCGCTATCTACAATAATCAAACCAACCGTACCTGGACCATTGGCTGTAGGTTTAACAATGATATTTCCCACACCAACAAGAGAAGATGCCATACGTTCATAGTCTGCGATATTACCGCCATACGCCTGGCGATCTTTTTCGATATCGACACGATTCCTAAAGGTTTCTACATCCTCACTGTCACGCCCAGGCAAGAGAACCTCCGCAACCTTTGATACTGTCAGCTCGTTGATAGGGTCAATAGGTGCCAGTAGGTCACCTGCCTTGATGGTAAGCGCCCCCATTTTTTCAGCAACCAATTCGTTCTTGCTGGCATTCACCATCACGAAATTAACATCATTCCAGTTGAATCTTTTTCCGTTTTCAATAGGCATATTAAATTCGCCTCGTATGACGCAAGGTTCAGCACCGTGTGGTATGAACCCAAAAGGCAACGCCCATCTTTTTAGATGGTCAAAATCAGCCGTACGAGGGTTTAATTGGTCATACATCCACCCAAGCACCATATAGAGGTGCTGCATCTCCAGAGAGTTTGGCGCTAGGGCATTGTATATAACCGAACCCTCTCGCTTGTCGTACTCATCTGGCACATTGTCCAGTTTTTCTTCTAAAAGCGTTTCAAACGTCTTATTTTCAAACATATAATTCTTCACTTCCTTTGAGGTCACCAACCACAGTGTGAATAGTATATCCAATGCTTAGAACGTGCCCTTTACTTCTGAACGTATCAATGTAAAAGCCATCAATAGCAGTGATGCGATTATCCATTAACAGCGCTTCTGTGATACGTTCCTTTAAAACAGCTAAAATGTATCGCTTAGGTTGTCCTATTAAATCAGCCGTATACAATCCATATTTACCGCTATATATAGGATAGTTGTATCTTTCTGTGCGTAAAATACTGTATATGGTTTGGGCAATAGCATCTAATTCAGTAATATTCTCGCCAGCCCCATCAATGGTTTTCCATGTATCAAATGATTTAAGACCAAAATCTCTTTCAACAGGTGTGCCTGTGTAATTATCGTGTTGTGGTATCAAATCTCATCACCTCGACCTATATAGATACGTGTATTTTTGCCATCCGTTTTCTTGAATAAAAACATGGGTAGAACCTACATCCTCTGGCTTAAATTGCAGACCATAAGGAAGTGTTAAACTGCCTAGAGGCATTTCAATATCATTGCCGCGCTTAAACGTTATGGGGGATACACTGATTAACTGCGCTTGCACGACCCTTTGCAGCTTAGAAGCCTTAATGGTTTCGGTAACAAGCAACATAACAGCCTCTTTCAGCTTTGTAGCATCTATTGTTTTTGCCATTTAATCCCACCTACCTATTTGCCTTTAGCCATGACATTACATCAATAAATTGATGCCTTGTGACTTCATGTGCTGGATGGTTTTCAACATGTAGCACACCGTCACCACTCCACATTGCCGTACAAACAACAGAGCCGTCTTTGTTGACCTTTTCAACGAATGAGATGTGCCCAGTTCCGCCAGGTGCGTAAGGGTTGCTGTTACCTTGTTGGCACATCGCTGCACCTGGGAAAGGTCTGCCTGTATTGACAGACATACCATAAGAGCGCGCATAGCTTGCCCACTCTCCACCATCCCCCATCTTTAGGCTGATAGATTTACCTGTGAGCTGTCTGTAGCGGTTATACATATACCACGTGCAATGCCTTATACATCCTCTGTTATCTGGATCAGTCACGTAATTATACGGTGGGAATTTACCATCGCCTACCTTACCGCCTGCCATCGCCTTTACCTCTTTATAGTCTTTCCACTGATTGTAGAATTTTTGTGCAGCAGCATATCTAACATCCATCCTGTGAATGCTGCCACGTTCAAATGACCAATAGAACGCATCTACCGCCCATCGCACGTCAGTAGCATTTTTGAATTTTGTCAAACCGCCGTATCTGTTAGAAAGAATAGAAAATGTTGTCGTTTCTCCACCCTCTAATTCATAAATCAAAAATCCTACTTGGGCTTCAATAGTCCACGGGTTCTTAGCGCTATTTTTCGCCCATGTGACAAGGTTTGGCCATCTCCCAGGGTTTTCCCACTGTGCAATCCCTGTGCCTGGGCCCACACCATTTTGTAAGATGGTTGGGTTTAAGCCACTTTCAGCTTGTAGGCTTCCGAGAATACCAGCTGTTGCAGCTGCGCTATAGCCGTTTCTGCGTAAGATATTCCATGCTTTTGCTGCATTGCTATCCTCTGGCACCATATCTCCTTCAGTGCTAGTCTCTTTTGTCTCTTTCTTGTTAGGGAATGCGCCACTGATATCAATAGCTGGCATGAAGTTCTCATTGATGACGTCTATGTCCATGGTATGCTTGTCACCCTTTATTTTGTGGATAACGCTCTCCACCATAAACCATGCATAGGCGTTCATATCGCCAAGCGCTAGATTTACAACGATTAATGAGCCACCTCTGACCTCTAAATCACCTTTGCAATCTTTCAATTTTAAGGTTCTTACAGGTCTGCTAACTAAAGGCAATAGCTTTTTCGCACGGTCTGCCACTGATGCAAAATCATCATTTGTGACTGCATGGAATTGAAGCATGCCCCACTCTTTTACTTTTTCAGTGTCCGCCCAATGAATTTTTTGAGCCTCACCACGTTGTTCGTCTTTTACAGTGATGTCAATAATGTTGTATGAGCCATCATCAATGCTAACGTCATAGTCCCATGGACCCATTACATTTTCATCAAAAATAAACTTTGTAAACGTCATATTTTTGACGTCTTTAAGCGTTAGCTTGCCGGCATCATCATAAAGCACATAAAGCTGTCCAGTCTCAACAAGCGTTGCTTCAATAGCGTGCATAATCATTGCATAGTATTCGCTATCTTCCTCTAAACGAGATATTTTTGTGCTAGTTGGAGATAACGTACCAACAAGCAATCCTCTGTCATCGGCAATCATTTTGACAAGCTCATCTGCTGATTTATCTTCGTATTGAATGGTGCTTTTATATTTCAAATAACGTAATTGGTCATAAGCCACACATCTTATACGCCTAACACTTGTACGGCTTTTCTTAAAGATATATCCCTTAAAAACTGGTTTCCCATCACAAAAAAGCACAACTGGGTTACCTGGTTGAAAATCGAGGTCACCTCTATTGATGACCTCGAATTCAATTTTACCAGGGTTATCCTTACGCTTGTAAGTGATTACTATTTCTTCTGCCAAAGGTGGACAGTAGGTTTTAGGATACCTAGTGTTTGTAATTTCAACGTGCCACTTAGGCATCAGGAATCACCTCAATCCGTAAGTATTGAACGTCTTTTAGCGTGTGTGGGTTCTTCTCTTTGTTGTTTGCCTTTGCAATATTTATCCAATACTTACTATCTCCATAGTAGTATCTTGCTAATTCTGTTAAGGTCTCACCAAGAACAACTTTATGGGTGCAAGGTACTTTCGGTTTGCCTTCTCCTGCGGGTCTACCCTTAACAAGACTTGCTTTACCATCCTTTTCAAGCCGTACTTCGTGGCTTACAACTGGATTGTCTTGAATCAGTTCAATCTCAACACCAGTATCAAAGCCTAGCTTTTCGGCATCCTCTTTTATGGTGTACTCTCCTAGTTTTACACGCATATAGGTATCACCATCAGGGTCCTTGCTATAATTGCGTATTACGGCAAAATCAACAGTTTTACCACTGATTTTTAGAGCCTCTAGGGCGTTTAGGAAATAAGAAGGCGGTTTGTAGCCGCCTTTATACTGTGCCCATGGGTATTCTTGTGATGGTAAAATCACAGAAAAACTGATTTTTGTTAGACCAGGCTTTTGCGACAAAACAATTTCGCCACCGCTAGCAAGGTCTATTGTTTCGTTTTTATCCTTGATTTTTAGTGATAATTCTCCAGGTGCAACAGGCAGTAATATTTTATCGAGATAGAATTCATACTGCATACCAGACAAATCATACTCGCTATATCTTTGGTATCTATCCCCTATAGCACTCAACTGCCTAGCTAATTCTTCGCCTTGTTGTTCAAGGCGTTCTTTTTCTTTCCTGGCGATATATTCTGCCCTTACAGCTTCTGTTCTTGTAGGCGTGCCAGGCGGCAATTTAGATGGGTCTAGGTGCTCAATTTCCCACACTAAACGCTTTGCATCCTCGTATTTTTGCTTCGCTTCTGCGATGCCTTTGCGAAGTATTTCAGCATCATGCTTTGCAAAAGCAGATTCAGCACGATTGTAAAGACTTGATTGGCTTTTAGGGCTAGGCCTGCGAGTAGCCGATAGGGCGTCTGAATTTAATACATCCATGGCTTTCAGAAAATCTGACTTATCATTAAACATATTCAGGAACACCCCCATTACCACTATTAATTGCCTCTAGCAAGCTGTTACCAAGTGTGGTACCAATGCCATCAACATCCAGACTGCTATCTGGGTTGTTAAACTCATTTTTAACCTCTAGCTTGTTTGTATTGTTTATGATGGTCACACGTTGTGTAAGCGCCTGTTTGGTCAAGTATGTCAGGTTTTCGATACTATCAGACAAGCTTTTCTTGATGGTATCTGTATTGTCCTTGATTTTGCCTAATTTAGACTTTGTCTCATCATCGTCTTTTACTAAACCAACGCCAGCACGATATTGAGCAGACCCTTGTTTATTAGACATAGGGTTTTTGAAATTCGTAACATTGTTCCAAAGGTCCCTGCCTTTCTTGCTACCATTTTTCCAAGCATCGCCAATAGAAGCAAATTCAATGCCAGCTATTTTAGCGGAGATGCTGTCCCCAAAGTCGGTGAAATTGTGTGCTGCATCAAATCTTACTTTTTTACCAGCTACAGCAGAAGCCACTTTCTCAGTAAACAAGAGTAGCCATTTTAGCTTTTTCATTTGCCAGTCGAAGAAGGATCCCCATACCTTAGCAAGGGCGATGGCGACATTTTTACCTACTGCACCAATAGCACCAAATGCACCACCAGCAATCTCGGCCACAGCTTCAAAGGTCAAGCCACACTTTCCAAGAATTAGTATCAGCCCCATAATGGCCGCACCTGCTAAAAGGAATGGGCCACTGGCCATTGCCCATGCCCTTAAAGCACCAATACCAACAGCCATTTCATATTGAACCAATGAGCGTAAGCCCTTTATGATAGCCCAGTTTGACTTGACAAAATTACCAAAAACAAAAGTACCGACAATGATACCAACCCACTTCGCCACTTTGCCTACCTGTTCCCAGTGTCCGACTATAAAATCAAGCCCAGCTCTTGTAGCATTAATGGAAAAGGTCATTGCTTTAGCAACACCATTTATAACGAGTACCAATCCACCTGCAGCAGTAGCGAATGAATCAGAATTAAACAAATCATTGAGCGCTGCGGCAGGCTCACGGAACGCCTCAACAAGATTATTTTTGATACCATTCTTGATGGTTCCCCCTAAGGTGCCGTTCATTTGTTGGAATTTCCTATTGATTTCATCAGCATTTTCAAGCACTGCTTCTTTGACAATATCCGAAGTGATTTTGCCTTCGGCTGCAAGTTCTCGTATTTCGCCTTTTGTGATGCCAAGTTTTTTTGACAATGCTTCTGCAATAAGAGGCGCACCTTCCATCACAGAGTTTAGTTCATCCCCACGAAGCACCCCACTTGCTAAGGCTTGCGTCAGTTGACGTGTTGAGCCAGCTACTTCTTCTGCACTTGCACCAGCAAGCATAAAGGATTGATTGAGCGCACCAGCAAAATTGATAACTTCTTTAGTGTCCTTAAAGGCATCACTAGCAGCAATACCAATTCTGCCGACCGTGTCCGCAAGTACCATGTAATCGCTTTTTGTTTCTTTTGCTTTACGCATCACAAGGTCCTGTGCCTGCGCCAAGGTATAAGAACCGTCTGTCGCCAATGCCAGTCTACTGTCAATCATAGCCATTTCATCAGAGAAGCCAACAAAGCCTCTTAATGCATCTGCGGTTTTCTTCATGCCATATAAAATAACAGCACCTTTGGCCAAACTTCTAGCTAGAACACCAGCACTATCACTTGCGCCATTAAGGCTATTTTTCAAACCTTTTGAGGACCTGCTTGCTGCAGCTGCGTTTTTTGACGCTTGGTCCATCCCAGTTGCAGCTTTACCAACTTCTTCTTTTAATTTTTCAACAGGTTTGGGGTCAAACGCTTTGTCCAACCCCACTCCTACTCTTTGGGTTTCTAACCCTAACGCTTTTGCGCCAGATACCATTGCGCTAAATTTAGCAGATACCCTATCCTCTAGGTCAAATATTGTTTCTACGCTTGGATTCAACGCAATCACCCTTTCATGTTATGTTTCTTATTAAATTCTTCCGCTTCTTTTGCTTTTTTAGCGTATGTATCCACAGCTATCGCGGCAATTAAAGCTTGTTCTCTTTTAGAAAGCGCTAGGTATTCACTTGGTAACTTGTGCATTTCCATGACTACGAAACGCATAACCTCGTACCAGTGATTATTCCCAGCGCTTAATCTTTTTTTGCTTCTTCATACGCTTGCGCATAGTCCCTACCAAAGCCATTTAGAGAGTTTACGCGCTCAACATAGGCAGTAAATTCTCCACCTACTAAAATAGCTTTTAATAAATCGGCTTCGGAATGTACACCGAATTTATCCTGTAAAGCTGCATTTTTTAAGTCTGGGAACACAGTAGCCTCTACAGCAAGTAAGGTGTTGAAAATATGAATCTGGTCCGTTCTAGCAACAGCTTCTTCGATATCACTTGCCATCTCGTTCATATGACCTGCGAAAGCCTTTGTGCGTACTGCGTAAGTAGCGTTGGCTTGTCGAGCCGCTTCAAGACGAATGGCTTTCAGCTTGTCCTCGTGCAAGGCTTTAATTTCCCACATAACAGGGTTGCCTTTACTGTCTGTCCAACGATTAGTTGCGACAAAACGCTTATTTTCAATAGGGGCAAGAGTGCCCCCAAGTAACAGCTCAACATCATTTACTAATTCAACTTCGCTCATTTTTTACCCCCTAAGCTTCACGTACGCCAGTGTTATTGAAAGATTGTGGTAAATCCCAATCTTCAAATGTTCCGTTGAAATCTTCATCGAGATAATCAGCAGTAGCATCGAATTTAGCAATAACAACACTATCAAGGTTTACGCCTTTCAAGACGATTTCTTGGCGTCCAACAGTGGATGTAGCATCTTCATTAACGATAAGCATATCGAAATAAAGGTCCTTGCCAGAGCGTTGGTATTGGAGTGCGTATTGACGGAAAAGAGAGTTGTTGTAGTACATCTTCCCTTTAACTTTGTTGGATGGCGCACCTTTTCTGTTACCACCGCCAGGGTTACCTAAAATAGGCGCCTTTGACTTGCTGTAATCCTGTGATGCCTCAAAATCAATGAAATTCCCCATGCTGAAACGGCGTCCATCTGGGAATGTCGCATACACCCTTGCTCTAGTGCCAGCAACAAGGTTTTCAGTAACAATATAATCGTTTCCTAATGGCATTCTTATTCACCCTCTCTTGTAAGAACAATATCGTGGTACAGATGTGTCACAGCCATGTTAGGCTTAATGCGTTCTCTTACATGGTAAGAACGTGCTTGCTCACCTTTTTCAATAACAGTATCCTCTGACACATATTCAATGACTGCGCCAATGCGTACTAATCCTTTTTCCATATTGGAAACAAGGTCGTTTTTGAAAAGCATACGAGCATTTGCGTCTGTGCCACCTTTACCAAGGTAGTATCTTGTAAATAAGATTTGAACATCATTAGCACGTTGATTCAAGACGCGAATAACTTGGTTATATCGGAAATCTTCCTCGATATCGCTTGTCCAATCCTTGTATGTGTTGAGGTCAAGAAGTACAGTGAAAACATTGTTGACGCGATGGAACACAAATTGCCCTTGGCGTTTCAATTCTTTCAATGTTGCTTCTGTGATATCCCCATCAATCTCGTATTCGCCAACATAGTCATGGGCTGTAAGGTCTTTATTGACCGCACATGCAGCTTCGATACCTGCCACATAGTAAACTAGTGCGTAAGCCGGTGCACCACTATCTTTTACGGTGTTGTGTACGCTGATGACATACTTATTGCTAACCTTAGTATCGCGATAAACAACGAGTTGATGGTATTTGCCAAGGTTTTCGATAGTGTTTTTGGTCCATGCTTTGTAAAGACTACGAATAGCTTCATCAGCACTAGGACAAGCTAACACATCAAATGTATATCCCTCTAAAATACCTAAAGCTGTTTGATGGTCTTTTGCTAATGCTGTACCATCAGAGCCGCTTGTAAGCGCTTGATCTGATTCAGTCGCTTTTAATTCGGAAGCGGTGAATGTTACCCATGCATTAGGCTGTAAATCCTTAGCGGCTGCGACAGTTTGTTTATCCACAACACGCCCATCTAGTTTAGTAGCAACTACAAAATTGCTATCAGAAGCAGTGACAGAGATAGACAAGTCATTGCCTCTTACGCCTGCATGAACAGCTTTTGCAAGAGTATTGCTTGCTTGTACGCCTGTACCAACACGATAAAGAATAACCTTTTCTGCACCATAAAAAAGTTCGCGTAAAGGTTTCATTTTTTCATGTGTGTAGTCATAGCCAAGCAATTTCTCGCTATTTCTTAAAAAATCATCACGTGTGATAGTTGTTACCCCAGAAGCACCCCATGAAAGAGTGTCCACGAGGGCAACCACCCCACGATTACTAAAAACATTATTTGTGCCTGTTTCGCTTTCAAATTTAAAATAGGCGCCAGGCAACTCTTTATTCTGTACGGTGTAAATTCCGCCACCCCACATAAAATCACTCCTTTGTGATAGATCTATCTTGTGTCATCGTTTCAACCTTTTCAGTATCCACGGCAATATCAGTTGTAATGTTGTATGCTGCTTTGCCATGCACAACGGCATCATCGCCGATATCCCACTCAATTCCTTTATTTGCCCTTTTTAGAGAGCCATCTGGCATTTCTAATAGAAATAGTCCTCTGTGCATCTTGTCGATAATATCAAGCAATTCTGCACGATTTGAAGTGTCATCCAAGTAGGCTATATCGAAATGAATACGTTGTTGCGATTTATCACCAAGCATGTCATAGCGTTCAACGTGTTCAACAAAAACAAAAGCAGCAGGCACAACAAGCCCTTCTTCAATACTTTCATTGTGAATATTCTCAAAAGGCAAGCCTAGAGAAGTGGCTATTGCGTTATTGACTGCATATACAAGTTCCTTCACGACATCACCTCTTCTAAAAATGCTTTAAGGTCCTTCTTAGCTGTTTTGGCTAATTGGCCTGCAGCTTTTTCTTTTGCTTTTTTTAAAATTTTCTTCCCTTGCATATATCCGATGGTATCGCCTTTCTTGTTAAGAATACGGTGACCATTCTCAATGTAATAAGGGTATGGTGCACCATAGGGATATGCCTTTGACGCTTCCCCTCTAGCGTTGTTGAAGATACGCGTTGAATAGGTATTGCCCTCTTGTTTGACGTTCTTATCAACGCCCCAAGATTTTCTCATGAAGCCCGTATCTACTGGCGTAGTCTTTACAACATTGCGTTGCGTCAATAGCGCACCTTTAATAGCTTGCTTTTCATAAAAAGGTGCCATACCACCATTACAAAGCTTTTCTAGTTTTTTGCGCCATGCGTCAAGGTCTTTGGTGTTTGCGCTCATGCCTTGCCCACCGCCTCAAGAAAAATCTCTTGGTGTGATGGGACCACGCTTGCTGGACTTGACGATTTAAAGCGATATTTGCGCCCAGATTCCGTCAATACCTCAATTGTGCTACCAGGAGGAATATTAGGCTCTGGAGCTAAAATAACGCTTATCCGTTGCGTTGTAGGTGCATATGGGAGCGCCTTACCAGTATCACTTGCCCCCCAACCGAGATGGCAAGGAAGTTCACTATAAATGGCGACTTCTTGCATCTTGGAAGAATGTTTTACAGGGTCTGGAACGCGTTTTTGTTTATACACTGTCAATTTATCTCCATAATGAGCCTCGATAATAGCCCTGTGGATTTCATAATTAATTAACAAAACGTAATCACATCCCTATTGGTAACGTTTGATGGCCTTGGGAACTTGCGAATGTTATGCACCAGTTTTGTATGCAAATTGTCGTAGTCCTCTTGCAACTTTTCTAGCGCCTTAGAGGCTTTAGCTCTATTACCATAAGGGCTTTGCGCATTTGACACATAGCTTACGCTAGTTGATTGCAAGGAAACTGAACTAATCTCTTGCGCTTGCGTACCTGTGCTATCATTTTCAGCTGCAAAAGCTTTTGCCTGCGCTTCATCAAGACTTTTTCTCATACGCAAAAGCTTATTGAGAATAGGTCTTGCGTTTGGTGGGATGTCCTCTCTATGACATTCCATTCTGATTTCGGCCAACAATTCTGCTGCGGTATCATCACTTTTTTCAAAAGCAGTTTCCCATGTTAAATCCATAGGCCTACACCTCTAGGGTTTTTGCAATGTCAATCAAAATATCCTTTGTTGCAGAAGATGGCGCATTTGCACCTTTTTCTGCAATGAATGCCACAAGCTCATCTTTGGTCATCTTTTCAAACGGGCTTCCCACCTCTGGTGCTGTTTCTGGCTTAGTAGCAGTTGTTTCTGGCACAGTTTCTTCCTCGCCACCAACTACCTTATAGCCAAGCTCTTTGAAATGTTCAATCAAAAGAGGGTCGGCAGTCAATTTGACTGCCCCCTCACGTTCTAATCTTGTTAATTCCATGTCATTACCTCCTAGGCCTTAGTGCAAGCCATGATGGTTTTCAAGCGACTTTGCAATACCCATAAATCATGGTACTTTCTGTAGTCGATTTTCCAAGCATTCGCTTTTTGGTTAGTCATTGGGTCAAAGATACGCAACACCTCTGTTTTAGAGATAGCGAGAGGCGTTTTTTGTGGACAAATAATCCAGTTCAATTCCTTTGCACCGCCAGCAGTATCAGGCTTAAAGCCCCATTCAGATTCACCAGTATTGAAGATAAATTTATCGTGCATACGTGCAGATGGAACAATGCGGAAATATACATCATCAATCACCTTGATACGGGTATTGATGGTCCCTTGTTTGAAATCTGCTACATTGATTTGACGCGCGAATTTGTCATTATCCTCAATAAGTGCCATTGCTGCACTTGTGATAGAACAGATGAGAGGCACATCTTGCCCTACATAATCGCGTACAGCGCGTACGTGTTCTTGGAACTTTTTAAACGCAGTAGAAGCATCCAGTGTAACTGCTTCAGATTGGGAAGCTGCCTTTGCTTTAGCTGCTAATGTCGCATAGCGATAGGCGTCAATTTCTGGGATAACGTGATCAGTTTGGAATGCACCAATGACGTTTGTAGCGCTTGCCACAAAGTTGGTTTCGTTTACATCCATCGCATCAAGTTGGAAAGAAGTACCGCGGTCTTGGGTCATGGTGTAAGGTTGGTAAGCCAATGTTACACTACCGTTGCGGTCAAAACCTTTATCACGGTCATAGTCTCCAAGCCCAGTGGTTGAAATGGTTGGAATCTTGATTTCCTTACCACCGTTATAATTCACTTGCCCTGCATTTTCTTCCATCCAACCTGTGGTTGAAGTATTGATAATGTGCTGGTCAAGACCAGTCTGCATCGCTTTTGTATATTCAAGAGTGTTTAAAACCATTGTTTATTCATCCTTTCGTGGTTAAATGCCTAAAATGGCATTCACTTGTTGTGCCAATGAGTTGCCGCTGCCACCGTCGCCACCAGCTGGAGGTGTAAAAGGTTCAAATCCCTTTCCACCTTTTTCCTCACCTTCGCCATTTGGTTCGGTAGCTTGGAAAAGATATGGTTTGTCTTTTTGTAGCGTTTTGATTTGCTCATCTAAACCGATAAACTTGCCATCCTTATATTTGATGGCATCATGGTCTAGTGCTTTCTTTAGCAAATCAGCGTCAACAGTTTTAGAGCCAGCAAGCGCCTTATCAAGAGCAGCGTCTTGGCGTGTCGCTTCGAGGTCTGCGTTGGTTTGCTTATATTTCGCTTCCCAATCAGCAGCGCTTTGCTTAATCGCGTCAATATCCATATCCTTGTAACCCTTAATGGTCTTATTGGCATCGTCTAGGCTTGATTGGAGCGTGTCACGTTCAGCAGTCATAGCAGTAGTTTTGGCTTTTTCAGTCTCAATGTCTTTGCCGTTTTCTGCCATGATTTGGTCGATAGTCTCTTTCTCAAGTCCCAGCTTTTCTAAAAATTCACGTTTCATATCTTTTCCTTTCTGTAGCTACGATTTTTTACGTCTATCTCTTGACTGCTACTTGCGTTTGTACGCTCGCCAGCGAATTTTGTGCATAAAAAATAGACAGTTTAACGACTTATCTAGGTCGAATTGTACCTGTTTCAAGATCTGCATTAGATGCTTCACTGTCTATCTTTGAAAAAGTCCTTCCAGTATGGATTTTCTTTGTCAAAGATTTCTTTTTGTTCAGGTGTCAAGTTGTGTGGATAGTCTTTAAACAGATTGAAGATTTTCTTTTGGTCAAAACTGAATAAGAATTGACCAATTTCATCAAGGTTTTCAACCCACCATATTGTGTCACCTTCATTCTCCTTGAAAAAATCACTTAATATGACCATCGCTTCCTTTCATCTGACTTTCAACTGCTGTGTTGATATATCCAAGAAGTATTTCAAATTCATCCAGTCTATTCAAAGATTCAATGTCAATCAGTACATTTGCAGCTTCAAGTTTGAATCCATGAACACTGTGCGACTTTTGACATCCAAACCTTTTTTTCAATACACCATTGGTCAACCTAAACCAACCATTGTCTGTTGCTGATTGAAGTTCCAAATATTCATAATGTCCTTCAATCATTCTGACAATAGCAGCATGTTTACCTGTTGCAAGATAGTATTCTTTACCTTCAACAACAGACTTCAGCAATTCATTCACTGCTTTATAGTCATTAAAGTTACTGACAATCTTTCCACCTGCAAGTTCTGTGATTTCCTTGACGTTTCCTTTGCATGCAAAGATTGATAGCGACTTACCACCTCTGAAGTCCAACACATTCAGACCATTTCTGTTACCTGCATAAGCAAAAGCAAGTGATGAACATGAACCTTTGGTCATATCCCCACCACCAACTCTATCAATGATTTCCTGAACAGAAAGTTCTTTTTCCAGTGGTTGAACTTCTCTATATTCAACATTTGCAAGTTCCAAAGACTGTCTTGTCATTGAAGGTTCTGCATTTACCTTCTTACTTTCCACTTTACCATCAGGAACAACAGGTTTCAAGTCTTCTGTATGACCTTCAACCATTGAATCCTTCCGTTCCTGATCGGTCATGTTGTCAGGTACATCATCATCGTCCATGTCCTCAAACCACGGTATAGTGACAGTACGGCAGTAGGGGTGGAATGGTGGCGCAGTAACGCCAACACGTCTGTTTTTCATATCAAACACTTTACCATCCATTTCACGACAAATTTCTGACGTTTTAGCATCAATAACGGCGCTTATTTCGTACTTCTCAAGCCCCATATCTTTCCATGTAAAGCTATCCGCCTCACTAGCCACATAAGCGTGTTCAGTGTAGACAAGACGCGCAATATCGCTCTCTTTAGCGCCTGTAGTGCATTCTATATCTTTAATAATGTCCTTTGGGTTTTTCCCTATGAGAATGCTTTGTTCAAGGTTGTTCTGTAATTGCCTGGAAACCTTTTGGCCATCTTCCCAGATACGCTTAGAAAACGTTTTGCCATCTGCCGCCCAAGGCTTAGATAGCACAGTTTGTAAAGCTTTTTGGTTGTAGCCCGTGGCAACTTTGCTGATACCATCTTCAGTTGCTTGCGTAATAATCTTATCCCATTCAGCACCAAGAAACTTCTTCACGTCTTTTTCAAGGCCTGTATAATGCAAGGTCATTTGCAAATCTATGAGGTTCTTCATTTCTTGAAGGTGTGTAAGGTGAACACGGCTAGAAGCGTTGCGCAAGGACAATTCCATTTCCTTGGATAGCCCTTTTTGTTCTGCCAACTCTATAAACTCATTAAGGCGCATTTCCCAGCCAATGAGTTCTTTTTTATCGAGTCGGCGCATCGCCTCTGTAACCGAAATGCCGTTGTCATCAGCAATACGGACCAAGCGAGTAGCGATATCCTGTTCAAGCTTGAACATCGCCTCGTTGTAGGTTTTTTGGGCTTCTTCTATGAATTCTGATGCGTCTTTTCGCAACTCGTGTTCATGCTTTAGCTGCCTTATTGTCCAGTACCTTTTGCTTTTGCTTGGTATCTCCATCATTCACACCTGCCTCAAAATTAAAGCCGTTTTCATAGCTTAGTGGCGCATCGCCCAATTCATCTTTTAAGCGACTTTCTTCTTCGTCCACATCATCAACCATTGGGTGATGCTCTAGCATAGTACGCTTAGATAGCAACGTTCCTGATTGGTTAATCATTTGAATGGTGGATTCTTCATTGACCATAACGTTGCGCTTAAAATCAATCGTTGCAACAAGGTTTTCAGGATAACCATAAACCATCTTAAAAAACTCTTGGAAACGCTCAAAGCTGGCTTGGAATTCTAATTCCATCGCATTAGCGTCCAACTCCATATCACTGTAAGCGCTTTTAATATTTAATTGGTTAGGGCTATTCCCCATTTTATCGCTCTTAGCATCTAAACCACGCCCATTTTCAATTAATTTCTCTTTTAGAATGCGTAGATATGTCTCGAAGTTTTCGGCGTTAATTTCAATGTTTAATGTATCCACGGCACCATCGCCCTCGGTCTGAATAACGCCATTTTGGTTTATTTCATACCGAACACCACTAGCATCTTCACCGCTATACCCTTTTATGACAAGAACAGTGTTGCGGCTATCCTCAAGCATTCTATCGCCAAACACCGAAAGAATAAGATTGATAAGGTCCTGCAGCGTCTTAACACGACTTAATAGCGTAATTTCCTCTGGGTTATAACGCCAATAAATGAATGGCAGCTTGCCGCCCTCCCAATTCAACTGATTATCGCCATCTTTAAAATATCCTTGGGTTGATACTGGTAGCCATGTGTCACTATTTTCTTTAACCTCATAGGTGGTGACACCCTGCCCAGAATAAAACTCAATGTAGGTCTTACTTACGACTTCGTTGCGTTTATCGTTCCAATCAGTGGCAATGCGTTTACGAATAACAGCATCTAAGCTCTCGTGTTCATCATCACGCCATATCGGTATCACTTGAATAGGGTTTATCTTCTTAACTAATAAATCTTTCTCATCTCTGCTAACAAACATCCACCCAAGGCCAGAATTCATGGCATCTTTACCAATCTTGCTCCAAGTGCGCATAAATCTTCTGTCTAAAAATTCTTGCAAGGCTTTGGCGTATTCCTCGCTATCCTCGCAAGACACAACAGGGGTATTGCTCATAAGATAGCTTATTTTTTGGTCCACCAACTTCGCATACTGGTTATCTTTAGCTATCACGTTAGGCAGACCATTGAGAACAACAAGATGGCCCTCTTGGTTAGTTCCTGTACGCTTTTTGTTATTGATAGCGTGTTGATTTTTATAGTATTTCTGCCCGTCAACTGAATTTTTATAGGTGTCGGACTTCTCATAGGCCGATACCTTGTATTTCAAAAAATTAACTAGGCTCTCGCCTTTTAGATCTTTAATATCTATTGTCCTCACCTCTTAGATGTCTTAATCGTTTCGCCCTTGATATAGCGCTCTAGGCTATATCTAGTAGCGTCCATTGTATGGTCGTCTGCATCTGGGAAGCCATCTCGCCAATTACCATTATTGTCTTTTTCAAATTCATAATTCAAAAACTCCCTAGCAGTATTAGGGCAACGGTCTGGGTCAATAATAATGGCGTCTAAATTCTGTAGCCATGTAAAACCGTGGTCACGACTATCTGGGCCTTTTTGTGCTTTGAAAACACGCAAGCCACGATCTCGTAATTCTGCATTAGATCGTGGCTCGTTATCTGCTATGATTTTTTTATTTAGTTTATTTTCTTGCTTGATAATATCCACAATAGCATTATATTTTGCACCGACTTTGTAATACTCGAAGAAAATATATAGCGTATTGTGCTTTTTATCATAGTGGTTAACTGTATAAACAAACGGGTCCTTTGCAAAGCCCCAGTCAATGCCACGATTATAAGTTTCAAACTCTGAAATTTCCTCATCAGAAATTGGCCTTGTTTTGACATTATCGAATACCTCGCCACCTGTCCCAGTGACATTGCCAAGGTATTCATGTGAATATCTTTGATAGTTGGCTTGCATGAGGTATTCTGCCTCAATTAGAAATTGGTCTCCAAGCCATTCACGAGGCACAGTTAGGTACGTTGAATGGTAGTGGCGAGTATCCTCACGTGTCATGTGTGGCAAATTTACCCAGCTTCTGACGCTTTTGGGTGGGTTATAGCTGTAAAACACTTGGAATGTAGGACCACCACGCAACAAGGACTGGTTGATGGTGGCGATTTCTTCTTCGCCATGCAATTCGTCGACTTCTTCATACCAAACGTATTTGATGTATCCCTTGCTAACCTTGATAGATTTAAGCTTTCTAGGCTCGTCTGCACCACGAAATATAATGCGTTGACCAGTAGGCGCATAAATCAGTTCAAGAGGGCTTTTTTTAGATATCCAGAAGTGGTCTACTCCTAGTTTATCTATTGCCCACAAAAGCTGTTCATATACGCTTGTTTGAAGTTGAGTGCCATAACGTCTGATAACAACGGCATTAGCCTCTTTGTCTTTCATAATGCCAAGTATAATTTCAACACTGACGAAAGTTGATTTTGTTGAACCACGTCCACCCTCAAACCAATAATGGGTATAAATATCATTTTTGATGTCGTTATGCGCGCCTTTAAAGCTGGGGGCTATAAGGTTTGATAGTTTTATATTCGCCAACAAAATCACCCCATATCATCGATAATACTTACGCGTGCGTTACCTTCTTCGGCCATTTTCATTTCTGCTAGTTCAGCTTCAAGCAGCTTGATGCGAATCTTGTCGGCTGCGTCAACACCATCAAGCTTATTCAGTCTGTCAATCGTACCCAGAATACCATTGACAATTTTGCTGGTCAGTCCATTCTCCTCTGCTTCTGCCCATAACTCTTTTAAGATGCGAAGCAGGTTAAGTGCTGCCTTATCTCTTGACCAAGCTAATGCTTTAGATCTATTGTTTTGAATATCTTTTTCAATTTCTTCACGCATCTTCAAAACTTCTGGCAGCTTCGCAACTTCACTTGCTTTGACATAAAGCGTCTTTCTACTCATATTTTCAGTAGCATAGCCAGCATCAATATAAGCTTGCGTTTGTGTCATTCCTTTTGCTAATCCCTCGGCAAAACGGCGATGAAGCTCCGCCGTGGAGTAGCGCCGTTTTTTACGTTCTCCCAAGCAGAACCACCTCCGAAATATTCAAAAGTATAAATTTTAATTGATTTATCCATGCTTTTGTGTTATAATAGTTGTAGTGAAATAAGATAAAAAAGGAGTGAATTTATGAAAGCTCTAACTATAAAACAGCCATTTGTTGAAGATATCATCTTCGGCGAAAAGACCGAAGAGTACCGCTCGTGGTCAACAGACCATAGAGGGCAAATTCTTATTTGTGCCTCTGCTGGAGGGCATCTCGGTAAAGACAAAAAATATTTTGTTTGTGGCCATGCCGTTTGCACTGCAGATATCACAGACGTAAAAAAGAAAAAAGACGGCTACGCGTGGCAGCTGTCTAACGTACGATTGATTAAGCCTATTCCAATCAAAGGCCAGCAACGCTTGTTCAATGCTGATGTTGATATTGAGTATATAGACATCGATAACGAAGATGACCTGCTAAACTATTGGCTATCCTTGGGGTTGATAGAACCTTACACAGCCACAGCTTAAAGCAAGGCCAGCTTGCTAGCCGGCACAAAACTTTCATAGTCAGGCACTCCCATCTTTTTGAGGAGTGCTATTTTTTCGTCTTGTGATGCACAAACAACAGTGAAATAATAATCCGCCGAATTAGATTCCTTTTGACCGTCTACCATTTGTTGACGGTCTTTTTTAATGTCGTTGAGAATATCTTTGCTTTCTTTCACTTCTTCGGTATCTTCTAGCAACTCCATAAGCGCTGCGTTATCAGAAAACAGA
The DNA here is from genome assembly GCA_947254645.1 of uncultured Peptococcaceae bacterium. Lineage (GTDB taxonomy): Bacteria > Bacillota > Peptococcia > Peptococcales > Peptococcaceae > UMGS1590. Next base: position 24,363 of record CAMYDW010000010.1, on the reverse strand, counting down.
ATATCAATATCAGATTCAGAAAAGCCAAGGTCATTGATGTCTACGCCATCTGTAACCATCTCATTTAGCGCATCAACATCGAATTCACCCATCATAGATTCATTGTTCATTTGAACGTTCAAGGCTTTTTCTTCTTCAAGTGACAATTCAACCATCGCCACCACTATCTCATAGTCATTGGCAGGGTACTTTTCTTCCTCATCCATGATAGATAAACGCTGGTGCCCGCTTACAAGGGTCATAGTGGTACGGTTTACCGTTAATGGCTGTGCCAAGCCAAACTTCTTTAATCCCTTTTTAAGTCTTGCACGCGCATCGTCAGAAATAAATCTAGGGTTATAGCCAGCAAGATTGATTTGAGAACGTTTAATTGTTTCCATCGTAAAGCTTTCAAGCTTCGCCATAGTATTCCTCCTTTTTCAACGCGACATCCACTAAAGGGAACGCCTTTTTGATTTTTTCGTAATCATCGGGAAAGTGCTCTTTTATTTTCATGAGTTCTAGTCCTTGCAATGATCTAAAAGAAAACCCTAGCACGCGATTCTCCAAACTCAAAGGCAAGCGATGTAAGCGCAAATAACTCATCACATCGGCCTTGTTCCATTCTGCGATAGGGTATATCCGACCGCGCTTTTTATCTATCGAACCACTATTTTTTATCATTGCTCTGCGCACAATGCTATCAGCGATACGTTCGCCACAAGCTATCCAGTAGATGCCTGTTTGTTCACGCAAATAGTTATAAAGCTCAACAGTTTTAACCATTGGCACGTTGAAATCTTCTTGCCTAAAAGTGCCATAACGTAAAAAATCACTAAGCATGAAATGTGGTACACGTAGCACTTCACAGCCATAGCGCTTTTCATAATAGCATAATGTTTTTTCTTGGAATTCCAATCCTTGCACCACATACATAAAGAATGGTTGCACGTTTTTAAAGTGCTTCATGCAAAGATCTAACGTAACAACACTGTCCTTGCCGCCACTTAAACCGACAAGGACAGAATCTGTTATATTCTTTGCTGCAAGAATTGAGCTATAGAGATTTGTTTTTCCCATATTAGCCCCCACTTCCGCCGTTTGACTTGCGGCGATATCTGTTTTTAACGTTTTTAGCAAACGCCTTGCTTCTTGACTTTGATACATTACTTCGTGTAACGCCAGTGCGTTTGTTGATTGCACGTTGAATCGCAGTTGCCATATTTTCACCACCTTTTTCGTGAAATAATCCTTTGCATAAAAAAACCGCCATGCGTAGCAACATGGCGGCCCAAATAGAAAGGAGGTGTTAAAAAACCAAACAAAAACAACTTACCAAACTTTTGTCCAATAACAATATAGCATAGAAAATCGCATTTTAGGTGTCTTTTAGTGTCCTCTTTTTACAATATTCGCACAAAGCTCTACCGTGCATCTTTAAAAGCCACCTTCTTTCATAACCAAGTTTAGCGGCGATAACCTCCCAACGTTCGCAAAGAACATAGCGTCTTTCTAAAATACTTTTGAATGTCGGATTGTCTATACGTTCTAACGCTTCGTAAACACTAAATACTGTTTCATTAAGGGCGTGGTACTTATTGGCATAAGCAGCCTGCAAGTCACACATTCTCGCAATGATGTCATCCAAGTTTTTACCATTGCCCCCACGTGGCATATCAGAAAGAATTTGCGTGGCCTTTTCAGCGCTTAACTTTAGGCGTAAAATTTGCTCACCCATTACGTCCAATTCTCCTCTGGTATACCTAAGTGACCTTAACTCCTTTTTAGCTTCTTCTACAGTCAAATAAATCATTCCTTACCATTCTCGTTTGTACGTTCTTCAAGTCTGATGCCGGCAGCTTCCCACATCCAATTGTTTATATCTTGTTCAGTAGTGCGGGCAAATCTTCTTAAGCTGCATGGTTTAATCCTTTATGATTGCGTAATACTCTAATACCTTTTCAACTTTCTTTCTTCCGAATATATTTTTGAACCGCTCAATTTCTACTATCTCGGCTTGTGGTAATCGCTCCTGAATAGCGTCATATAAATGATTGCCTATACTTCCCCATAACATGAATACGTTGCCACGCCCTAGATTTGCATGTATAAAGTCGATAAGATTATCATCCTCAGCCCAAGTCCACATCGTATCAGCTGTAGACGTCTGGGTAGCATATCCTGTCCCGATAATCCCTTTTTTACTTTCTTTAATGCTCGTGATATATGGAGGGTCTAAATGAATAAAAGCATCTTCAAAGCGGCTATCCCAATTCATTAAGTCAAAAGTCACTTTATCAATAAATGAGACACCGTCAAACCAGGCTGAAGATACTTCTGTTTTACTTACGTTAAAGGCGTTATAACCTAAAGAGTGTTGTCTTAAGGTGGAACCGAAACACATATCACAAAGGGTGGTTGCGACGAGATGTAAATCATCTGAAGCCTCGCTAATCTTTAATCTCGATCCACAGCACTCGCAGTTGGTATAAAAAATGCGATTATATCGATCTCGACAACGATTAAATGCGGCCTTATCAGTCCGGAAATTTACTTTGTCTGCTTCACCCTCAAGTATGATATTCATAATGTAACCATACAGCTCTAAAGTCTTTTCTTTCCCTATCTTCAAAAGCCCTTCGATGAATTCGTCCTTGACATTGGCATGCACATATCCACCACAATCAGCCTTGATATTGATGGGTACCGTAAGCCCGCCAGCAAATAGATCAACGAAATTGTTTTTCCCACTATCTATATAACTTTTTTTTATAATGTCATAATGGCGGGATTTATTTCCTGTATAGATGAACGGTGCTTTAATTTTTATCAAATCTGCCCCTCCTGTAAAAAATTACCCCTTAAAAAACCCTTAAAAATGGGCATCCACATCTTATCTTATGCTACATAATCTCTCTGAAATCAATCAACGGATACCTTGCTAGAAACAATTTGCGTTTCAGCTTATATACATCCGTTTTCATGCCCTTTACATCCTCAACCACTGTACGAACCATCATGCAATCCTTATCTACAAACTCCTTGTACATGAAATCGGCCACGTATTCGATTTTGCGCTCTTTCTTGCCTTGATAGGTAAATTCCTCTTGAATCAGGAAGCGTGGCTGTAATTCAAGCTCTTTTATCTTCCCAGCACGCTGTAAAAGAACAAGCTCTTGATAGCGATTCGCTTCGGCTTGGCTGTCGAAGTTATGACCTGCAAACACAACCTTCCGATTATGATATTTACGATATACCATTGCCTACACCTCACTTAAAACGGAATATCCTCATCGCTAAATGCGACAGGCTCGCCAAACTCGGACACATCAGCATCTTTCGCAACCTTGCCATCATTGCTCTCTTTGCCACCACTGCCAAGGAACTCGACATTGTTCGCAATGACCTCAGTACGCCAACGACGTTGTCCATCATTTGCTTCATAGCTACGAATCTGCAAGCGACCTTCAACACCAACTTGACGGCCTTTGGCGATATATTTCGCAACGTTTTCAGCAATTTTATTCCATACGACGATGTTGATAAAATCAGCTTCTTGCTCTTTATCCTGCTGGCGTGGTCTATCTATTGCCAACGTAAAATTACACACAGCTGCGCCATTTGGTGTGTAGCGCAGCTCTGGGTCGCGTACTAAGCGACCAATTAGGATAATCTTATTCATGTGCTTTCTCCCTCTCAACTCTCGGCTCAAACTGCCAGCACGCTGGTGCTTCCTCGTTTGTATCCTCGTTGTTTAGAGAACAGATGCCGTACTGCATATATGACCTGCGATTAAACAAAGCACAGTCTTTACATGTTTTTTTCATCCCTCTGCACCTCGCAATTCTCTAGTAATTCATCAATACTCGTTGGTTCTTCGTCTTTCCATTTGACAAAAGAAAATAACTTGTCTTTGAATAGGTATGATAAATCTCTAGAATTAAAACTATAGCCATCCTCAATGTTCCATATTGTGTTGTGTTTTATAGGTTTTTTATTATAGACCCAGAAACCTCCATTTTTATCTCTTGCCATCCACTTCCAGTGTTTTTTTAATGATTTCAAGATTGTTTTTTCTGCTTTAGTTAGTTTCATCTTGCACCTCTTCCCACATTCCATACAGCTCTGTTTCACTGCCAATTTCTTTTGTCGTTTCTTCGTCTAAAACCCACTCGCATACACTCGTTTGTTTTGCGTTATAGTCAATATCATCAACATTATTCAAATCAATCTCTTGTAAAACAATAATTGTATCAAAAGGTAACCCGTCAAAGTCTGCGTGTGATTCTGCTACCTCATCCTGGAAATCCTTTAAATAGAGCAATGCTGCCTCTTTTGATATATAAAAGTCGCTCTCCGGATATTCATACAAATCTCCATTCACTACGAACCGATATATTTTATCTACTTTTAGTGATAAGCCATCTAATACATTAAGTTCTGCTATTTTATCCATAACGGCATTTCTTTTTGCATTGATTTTATAATCTTCTCTGTTGTATGCTGCATCTTCAAATTCATCTAATAAATCTTCTAGTGATTTACTCATCTTGCACCTCTTTTAAGCATCTGACGCATTTTCTTGCAGACTGCTAGAACTTGCAGCAGTTCACATATTGCGCTAATTGCATGACCCTCAATATTTGTGATGAAGTTAATATCAACCTTGCACAGTGTTTCGCAATCTTCATCAACATATATCTCGTCAATTGCATTCACATGCTCAAACGCTTCCTCGATTTCTTCTGTTAGTATCCCAAATGCTTCGGCATCGTCTTTGTATCCGCCCCAAATATTTGCCTTTTCGTAGGCTCCTTTCAGAACAGGTATCAGACCTGCTAAATCTTTATCAAAATTAACATGATTGAACATTATTTATCTCTCCTTTCTAACTCAATCAAAAATGCAACATTCGCAGCTACATGATGCAGATGCGGCAGTCCACTCTCGCTATCTAGCCATTCGCCATCAAGATAGGCAAACAAGTGACGTAACAGCGCACCCTTGTAGCGTTCGATGGCATTATCCACAAGCTTCCAGTTGTTCGGTGCGTATTTCTTTGCACCATATGTCAGCACATCGCCAACGGCAAATATCAACGATGGAGGGATAAGTTCAAGCATTGGCTTGTCTTGGTCGTTTTTCACGCCTATCGTTTTACCAGGCATCTCGCATTCTCCTTAACAATTCTTAATATCATCGATGCCTCTTTTTCTCCTTAATCGCACGCATCGTCTTAACACCATGCGCAAGTTCTGCATCACGATGTTCCCTCTTGCGCTTCTCGGTCCTCGATTTAGCAACCTTGTACGCAAAGAAGCGTGAGCAATAATCATGACAGCCAATTTCACGCTCTTTGCAGCTTCGACAAGGCGCAACCTTGAAATCATCTAGCGTCATGATTACTCCCCCTTGTACGAGAAGTCACGATAGCCTTCCGTACTTTCGTACCTATTGCTGGTTGATCTATGACCATGCATATCTGCATCGTTCAGCACATCCTCCCAAGAGCCAGCATTAAGCCATTTTTCGGGATATGGTACATATTGACCACAATCCTTCTTCCACGCATGACTATTAGCTTGCACACGTAATGCGGCAAGCATTTTTTTGTGCAACTCAGCTGTAGGTTTTATACGCTTGTACACTTTGAGCGCACGCTGCTTCTGCTTCTTATTTGGGTATAATGACCAAAACTCAAGAAATCTTTGTTCAATCAAGGTCGTGGACTGGCTGGCACTACTGTCACTAGGCTCCTCTGGCTGTTTAACCGATAAGGTCTCGCTTGATTTGTCCGATTTAAGCACTTTCGCATCGTCAGATGTGCATATATGTTTTATATTCTTTTTTATATCTGTATCTGTATCTGTATCTGTATCGGGTTTTTTGGCTTTAGTTGGGTTTTTATTTGAAACCGAAAAAACCGACTGGGTTATTTGGGTTTCTTGTTCTTTTAATTCGGTTTTATTGGTTTTGTTATTCTTGGGTGGTCTACCACCATTTGATCCATTGCGTCTATTCTTCTCACACATGGCTTCATATTTCTCAAAGTCTCTATCCATCTGGTTTTTTATAAAACTAAAGGCTATGAGAGGCATTCCCTCAAGATGTGGCTCAATGCCTGCGTTATAATCAAACAACGCAAGCATCAGAGCCTTTACATCCTCACCATCCATCAACTCAAGGTGTTGCCTATAGTCCTGATAGAGAAGGAGCGTTTTCTTTTCACTCATAACAACACCCTTTTCTCCTTAATGTGTATATACGGGAACGCCACTCACTTCTTGAACCATTTCCTTAAATAGTGCTGCATCACTATTTGCACTAGATAAGTGAAGCAAGTGTATTTCACTTAAATTTCTAAAATTATTGGCTTTTAAGAAATCAATTAAGGTTTCAATACTCATATGATTTTTTATAATGCGTGGTCCAAGTCCGTTCGGCATATCGCCAGCAAGAACTGTTTGTCGCATTGCATCAAAGCTGTAATTTGCTTCAGCAAGCAAATGAGTAATGCCATTAAATTTGTATTTCAAATAAGCTGTGTCAGTAAAATAAAGCAGCTTCTCTTTTGTTTTCTTACTTGTAATTACAAAGCCAAGCGGTTCTGGTGCATCGTGGACCACATCGAAAGGCAATACATACCAGCTGCCAATTTCAATACGTTTTAATTCCTTTACAGCAATAAGGTTATGATGATCAATATTCAGCGCATCAATGGTCCCTTGGCTTGTGTAAATACAAATTCCTCTGTTTAATAAATCTTTTACAGTACTAGATTTCGCATGGTCCTGGTGCACATGAGTAATGAGCGCACCATTTATACTTGTCAATTTAAATTTCACAGCTTTTTGTATAGCGGCAATACCAATGCCTACATCAAGCAGTAATGAGGTATAACCATCACTGACAAGGTAGGCATTGCCGCTGCTACCGCTTGCTATTACCTGTATCTTCATAGTTAAAATGTTGGCATATCTGCAACATCAATAGTTTCGTTTGCAATATCTTCTGCTTCTACATCTTCAGCAGATTCAATTTCAACAGGTGGTGATACAGAATCGATATCAATAACATTTGCGTTGTTTGCAATCTCATCTTGCACACCAAGGTCAGCAATTTGAATTTCTTGAGCAAGTTCTTGATTCTGTAAAGCATTTGTTTTATCTGGATCAAGAGGGATATTGGCAGTGCCATATACATGACGTACAAGCGTTTTTTTCATCATTTCTTCGTACCAACCATCTTGTCCTTCACCCCAAAATTGTTTTGAAGCATATTTAGGTTTGCGTTTTTCCAAAGCAGCCTTACTCATAATAATGAGTTTATTTTTTGTTGAGTCGCTATATGCGATATATCCAAATCCACCAATGATTTTCCCTCGTTCAAAGGGGTTGTTTATTTCAAATTTGTACCCTTCAACATCATTTGTGTCACTCTTTTTCAAAGCAACAAAGGTATCGGTTTCATATACAAGCTCTACAACCACGTTCTTATAAGGAATCAAGGCATATTTTTCGGCTAAATATTTAATGCCGTTATATCCCTTCGTGAAGCTCATAACATGCTTTCCAGTTCTCTTATCTTGGTAAGGAATTGGGGTTAGCATATTATCTTGCATCATGTCCATGCCCGTTTGAGCATATACAACAAGGTCCTGTGCCAGTTGAGCCATATCAACATTGTTCCAGGTGTACGGAATAGCAACCTTGCCAGCGTCCCTTTTTGTTTCAGCCTTTTTGAGTACTGAATCAATCTTCAAAAAATAACCGGCAATAAGTTTTCTTTGATGGTCAGTAATTGCGATATCGTTGTTGATACCATTAAATTCTTTAATCACCGAATTTGTAAATCTTTCAGAACATGACAACTCTTGTTTTGCTAAATCAGTATTCGTTTTCTCACTCATTTTTTATTCCTCCTATTATCTATCACAACATCTAAATACAGCTTATTGCCAGTCATCAGGCTATGGAGTATCAATAATGTAGACTGGCAATAAACAGCATTCTCTATCCTATTCTTGTGGCGTCAACACCTCCTGAATAAGATTTCCAACTGTTTTATCCATTGTTTTATCAACTTCTAAGCAGATGATTTGTGATTCAATATGCTTGATATCTGCGATACTTTCAGTGCCATCAATGACAACCGGAAGTGCCCAGCCCCAAGCTTTACTCAATACATCTATAATTTCTAAACCAGCGTTAATCTTTCCTGCAAAGTTGGCTGTGCTATACGGAACTAGGATTCCTTTATCGTTAGGAACCATCGCCTCGCAGGTAGGTTTTAAGCCACCATTGATTTGTTCTTCGTATAGTTGGAAACTAACGCTCTCAAATTTTTCATTAATCTTAGTAGTAAGTGCATCTACCTGGGCTTTCATAAAGCTTTCAGTAAGATGTACATGGTATTCCGCAAGTTCATAAGATTCAGCAGCAGTTGTTTCTTCAGCTTTCAACTCATCAATACGAGCATCGAGTTTGTCTTGCATCTGAGCTTCTGCTTGTTTGGTTACTGCATCATTAATTGCGTTATTTAAGTCTGAAATCTTAGTTTTTAGTGCTTGAATCTCATTGTTATCGACAGATTTCTCACGAAGCTTTTGTTCAAGATCTAGACGTTTTTTCTCATATGTCTTATAAGCGTTTGTCTCTTCATAAGGAATTGGTGCAATAATCTGTGCTTTTTTGCTATTCAGTATTTCAGTTGTGGTAACAATGTTTTTATTGGTCAGTTCAATATTTTCTTTCGTTTTTTCAATATCTTTCTCTATTCCAGAAAGCATTTCTTGTGAACATTCATCATGACCACGCGCGTTAATTTTCTCAAGTTCAGCACTTTTGTTTTTATTGAAGGTCTTTTTCATTTCTTCAATTTCATTAAGTGGGAGCTTCTGTCCACACGTTGGGCAAACTTCTGAACCCTCATCCCATTTCTGACTACAGACTTTTTTGTATTCAGAAATCATTGATTGACGCATAAGGGATAGCTTATCGCGCTCGGCCACTTTATCATGCCATTCTCTTGTTAGGTTTCTTGACTCACTTTCAGCTTTTCTAACAGCTTCTGTAAGAGAATCAATCTCTTTGAGTAGATCAGCTGATTTAGCAGATTCAGCAGCATCATGAATACCTTTTGCCTCTGCATTCGTAGCCTTTAGGTCAATAAGAGCTTCTCTGATATCGAGTGTATGATCAACGCTTTTTATTGCCAAATCTTTCTCTAATGATTCTTTTTGTTGTTTCAAAGCCTGAATTGTTTCATCACTAGGAGGTTCTTGTATTGATGATTTTTGAAGCTCCAGCTCTTTAATACGTGCCGGAATTTCTTTCATGCTTTTGTTTATTGCAGCCTTTTGAGCATCAGCAGCCTTTTTCACATCAGCAACAGTCTTATCGTTTGTAAGCAATTCTGCTAAATCTTCCGATTCTTCAGGATCCATTGCCTGTAATATATCTTCAATATCGATATCGCCAATGGCATCTAGTAGATATTTTCTTCTTGCATCTACTGACAATACTTCGCTAAAGAACGTCGGAACACTCAAAACACTCATTTGCTCTTTATTAGCACCATTGCAAAGTTCTTCGATTAAGCGGTCGTATTCTTTTTTTAGTACAGGAACACCATCAACAAAATATTCTGTGTTGTGACCACTGAATGTTTCAACATTAGAACCTTTTTTTTGGTCCAGTTTTCGCTGAATACTTTTTTCAGCACTCTTCCATTATCCAACATCATTTCAACGCTGCTATCTACATGGTGCTTTTGTTGTTTCCCTTTATCCCAAGGTTTTGGGCTGAAGTTCTTAATATCCTCTGCAGGCTTATCATAAAAAAGCCATGTAATCGCATTCGCAATCGTTGATTTACCTGCACCATTGTTTCCTCTCACAATGTAATTCTCGCCATTTGGTTCAATAAACATAAGTTCAAGACCTTGAAAATTATGAATCTCCATTTTTTTAATACGCATTTATTGTGCTCCTCTCAATTTTATGCCATAACATTTTTTCTCTATTTTTCTTTTTGCGTAAAAATAAATCTATATCATAAATAAATTCCTCAACTGTCATTCCGGAGCGAAGTGCAGCATCTAATATTTCTAAGTACGTGTCAGCAATAAAATATTCGCTATAATCTTTTAGTGTTCTGTCGCTAGGATTAATTGTTGGAACAAATTTTTCAATATTCAAGATCATCTCATTCTCTAGAACTAAATCTAATAATCTTTTCATCTTCATATCCCTCTCTGTGTGATATAATGACTGTAGCTAATTTCCAATGTGCTCATGTGAGACTGCCATCTCACGTGGGCATTTTTTATTGTTCAAAATCGTCAATATATTGAAACTGCATCTCCATGTAATGACCGCATTTCTCGCGAATCTGACGTGCTGCATCCTCTTGTGAATCAAAACGCATCACCTCGCCAAACTCGTCACAGACACAAAACCCAGCTTGTGCATGTATCGCAATAACACTCATCTCGTTTCTCCTTTCACCATTTCTAGTCGAACAAGAATCCATACCAGGCAAATTGTGCAAACTGCTGCTAAGCCAATCTGAGCAATAGCGCTGTTACAAACAATAAGCGCAAGTTCTATCAAGAATGAAATAATGCAAAGTCTGAACATCTTTGTGTCTAATCGTTTCATCTTGCTACCTCCTCATTCATATTCGTATGAAAGAAAATCAAGAACATCTTCATACTTGAAATAAATCTTGTTACCACATCTATATGTCTGCAACCCTTTATCTCGCCATGTCCCTAATGTTGTTTGTGATATGTCAAAATACTCGAGCGTCTCTTGAATCGTCATTAGCGGCTTAACAGGTGCAATAGTCAACTTTGCAACTTCTGTTCTTATAGCTTGCGTTATGACTTCTCGCAATTCGGGAGAAGCTGCAATTGTAAGTTCCATATCCGTCACTCCTTTCTGTAAGTGCCAATCGAGGCCCCTCGGTTAGTTGCTGTTTGTATGAGCATTTTGTATCTTTGATATTCCTCAAACTCATCTTCTGTAATTTCCCCGTCTTTCAGAAGCTGCTTGATAATACTATTAGCTTCTGCGACTTCGTCATTCATCAAGATTGACTGAAAAGCAATATCACAATCGCTTGATGGTGGTTGAACGTCAGGAAGATGATGACCTAGCGGATTATGTTTCTTCAAATGCCACCACGCTAACAGAGGTGCATGATAAACATATGACATCATATCGACAATATCATCACTAGGCACTCTCTCATCTGTTTCAATCTTCTGCAGATGAGATTTAGATATAAATAGCAACTCTGCAGCTTCATCTTGTGTCAGTCCAGCACACTTGCGACAACTTTGATAATAATTGTTTCCCTCTTTGTCCATTTGTTTTCGCTCCTTTCTATGTAAAAATAAATAATGTAGAATTAATAATTTTCACCAATAATCTTCACCAATTTCTTCAACCAATTCTTCGGAAGGACAGTAGATGATGCTTTCATCTGTGAAGATAACATCATCATAGATAACTTCATCATGGCTGTAGATTGCGCTGCAACTTAACCCGCTTGCAAAGTCAACAATGCAGCCTTCGCCGTGTTTCAGTTTTTCTCCGTTTGCAGTCAAAACATCAGTTCTATGACCTAACAACTTAAGTCCTTCTGCGTTTAAATCGTTGTACTTTCTTCCTACTAATTCCATTTGTTTCATTGTTCTTCCTCCTTGTTTTGTTTTAAATATTAACATTCTCATCTATTTTGTTAGTTTTATTAACATTCGAGTTTAAAAAAATATCATCATTAGATTGCAATACTTTTTTTATCTTTAATGCGACATTCAATGTAGGTGTTAAAGTGCCGTTTTCATATCTTGTATAGGTGGAACGTTTTACTCCGATTGCATTAGCAACATCTTCTTGAAGTAAACCATGTTTCTTTCGTGCTTCAACCATATTCTTTCTCATTGTGCCACCTCCTTATCTGTTACAATTCTTAACTACAACTTAATTATATGTTACGTTTAGTAACTTGTCAACATTTTTTGTTATAAATTATAACATTTTTTTGGTGTTTTTCTCTTTATTTGTTATTTACTGTAACTTATAATATAGTTATGTAAGGAGGGATACAATGAGTGCTGAATTTAAAGACAGGTTTAAAATGTTGCGAAAAGAACTTGATTTTAGTCAAATTGAAATTGCTAAAAAACTGTCAATTAACAGAACAAATATCTCTCACTACGAACAAGGAAGAACTATCCCTGATGCAGATACTCTTTCTAAGATAGCAGATATTTTCAACGTCTCTGTCGACTATCTCCTCGGACGTACAAACGTCAGAGAACAAGACAACACAATCGCTGCGCATCACGATGGCGATTGGACAGAATCAGAATTAGAAGAAATTGAAAGCTTTAAAGCATTTCTTCGTTCCAAGAGAGGAAAGTGATGCCATGACCTTAGAGCAGCTTGAAAATGAAGCATATAACGAGGGCCTAGAGATCATAGATTATGAGTTTAGTAGCAGAATCAAAGGTATCTATAGCAGACCACATTCAACTATAGCAATCAATAAAAAATGCACTCCTCGCGAAAAGAAGTGCGTTATAGTTGAAGAACTCGGACATCATTATACAAGTCATGGCGATATACTAGATCAAGCATCGCTTAACAATCGCAAGCAAGAACGAACTGCTAGAGCTTGGGGTTATGACAAAATATTGAAGTCCGAAAACATTATAAAGACTGCTATTAAGGAGCATTCAAGCTACTATGACCTTGCCCTTGCACTTGATGTCACACCTGAATATCTGATTGAAGCATTAAAGTATTATCAAAATAAAAAAGATATTGTAGACGAAGTAACGATTGACAATAAAAATTATGTAGTAAGTTATTATCCGCTCATGGTTATGCCTGTTGAAGAATTAACCGACGAGGATATATTTTTTTAGCTTTTGTAGCCAAACATATGTTTTCATGCTAATAAAGTATGTTAAATAATTTATTAAAAAGGAGAAATATATATGCCCTATGTACGAATTAATAATTCTTCGCCAAATGAACCACCAAAAAAAGAAAAGAAAAAATCATCAATTTTTAGCGGACTAAGAAAACAATCAACCAATACAGGAGATGAATCATTACGCAACGAGATTGAAGAACTGAAAAAACAATTAAATCCCAGTCAACTTGATTTAGAAATCGTAAAAACAAATCTTGAGCATTCAAGACAATTACTATCAGAAGTCGAAACATCTTTAAGCACAAAGAAAAAAGAACTATATGATATCACAAAAGAACTTGAAGAAAAACAGCTTCAAGTTATTCGTCTAGATGATGAAATTGAACTTGCTGAATTCGGGCTATACTCCCCTGTTTATGATTTTGCAAATTCAGAGCAATATAAAAACAGATTAGAATTAGTCCGATTGGAACAAAAATCTATGATAAAAAATGATACTGCCGTTATTTATCCAGATGGCATCACCTACAATAATAGCAAGGCTCAAGGAGCTGCCATTATTAGAGATAACGTTAAACAAGTATTGCGTTCTTTTAATAATGAAAGCGAAGTTCTAATAGATAAAGTTAAATTCAGTAACATAGAATCTATTAGAAAGCGTATTATTTCTTCTTTTGAATCATTAAACAAGCTAAACAAACGTCTTAATATTGAAATTACTTCACAATATTTGGAAAGCAAACTCGATGAACTTAATCTTGCCTATGAATACGCACTAAAAAAACAGGAAGAAAAAGAAATCCAAAAAGAAGAAAAAGAACGACTTCGTGAAGAAGCTAAACTTCAAAAAGAAATTGAAGAAGCACGAAAAACACTCAACAAAGAAAAGAAACATTATGAGAATGCACTTAGAACATTAGAACAACAACTTGCTGTTGATCCTGAAAATCAAGCACTTCTCGAAAAGAAAATTGAGCTTTTATCTCAATTACAAGAAATTGATAAAGGTATTGCAGATGTTGACTATAGAGAAGCCAATAAGCGTGCAGGATATGTCTATATTATTTCAAATATTGGTAGTTTTGGTGAAGATATATATAAAATTGGTATGACCAGACGTTTAGAACCAATGGATCGTGTTAATGAATTAGGGGATGCATCGGTACCATTTAATTTCGATGTTCACGCACTTATCTTTTCTGAAGATGCCCCAAAATTAGAAAATGCTCTACATCATGCTTTTGAAAAAGATAAATTAAATATGGTAAATGCACGCCGAGAATTTTTCCATGCTAAACTCGAAGATATCGAAAAAGTAGTAAAAGAAAATTATGATAAAGTTGTTGAATTCACACGATTACCCGAGGCACAACAGTATCGTGAGAGTTTAAAAATGAAAAATATATAAAATTTGATTTATTTAAGAAGCTTTAAACAAAAAAGGCCCTCATCCGTGTTGGTAGCACGACCGAGGGCAATAACATCACAGCTGTATGCTATGACGCTCTCAACAAGTCCATTATAGCATACAGCTTCTTTTTATCATATAAAAAGGAGGTTTGTTTTTATGTCTGTAAAAAAATATACAACTAAAAAAGGAGATCTTTGGGAAGGGTTCGCATACTGTGGTACAGATGAACTAACAGGTCGAGAAATTAGAGAACACAAAAAAGGCTTTAAAACTAAGAAAGAAGCAGAAAAATGGGTCGAGAATATTCGTGTATCCCATAGGCGTGGAGAGATAAAACGAAAATGTGAAAACAAAACAATAACCTTTAAAGAAGCGGGGCAACTTTGGTTAGATCAACACAAATTAACTATTAAAGAAAGCACTTTGTTAGATATACAAGGCATATTAAAAAGACACATATATCCACAACTCGGGCAGTATAAAATAAATAAAATAATGCCAGTTCATTGTCAAAAAGCAGTCAATTATTACTATAAAGCAGTTGGTGACCATAAAAGACTTGTAAACTATACAAATCATATTTTTCAATTTGCGTTAAAACTTGGATATATAAAAGAAAACCCAATGAGCAGCATAGAAATACAAAAGAGAAAACGGTCTGACATCATAAAAAAGAAAACTTCAAAAAGTAAGGTGCTTACAAAGAAAGAAATTGATAAACTTTTAAAAGCATCAAAAGAAATATCTATGACAAAAAATAATTCGCGATGGTTTTTCCCTTTTGTGTACTTATCCCTTTTTTCAGGAACAAGAAGTCAAGAAACACGTGCACTAGAATGGTCATCAATGCATTTAATAAAAAAAGAAGGCTTCATCAATATAGAAAAAGCCTTCTCATGCGACCTAAAACAACGTCAAAAATTAAGCACAACAAAGAATGAAACGTCAAATGCAATCATCAATATAAGTGATGATGTAGTTGATGTAATTCTAGATTGGAAATTAGAACAAACAAAATGGATGTTTGAACGAGGGAAAAATATCAACACATACAAAAAACAATTTGTATTTTTAGATGACAGACTTCTTCCAATTTCATACTCAATGATAAACTCTAGATTAGAGCAAGCATGTAACCTTGCAAAGATAAAAGTAATTACACCTCATTCATTAAGACATACTCATTGTACAGAACTATTGAACGCAGGCGTCCAAATCAAAGATGTTCAAAAGCGGTTACGGCATGCAAGTTCAAGTACAACACTTGAATATTATGCACATGCTAATGAAAATCAGCAAGAAATTGCGGATGTTTTTTCAAGACACGTAACCAGTCACGTAACCAATTAGCATTTTTAAAATAAAAAACGTGATGAAAACGCTATATATAGCCATTTAAAAATTTAACTTTAAATTCCACTTTGGTTCTTATTCAAGACGTTACTTATTTTTGTTGATTATTTGGTTGGTTTGAGCCTATTGTTTTGTCGACCTTGCTGGATTTGTTGTTCTTTTTTGAAGTCAGCACATTGCGTATATAAAAATAGTGTTCATGGTGAGGGTAGATGGTCATTGTCTATCCTCCTCCATTTTACACCTATCAGAGGTCGACAATCAAATAAAGAAGCTATCTTCTTGTTCTTTTCCAAGAATATCTTTATCTAACCAACGTTCATTTCTGCTTTTAAAAATTAAAACTGAATCTAGTGATTGATTGATTTCATTTTGAATTTGTTTTTCTAACTTAAATAAATCTGCCTTAGAAATTTCTCCTTCAAAAACAGAGTTCTGAATATGAATGAGATATTGTTTGCACAATTTGAATACACGTCTCCATCTTTTGGGACCATTTCCTTCTTCGGCAATATCATACATCAAAATAATATACATTTTACCACCACATTACAAATGATTGATAATTTTTCTCACCATATAAATGCTTAATCAGCTTATAACATTCTAAGCGTATTAAGTAACGATAACTGACATCTTTATTCAATTCTTTATGATGCACGGTCTGTTTTAAACGTTTATCGAATTCTGCCAAGATAATTTTTGATCCTTTTTCATCAAGGTGTAAATATTCTAGTTTTTCTGTAAAATGTTTTTTCTGAATTTGATGCCGATTGAATAATGAAAAGATCAATCTATCTGCAATCAATGGCTTGAAAATCTCAGCAATATCCAAACTTAATGAAAAACGACTTGTCCCTGGTTCATGAAGATAACTAATAGTGGGATCCAACTGTGTCTTGTAAATTTCTCCCAATACTGTTGTATATACAAGTGTGTTGATAAATGAAATCAATGTGTTGACCATATTGTCCGGCGGATTTTTTACTCTTTTTTCAAAATCAACTTCTTGATCAATAATTTGCTTCCATTCTTTATAGTAGCGCTTATGAATATTCCCTTCGATGCCCATTAATTGAGGAACACTCTCACAATACTCGATTTTTGTCAAAAGTTCTGTAATATCACTCATCGCTTCGGACATATCTTTGCCCCTGCCATTATAGTAACGTAAGTTGCGATAAATATTATTACCTGCTGAACGCACAAATTCTTTTGCAAGCGCCAATCGCTTTTCTGAATCAGTATAATGACTCACTTGTGCCACTAACAAATTACCTGATATTTTGCTTTTTCTTGGCACAAGACTTGCACTATAAAAGCTGTAGTAGTTGAAAAAATGAACCAAAACATCATTTTTAGATAGAAAATTGACGAGTTTGGTATTGAATGTATTTTCTCCAAAAAAATAAATATCTGAAACATTATGAATTGGAATATGTCGCTTCTCACCTTCGCTGCTGATAAATTGCAAGGTATCATCATGTCTTTTCAGTTCACCGTTTTGGTAAATATACAAACTATTTTTCATACACATCTCCAATAAACTTATACAAAACACAAGTCATGATAGGCACATTGATAACATTTTCTCATTTTTTCTACAATAGTCGGTTGATTTTGATGAGCTAAATCCTGTATTTTTTGCATAATGACCTCTAGCTTTAGTTCATCTTCTTTTGATAACTCAACATCCACTGTTTGTTTAACTAAGGGATAATCTATTTTTGCAACCAACGATTCTACGTGTCTCTTTTTTAAGTAATAGAGGTAATATTTCACTTGCCAGATGGCTGCTTCTTCTATCTTTCTGCTCTTTTTTATTTCGTGAATCACCCCTGTTTTCTTAATAAAATCAAGATTGATTTCATCGTTAATTAAGATATGTTTTCTCTCACCTGCATAAGAAAGTTCATCTAATGATTTACCTATTTGCACGTTTTCATTTTCACTTTCCATCGAAATGCCATGAATCGAATACCAGCATTTTCT
Source organism: uncultured Peptococcaceae bacterium (assembly GCA_947254645.1). Classification (GTDB taxonomy): domain Bacteria; phylum Bacillota; class Peptococcia; order Peptococcales; family Peptococcaceae; genus UMGS1590. The sequence goes on along the minus strand of CAMYDW010000010.1, from coordinate 6,678 downwards.
TTGACAAACAAAATAATAGTAAATCATAGTGCCTGTGATTTTTTCTTCTACCATATCAAAGGCTCCGTTTCTGACTCTTTAGTTTCAACAACAGATAATCCTAGTTCAGAGGTGTATTCATATTTTTGTTTACAGATTCGTATTTCATCCCATTTTTTTGTTTTTTGTTTTTCTACGCGAAATTCTTCAGCACTCAATGTATATTGATTAATATTGTTTTGAATGTCTAAAATATTATGTCGTAAGTCTTTCCTTTTTTTGTGATCTTGTGTGTTCTTTATTTCATCTCTTAATGATTTAATCTTATTTTGACAACTTTCAATTTCTTCTAAATGCTCATAATAGAGATTATAAGGAATCGCCTTAATAGAAAGAATATTTCTAAATTGACTATACGCCTCTTCCACATTCAATTCCCATGGTTCCAATTCCTTCAAATATTGTCGTTTTTTATGGTAATCATCTAAATATTTCGCTACTTCACCAGGTAATTCTTTTTCAAATTTTATCATTTTATCATAGGTGTAATATTCATCAATCATTTGTAGCTTATCTTTTTCAGACATTTCATTCGTTGAATGCTTATCACCCCAAGAAACCAGTGCTGCTTTACCAAGTTCATAAAGGGATTTATAGATAAATCCTTTTCTTTTGCCTACAGCGGTAACCGACATTTTAGAAATCAGTCTTTCTTCAATATCGAGATATACAAAAACATTCGTATCTTGACCACGCTTTAACCCTTTACGATTGCATCGGCCCATACGCTGGAACAAACTACTTAAATCCGAATACTCTGTAAAAAGATAGTCAAAATCAATGTCCAAGCTTGCTTCAACAACTTGTGTCGTCACCCAAATAACGTGTTTTTTGCAAGAAGTTTCTCCATCATCTATGATTTGCTGTTCTTTTTTTGCCCTATCACCAACAGTAAATTTAGAATGAAGCAAGGAGATTTGACAATCCTCTGCTGAAATTTGCGCTTTAAGTGCTTGATATACTGCTTGAGCTTTTTTAACGGTATTCACGACAACTAAGATTTTTCTACTGTCTGTTGCTTCCTGATAGTAGAAATCAGCAATATCCTCTACACAAATTTCATCCTCTATAAGTTGTACACGATGACGGACTTGGTCATTTAAAAATACAGCTTCTTCCCATTCAACAGCACAGTCTTCTGCCAATAAATGTTTAATAAATGGCGGGAGAGTGGCTGTCGTAATGGCAAATTTTCCCCCAAATCTGACAATCATTTGTAAACCATAAATGATAGCTGCAAGTAAATCTGGGGAATAGGCCTGTATCTCATCAATGATAATTTTTGAGTAGCTCAATGTTGCTAAAAACAATTCGTATCCTGGATATTTAAATACAAATCGAAAGAGTTGATCGGGTGTACAAATTGTCAATGGTAATGTCAAATTTTTGGTTTTTTCATAGTAATCCTCTGCTACCTCGTTCTCTCCACCTTGTTCTATTTCCAAATAAACATTTCTTGTTTCGCTATGCAATAGTCCTAGATATTGACTAAAATCATCTATATACAACTGCTCTTTGATACGATTGAACATGGCATTGATGGCGGTGCGAAGAGGCAATACATAAAAGCCTTTATTATTCCCCTGCCATAAAAGAGAGGCCTCGGTCTTGCCCAATCCTGTAGAACCGATAATCATAAGATTTTTATTGCTATTGTTTTTTGCAAAAGTTTGCATTTCACGCCATTTATAACCAAGACCTTCCAAACGCGCTAGAAGGTCTTGGTTTTTTATTTCCACAGGTAAATGCGCACTGGCGGAGTAATCACATTTATGCAAAAACCCTTTTACTAAAATTGGCGTAGGATCGCTGGATTCTGAAAGCTTCCTTAATGTTTTGCATTCTCTCATACCAATAGAAAATGATTGAGCATCATAATTTTCCAAAGAAAATTGTTGAAGATTATCAATAATCAACTGTTTCTGATTTTCTAAAGAAGATAGATTGTTGACATAATGATGATGATTCAATATCGCATAAAGAGCAACTCTTAACTCTTGCTTGTCTAATACATCTTTTAGTCTATCTTTTGCAATGCAATAAGATAATATATTATGTCCTATTTCTTTATTGGTATCCATCTTTACTTTAGGAGTCGCACAAACACGTTTTTGAAAGTGAGGGTTCAATTTTCCAATATCATGATAAAGACAACATTGCAAAACAATATGATATATGTCAGTTGGCAAATAGTCTTTTAATTGCTCTAAACAAAACAAAAGATTTTCTGTATGTTCAAATAAAGTTTCAGTCGGTTTCGCATAAAAATCTTTGTAATAGGCTGGTATCAATTCACTGGTTGTCATTTAGATCACCTTAATTCAAATCAACAATATAATCTCCATCACTATCCCATAAGATATTTTCACTATTCTCATCTATCCAAATATTTGAAGAGTAAAAACAAGGAATCCGATTGAAGTCTCTTTTTCCATTAATTATCTCGTAGTTTTTTGCCACATAGTAAATAGTCCCTTCAGCCATTGCTTTTTGTGCCTCACCGCCAGTATAAACAAAGTACTCTTCATCTTTTACACGATCAACATTTACCAATATGGCATAATTTTTTGGAAGCTCGAGTTCTTTATCAATAACAGACGATAGCTCCACTTCCTTCATTTCAACAACTTCCACAAAATCTTCACTGCGACCCAAGCACACCAAATCATTTTGATGCGCCAGAATATCTTCTAATACCTTGTCCTCTGCAGCAACGTGAATAACCAGCTCCACATCATAAAGCACTTCTTGATGCTGCGGGCCTTTGGTCAATGTCCGAAAATGGCTGAAGGGTTCTCTGCAGGTTCGTTCACGTTCTTCTTGGAAAGTTTCTTTGAGCAATTTAATTTCTTGGTCACGTAATGCAATTTTTTCTTGAATCTCTTTCGCTTCTGCTGAATTTTTTTCTATACCCTTCAACTTTTTCTTTAATTTTTTCTTTTCTTCTTTCCATGCATTTTCTTGCGGTTTAATTTGCGTTTTTTCATGCTCTTGTAATGTTTTTTTAAGTTTTCTCAACATGATATATTCTTCCAGACGTGCATGGTCGTATTCGCGAATAGTAATCTTCTTTTCAAAACTATTGCCAGTCCCATTCAGCTCTTCTGCTACTGCTACATAACCTGCATTGAGAGCATCGCTATTTTTCAGCCAAACCAACACGCCCCTGTCATCTTGTGTTGAATTTAAGAGGGCATGATTGACATATACTTCACTCTGCATAGCACCATAGCGTCCTTGTATAGAAATATCCATTGGATGATAGGTGGTATAGCCACACGCATTGTGCAAAGCGCCAATAACTGTTGATAGCGGTGGCAAGGGATAGGTCATGCGATTATTGACGGTTTCTTCTCTGGTATAACTTGCCTGACTTTGTGTCAGTTTAATCCTCAATGCCTTCATAATATGCGCTCACCTCTTGTTCTAGGTCTGCGAAAAACTTTTCAATGCTTACAGGCTGAAGTAATGCCTTGATTTCATCTTCGTTTTCAAAATTGTAGCCTTCTAACAGACCCACATGATATCCTTCAGCCAATTTGCCCTGTAAATCATCCCCAATTTTCAAACGCAGATTATCCATCTGAACAACATTTTCAAAATAATGGGTTTTTCGTTTACCAATCCCACCAACAATAAACACTGGCTCTGCATTATCCATATTCCCTCTTACAACCAATGACAACCCTTTCACCGCTTCTAGCAAAGCTACCACACGTGCAATACGTTCTTCCTTATTAGCAACTTGATTATAGTTGTCATCTACACCGACTTTATCTAAATCAATAGTAATACTATAGCGCTTCAATGATTTATCATACTCGTATTGATAAGGCATCAATCCAGCTTTTTTTGCTTTATCTTGCAAACTAAAGTTATTTTCCTTGGCATAGGTTTGCGCCAAATAGAGGTTATTGTGAAATCTTGTTTCATTGATGAACGAATGAAAAGCAATGGCATCTGTCAAATAGAAAGAGCTTTTACGAATTTTAGTGCCATTGGAAGTGTTCATATAGCCACCTTCAAGGGCACGATGATTGCTCGCATTGACTGCTTCGGAAACAGCTTTTTGATTTACTTTCTTATCCACTTCCACCTTTAAATCATCATACAATCCGCTTTGCACCATAATGGCATTTTTCATGCTTTCTCTCGAACGAATCGCATAGGACTTTCCATTACGATATACTTTTTGAATACTGCCGAAATTCCCTAATCCTTCCCCATAGTTTGATGTCATATTGGCAATAACTGTTAGTGTCAACGCTTGATTATTCATTATTTATCCTCCTTCGTTGCCTTTTCTACATTGTTTAAGTTGTTGATAAATTCGTACGCAAGGTTTTTATTGCCTTCAAAATCTTTAATCAGTTCGTGCAAGAACGGAAAGGCGATTTCAGTATAGGAAGACAACTGCAGCATGATCTCAATAAAACGATCGTAATCTTTTGCTACGATACTGCTAGTCAATTTTTGACGATATCCACACATTTTATTTTCTAGTTTATTGCCTAAAAAATAATTTTTGACTTCTTGTGCAGCAACATATGCACCAAATAAATATTTGTTAGTCTCCATAATTCCCTCCATATTTTTTAAATAACGATACATTTCTACGTTAATCCGAATCAGCTGCTCCTGACGGAATCCTGTGATATTCACATTATCACGCACATTATCTAATTTAAAAAGTTGCTCAATCATATCATCTAAAAACACTTCATTTAAAATGGCATTGGTAATTTCCTGGCTATAATTAATGTAATAATCATCTGCGACCTTCACAACAACTCTCAATAATTTATCCAGTGGCGTGTCATTGATCCCTTGCTTATTATTGGCACGTAGCTTTTTAAAGATTTTGATTGCTGTTTGACGTAGCAAAATCGTATGATAACTTTCCTCCTTAGTACGTTTCAAGATAATTTCAACATCCTGAGAAACAAAAGCACTACCTTGACCCATTTGATAAAAAATGTTATTCCAAACTCTTTTATCTGTGTCTTCTATATTCTGTAAATAGTTATCCACATCATTGTTTGATTTCATTAAGCAAGACACCGAAACATTATTATTTACAAAAATAGACTCACGACCCTGAGAAAAAGCAAATGGAATGTAATCAAATTCCATATAATCAGTAACGGTTGCTGCGTTCTTATCAAAATTGAAACCTAGAGATTTGGTTTTGCGCTCTTTGTCCACATAAAATCCCCACAAGCGACAACGTTGTTGACTTTCTTTGCCATATAATGCCATATTGGCAAATTTTCCATAACCATAAATATCATTTTTTAATGATTTATCATTTATAAATGTTTCTCTAATGATTTCAGAAGAATTTTCTTCTATCAATGCTAAAATTGTTTCCTTTTCTTCTAATGGCTCTTTAAAGTCTTTAAAAAACTTCTTCATCACAACATTGCCATTTAAACGATCTTTTACTTCTTTTATATCAATATTTTCACCGGAATTTTCTGATAATAATTGGCGCACTTTGACATGATGCATCAATTTGATGAATCGTGTTTCTACAAACTTTAAATAGCCTCGTTCCGTCTCAGCTTGGGATAAATCTACATCATTAAAATTGTAAAAGAGGTATCGCCCCTCAGTGACATAAGGTAAATGTTGGTTTTCAAAATATCGCACCAAACCAACCATTGCTGCCGAGAAGCGCCAATCGGAAGGTTCTATTCGACGATCGAAGACCATGCCATTTTTTTCAAAACTTCCTTCACGAATCAAAGAATCACCTTCTTTCTTATTGTTCTATCACATCAACCAACCCAAAGCCTGAATTTCTCTTAGAACCAATGCCATTTGTTAATATCATATTTAAAATGTCACTTTTACCTTGAATCACCATGGTGCCAATCGTGGCAGGAATTTTTAAACCATAGGCTCGTACAATGACACGTTTCAACCCATCAAAATTAAAAAGCAACCGTTCAACATCTGCTTGTCGTTCTGGATAATCTTCAATAAGTTTGCGTTGTAATTCCAGCGCAAAGTCCTCACTGCCAATGCTTACATACCAGTCTTTGTTGCTATGATCCAAATGCTGCTTTAAGCAGATAGGAGATAATATCTTAAATAATGCCATATCTCCATTAATGACTTTTTCCTTAACCATGCGAATACTGTTAAGCTTCATCATATTCCCGTTCGGAAGTGGAAAGTTTTTGCCCTTCATCTCCAGCAAACTCGTGTAATAAATCAAAGCCGTCTCAGCATCTGCAATCTTCAAAGTCAGTTCTACTTCCTTTTCCTCTAAAAAAATCGTCTCTCCTGAAAATTGAGGATTCTTGAAGCCAATAGACCATACCAACGACTTCTTCCGAGCGCCACTCTCATATAAATCTTCATAAAAAGCCCCATTCATATAAGATGAAATGGCCTTTTTAAAAAAACTAATCACCAATCGGCGATAATCCGACGGAAACTCATTTTTCTGAACTTCCATTTTTACAATATATTTCATCCATGTCCCTCCTTTATCATTTGTTCCAATTTGGATGTATTCAGAGTAATTAATTAAACAAAAACAATTTAGTTTAAATTTCAATACTGATTTTATTATTGTTCCTTAAATAGTTTATGTTTATTTAAAAAAATTTATTCATGACTATATATTAG
>CAMYDW010000009.1 GCA_947254645.1 uncultured Peptococcaceae bacterium | reverse complement strand
TTCAAAGAACTACTTTTTTCGTTGCCTCGAGCGGCAACTCATTTATAATATCATGTTCGCTTTCGTTTGTCAACAACTTTTTTAAAGAAGTTTTTTCGGTTGTTTTTTGAAAGCGTTTCACAAGTCGCTTGCTCTCAAACGACTGTAGGAGTATATTACCATAATCCAAATATCATTTCAAGCACTTTTTTCATTTTTTTGCAAAAAAATATAGAGGGGATATCCCCTCTATATTTGACTAATTATTACTGTAATTCAGCCGCACATCTTGCACAAATTTCAGGATGTTTTGGATCACTACCAATATCTTCAGTATACTTCCAGCAGCGTGCACATTTATGTCCTGTCGCTTGCTCTACTTTTACAGCCAGTTTTTCGTATGCTTCACTATGCCATACGTTATCCAACGCTTCATCATAATCCTTTAGCTCTACTTGACTTACAATAAGGAAATCCTCAATGCTCATATCCATAGATGCTAAATCTTCTTTTAATTGTGAAAGCGGCTCTCCAAAATAAATGGTTACCTTTGCATCTAAGGAATTACCAATTTGTTTTTCTTTTCTTGCTGTTTCTAGTGGTTTAGCAACTTCATCACGTAAGGTCATCAATCGATTCCATTTTGCATCCAAGGATTCATCTATATCTCCAACATTCAATTGTGGCCAATCTAACAATTGAACAGATACTGGTTTATCTTCCATTTCAATGTACTTAAAGACTTCTTCTGTTGTAAAGGAAAGGATTGGTGATAGAATTTGGTCCAGTGCAAGACACATATCATAAAGCACAGTTTGACAGCTTCGTCTTGTTAGACTATCTGCCTTATATGAATACAATCTATCTTTAATGATACTAAAATAAAATGCACTTAAATCTAAATTACAGAAATTATGTACCATTCTATAAATCAAATGGAACTCATAACTGTTATAAGCATCTTTTGATTTCTTTATCATCTCATTAAATCTATAAAGCATCCATTGATCCAATTCAGATAGGTTCTCAAAAGCAACTCGATCTGTTTTAGGATTAAAGTCATGAATGCTACCTAGCATATAACGGAATGTATTTCTGATTTTACGATAAGAATCTGAAACTTGTTTTAAAATACCCTGACTGACAGATACATCGCTTCTATAATCAGATGAGGCAACCCATAATCTTAAAATATCTGCCCCTTGTTGTTTAATAACATCGAATGGGTCTACGCCGTTGCCTTTTGACTTACTCATCTTAAAGCCTTTTTCATCAACTAAGAAACCATGCGTCAAAAGTCCTTTATATGGTGCTTTTCCATTTACAGCTACTGAAGTACATAAGGAAGAGTTAAACCATCCTCTGTGTTGGTCGCTTCCTTCGAGATATAAGTCTGCCGGCCACTGTAAATCTTCTCTCGCTTTTAAAACGCCTTCATGACTTGAGCCTGAATCAAACCATACGTCCATTATATCGGTTTCTTTTCTAAAGTGATTTCCGCCACATTTCGGGCAGGTATAGTTTTCAGGCAATAATTCACTTGCATTCATGCTAAACCAGCAGTTACTTCCATGAGCACGCACATGTTCTTGAACGCTTTTGATGGTATCATTGTCTAAAATGATTTCACCACAATCTTCGCAATAAAATACTGGAATAGGTACGCCCCATACTCTTTGGCGCGAAATACACCAATCACCACGATCACGAATCATGTTATAGATTCTTTCTTTACCCCATTCAGGTGTGAATGCAATATCATTTTCAATTGCTTGGAGTGCGTCTTCTCTAAAACCATCTACAGAAGCAAACCACTGATTGGTGGATCTAAATAAAGTAGGTGTACCACATCTCCAACAATGTGGGTATTGGTGTTTGAAAAATTTAAGTTTCAACAAGCTGCCAATTTCGTCCAAATATTTACAAATAGCTTTATTGGCATCTTCTGTGTTAAGACCTTCAAACTGACCTGCTTCAGCTGTTAAAATACCATCATCATCTAACGGAGATGGGTTATCCAAATGATATTTCTGACCAACATAATAGTCATCGGTACCATGTCCAGGTGCAGTATGAACGCAGCCTGTACCAGCATCCAAGGTAACATGTGTTCCTAGAATAACAAGTGATTCCCTCTTTAGGAATGGATGTTGGCAAACCACATATTCTAAATCGCTGCCTTTAAATTCTTTTAGAACTTGATAATCTTCAGATAATCCAATTTCTTCAACAACAGTTTTAACAAGTTCCTTGGCTAAAACATATTTTTCTTCGCCAAACTGGATAAGTTGATAGGTCAATTCAGGATTTAAACAAATTGCCATATTGGCTGGCAAAGTCCATGGTGTTGTTGTCCAAATAACGAAATAGGTATTATCTTTTTCAAATTTATCTTTGGCATCTTTAACTGCAAATTTTACATAAATTGAAGGAGATTTTTCTTCACCGTACTCAATTTCCGCTTCTGCCAAAGCTGTATGGTCATGAGGACACCAATGTACTGGTTTTGTACCACGGTAGATGTATCCCTTTTTAGCCATCTCACCGAAAACGCCAATTTCGCGCGCTTCAAACTCTGGATTTAAAGTGATATAAGGATTTTCCCAGTCACCACGAACCCCTAATCGTTTAAAGCTTTTACGTTGAATATCAACAAATTTCATTGCATAATCTGCACATGCATTTCTAAATGCGATAACATCCTCAGTTTTAGCATCTAAACCAACATTTTCAATAGCTTTTAATTCAATAGGCAACCCATGTGTATCCCATCCAGGCACATAGGGTGCATCAAATCCTTGAATGCTTTTTGATTTTACAATAATATCTTTTAGCACTTTGTTCATTGTGTGACCTAAATGAATGTCACCATTAGCATAAGGAGGTCCATCATGCAAAATAAATTTTTCGCGTCCCTTATTTTTTTCTTGAACTTTTTCATAAATATTCAACTCTTCCCAGAATTGAATAATATCAGGTTCCTTTTGTGGTAAATTTCCTCTCATTGGAAAATCAGTTTTTGGAAGGTTTAATGTACTACTGTATTCTTTTTCTGTTTGTTCTTTTGACATTTTATCACCTCATATTAAAAATAAAAAAATTCGCCCCAAAAGGGACGAATTATATTCGCGGTACCACCCTCATATTTAAATAAACCAATCATTTAAACACTCGATAGCCTTAACGCGGACTTACGGTTTTCTTACTATTATTCAGATCACAGCTCATGGATGATCCGTAACAGCATATTTTATTCGTCTTCCACCAAACACGAACTCGCTGTAAAATAAAGTCTGTTACCCTTTCCACTCAACGCCTATCTATTTAATTTTGTAGATAATAATAATCAATTCTATAAACACTGTCAAGCTTTTAGTTATATATATTCTTCTACTGCGACTCTTAATTTACCTTTTCGATTTATACCTTCCACCATTTTTATATAAAATTTACCATAGCCTTGGACAGAAACGACATCGTTTTCTTGACAAAGTTTACTAGCATCAATAGTTAGTCTTTGATTCAACTTGACCTTTTTGGCTTTAATAAGATCGGTTGTCGTAGCTCTTGACAGATTATATACTTTAGCAATCGTTGCATCCAACCTAAGTTGTTGAACAGAAATCGTTTTTGATTGCCTCTTAGGTTCAGGTGCTTTCCAATTTTCAATACTCACAATCTGTTTTTTCATAGGTACGTACTTGATGGTTAGGTTGCTTATTAGAAGAAAATCATTAATGCCTGTATTGGTAATTACATCAAAACCATCTTCATAGATAATGATGTCTCCAATACATTTTCTGTCAAAACCGAGAGACATTAGTGCACCCAAACAATCACGATGATTGAAATTAATAAATTTGGTATTGCCTCTAAACGAAACAACACTTAATTGCATATTCTCTGATGTCAACTGATACTCTTGCTGAGTAATAAACAATCGTGCTCTTTCCGCCTCTTCATAACCACCATCTATACGATAATAGAGACCAGAGTGCTGCAATATTTTTTCTTGTTCTAGAATATCACTTACTGGAAAGAAATCAGTCAATACCTCTTGCCAATGTTCGCTTACCTGATAGAGATAACCCTTTAATAAATTTTCAAAAGTCATAATATTTAAGTGCTTTCTATAAAAGGATATATAACATTTTATAAATAAGACTTTCTAAAACATTTAAAATCAACAATGCAACCACTGGAGTAAAATTCAAAGGCATTTTTAATGCTTCAGGCATATATCTTTCTATCATACCAAGAAATGGATCCGTCAACTCGGCAAGGAATTTCGGAATAGGATCATACGGATTTACATTTATCCATGTCATTACCACACGTGCTAGTATTGCAATCTCGTATAATTCAAAAGCTAAGCTAATTGCTCGAAAAATCATTATCACAGTACTCCTATTTATCCAATGAAGTCTTCACGTACACGAGTTCTGTTTACCCAATCTGCAATAGTTGGACCGTAATCGTCTACGCCAAAACTTTCACGTAATTCATTATCCATCGCTACACTTGGTGGAACAGCCACAAATATTGCCCCACGCTCATTAATTTTTTGAATAGAACCATTCAACGCAAAAACAGCACCACTTACAAAATTTACTATATTAATAGCCGTTTCAACATCGCATTCATGCAAATCAAAAACAACCACTTTATTTTTTAATAAATTGCTAGCAATGGTCTGAGCTTCTTCAAATCTATTTGGTTGCAATAAAACAATACGCATGCCCGCATCGTCATAGTTATATCCATCTTCTAATTCATCGCTCGCTTTAAAACCAAAGCCAGAAAATCTTTTTTGTCTTGGTTCTTCTTCATAGCTTTCTTCGTATTGATAATCTTCTTCATATATATCATCTTGTTGTTCTTGAAAACGAATAGAATTTAGCACTTTATCTTTGAATCCCATATAAATACCTCCAAAATTTAATTGATATTAAAAATTGCACTGCCGACACGTATCATATTAGCACCTTCTGCAATTGCAAATTCAAAATCCCCACTCATTCCCATTGATAAGTATTGCATTATCAACTGAGCATTTTCTCTAGACTTTAAGTCCATAAATTTCTCATATAATTTTACAAAATATGGTTTTAAATCATTTTTATTTTCTAAATTTGGGGCAATAAACATAAAGCCCTTCATAACAATGTGGGGGCAAACTTCTAAATGCTCAATAAAATCATCAATTTCTTCAAAAGAAATACCATGCTTTTGTTGTTCGTTTGCAACATTTACTTGTGCAAGAATATTGACTTGACAGGCTTCTTTTGTAGCACGTTTTTCAATTTCGTCCATTAATTCAATGCTATCAACAGATTGTATCAACGCCACTTTACCAACTACCTGACGTGCTTTGTTTTTTTGAAGATGACCAATTAATTGCCACTCAATATTCTGAAGATCACTTGTCGCTTCAATCTTAGGAATTAATTCTTGAACACGATTTTCAGCAAAAATTCTTTGTCCAGTCTGATAGGCTTCTCTTACTTCTTCCGCACTGTGATGTTTACTCACAGCAACCAAAGTGACATTTTGGACTTTATCTTCACTTTTGTTGATAGCATTGTCGATACGAGTTTGTATATTTTTAAGATTCTCTGTAATTGTTTTCATATCACTGCTATCCTTTCTTAACAATATCTCCTTGTGATACACGATGAGGAGTTAAAACAACGATTGTACCTTTTGGTAATATTTCGCAACTGACTGATTCAATACTTTCATGAACAATTTTTACTTTCTTCCATTGAACCAATCTATTTTCAACAATGTATACACCAGCATCACCATTTTGATAAACCAAAACATCTTTTGGTAAATCTAATGTGGCTTTTTCAACCTTATAAATTTCTGTTTGAACCACTCTATTCATTAAAAAAGCATCACTCACTGGGCCAAGTTCAATACGACAAAAAGCACTACCGTCTTTGCCATCGATAATTTCTTTTACAGTGCCCACTGTAGACTCATTGAGTTCTGGAAAACGGACTTTACAATCATCTCCTATTTCCTTAAATATTTTGTTCTGTTTTTTATTATAAGGCATATAAAGGGATACTGGCTTAAGGTTATCAATTAGTTTGGCATAAGCAACGCCTTCATCAACATTTTTATTTTTTTGATGTTTATTTTTTTCAGACATGGTTTCTTCATATATATGTCGTAAATCTAAGCGTTGTATATCTTTAATCTTATTTTTGTTTTCATATCCATCTATTTGATAACTTACAATCCCAGAGGTTGGGGCATAATAAGGCTTACTTTTATTTTTTTTACCATCATCCGTCTGATAAGCAACAGTAAAAACCGCATGATTTTTTGCAACACGTTCCATCGGTTTTACTTCATTGCTCACACGCCCACTTACATCGGTTTTTAAAAGCGACTCATGTGGACTGATAAAACCAAAATCACTATATACAATATCTTTTGTTTCTCTTTCAATTGTTATTGTTTTTATCAAATGCTGGTGAATAATACTATAAGTACTACTCCCCAGAACCCAAAGTATACTTAAGCCAATAAGAAAGAAAATAAACTGTTGTATTCTTGACATCCTTTGTAATTTTAATAAATATTTTTTCATTAAAAATTTCCCCTTAGATAAAGGCATGAATCATTTTTATTATATACCAATTGACGCTGATTTACGATAGGCAATGTGACAAATATTAAATTTTATTCATTATAAAAAGCGATGCCTTAGGACATCGCTTTGGTCTTATCATAATCGTTCAATTATTGCATGTGCCATTTCACTTGTTGACACAACATTTTTGTTATCTTCGGCAATATCAACAGTAAAGATGCCATCATTTAATGTTTTTTGAATCGCTTCTTCAATATTTTGCCCTGCCTCATTTGCATTCAGTGAAAGTTTAAGCATATATGCCGCCGATAGAATAGTTGCTATTGGATTCGCAATATTTTTTCCTGCAATATCAGGAGCCGAACCATGGGCTGGCTCATACAACCCAATATCACCGCCTAGACTTGCCGACGGAATCATTCCCAAGGATCCTGCCAATGCGGCAGACTCGTCACTTAAAATGTCACCAAAAGCATTCTCTGTCACAATGACATCAAATTGACTAGGACACAGTACCAACTGCACTGCAGCATTATCAACATACATGTGCTCTACTTGCACCTCAGGATATTCTTTTGACATTTCATTCACAATTTCCCGCCAAAGTCTTGAAGTTTCGAGAACATTTGCTTTATCAACCGAAGTCAAATGTTTTTTTGGACGACTATTTGCTATTTCAAAAGCCTCTTTAACGATTCTTGAAATCTCATCCCTATGATAATACATCACATCATAGGCCTCATCCTCATTTCTTTTTTTCTCACCAAAGTAAATACCACTGGTAAGCTCCCTACAAATAACAATATCTACATTTTTTACAATTTCTGGTTTAAAAACGACTTTATCGGCCAAGAAATCATAATATTTTACTGGACGAAGATTGCAAAATAAGCCCAATGTTTTACGAATAGCCAAAAGCCCCGTTTCAGGTCTTTTCTCACGTGGATAAGAATCATATTTTGGGGCACCAACCGAGCCTAGTAAAACAGCATCAACATTAGATACCACTTCACGCGTGATTTTTGGAAAAGCTTCCCCATATTTTTCAATAGCCTCTCCACCAAAAGGTGCCTCTATAAATTCTATACCTAAATTGTATTTATAATTTACGGCATGAAGCACTTCCAAGGCAGCATTGACAATTTCTGGACCAATACCATCACCTTTTAATACAGCTACTTTCTTACTCATGTGACACCTTCTTTTTGACGTAATTCAAGAGGTTTCCATCTTCTACAATTTCTTGGATGAACATCGGAAATTTTTCGAATGTATAGGTTTCATTTTTTGTATTATTGATAATAGAACCTTCTTCAAAAAGTATTGTAATATCATCCCCATTTTCAATAGCTTTTGCAGCAACAGGTGATTCTATAATGTGCAATCCGATATTAATAGCATTGCGATAAAAAATACGCGCAAAACTTTCTGCAATAACACATGATATACCAGAAACCTTAATAGAGATTGGTGCATGTTCTCTAGAACTGCCACAGCCAAAATTTTTGCCAGCAACTAATATATCACCTTCAGTAATAACATCAGCAAAATTTTCAATAACATCTTCCAAGCAATGCGCTCTCATATTCTCATCGCTTGCGTCATTTAAGTATCTCGCTGCAATAATTAAATCTGTATCAATATTATCTCCGATTTTCCAGGCTTTTCTCATCATTTTATGCCACCTCCATAGGATTTGTAATGAATCCAGTGATTGCACTTGCTGCAGCCACAGCAGGATTACAAAGATAAATTTCACTCTCCGGATCGCCCATACGACCAATAAAGTTTCTGTTGGTCGTTGAAAGTGCTCGTTCACCTTTCGCCAAAATGCCCATATAACCACCTAAGCAAGGTCCACAAGTTGGTGTAGAAAAGACGCCACCAGCATCTATAATAATTTGTGCAATGCCTTCTGCCATGCACATTTCATATACTGATTGAGTGCCCGGAATAACAATTAATCTTAAAAATGGAGCGACTTTTTTATTTTTAAGAATTGAAGCAGCCACACGCATATCTTCAATTCTTCCGTTGGTACAACTTCCTATAACAACTTGGTCAATGGCAATTTTATCAATTTTATCAATATCTCTTGTATTACTTGGTAAATGTGGAAACGCCACTTGTGGTACAAGCTCAGATAAATTAATAATGATTTCTTCTGTATAAATGGCGTCTTCATCAGCATCGTATGAAATAATAGGGCCATCAAATCGTTCTTTCATATATTGAACAGCAATATCATCTACAGGGAAAATACCATTTTTGGCACCACATTCAATTGCCATATTAGCAATTGTCAGACGACTTTCCATAGATAAGTGAGTCAATCCATCTCCAACAAATTCAAGACTCTGATATAATGCGCCATCCACACCAATTTTTCCTATTAAATACAATATCACGTCTTTACCTGATACAAACTTATTTTTAGGCGTACCTGTTATAACAACTTTAATCGCCTCTGGCACTTTTAACCAGGTTTCACCACTAATCATCGCTGCTGCAATATCAGTACTTCCCATGCCTGTTGAAAAAGCCCCTAGCGCCCCATATGTACAGGTATGGCTATCTGCTCCAATAATCAATTGACCTGCCCCTACCACACCTTGCTCAGGTAAAAGGCAATGCTCTACACCCATTTTGCCAACTTCATAATAGTGCTTGATATCATGTTTTTTTGCAAAATCACGCAAAATTTTACATTGTTCAGCTGATTTAATATCCTTAGCAGGTGAAAAATGATCAGGTACCATGGCTACTTTTTCTGTATTAAAAACTGTCTCCAGTCCTACTTTTTTCATTTCTCTAATTGCCACAGGGCCAGTAATATCATTGCTTAGAACCAAGTCTACTTTTGCTGTCACTAATTGCCCCGCATGCACCTCATTCAAACCGGCATGTGCAGCAATAATTTTTTGTGTCATCGTCATTCCCATAGTCTACACCTCTCACATTTTTTGCATTTGATTCCAAGTAATTGCTTTGTTAATTGCATTCAAATAGCTTTTTGCACTCGCTTCTAGAATACTTGTACTTAAGCCTCGTCCATTAAATATTTTATCCTTATAAGACAGCTTAACAGTCACTTCCCCTTGGGCGTCTGCCCCTCCTGTAATTGCTTCAATACGATAACTTAAGAGTTCAAAAGCCCCTTTATAATCTTCACCCAAAATCTGTTCTACAGCTCTACAGGTTGCATCCACAGGTCCTTTTGAGAGGGCTGCAATTTCCTTTATTTCATCTTGATAACAAACGCCCAAAGTTGCAGTAGAGGTTAAGTCTGTACCAGTAAATACATGTAAATGGTCAAAAACATAGGTTTCATCTTCACTTACCAATTTAGCATCCACTAAAGCAATCAGGTCATCATCTAAGACCTCTTTCTTTTGATCACATAATTGTTTAAAAGATTCAAATGCATCATTTAATGCGTCGCCTTCTAATTCGAATCCCAATTCTTTCATTCTCACTTGAAAAGCGTGTCTCCCCGAATGCTTTCCTAAAACCAAATTATCTACAACCAACCCAATGGAAGCTGGATTCATAATTTCATAAGTACTACGGTCTTTCAATACACCATCTTGATGAATGCCCGATTCATGCAAAAAAGCATTTTTACCAACAATAGCTTTATTTGCTGGAATAGGCATATTTGTTGTTTGACTAACCAATCGACAGGAACGATAGAGCTCTTTTGTATGAATATTTGTTGTTAACTTCATCGACTCTTTTCTTGTTTCAATAGCCATTGTAATTTCTTCTAATGCTGCATTACCAGCACGTTCTCCAATACCATTCACTGATACTTCGATCTGGCGCGCCCCATTTAATACTGCCGCTAAGGAATTAGATACTGCCATCCCTAAATCATTGTGACAATGAACACTAAAAATAGCTTGTTCTGCATTTTTAACGCCTTCGATGACTTCTTTTACAAATTTTCCATACTCCCAAGGCATTGCATAGCCTACTGTATCAGGCAAATTGATGGTAGTTGCACCTGCTGCAATCGCTTCTGTAATAATTTCTTGCAAAAAAGCCACTTCACTGCGAGAGGCATCTTCACATGAAAATTCGATGTCTTTTGTATAAGTGCTAGCATATTGAATAGCTTCAACAGCACGTTTAATCACTTCATCAGGTTGCATCTTTAATTTGTTTTGCATATGAATTGGACTGGTTGCTATAAACACATGAATACGTGACTTATTGGCCTTAGATAAAGCTTTTCCGCAAGCCTCTATATCTTTTTTATTTGCACGAGCCAAGCCACATACGACTGAATCTTTTACAGCCTCTGCGATGGCTTCAACAGAAGCAAAATCTCCAGGCGAGGAAACAGGAAAACCTGCTTCGATAACATCTACACCCAAGCGTTCTAGTTGCTTAGCAACCGCTACTTTTTCTTTCAAGTTCATACTACAGCCTGGAGCCTGCTCACCATCTCTCAAAGTGGTATCAAAAATAATAACTTTATCCATCTTTATTCCTCCAAACAAAAAAAGCCCTTTTCGTCTCTAAAATTTAGAGACGAAAAGGGCTTTTTTCCGCGGTACCACTCTAATTGCCAAAAAATTTATTCTTGGCCACTCTTATCGATAACGGTGATAAACCGGCATATTTTGCAAAACTCCGAGGCGAGTTCAAAAATTAATCATTAGTACTTTCCACCAAGCAGTACCTCTCTATAATGACGCCTTTTTTACTATTCCTCTTCATCGTTATTTATATTTTAATAAATGATATCGATTAACAGTATCTTTGTCAACAAAAAAATTACTCTACTGTTACACTTTTTGCAAGATTTCTAGGCTTATCAATATCACAGCCGCGTTCTTCAGCCGTAAAATAAGCAATAAGCTGAAGCGGTATAGCCGCTAAAACCGGAGAAATGAAATCAGGGCATGCTGGAATTTGAATGACATGTTTGATTTTATCATTAATATGGGCTTGTCCTTGTTGTACAATAGCCAATACTTCTGCTTTTCTTGCAATGACTTCTTCAGCATTACTCATTGTCTTGCCAAAGGTATTTTGTTGTAAAGCAATAGCAATAACTGGCGTTTCTTCTGTAATAAGCGCTAATGTACCATGCTTTAATTCACCAGCAGCATAGGCCTCTGCATGAATATAAGAAATTTCTTTCAGCTTTAATGCACCTTCTTGTGCCACTGCCCAATCCATCCCTCGACCAATATAAAACAAATCATTAACATTTTTATATGTTTTTGCCAAGTCTGCAATGCGATTAACATTTTCCTCTTTGAGGAGCTCCGCCGCTTGTTCTGGCAATACTTCTAATGCGCGCAAAACTTCTTCATGTTCAGCTAAAGGAGAACGTTTTGATACATCGCCTAAGTACAAACCAATAATATATAAAGCAATAAGCATTGACGTATATGCTTTTGTAGAAGCAACAGATATTTCAGGGCCAGCCCAAAGATAAACAACCATATCTGCTTCGCGAGCAATAGCACTCCCAACGACATTTGTGATTGCTAATACTTTGGCGCCTGATTTTTTTGCTGCGCGCATACCTTCTAAGGTATCCGCTGTTTCTCCTGATTGACTAATCACAATAACCAGCGAATGCTCATCTAACATCGGTTCTCTATATCTAAATTCAGATGCAACTTCAACAAATACAGGAATTTTCAGCGTTTTTTCAAGCACTGTTTTCCCAACAAGACCAGAATGATATGCTGTGCCACAAGCAACAATATATATTTGATGCCAGTTTTCAACTTCTTCCTGTGACAGGTCAATATCTTCCAGCTCAATATGATCTGAATGAATTCTCCCACTCAAAACTTGCTTGAAAGTTTCTGGTTGTTCGAAAATTTCTTTAATCATAAAGTGTGGGTAACCACCCTTTTCAGCTGATTGAGCATCCCATTTGATATCATCAATAATTGGATTTTTTTCATTGCCAGCCAAATCGGTCACGATAACTTCATCCGCTCTGATACGTGCAATTTGCCCTGATTCCAAATAAATACATTGTCTAGTATAAGCCAAGATTGCTGGTACGTCAGAGGCAATAAAGTTCTCATTATCACCAAGACCTATTACTAATGGGCTATCTTTTCTTGAAACAATAATTTCATCTGGATGGTCGGCACAAAGAACAACCAAGGCATAGGCCCCTGTCACCACTGCTAATGTTTTCTGTACAGCTTGGTATAAATCTCCTTGATAGAAAAGTTCAATTAAATGAGCAATGACTTCTGTATCGGTTTGAGATTTAAAGGTATGACCAGAAAGATACGTATCTTTTAAATACTGATAATTTTCAATAATACCATTATGAACAACAGCAACCTTATTCTTTGGACCAGTATGTGGATGGGAATTCACATCAGAGGGTTCACCATGTGTCGCCCAACGTGTGTGACCAATACCTATGCTGCCTTTTAAAGGGTTAGCCTCTACAGTATCCTTTAGATTTTGAAGTCTTCCCATTTTCTTTTCAACAACAATGCTATTGTTTTCTAAAATAGCCATACCTGCGGAATCATATCCACGGTACTCTAGCTTGCTTAGCCCATCTAAGATAATATTTTGCGCTTCTTTATGACCTATATAGCCGACAATTCCGCACATCTGAATCACTCCTATATCTATTCTCCGTTTTCTTCGGAATTATTTTCAACCATTTCATTATTCAAACTAAAATCAAACTGCTGACACTCATCAAATCTAGGTAGTTCTTCTAAACTATTTAATCCGAATGATACTAAGAATTGAAGTGTCGTGCAAAAAATAATCGGACGACCAGGCTGTTCTAGTCTGCCCTTTTCTTCAACAAGACCTCTAGTAATCAGTTGCTGTAACGGCCCATCAGATTTAACACCTCGAATATAATCAATCTGACTTCTCGTTACTGGTTGTTTATATGCAATGATAGAAAGCGTTTCATAGGCTGCATTTGAAAGTTTGCTTTTCTTCTCCTGAAACATTTTTTTTATATATGGTTCTACGATTGGTGCCGTCATAAATTGATAGCCATTCGCAATCTTTTTTAGCACCATGCCTCTATCTGGTTGTTTATATTCTTTCTCTAAATCAGTTAAAATTTCTTCAATACTGAGTTCATCTATTTCTAAAATATCAGCCAACATTTTAGTAGTCATAGGTGTATCTGAAATAAACAATAAGCCTTCTATTATTGTCTTATAAGATAAATCAATAATCATGTTAAACCTCTAAACTGCCTCTGTTTGCAACCATATATCACCAAATAACTCATGCTGTATGGTTAGCATTTCATGTTGGTGAATACATTCTAATAGTGCTAGAAAAAACGTAATCATTTCATCTCTATTGTCGCATTGCTTCAATATGGTTTGAAAAGTTGGTTTTTTTGCATGTTGGCAGTAGTCAATCAATTTTTTTCTTAGATTTTCAATAGAATATGTGGTTTTTTCTACAACAATAAAAGCTTCCTTTTCATCTAAAGATTTCTGTAACACTTCAAAAAAATCTAATAATTTCAGAGGATTCAATCCTTTTAATGCTTCAAAGGATTTATATGCTTCAGATAATTTTTTGCTGTCTATTTCTCTTGTATAATAATGTGATGATTTTTCATGCACTTCTTCAAGAGATTCAGACAATTCTTTAAAGAGTTTATAAGCCAACAGCTGATTTATCAATTCTTGGCGTGGGTCCTCCGTATCTTCTTGATGTCTTTTTTTAGGTAAAAGAAGTTTTATTTTAATGCGTATCAATTGCGCCGCCATTAAAAGAAAATGACTCGCAATTTCTAGATTCATATTCTCTGCCTCTTCAATATAAAACAAATATTGGTCAGTAAGCGTTGCAATCGGAATATTGTAAATATCAATACTATCTTTTTCAATTAAATGCATCAATAAATCCATTGGTCCCTCAAAATGATCCAAGTGGAATTCCAAAGTTTGCACCAGCATCTGCCCCTTATTCAAATACATATCTACTAAATTATAACACACTAAAGTTTAAAACAGAACACTATCCTATGCAAGTGTTATCAGGATGTTTTAATTACGCATCAGATAGGATTCATATTCACTTCGTTGCGTGCGTGTCAAAAGTGTTCTTGCCGCCTCATTAACATCAGCTTCTTCATAAAGCACCTTATACATTTGCTCTAGAATAGGCATTTCAATTTCATGTTTCTTTGCAAGCTGATAGGCTGCTTTCGTTGTCATAGCACCTTCAACAACCATTCCCATACAGTCTAATACTTCATTAAGTGTTTTCCCTTCACCTATCATCATGCCAGCACGTCGGTTTCTACTATGCATAGAAGTGCAAGTAACAATTAAATCCCCTACACCTGTTAAACCTAAAAAAGTATAAGGTTCTGCACCTAACGCAACACCAAGGCGCGTGATTTCTGCAAGTCCTCGTGTCATGAGTGCTGCTTGTGCATTATCGCCATACCCTAATCCAATTGTCATCCCTATGGCTAAGGCAATAACATTTTTTAATGCACCAGCTAATTCAACACCAATGACATCTTCACTTGTGTAGACACGCACATTGTCGTTCATAAAAAGTTCTTGTACTTTAATAGCATGTGAATGATTATAAGCCGTGGCCACAAGCGCAGTTGGCATATTTAATCCGAATTCCTCAGCATGGCTCGGGCCGGATAATACCACGTAGCGCTCTTTAATATCTCCCAAAAGCTCTTCATAAATCTCATGTAAACATTTTTGTGTGCTTGTTTCTATGCCTTTTGCCACATCAATAAAGATAGCGGTTGAATTCTTTAGGTCGTCAAGATGTTCTTCTAAAAGTAAACGTTGCTTCTGGGCTGGTACACTTACTAAAACATAATCGCAATGATCAAGAGACGGCCATTCGCTCGTGCATATAAGCGTTGAAGAAAGTGTCACTTGAGGCAAATATTTTTTGTTAACTTTAAGCTTACTCATTTCTGCCATTTGGGCCTGATTTCTTCCCCATAAAATAACATCATGACCATTATAAGATAAAATCTGTGCGAGTGCTGTTCCCCAGCTTCCTGCACCTAAAACAACAATCCTAGACATTTTATCGCTCCTTGTGTCCAATTTTATTTTCAGTTCCATTCATCAGACGACGAATATTTGCACGATGTAACCAAATAACAAAAATACCACAAATACTAAATACGCCCACGACCAATGCAGATTGGTGTGTCAAATATAAATAAAATGGGCATAGAATTGACGCTGTAATAGAACCTATTGACATATATTTAGTAAAATAAGCCAATGAAGCTAATGTGAGGAAACATAACAAGAATGCTATTGGCGAAATAAACAAAAGTATCCCAGCACCTGTTGCGACCCCTTTACCACCTTTAAAATGAATCATAAAACTAAAGGTATGACCTAATAGCACAAATATAGAGGCAATGACTAAACCAATATCGCCTAATAAATTAGCACCGATATAGGCAGAAAGAGTGCCTTTCAGCATATCTCCTATTAATACAAAGATAGCGATTTTCATCCCTTGTGTACGCCATACATTCGTGAATCCAGGGTTACAGCTTCCTACTTTAAGAATATTGATACCACGTAATCTGCTGATTATCCAAGCAAAAGAAATCGCACCCAAGCAATAGGATAATGCAGCAATTAGTATGCCTATGCCTATAGAATCTAGCATATACTAATCCTCTTTTCTGTTTCTCAAAAACAATCTCAACGTCGTGCCTTCAAAAACAAATTGTTTGCGGATACAATTTTCTAAATATCTCAAGTATGAGAAGTGCATTAATTCTTGATCATTAACAAACAGTGCAAATGTTGGAGGCGCAACATCTACTTGAGAAGCATAGAATATTTTTAAGCGTCTGCCTTTATCTGTAGGTGGTGGGTTTTTCAATACCGCATCACGTACAATTTCATTAACCAAACTTGTTGGCAAACGTAACATTCTTGTTTCTGAGACAGCTTTCACGATATCCATAATTTTACCTACACGTTGATGCGTTTTAGCAGAAACAAAAATCATTGGTGCATAGGAAAGAAATAATAATTGATAACGCAATTTTTCCTCAAACTCACGCATGGTCTTATCATCTTTTTCTATTAAGTCCCATTTGTTTACAACAATAATAATGCCCTTTCCTTCTTCATGGGCATATCCGACTATTTTTTTGTCTTGCTCAATCAAGCCTTCATCTGCATCAATAACAAAAAGAACAACATCACTTCTATCTACAGCACGCAATGAACGCATGACACTATAACGTTCTGTTGCAATATCGATTTTATTTCGTTTTCTCATACCTGCAGTGTCAACAATGACAAATTCTTCGCCCTTGAATTTAAAAGCAGAGTCAATAGCATCTCTCGTCGTACCAGCTACATTGCTGACAATAGAACGGTCCTCACCGATAATCGCATTTGTTAACGACGATTTTCCCACATTTGGGCGTCCAATAACGGCAATATGGACACGTTCATCCTCTTGATCCTCTGTATCAGGCAATCTTTCAAGATGTGCATGAATAGCATCTAATAAGTCCCCTGTATTATTCCCATGAGAAGCAGAAATTGGAATCAACTCATCCATGCCTAAAGAATAAAATTCATAAATATCAGTTAAATCATCAAAACGTTCAACTTTGTTAACCACTAAGATAACATCTTTGCCTGAACGACGAAGCATTTGAGAGACTTCTTCATCATCATTTGTAATGCCCGTGGTTGCATCCACCATAAACAAAACAACATCAGATTCTTCGATGGCTATTTCTGCTTGAAAGCGAACATTTTGTAAAATTTCATCATTGCTTTTAAGTTCGATACCACCAGTATCAATCAAAGTAAATGTTTTTCCATTCCAAGTCACATCTAGATACAGACGATCACGGGTTACCCCTGCCACATCTTCTACAATTGCATGGTGTGTTTGTGTCAAACGATTAAATAGAGTGGACTTACCAACATTGGCACGCCCTACAATAGCTACAACTGGTTTCATTTAATACTCCCTTCATTAATACGAAGCGACAGCCTGTTTTCAGGCTGTCGCTCAAAGGATTATGCATTCGACACGATATTTGCAAATTGATGCGCGGTCACTTCTTTAGTAGTGATGTCTTTAAATAAAAGACTATTAAAAGATTGTATGTAATGTTCTTCGCTTGGTGAAAGTGTTAATGGTAACATAAAGAACAAATCTTTTACTAAATCAAAAGCTGTGCCATTACCCATTGGCGCTTTCAATCCCTTTTGCAACATTTCATGATGTGCGGTAACAATATTTTCTTCCTTCATTTCTTCAATCATTTTTTGAAGAGCTGTGATGTGATCTGGATTGTAAAGTAAAGTTTTTACCATGGTCACATAAGCCATATTTAACGGATATGGCACACTATCTACTAAAGATAAGGTAAGGCCATATTCACTCATATTGACGCGTGGTTGTACAAAACGCAACACACGTTCAATATCTTCTTTTGTCATTGTATCAAAAACATCTTCAACTTTTTCTGCACCAACATAAACCAATTCGCCATCCTTCATTTGTGCAATAGCTGGCGCTTCAGTTAAGAAATCAGCAAATTCATTATATTTAAAGTTTTCTTCTAAGGCTGCTTCGACATGATAAAGCGTTTCATCAGCTTGACGTACATGGTTCATATTCACCAATACATCTTTGTTTTCTTTACCGCCAACCCATGCTGCATTATCCAAAAGTGCAGCCAATGCAGGTTGGATGATAGTTGCAGCTTGATAACGTTTTTCAAAGTTATCAATATGTGCATATTGCATGCTGACACGCATGGTAGCACTACATTTCAAGAAGTCGATATAATCATCCTTATTTTCAGCATACTGCATCAAGGCTTTATTTTCTTTTGTCCCAACAGTTTCAATATCTTTTGCAAGGCTTACTGGCTGATGTCCTGTTGCCAAAAGAATTTGTCCTCTTCTTTTGAGTTCTTCGAAAAGAAGTTGAATAAAGCCAAGGTATGCTTGATCAATATCGATCATATCAATAAATGGACCAAAGCTCCACTGCACTTGTCCACCAACACCCAAGCTAATGGTTTCTTTACCATTTTTACAACCAACTAATAAGCCATCTTCTTCGACAGCTTCCCATCCTGAACGCACAAGATATTCTAAAAGACTTTTAATACCTTGTTCTTCACTATATTGAACAGCACTGAGATCTTTCTCATATACAAGCACATGTTCGAAAGTCACTGTTAAATCAAAATCAGCATGATCTTTTTCAAAAGATCGCATAAAATTAATAATTTGTTCGTTAATCATTTTTCCACCTTATCCCATTGTTATTTATTCTCTATCTAGAACATCTGAAAAAAATAAGTTTTGCTCCTCTAGGTCTATCACTTGTTGAGCCAAGTTTAGGGCCACTAATAACAATATATCTCGCTGTGTGGCTAGAATTTCATTTTCGCTCACATCTTGCAGTTCTTTTTTTAAACGCTCAAAAATTTTCTGAACCTTCTCTTCATTGAAATCCGAGCGCACATTGTAAATGAAATGATCGAGCTCTAACGCATATGTTTTTAAGTCTGACACAGCGATTCTCCTCTCGACAATACTACCTAATATAATAACACAGGTCGGCATTCAAGTCACTAGAGAATTCCATCCTCAACCTTTGTATATAGACATATTTTTTCATACCCACTTATGTTATACTATAGCACATATGAAAGGCGGTTTTAATTATGTCATTAGATGGTATTGCAATGCGCGCACTTGCCCAAGACTTGAGACGTTCTTTACAAGGTGGACGTATTGATAAAATCACACAACCTAATACCAACACACTTACCATGACAATACGTGCCAACAATTCTAATCATAAATTATTTGCAACTACGAATCCACAAAGCGCACGTGTTTCTCTTACAGCCCAACAATTCAAAAATCCTCTTGAGCCTCCTCAATTTTGTATGGTTATGAGAAAACACCTACAAGGTGCTATTATAGAAGATATCCATCAAATAGACTGGGAGCGTATGATTCAATTTCAACTTCGTGGAAGAAATGAAATTGGTGAAGAGACACGCTTTAGTCTTGTTTTTGAATTAATGGGAAAAAACAGCAATATTGTTTTGCTGAGCTCCGAAAATATTATTTTAGACGCCATTCGCCGTGCAGGTGCAAATACCAACCAAGTACGTCAATTCCAACCTGGTATTCATTATCAAAAGCCACCTGCCCAGAACAAAATAGCACTAGAAAACTTATCAGAAGATGTACTTTCTTCTAGTCTAATCGAATGTGGACTACAAAAAAGTATTAATAAAGCATTATTAAATACCATTGCTGGGATAGGACCACAAACAGCCTATGAACTTCTTGTACGTGCGAATATTGCACCTGATACCCGTATTGATTATTTAGGCGAAATAGATTATGCACGACTATATCAACAATGTAAAAAAATAGAGCAGCAAGCAGCTGACTCATCCTGGCAACCAACTCTTATCTATCGTGATAGTGAAATTTATGCTTTTGCTCCTTTTAAGCTGATGCAGTTTGAACATTTTCACCAAAAATCCTGTGATTCAATGCCTCTCCTGCTAGAAGACTATTATGCCATTAAAGAACAACAAGAAATTTTTTCGCAGAAAAAAAATAGTCTATCAAGAATTGTTTCTCATGAAATTGAACGCTGTGAAAAAAAACTCCAATTGCAAACAGAGAAAATCGAAGCTTTGGCTTCTGCTGATGCTTATCGCATCAAAGGTGAATTGATAACAGCCAATCTTTATCGTATTAAGCAAGGACCTGTTGCCGAAGTCGAGAATTTTTATATTGAAGGCAATCCAATCGAGAAAATTGAACTTAATCCAACGAAAACACCAAATGAGAATGCTCAGATTTTTTTCAAAAAATATAATAAAGCAAAAATCGGAGCAGAAAAAGCTGCTATTCAAGCTGAAAAAACTTCACTCGAATTGACATATTTACACACCATTTATGATAGTATTGAACAATCAATGACCGCAGAAGATTTAATTGATATTCGTATAGAACTAGAGGACGCAGGCTATGCTAAAAAACGTCAATTGCCTCGTGGAAAGGTAAGCAAGCATTTACCGACACCCATGCATTTATTTATTGATGGGTATGAAGTTTATATTGGCAAAAACAACCAACAAAATGATTATGTCACACAAAAAATTGGGCGAAATGCAGATTTATGGCTACACACAAAGGATATTCATGGTGCCCATATTATTGTAAAGGCAAGACGAGATTATGACGGTTTTTCTGATGCTATCATCGAAAAGGCAACCATACTTGCAGCTTGGTTTTCAAAAGCAAAATTCTCTTCAAAAGTGCCTGTGGATTATACATTGCGAAAAAATGTGCACAAACCCTCTGGTGCAAAACCAGGCATGGTAATCTATACTGATCAAAAAACCATCTATGCTACACCAGATGAAAATATTATCAATGAACTTCTGTTAAAAACGGAGGCAGATTAATGTATATCACGCTTCTTTGTGTAGGAAAAATAAAAGAAAAATATTGGCAACAAGCTATAGATGAATACACAAAACGTCTTGGCAAATATCATCAATTTAAAATTATTACTGTAGCAGATGAAAAAGATCCATCCCATGAAAGCCCGCAAGCAATTGCACTAATAAAAGACAAGGAAGCGGAACGTCTTTTGAAACATATCAAACAAGACGATTTTGTAATCACTCTTGAAATAGATGGCAAGCAATTTGATACACTTACTTTTGCAAAATATTTATCAAATTGTGAAGCAACAAACAAAACACATCTTACCTTTGTTATTGGGGGCTCCTTTGGACTCTCCTCTCTTGTTTGCGAGCGCTCCAATATGGCATTATCTTTTTCCAATTTCACTTTTCCACACCAGTTAATGCGAGTGATTTTCGTGGAACAAATTTATCGTTGTGCCCGTATTAATGCTGGTCAAAAATATCATAAATAACAAAAGGAGTTTAGTATGTTAAAAATAGATATCTGGTCTGATTATGCATGTCCCTACTGCTATATAGGCAAAAAACAGCTTTTTCAAGCACTTCATGAATTAGATATAAAAGATTATGAGATCAAACACCATGTCTTTATATTAGAGCCTGGAAAAATGAATCATCCCGAACGTTCCTTTTTAGAAGGATTGCATTTAAGTGAAAGCGCACTGTTGCAAGCACAAGAAAAATTTAAACAGATTGAAGAAATGGCAGAACAAGTTGGTCTCCATTATGACATGGCTCGTATTAGAGATGTTGGAACTATTGATGCTCATCGTCTCACATTATGGGCTCAGACTCAAAATAAACATATGGTATTAAATGACCTTCTCTTTTCTGCCTATTTTGAAAAATGTGAGGACATCTCTAACCACAACTTATTAGCAGACTATGCAGTTCAAGCAGGTTTGGATAAGCAAGAAGCCCTTCACATTCTATCGGATGATAAAGCATTTTTAGAAGAAGTCTTTGAAGACTTCGAAATAGCGGAAGAAGAAGAAATTGATTTAGTCCCTCACTACACCTTTAATCAATCCATTGAAATAATGGGTATTATGACAATCGAAGCAATAAAAAAACATCTACAAATGGTATAAAAAAGTGCATCAGCAAGTTGCTGATGCACTTTTTATTTAAATACTTTCATTTTACGAAGATTACGCGCATGATCTAGTTGCCATTGATCCTGACCACCTGTCATCCTAGCAATCTCAGCCACCACAGCCTCCTCAGAATCTAAGGATTCAACAAAGGTTATTGTTTCTCCAGCATTCATTTCTTTGTGTATGTAAAAATGTCTATCTGCATGTGCTGCGATAACAGGCGCATGTGTGACACAAATAACTTGCTCATGACAACTTAATTCTTCTAATTTATCGGCGACTGCATTAAGTACAATACCACCAATACCTGTATCAATTTCATCAAAAATTAATGTTTCAATCCCTGTTGAACCACCAAGTATTGTTTTTACTGCTAGCATTACACGGCTCATTTCACCACCAGATGCAATATCATACAAAGGACGCATTGGCATGCCAGGATTTGTTGAAATCATAAAGGTGACCAGATCAATTCCTGTTTGATCCCCAGGAAATTTCTCAAAAATAACGTCAAATTTCACATCTGTCATCGCCATATCAGCCAATTCCATAATCATTTTTTTACTAAAAGATTCAGCAATGACAACGCGACGCTGGTGAAGTTCTTCTGACAAAGCTAAATAGTGTTGTTTGTCTTCTTGATAGATTTTTTTTAATGTATTAATCTCAAAACTATCATTTTCATAGCTTTCTATTTCTTTTTGCCAAGTGACAATCTCATCAACTAAATCATCTATATTCATACCATATTTTTTTCGTAATTTAGAAAATAGAACCAAGCGCTCATCCATTTTTTGTAATCTTTCAGCATCAAAGTCCATTTTTTCATTATAATGTTCTAGTTCTCTAGAAACTTCATCTAAAAGAATTAATGCTTGGTTAACATCATCATGATACGTTTTAATGCTCGAGTCATATTGTTGGGCATATCTCAATTGCTCAATCACGCTGGTCAAAATACCATGCACAGAATCGTTTGCCGCATACAGGGCTGTATAAGCACCTTTTGAAATATCATAAAGATCTTGTGCATGTGCTGCTTGATTAAAGTGCTTGTTGAGTTCATCTTCTTCGCCTTTTTTCAATTGCAGAGGCGACAATTCTTCTAGTTGTTCTGAATAATAAGTTATTTTTTCTTTTAGAACAGCAGAATTTTTAATCGCTTTTTTTAACTGTTGCCCACTTTTTTTTGCACGATGATGTGTCTTAGATACTTCATGACGCAAGCTTTGAAAGTTTGCATCTCCTAATTCATCTAACAACAAAAGTCGAGTACATGCATCTCCCAGTTCATCGTATTGATGTTGCCCATAGATGCTAATGATTTGTGCACAGAATTGCTTAAATTGATTTAAGGTCACAATTTGTCGATTAACACGACAAATATTTTTCCCATTAGAGCGCACCTCTCGAGATAATACAATGATATTTTCTATATTTTCTAAACCAAGCATCTCCACTGTTTTAAAAATAGAGTGATCTTCTTTTAATTCAAAAATCGCTTCTACGAAAGCTTTATCCTGACCATAACGTATATCAGCTGTATTGGCACGCTCACCTAATATCAATTTCACTGCATCGATGATGATTGATTTCCCTGCGCCAGTTTCACCAGTAAGAACATTCAGTCCCTGCTCAAAGGTTAAGTTGACATGCTTGAGCAATGCAAAATTCTCGATATTTAATTGTCTAAGCATGTCCTACCTCCTATTTCGATATATATTCTTCTAATTGAGCAATAACATCTTGAATAGCTTCTTTTGGTTTTACCACTAGCATGATGGTATCATCACCAGCAATTGTGCCAATAATAGAAGACCAGCCTGCATGATCAACAGCAGAAGCCACTGTATTAGCACTACCTGGAGCGGTATTAAGGATAAGAATATTTTCGCTATAATCATAACTCAAAATAAATTCTCTTAAGACCATTCGTAATTTGGCATCTGTCACCGGTGTCTCTTGAGCGATAACATACTTATATCTATCACCGCCAATATTCACTTTAACCAACAACAATTCTTTAATATCACGTGAAATAGTCGCTTGAGTTGTTTCAAAGCCCTCTTTTTGAAGTCGTTCAGCCAACTCTTTTTGAGTGCCAATCACTTCATTTGAGATAATCTCTAAAATTCTTCTTTGTCTTCTATTTTTCATACCGTCCTCCTTTAATCCAATTTTCTATAATTCCTGTTAAGCAGTTTGTGGCGCACCGTTTCAAAAAATTGATGATCTTTCAGTTGAACCATTTTAATTGAATGTTGTCCTTGTGAAACACGAATATAATCTCCCTGCTTAATTGGTACTGCTTTTCGACCATCTGCGATAAAGTAAGCATCTTCTTCACAGCGTCTCAATAATATATGAATGATCCCATCAGCAGGAATAATAATTGGACTTGTTCCTAAAATATGAGCACAGATCGGATTAACAATCAAACAATTGGTTCCAGGATAAATCAAGGGGCCACCTGCCGAAAACGAATAAGCCGTAGAGCCTGTTGGCGTAGCAATAATCATCCCATCACCAATATAGCTGTCAATATATTGGTCATGTAAATACGCTTCAAAATGCAAAGTGTTTTCCACAGGATGACGATTGATGGATATATCATTTAGTGCAATGGCAGATGCAATACATTGATTTTCTCGAAAGACTTCTCCTTTAATCGTCATACGATTTTCAATCTCGTATTCACCGTGAATAATTCTTTGAATGTTGCTTTCAAATTCTTCCACTTCTAGCTCTGACAGAAACCCAAGATGTCCTCGATTAATACCTAAAATTGGTATAGAAGCTTCTCTTACAATATTAGCAGCTTGCAAAAATGTACCATCACCGCCAATAACAAGCATAAGTTGAATTTTTTGCAGAAAATCACTTTTCGATAGAAGGGGCACTTGAACTAAATCTGCAACCTCTTCATTTTCACAAAAAACTTTAACCGACTCTCTTGAAAAATCATCTACAATTTTTTTTGCAAGTGCCACTGTTTCCTGACTATTGATGTTTAAAAAAAGTCCAATACCCTTTTTCATTGCTACGCTCCTAGTTAACAAACGATTGTATGAAAATATAAATAAAGACAGCTGTACACATTCCATAAATAAAAAATGCTGCCCCATGTTCAAACCGAGTTTGATTTTCAAAATCAATGGTATATATCTTTTCTAAATTCATATCAATAAATAAAATACCGTCTACTTGAAAAAGGTTAGCATACTCGAAAAGTTGCCGTCTTACATTCGGCTTCTTCATATCGGCTTGATTCCCTGTCTTTACTTCTACAACATATCGTTTTCTTTTTTTTTGTACAAGATAGTCTGCACGCACAAAGCTTTCATGTGCTTCTCCATCAATATACATCACCACATTCTCTTGCACTTGACTTCCGATAATCTTATAGCCAGCACATTCCAAAACATTTTTTGCTTTGACTTCCCCTATTTTGGCGCGTTGACTGATAAAGGCTTGTCTTCTTTTTTTTCGAAAGTTGATGTAAGAAAAACATCCATAAATGCCCAATATTAATCCGATGATGAGATAGATTATTTTTTCATCAATCATGAATGTTTTTCCGAGAAATACTCAAAAGTATCATCCACTATTTTTTCAATATCTAAAACAACACTCTTTTCCTCGTTGTTCTTTTGATACCAGTAGAGATATTCTATATTCCCTTGTGGTCCTTGAATAGGAGAATGAACAAGACCTAAAGTCTTGCAACCTAACGCTTCATTACAAGCCAATACCTTTTTTATAACTTCTTTATGAACAGCAGGATCTCTTACAACACCATTTTTTCCTATATGCTCTCTACCTGCTTCAAATTGGGGCTTAATCAACACAACCCCATAACCATGATCCTTTAAGATGGTATAGGCAGCTGGTAAAATTTTAGTGAGTGAAATAAATGCCACATCACTCGTAATCCAATCCATCAGTTCTGGAAAATCTTCTGGCGTTAAAAAACGTGCATTAGTCTTTTCCATATTAACCACTCGTTCATCGGTACGTAGTTTCCATGCCAATTGTCCATATCCAACATCCACAGCGTATACACGTGCTGCACCGTGTTGTAGGGCACAATCAACAAATCCACCTGTTGATGCACCTATGTCTGTCACTACCTGATTTGTAAAATCTAGAGAAAAAGCTTTAACGGCTTCCTCAAGTTTAAAGCCACCTCTACTAGCAAAGGGCATCGGTTCCCCAATCAATCGAACAACCGCATCTTCTGGCACTTTTGTTCCTGATTTATCAATCTTTTGATTATTAACAAGAACCAGCCCTGCCATAATATATTTTTGGGCCTTCTCTCTTGTTTCGCAAATATTATTCTTTACTAACAGAACATCAAGTCTCTCTTTTTTTGCCATTTTGTCACCTTAATTATTTTGAAAGAAAGGCACGGATTTTCTCAATCATGCTTTCCTCGTCAAGTCCACAAGATTTTTTAAGTAGTTTTGTATCGCCATGCTCTACAAAGACATCTGGAATACCAAATCGTAAAACCCGAGTGTTTGGAGCAATGTCATTTGCGGCTTCAAGGATAGCACTACCAAAACCACCTGCCAGCATATTTTCTTCCATTGTAATAATATTTGGAGAAGTACCACAGGCTTTTTGAATCATAGAAACATCTAAAGGTTTTACAAAGCGCATATTTACAACACCGACAGAAATGCCTTCTACTTTTAATTGTTCCGCCACTTTGATGGCACTTGTTACCATAGACCCTATTGCAAGAATAGTGGCATCCGTTCCATCAGACAACTGTTCTGCTTGTCCAAGGGGCAAATGGGTATAAGATGCAGTCAATGGAGCACCCGGTCCTTTCCCTCTAGGATAGCGAATAGCCACAGGTTGATGATAAGAAATGGCGCTAGCTAACATATGTTGTAATTCTGTTTCATCTTTTGGCGCCATCACAATCATGTTTGGTATCATTCTAAAATAACCAATATCAAAAACACCATGATGCGTCGGCCCATCTGCACCAACTAAACCGGCACGATCAAGGGCAAAAACCACCGGTGCATTTTGTAATGCACAATCATGAATCAGTTGATCAAAGGTTCGTTGCATAAAGGTTGAATAAATTGCTACAACAGGTTTTAATCCATTCAATGCTAGAGCACTTGCCATTGTAGTGGCGTGTTCTTCAGCAATACCTACATCAATCATACGATCTGGAAAAGCATTTGCAAATGCACCCATACCTGTACCAGATCCCATCGCTGCCGTGATGCCAATAATGCTTTCATCTTTTCCAGCTAAATCAATCAATGTTTTTGCAAAAACATCTGTATAACTCGGCTTGCTTGATTGATTAATGGTTTCACCTGTTTCGATATCAAAGGCACCTATCCCATGAAATTTTTCTGGATGGCTTGAGGCCGGCAAATAGCCTCTCCCTTTTTCTGTTAGACAATGTATGAGAACTGGTTCGGAAAATTGCTTACTGTTTTCCAAAACATGAATCAGCTCCTCAATATTATGCCCATCAACAGGGCCATAATATTTAAAACCCAATTCTTCAAAGAAACTCCCTTTTACGAGCATCGTCTTCACAGAATCCTTCATTCTATCAGCTATTTCAGCCATTTTAGGACCAACACTAGGTATTTTTTTGAGAACTGTCTCAATGTCATCTTTGAATCGATTATAGTTTGGATCTGTTCTCAAACGCGTTAGATATTGACTCATGCCACCAACATTTGGTGCAATACTCATCTCATTATCATTAAGAACAACTGTTAGCTTTGTTTTTAATTGACTGGCATGATTCATAGCTTCAAAAGCAAGCCCACCAGTCATAGCTCCATCGCCAATGACAGCAAGAACTTCATGATCTTCATTTAGCAAATCTCTAGCCAAGGCAAAACCAGTCGCTGCAGAAATAGAGGTGCTTGCATGTCCTGCCCCAAAACTATCAAATTCGCTCTCACTTCTTTTTGGGAAACCAGACATACCGTGCCATTGTCTCAAAGTATCGAATTCATCATTTCTTCCAGTCAACAGTTTGTGTACGTATGATTGGTGACCTACATCCCAAATGATTTTATCTTTTGGAAAATCATAAACGTAATGAAATGCCAAAGTCATTTCTACAATACCCAAATTTGGCGCAAGATGCCCACCATTTTTAGCTGTCACTTGAATGAGTCTTTCTCTAATTTCCTGTGCAAGATCATTCAATTGACTCATAGACATATTCTTAATGTCTTGTGATCGAATAGCCTCTAACATTCATCAACCCTCTTCCTATTTTTGGAACCCTCTTCCTATTTTTGGCGGTTTAAAATATATCTTGCCAAATATCTTAAAACATCAACATCTCCATTTAATTTATTTAAAGCCTCTTCTGCTAAAGCACATTGTTCTTGAGCCATTTTTTTTGATGCCTCCAAGCCATATAAAGCGGGATAAGTTGCTTTCATATTTTTCTCATCACTACCAGTTGGCTTTCCTATTACTGCAGTATCACCAATAACATCCAAAATATCATCCGTAATCTGAAAAGCCAATCCGAGATGCTTCCCATATTCTTTTAATGCGGCTAAGGAATTTTCATCAGCACAACCCATACGACCGCCCATTAAAACCGCAGCAATGATTAATGCGCCTGTTTTATTGGCATGAATAAACTGCATGGTTTTTTCGTCTATTTTCTTGCCTTCACTTTGTAAATCTTGGGCTTGTCCAACAACCATTCCTTGATTTCCTGCACCCTTTGCTAATTCATAGAGTACTTTTAAGCCTATCTCTGGTTCATTTTTTTCTAGCCAATGCTTAGAAATAGATTCGAAAGCTTGCGCTTGCAACCCATCTCCTGCAAGAATAGCCATCCCTTCTCCATAGACAACATGATTAGTAGGTTTGCCTCGGCGTAACTCATCGTTATCCATTCCTGGTAAATCATCATGAATCAAAGAATATGCGTGAATGCATTCAATACAGCATGCTGAGTGAAGGGCATCTTCAATATGACCACCAACTGCAGCACACCCTGCTAAAACAAGCACAGGACGCAATCTTTTACCACCAGATAATAAGCTATAGGACATTGCCTCAACCAAAGTATCATTAAAGCCATCTTTTATTGGTAATACACTAGGCAAGTATTCTTCAATCATACTTTGGTAGACTTGCATCTTTTCTTTGCTCATTCCTATTCCTCCATTGAAAAAGCTTCTTCAAGACCATTCTGAAGGATTCTAATTTCTCCTTCAGTTTCCTTTAACTTTTTTTGACAAAAATTTGCCATATCCAGTCCAATTTTATATTGTTGTACAGCATTTTCTAAGGAAATGTCTCCTTGATTTAAATTCTTCAAAACTTCATCTAACTTTTGAATGGCTTCTTCAAAAGTGAGTGGTTTAGCATCAACATTCATTTTTTTGTTTCCTTTCTTCAATCGATGTCACTTCTGTTTTCACAAGACCATCGGAAAACGCCACTTGCAACGAATCTCCCACATCAATTTGCTCTACCGATACAATGGCATGGCCATCTTTTTCGCAATATGAAAATCCGCGCGCTAATACACTGAGCGGATTAAGCGCTTCCATAGAAGCAACATATTGACGGAAAAGGTTATTTTTTTCTATAATACGATCTTTTATGGATTGTTCCAGGTCATGCTCTCTTTGATCTAGAAGCATTACATACTCACCGAGGATTTTCATGGAATCAAGAAGATAGCCTGAAGAAAGATACCCTTGAAGATGCTTTTGTTTGCTTTCTAAAATAGACTGCACACGTACTTTGAACTGTTCTTTTTTGCTGTTGATTTCGCGCGCTACATCATGCCAATCTTTTACAGCAACTTCTGCTGCGATTGAAGGGGTTCCTGCTCTTTTATCTGCAGCAAAATCAGCCAAGGTCACATCTGGCTCATGTCCCACTGCACTTATAATTGGCTTTGGACTATTTGCAATCATTCTCACAACTGGCTCTTCATTAAAATTCCACAAGTCTTCTAGTGAGCCACCACCACGTCCTACTATAATTAAGTCAACATCATCACGTTGATAGAGTATATTTAATGATTCACATATGGATGCAGCACCTTTTTCTCCTTGTACCGTTGCTGGAACAAGTAAGATGTCTACCATTGGCCAACGTCTTTTTAGTACACGCACCATATCTCTAATAACTGCTCCAGTTGGAGAAGTCACGACACCAATTTTTTTAGAATACAGTGGTAATGCCTTACGTGTCGCTTCTGTTTTAAAGACACCTTCATTCAAAAGTTTTTGTTTTAATTTTTCATATTCTGCATGTAAGTCTCCTGTGCCAACAGGGACCATTTTTCTAACATTAATTTGACAATCTCCATTTTTAGGATAGAACGAGACCTCCCCTTCAACAATAACAGCTTGTCCTTGTTGTGGTACAAAATCTAACCCAACTGCAGCATGACGAAACATCGTACATCTTATGGCTGCCTCATTGTCTTTTAATGAGAAATAACAATGACCACTTGCATATTTTTTAAAGTTTGAAAGTTCTCCTTCAACACGGATATTGTTAAAGAAAGTGGATTTTGCGAAACATTCTTTAATATATTGATTGAGTTGGCCGACTTTTATTAAGTTAGCACTGCTCATATAAATCGTCCTTTGTAGCGCGATTTTTGTAAATTGCATCTAAAATTGCATTTACGAATTTATAGGATTCTTCTTCCCCATATATTCTAGCAAGATTAACTGCTTCGTTAATAATAACTGCTGCATCTGTTTTTTCAGGAGCAAAACATAATTCATAGGTTCCAAGGCGCAAAATATTTTTATCTGCACTCAGCATTCTTAAGGTTGACCAATTCTGTGCTTGTTCATCAATCAATTTATCCACAAACATCAGATGATTCATCGTACCAGCCACTGTTTCGGAAATGTAGCGTTTATCATCAGTGGTCAATGCACTCATAAGTGTCTCTTCGTCTAATTCTGGAAAACCATCTAAAATATTTGCTGCGATGAGAAAATCTTCAAGATTTTCTTGTTCTAAATAATGCTGTAAAACGTCTTGATAATCGGTTTGTCCCATATCACTAGAATATATTAAAAGAAATGTAATTTGTCTCGCCAATTTGCGCATTTTAATCCCTCATTTATTTATCTGTCGCACTATTATTAAAAACAATACCTTGAACCATTAAATTGACAGAGTCTACTTTCATGCCTGTCATGATTTCTACTTCGTCAATAATTTCATTTTGAATTTTATGAGCCAGATCTGGTATACCGTATCCATATTTGACCATGATATTCACAGTAATCACTAAACTGTTCTCTTTTAAATCAACACGCACACCTTTAGATAAGTTCTTCTTACCCAACATACCAGTAAAGTTATCGGTCATACCACCAACTGTATTTGCAACACCTTTAATCCTATTTGTCGTAATTGCCACAATGGCAGCGATTACTTCATCATCGACTCGAATCGTTCCGAGCTCTGTATCATGGATTTGACCATGAGACACTTCTATTTTCTTTTCTTCAGCCATTGTCGCTCTCCTTTATAACAAAAAACTGAATAATATTTCATTGATATTATTATATCACATCGAAATAAACTGGTCGATACTGGACATTCTTATTTCCAATAGGCAAATATATCCATGTTTGTATGTAAAATTCTAAATATTATGATATAATAACTGCATTCAAATTATTAAATTTCTTACAGGAGGTATAGGGGCTATGAAAATCGAAGTTTGCGCAGGGAGCAAATGTATGGTAGCTGGTGGAGACATTCTACTATCTGTATTAGAGAAATTTAGAGATGAACTCATTCTTGAACATCCTAAACTCACAGACCAAATAGAAATCATCTCTACGCCATGTGATGGACTGTGTTACTCTAACGATCATGTCGCACCCGTTGTTAGGGTTGATGACCAGACATTTTTGCGCGCAAAAAGTCAGGATGTTATGTCATATATTATGAATTTTTATGAATTATAATTTATATTATACGTCAAAAAACCAGGAGGATTTAAAATGAAAGAAATTTATCCGGATTTAATAAAAATACGAAGACAGGTATTTGCCGAAATTGCTAAATTAGCATATAACGATGGCAATGTATATGATTTACGCCAATCCATCTTTCGTATTTTGCCGGGAGAATTTTCTGAACATCGAGATAATATTTTTCATGAACGTGCTATTATCGGAGAGCGTCTACGTTTAGCGCTCGGCTTACCAGTACGCTCTGCTAAAGAATTAACAACATTAGAAGATGGTATTGAATTGGTTGATGTATCACATCGTGTATATCAACCACCCCTTGTTAATGTCATTAACTTTGCTTGCATGGCTTGCCCTACTAAAACTGTTGAGATCACTTCAAATTGTCGTAAATGTATGGGACATCCATGTATTAATTTATGTCCAGTAAAGGCCATTAGCTTTGATAAAACACAGGCAAGAATCGATAAAGACAAATGCATTCGATGTGGGAGATGCCTGCAAAATTGCCCTTACCACGCCATTATTAAATATGATAGACCATGCGCATCACATTGTGGCGTAGGTGCAATTGAAAGTGATGAATTTGGTCGTGCTAAAATCAATTATGATAAATGTGTTTCATGCGGGAGATGTATTACAGAGTGTCCGTTTGGTGCAATTAGTGACAAGGGACAAATTTACCAGCTGATTCGCTCCATCAAAGAAGGCAATGAAGTCGTGGCTATTGTAGCGCCTTCTTTCGCTGGTCAATTCGGGCCATTGGCAGGCCCTGAAGAGGTATTTGAAGGGATTCGTCGTTTAGGGTTTGCCGATGTCGCCGAAGTAGGCTTGGGCGCCGATTTGACGACTATGCACGAAGCAGAAGAATTTGTTGAAAATGTTCCATCTGGCAACATGCCATTTATGGGAACCAGTTGTTGCAATTCTTGGACACTGTTGGTTTCAAAAAACTTCCCTGAATTAATACCTTATATATCAGGTTCAGCAACGCCTATGATTGAAACCGCTTATTATATAAAATCAAAACGTCCTCATGCCAAAGTGGTCTTTATAGGCCCATGTATTTCAAAGAAACTAGAAGCATTGAGAGACTATGTAAAAGATTATGTTGATTTTGTTATTACTTATGAAGAATTAATGGGTATGTTCGCTGCACAAGATATCGAATTGGCAGATATCGAAATATCTGGAGCATTGTCAGATGCTTCTAGAACAGCGCGAGGTTATGCACGTTCTGGCGGTGTTGCGGGTGCTGTTGCAGAATATATCGCAGAGAATTGGCCAGATATTTCTGTTAAAGCAGAAAATGTAGAAGGCTTAGAAAACTGCGCAAAATTGTTAAAACTTGCAAAAGCAGGGAAGAAAAACGGCATGCTATTAGAAGGGATGGCATGTGAAGGTGGCTGCATTGGGGGGCCTGGTACTTTAATCAATCTCAGAAAAGCAGAAAATGCTTTGCACGATTACTCAAAACGCTCTCTCTACGAAAGCCCTTCACAAAATTATCGCTTGAGATCTTATGAGGTCGATTTAGCGGATATCCAAAGCAGACATGCTATTGCAAAATCAGATATGATTGAATAAAAAAAAGAAACCGCTGTCTAGACAGCGGTTTCTTTTTTTATTATTCACCAATTAAATCAGCAAGACCTGCAAAAGCATTATTGCTTAATTCTTCATTTACTTCTGGAATAGCACTTTTTGGCTTATCTTGTTGTTTTTTAGGCTTTGGAGCTGGTTTTTCTACAACTGGTCTTTCTTTTAATTCTTTGATAGACAAGCTGATGCGTTTACGATCTTCATCTACTTCAAGAACTTTTGCTTCTACAGCATCACCAATCTTGAGAGCATCTTCAACTTTATCAATATGATCCCAAGAAATTTGTGAAATGTGAACCAAACCATCTACACCATCAGCCAATGCGACGAACGCACCAAAAGGAGCGATACGAACAACTTTACCAGAAACAGTGCTGCCTACAGCAAATCTTTCTGCAACATTGTCCCAAGGATTGTTGATTAATTTTTTCAAGCTGAGGCTGATTTTGCCTTTTTCTTGATCAGCGTTAAGAACATAAACTTCAATTTCATCACCTACATTTACTACATCAGTAGGTTGTTTTACACGTCCCCATCCCATTTCAGAGATATGAAGTAAACCATCTACGCCACCAAGATCAATGAATGCGCCGAAGTTTGCAATACGTTGCACGCGGCCTTTTAATACTTGACCTTCAGAAATGTTAGCCCAGATTTTTTCACGGTTTTCTTTTTCTTCTTT
Organism: uncultured Peptococcaceae bacterium; assembly: GCA_947254645.1. GTDB lineage: Bacteria > Bacillota > Peptococcia > Peptococcales > Peptococcaceae > UMGS1590. The sequence goes on along the minus strand of CAMYDW010000009.1, from coordinate 22,948 downwards.
TTCAAGAAGTTCACGACGTGAAAGAATAATCTTACGATTTTCTGGGTTTGTATCAAATTCAATAATTTTGAAACGATAGGTATTTCCTACGAATGCTTTAATATCATCAACGTATTTGGTGTCAAGATGAGAAGCTGGTACAAAGCCACGAGCGCCGATATCAACGATAACGCCACCTTTAACATCACCAACAACTTTTGCTTCAATCACTTCGCCGTTTTCATATTTAGCTTGCAAAGTGTCCATTGCTTTTTCTTGATCAGCACGTTTTTTAGATAAAACCATGTGACCTTCTTTGTTTTCCATCTTGATAACCATTACTTGAATTTCATCGCCAACTTTAACGATTTCATCAACATTAGGATCTTTTTGGAATGAAAGTTCCTTGATTGGAATAACACCTTCAGATTTGCCACCTACGTCTACCATTACTTCATCGGTATTAATCTTTACTACAGTACCAGTTACTACATCATAAAGATTAAGTGGCTCTAAAGTACCATACCCTTGTTCTAAACCTTGTTCCATTGTTAATTCTTCCATCTTGTCAATGACCTCCCTAATTATCCAGTCAGGAGTCGATGCCCCTGCTGTTAAACCAATTTTTTTGACACCATCAAACCACTCATCTTTTAAATCCTTCACAGATTCAACATGTTTGGTTAGTGTGTTTTTATCTTGGCAAATTGATACCAATTTTCTTGTATTGGCGCTATTATAACCGCCAATGACAATCATAATATCAACTTCCGAAGCCAAAACACTGGCATCAGTTTGTCTGTCACGTGTAGCAGAACAAATGGTGTTGAAAACAAGCAATTCTTCTAATTCAATGCTCTTTAAATAAGAGACTGCTGCTTCAAGTCGTTCTAATTTCTCTGTTGTTTGAGAAACCAAACACACTTTTTTTCCTTCAAGTGACAGCATTTTCAATTCATCAAGGCTAAAAAAGACAATAGCACTCTCATTTGTCCAGCCAACAATTGCAATAACTTCAGGATGACTACTATCCCCTAAAATCAGCACTTGATAGCCAGCATCTGCATGCTCTTGTGCAATTTTCTGCACTCTCTTCACATAAGGACAAGTGCAGTCAAAATAATTAAGTCCACGTTTTTCAGCTTCTTGATAAATTGTTGGTGCAACACCATGCGTGCGTATAAGCACATTTTTTTCACTTATTGTATCAAATTCATCATGTGCTTTAATACCAAGAGACTCTAAACGTGCCACTTCTTGCGGATTATGAATGAGTGGACCTAGTGTTGCAATAGGGCCATTACCTTCTGCAATCAATTCTTCACCTTTATTGATAGCTGCTCTTACGCCAAAACAAAAACCAGCGTTCGATGCTATTTTAATCTCCATAAGTAAATACTCCTTATACTTTACGCATTTTCAATTACACTATTTCATTATACCTAATTTCTATGCTATTGCCAAACATTATTTTTTATAATATCTAGAATTTTTTCCAAAACTTCCTTTTGATTCAAATGATCGGTATTTATTATGATGGCATCTTCGGCTTTTTTCAAAGGCGCAATTGCACGATTGGCATCCTCTTCATCGCGTTTTTTGATATCGTTTAATAATTCATCAAAGGATATTTCTACACCTTTTTCTTGTAATTCTAAAAGACGTCTTTTTGTACGTTCCTCAGGACTTGCCACCAAAAAAAACTTATATTCAGCCTTTGGCAATATCACTGTGCCAATATCTCTACCATCCATAACCACAGAATTTTTTTTGGCAATTGCCTGTTGCTGCTGTGTCATCGCTTTTCTTACGATGTCAACTTTCGCATACTGACTAACAATGTTAGAAATTTTCGCTTCTCGTATGAATTCTTCAATATTTTCATTTTGATTAAAGAGGCTTTTTTTACCATCAATGATTTCAAAATGTAAATCCAAGTTATCAAGTATTTTTTGTAAGGCTGTAATATTTTCTGGCGCGATACCACTTTTATCAGCAATATAAGCCACGCCTCTGTACATTGCACCAGTATCAAGATAAATATAGCCAAGTGTTTCAGCCAATGCTTTGGCCAAAGTACTTTTTCCCACCCCTGCTGGGCCATCAATTGCAATTTGCATTTTTAATTCCTTTCTATATTGTTCGATGTGCCACACCTAATGCAATTTCATCAAGGTGTAACAAGCCAATACTAAAAAAAACAGCCACGCTCAAATGATCATTGCCGCGAGCCAAGCCTATTTTTCCGCCAACATTCATGCCGCTTGCCTTTGTCATTACCTGGCTTAAGGCATCTCTTACTGCACCAACAACAGCCCCATTTTCATGATGCGACTCATCGATCAACCCTTCGCGTTTTGATGCAACCAAAGCTTGCTCCACGATTTTACTTTGAATTTTAAAATAATCTCCACCAACGTCCACTGCAACCACTTTCATGCCTTGCTCCTGCAAAGCCATCTTTAATGAACGTTCTAATGATCTATCTTCAGATATTGCCATTTTAATAGCAGCGCGAGAGACATTTTTACTATCAATACTCATCTCCATTTATAGCTCCTTTTCATGCACAAACTGACATGCTGCTTTCCCAGCACTATACCCTGTTGAAAATGCAATTTGCAGGTTAAATCCTCCTGTATACGCATCTACATCAATAATCTCACCTGCTACAAACAAGCCTTCTATTTTCTTGATTGCCATTGTTTTAGGATTAATCTCCTTAACGTCTACACCGCCTGCCGTCACAATACCCTCTTCTAATGAACGCGCATTATCAATATGGAAAGAAAAATCTTTCAAATGACGAATAACACATAAGCGATCCTCTTTAGTAAGTTGATGCAGTATTTTTTCGCCACTAATACCTGTTTTTTGAATAAATACAGGCAGCATTTTTTGCGGCATAAGGCGTCTTAACAGATTATTATATTGTTTATTTGGACTTTCTTCAATTTCTCTTAAGAGACGTTTATCCAATTGCGCTTCCGATAAGGCTGGTTTTAAATCAATATGCGCAATTAATGCGGCATTGTTTTTTCTCCAATAATCTGTACAATGCCCACTTGCAGATAAAACAATCGGCCCGCTGATGCCAAAATGTGTAAAAAGCATTTCTCCTTGCTCTAAGTAAATGGATTTATGATTCTCTCTCTCTATACTTAAGCAAACATTCTTTAAGCTTAATCCTTGAAGGGATTTTATCCAACTTTCCTTAGCAACCAATGGAACCAATGCGGGTCTAGCATCAACGATACGAATGCCAAGTTTATCTAGCCATTTATAGCCATCACCTGTACTGCCTGTTCCGCTATACGAAGCACCTCCAGTACAGATAATGACGCTTTTAGCAACGAATTTTTTTTCACCAGCTACTTCTACAACGAAAACATGCTCATCATGATGCATAGATGTGACACGCATCTGTCGATGAATGACAACACCTTTTTTCTCTGCTTCACGAGTCAATACATCGACCACATCTTGTGCACGATCACTTACAGGGAACAATCTTTCTCCGCGCTCAACTTTTAAGGGGCAACCATGTTTTTCAAAAAAATCTTTTACATCATTATTGTCAAATACACTTAATGAAGAGTACATAAAACGAGGGTTTCGTCGAATAGATTTAATAATTTCCTCTTTTGTTTTATCTGTTGTGACATTACAACGTCCCTTACCAGTAATACGTATTTTTTTACCACAACTGGCCATTTTTTCTAATATTTCAACATGACAACCAGCGGTTGCAGCAGAAATTGCTGCCATCAAACCACTCGCGCCACCACCTATAACTAAAACATCAATCACATCACTCACTCCTATCTATTTAAGAATACCATGATTATAAATGCCTCACAATGTCATCATGAAACAAAATTTCCTATTTTTGACTTATATTACAGGGGATTTACCTTGAACAAGGCGTCATAATATGTTAATTTAATTTTGATTAAGATTTCATTTACGAGGAGAATGGTCATGACCAATCATAAAAAGTTGCATAAATGGATTGATCAAATCGCTGAACTATGTCAACCAGCAAGTATTCAGTGGTATGATGGATCTAATGAGCAACAACAAATTATTATTGATCATCTAGTTGACAAAAAGGCTGCAATTCCTTTGGATCAAGAAAAATTGCCTAACTGTTATTTGTTTCGCTCTGATATTTCAGATGTTGCTCGTGTGGAGGAACGGACTTTTATTTCCTGTGAGAAAAAAGAAAATGCTGGGCCGACAAATAACTGGTATGAACCAACTGAATTAAAAGAGGAAATGAAGCATCTATACAAAGGCGCCATGAGGGGACGCACCATGTATGTCATCCCTTTTTGCATGGGACCAATTGATAGTCCTTACTCTCGCATAGGCATTCAATTAACAGATAGTCCGTATGTGGTTTTAAACATGCATATCATGACACGTACAGGCAATGCTGTTCTTGAAAAACTTGGTGATGATGGCTTCTTCGTGCCATGTCTTCATTCTGTTGGTAAGCCGTTGGCTGAGGATGAAAAAGATGTTGCTTGGCCATGTGCCCCTATCGAAGAAAAATACATTGCACATTTTCCAGAAGAACGTACCATTTGGAGTTATGGCTCCGGCTATGGTGGAAATGCTTTGCTTGGTAAAAAGTGTTTTGCATTGAGAATTGCCTCTGTTATCGCTCGTGATGAAAATTGGATGGCAGAGCACATGCTTATATTAAAAGTTACCAATCCAGAAGGCATCAGCAAATACATTTGTGCTGCTTTCCCTAGTGCATGCGGCAAAACAAATTTAGCAATGCTTGTACCAACCCTACCAGGTTGGAAAATAGAAACCATCGGCGATGATATCGCATGGTTACATGTCGGAAAAGATGGACGCTTATATGCCATCAACCCTGAGAATGGCTTTTTCGGGGTCGCACCTGGCACTTCTGCGAGATCCAATCCAAATGCCATGAAAACCATCAAAGAAAATACTATTTTCACAAATGTGGCATTGACAGATGATAACAGCGTCTGGTGGGAAGGACTTTGTCCTCCGCCAGAGCATCTCATTGATTGGCAAGGGAATGATTGGACACCAAAAGCGGATAGCCGTGCCGCTCATCCAAATGCACGTTTTACTGCACCAGCTTCTCAGTGCCCAACGATTGCTGATGAATGGACAAATCCTGAAGGGGTACCAATTGACGCTATTTTATTTGGTGGTCGCCGCCCTTCAACAATCCCATTGGTTTATGAAAGTTTCGACTGGCAACACGGTGTATTTTTAGGCTCTGTGATGGGTAGTGAGGTCACAGCAGCTATTATTAGTGACAAAATTGGTAAAATTCGTCGCGATCCATTTGCGATGCTTCCATTTATTGGGTATCATGTGGCAGACTATATCCAACATTGGTTGGACATGCAACAATTAACCGATACTTCAAAGTTACCTAAAATTTATTCTGTTAACTGGTTCCGCAAAGATAAAAACGGACACTATATTTGGCCAGGATATGGCGAAAACATTCGCGTATTAGAGTGGATTTTCAATCGCAGCGGGGGAAATGCCCACGCAGAAAAGACAGCCATTGGCTATGTACCAAGTGTTGAAGATATCAACACTGCAGGCCTGAACATTTCCAGAAAAGACTTGGAAAATCTTTTGAAGATTGATGTAGATGCATGGAAAGAAGAAGCTGCTCTTATTGAGACACATTTTAAAGATTATGGTGAGAAAATGCCACAAGCACTTTTCGATGAATTATCAGCTTTAAGAGAACGTCTCCATTAATAAAAAAAGAAGCCATTTTAAATGGCTTCTTTTTTTATTGGAAAACACATTCTCTTAATATACGTACAATCTCTCTCGTTGCTTTTCCGCGATGACTAATGCGGTTTTTTTCTTCCATCTCTAACTCAGCCATTGTTTTTTTATAATCTTCAACATAAAATAACGGATCATAACCAAATCCATTATGACCAATCGGTTGTTGAATGATACGCCCTCTAACGATACCATCTGCTTGGTAAGCTTTACCAGACTGATCAATGGCAACAATGGTGCAATGAAATTGGGCACCACGTTTATCTTGAGGCAAATCTTTCATTTCCAACAAAAGCTTTTCATTATTTGCTTGATCGTCTTTATTTAATCCAGCATAACGTGCAGAATAAACACCAGGAGCCCCTCCTAATGCATCAACTTCCAGACCTGAGTCATCAGCGATACAAGTATAGCCTGTTTTCTCAAAAACAGTCTTTGCTTTTATATAAGCATTTTCATAAAAAGTATCCCCTGTTTCTTCGATATCTTCAATATCAGGAAAATCTTTTAAAGAAAGTATATCAACATCCAAATCTGCCATAAGTACTTTAAATTCTTTCAGCTTATTTTGATTCATTGTTGCAATCACTAATTTTTCCATAGAATCTCCTTTCAAAAAAAAGAAAATAAAAAAAGCACTCTTTTTCAGAGTGCTTAAAGCGGAAAACGAGATTCGAACTCGCGACCCTCGCCTTGGCAAGGCGATGCTCTACCACTGAGCCATTTCCGCATGTTTTGCGTTTCTTGTTTTGTGCTGTTCCCTTAACGCTCATTTATAATAACATGACATTCTAATAAATGCAACCCCTTTTTGAATTTTTTTCAATTTTTTTCAAATTTTTTTCACTTCGTATTTTTCTTCCTCTCTTACCCTTTATTTTTCCAGTAAAATAAGGTATCTTATACATGATAAGATTTCATTTATATGAGGAGGATTTTATGTCTATAAAAGTTGGTATTAACGGATTTGGTCGTATCGGCCGTCTAGTCGCTCGTGTTGCTGTGTTAGATCCAGAAGTGGAATTGGTTGCCATTAATTCTACCTCTGATGCAGAAGGAACTGCACGCCTTTTCGAATACGATTCTACACATGGCAAGTTCCCTGGAGATGTATCCTATGAAGAAGGCGTTCTCATTGCCAACGGACAACGTATTACCTTATTTAGCGATCGTGACCCTAAGAATCTTAAATGGGGCGATGTTGGGGCAGATATCGTTATTGATTCTACTGGTAAGTTTAAGACCATCGAAACAGCATCTGTTCACTTAGAAACAGGCGCAAAAAAAGTTGTCATCACTGCTCCAAGTAGCGATGCACAAATGATTGTTATGGGTGTCAACGAAGACAGCTATGACCCATCTCAACCAATTGTTTCTAATGCTAGTTGCACAACCAACTGCTTAGCTCCACTCACTAAAGTTATTCACGACAACTTCACCATTGTCAGCGGTGCAATGACCACTGTCCATTCTTTTACCAATGACCAAAAGAACTTAGACAATCGTCATAAAGATCCACGTCGTGCACGCGGCTGCACTCAATCTATTATTCCTACCACAACAGGTGCTGCAAAAGCAATGGGTAAAATCATTCCAGAATTAAACGGAAAAATGAATGGCTTTGCGCTTCGTGTACCGACACCAAATGTTTCTCTTACAGATGTTGTTTTCCAATTGGAAGAAAATGTCACTGTTGAAGAAGTCAATGCTTTATTCAAAAAAGCATCCGAAAATGAATTGAAAGGTATTCTTGGATATTCTGAAAAACCATTGGTATCCATTGACTACAATACCGATTCTCGTTCTTCTATCATTGATGGCTTATCCACAATGAAAATTGGTGATCATCAATTAAAAGTAATCTCTTGGTATGATAACGAATGGGCTTACAGTAACCGTGTAGTAGATCTTGCTAAATTCATTTCAGAAAAATAATAATAAAAAAAGAAGCCATTTAAATGGCTTCTTTTTTTATTAAATCCAGTCATTTTCTAATAATAATTCAGCAATTTGAACTGCATTTGCTGCAGCACCTTTTCTAATTTGGTCAAAACAAACCCACATAGAAAGGCCATTTTCAACATTCAAGTCATTACGAATACGACCCACATAGATATCGTCTGTATTCGCTGTTTCAATAGGCATTGGATATATATTATCATGTGGCTTATCTTGTACAACAACACGTGGTGCAGCTTCCATAAGTGCTCTTGCTTCATCAGCAGAAACAGGGGTTTCTGTTTCGATATAGATAGATTCTGCATGGCTTCTGAATACAGGCACACGCACAGCCGTTGGAGTGATAGCTATATTTTTGTCATTGAGTATTTTATGAGTTTCATGTACCAATTTCATTTCTTCTTTGGTATAGTCCTCTTCTTGCCATACATCAATATGTGGAATTAAATTAAAGGCAATCTGATGTTGGAAGGCTTCTGGATGAACTGGTTCACCTGCAAGCACTTCCTTGCTTTGTGCTTCTAGCTCGGTAATGCCTGCCTTACCTGCCCCAGATACGGCTTGATAAGTGCTTACAACAACACGATTAATTTTAGATTTTTTATAAATAGGATATAAAGCACCCACCATTAGAATGGTGGAACAATTTGGATTTGCAATCAATCCTTGATGATTTTTAGCGGCTTCTCCATTGACTTCTGGAATAATAAGCGGTACATCATCATCTAGACGGAAGGTAGAGCTGTTATCAATAACAACCACACCTTTACTTTGAGCGTAGCGACCAAATTCACGACTTGCAGGCCCTCCAGCAAAAAGAGCCAAATCTATATTTTCAAAGGAGTCTTTTGTTGTTTCTTCGACAACATATTCTTTTCCTTGAAATTCAATCACTTTACCAGCACTTTTAGCACTTGCCAATAAACGTAAACTTTCATAAGGCATTTGATGCTCATCAATAACCTTCAATAGTTCTTGACCGACTGCACCAGTGGCACCAACAATTGCTATACGACACTTTTTCATTTTATCTCTCCTCTTCTCACCCTAAAACATTATCGTATCAAGATTTTCAACAAAACCTACTTTATCTTGAATATTTTTACATGCAAATAAAATGCCCGGCATAAAAGATTCTCTATTAATAGAATCATGTCTAATCGTCAATGTCTGTCCTAATCCACCAAATAACACTTCTTGATGGGCATTATATCCTGGCATACGCACACTATGCACACGCATGCCCTCTTTTTCTCCACCGCGACTACCAGCTATTGTTTCAACCTCTCCAGGGAAACCTTGGATATGTGCTTCTCTCACTTTGGCAATACGTTCTAAGGTTGCAATCGCTGTTCCAGAAGGTGCATCTTTTTTTTGATCATGATGGAATTCAATAATCTCTACTTCTGGCATAAAACGTGCAGCTTCTTCTGCAAAGCGCATCATCAGAACTGCTCCTATTGCAAAATTAGCCGCATAGAAGAAACATTTTCTCTTTTCTTCTGCAATTTTTCCGTAGCTTATTAATTCTTCTCGAGTCAGACCAGTAGTACCTGACACAAGATGTACACCTTTTTGAAGAATAACTGGTGCATTTTCTCTAAAAGCAGTGGCGTTTGTAAAATCAATCACCACATCAACATCATTTTTCTCTAGTGCTTCTTCAAGGTTATCAGTAATGTCTATTTTCTGATTACCAATATGAACAGCATTGGTCGTTGCTGCAACTGCAAAGGTCAAGACGGTATCTTTATCGCCCAACACCGCTTTTAAAATTTCTCTCCCCATCTTACCATTTGCTCCAACAACACCTACGCGAATATTTTCCATAAGATACCTCCTTGTAGTAATTCTTTTTTCATAAATTAAAACCACAGGTCCTCCTGTGGTTTTATCATTATGTAACAGAAAAACAACGTCAATCCGTGTCGACTGCACATAAGTTCTCATAAGGAGAACATGTTAGAATGCTTCTAAATTAACACAGAGCCATAACATTGTCAATATTATTATTAAATTTCTTTAAAACATTGTGCCATAAATTGAGTTGCTTCAAAAAGCATGCGATCCGTTACAACATGTCCCGTATCTTCAAATACTAGGTGCTTGATCAAATTGTTATTTTTTAGTTTTTTGCAAAAAGACTCATTATATTTTGCAGGAATCGTCGTGTCCAACTGACCATTCATTAAAAGAATTGGTACGAAAGAAGACGCCTCTTTTATCCCAAGAGAAATGTGGTTTACTTGATTTAAAATAGCATCATGTTTTTCAGTAACTACAGCGTATTCTTCAAGGGAATAATTCGGAAAAATCCCCTCTAACAAGGAAGCCATAGCTTCCCATTCGGGGGCACTATTCATTGCAACAATCCCATTAATATTTTGATAGCCAGAAGAAAGTGCCCCCAATGCAATCATTCCTCCTAATGAATGTCCAACAATAAAATGTGGTAAATATTGCGAAAAGGTCTGGCGCATTAGTGTCTCACCTTCTTCAACACTGCGCACAAGGGTTTCAAAAAAGATACCAGCATTTGCTAGACGTTCATAGTCACAGAATCCTCTCTGTCCATGCCTATATAGCTCTGGCACAATAACCTTATAGCCTTCACTCGCTAAAATTTTAGCACGAAAAGATTGTCGATGGATAGTTGTTCCCCAACCATGATACAAAATAATTTCACCTTTAGGAGGACAAGGAGGTAGAATCTCATAATATGGAATATTCTCTAAATTTTTTTCTGTAATCTGAAACATTTTATCCCTACTTTAAATTTTTAAAGCCCAACTGACGATATCCCTCCATGAGCACAATGCCAGCACTTGTGGCTAGATTGAAACAACGTGCTTCCTCATTATCAATCATGGGGATACGTACTTTATGCTCCTCATAAAGCTGGTGAATTTCATCAGGCACCCCTGCATCTTCGCGACCAAACATAATAAAATCACCATCTTGATAATCAATATCAGAATAGGCTCTTGTTGCATGGCTACTCAAGAGTATAACACGTTCATCTTTATGGGCTTCGTAAAATGCCTCAAAATTTTCGTAATAAGTGATATCCGTTTGATGCCAATAAGTCAAGCCTGCACGTTGAAGCTTGGTTTCATCAATTTCAAAGCCCATTGGACCAATTAAGTGCAATCTAGACCCTGTCACAAAACAAGAACGTGCAATATTCCCTGTGTTTTGCGGAATACGTGGTTGATATAAAACAATATTAAGCAAAAAAACGCCTTCTTTCTGATTTAATATGGTCAATAAAGAGTTTATTCGATACAATATTTATAGAGGTGAGCGAAAGATGAACGAAAGATTAAATCAAATAATAGAGCAATCATCATACATTGTATTTTTTGGTGGAGCTGGAGTATCAACAGAAAGTGGCATCCCTGATTTCAGAAGCAAGGATGGCCTCTATCACCAAAAAGGATTCAAATACGAGCCTGAATACATGCTTAGTCGCACTTTTTTTGATACACATACTGAGGAATTTTTTGAATTTTATCGCGCAAAAATGATTGCTCCAAATAATGGTCCAAGTCAGGTACATAAAAAATTGGCCGAGCTTGAACAGCGCGGCAAACTAAAATCAATTATTACGCAAAATATTGATGGTCTACATCAACAGGCTGGCAGCCAAAAAGTGTTAGAACTGCATGGCTCTGTTCTGCGTAATTATTGCATGCGCTGTAATGAATTTTATGATCTCGAATTCCTTCAAAATACACAAGGTGTGCCTCTCTGTCCAAAAGATGGTGGTATTATCAAACCAGATGTTGTTCTGTACGAAGAATCTCTTAACAATGATATCTTAAGACAATCCCTATTAGAAATTCAAAAAGCCGATACGCTGATTATCGCAGGAACATCCCTTGCTGTCTATCCCGCTGCTGGCTTAATAGAATATTTTAACGGAGACCATCTTGTGGTTATCAATCAAGATGCTACCCCACAAGACAAAAATGCCAGTTTGGTCATCCATGATAAAATAAGCACGGCATTATTATAACAGATTTATTTCTCAAGAATGTCTGATCATAATAAAAAAAGTCTGATTTCAAATGAAATCAGACTTTTTTTTATTTCGCATAATTAACAGTTCTTGTTTCACGAATAACAACTACCTTAATCTGTCCTGGATACTCCATTTCAGATTCAATACGTTTCACAATATCATAAGACAGTTTTGCACTCAATGCATCATCAATCTTGTCTGGTTTAACAATTACACGAACTTCTCGACCTGCTTGAACAGCATAGGTTTTTTCAACACCATCGAAATCATTAGCAATTCCTTCTAATTGAGTGAGTCGCTTGATGTAATTTTCTAAGGTTTCACGACGAGCGCCTGGTCTTGCAGCAGAAATTGCATCAGCAGCTGCTACAATAACAGATTCTACACAGCTTGGTTCCACATCTCCATGATGAGAAAGAATAGCATTTAAAACATTTGCAGGTTCACGATATTTGCGAGCGATATCGCCACCTAATGTGGTATGAGATCCTTCTGTATCATGGTCTATGGCTTTACCAATATCATGCAGTAAGCCAGCACGTTTTGCTAGAGTGACATCCAAATCCAATTCAGCAGCCATTAGACCTGCTAAATGAGAGACTTCAATAGAGTGTTTTAATACATTTTGACCATAGCTGGTACGATATTTTAAGCGTCCAAGCAATTTGACCAACTCAGGATGCAATCCATGAATACCAGTTTCAAATACTGCTTGTTCACCTGCTTCTCGAACAGTATTGTCTACTTCTTTTTGCGCTTTATTAACCATCTCTTCAATACGAGCTGGATGGATACGGCCATCTACAATTAGTTTTTCTAAAGCCACACGAGCAACTTCTCTTCTAATAGGTTCAAAGCAAGAAAGCACCACTGCTTCTGGAGTATCATCGATGATAAGATCAACGCCGGTAAGGTTCTCAAGAGTACGAATATTTCTTCCTTCGCGCCCTATGATTCTTCCCTTCATTTCATCATTTGGCAGTGCCACAACTGAAACTGTGGATTCAGCAACGTGGTCCGCCGCACATCTTTGGATAGCACCTGCAATGATATTACGAGCAACTTTATCAGCAGTATCCTTTGCTTCACTTTCTTTTTCCTTAATCATCACAGCAAGGCTATAATCAATATCTTGCTCAACCTGTCTAAATAATTGATTTTTTGCCTCATCACTGCTTAAACCAGCAACACGCTCTAATTCAATCTGCTGCTTTTCGATTAGGACATTGAGTTCGTTCTTTGATTCCTCTAATTTTTCCTCTTTTGCTAGAAGAGCATTTTCTTTCTTTTCTAAGTTTGTAGATTTGCGATCCAAGGCATCTTCTTTTTGCACAAGACGTTTTTCAGTATTTTGCGCTTCCATACGTCTTTCTTTTGCCTCTAATTCAGCTTCATTACGAATTTGAATGGCTGCATCCTTGGCTTCTATTTGTGCTTCTTTTTTTAACGCTTCAACATCTCTGTTTGCAGATTCAAGAATACGTTGTGCTTCTGACTCAGCAGATCCTATTAAGGACTCTGATGATTTTTTTCGTATGATATAACCTCCGACGCCACCAATCGCTAAACCTACTACTATAGCGATGATAATTCCGACCATATATTCCTCCTTTCTTTAATCTTTCAATTTAACTTAATCAAATTTATGACTTAGGCACAAAAAAAGCAAACCACAGAAACTGGTTTGCTTATTACGTTGATATGATTATATGACAAATTTATATTCTGATTATCTATATTTTCATATGCCAGCAAGAGCCAACTTTTCAATGTAATGATCGCACCATAGTCTATCTATATTTTACGCTGTGAAACTAATAGTGTCAAGGTCTTTGCTGGGTGCATATACTTCCTTAAGAGCGCTCTAAATGACCTAAGAGCTCCGAAGGATAACCCTTCGTATAAAAATATCTCAAGGCCTTTTCATGTGTTTTACCTTTTTTGATATATTTCTCATACTCACACTGTAAAATGTTTTCTTCTTTTTCATAAGGCAGACATTCTTCTAAGGCTTTTTCTATAATCAAGTGCTCGATACCACGTACTTCTAATTCATGTATTATTTTGTAACGTCCGCATGGATGAAAATTGATTTTATCATTTATAAATGCTTTCGCATATGCATGATCGTCTAGGTATTTGTACGAATAAAGATAGTCGATAATTTCATCAATATCCTCTTCAGGGACATCTTTTTGAGCCATGTATTTTCTCATCTCAAACTCTGAACGTAATCGATAAGAAAGATACTTCAGCGCAAGTTGTTTATCTTTTTCTTGCACAAGTATAATCCCTAGTCTTCATCTGCAAGAAAAGCATCATTTAGAAGATCGTCTATATTTTCTTCTAATAATGAGGAAGCGGTTCTATCTGAAGCTTCTTCCTGATCTTCCAGTCCACGAATTTTATTGATGATTTCATCAGTAACATCCAGATTCTCCTTGAGATAAATACGAATGTTATCTCTCCCTTGACCTAAACGTTCACCCTTGTAGGAATACCATGAACCGCTTTTTTCTAAGATACCCATTTCTGAAGCAATATCGATAATAGAACTTTCATTTGAAATGCCTTCACCATAAAGAATATCAAATTCGACTGTTTTAAATGGTGGGGCCACCTTATTTTTCACAACTTTAATTTTAGTGCGATTTCCGATGATGTCATTGCCTTTTTTCATCGCTTCCCCACGACGAACTTCTAAACGAACACTTGAATAGAATTTCAAAGCTCGACCACCTGTTGTGGTTTCAGGATTACCATATAACACACCAATTTTTTCACGAATTTGGTTGATAAAAATAACCGTTGTTTTAGTACGTCCGATATTCGCTGTCAATTTGCGCAAAGCCTGACTCATGAGTCTTGCCAAGAGACCAACGTGAGTATCACCCATTTCACCTTCAATTTCAGCACGTGGTGTCAATGCTGCCACAGAGTCAACGACAATAATATCCATTGCGCCACTGCGCACCAACGCATCACAAATTTCTAGCGCTTGTTCGCCATTATCTGGCTGACTCACATATAAATTCTCTGTATCAACACCAATATTGGCCGCATAAATAGGATCCAAAGCGTGCTCTGCATCAATAAATGCTGCTAAACCACCTTGTTTTTGGCATTCTGCAATACAATGCAGGGCAACAGTGGTCTTACCAGAAGACTCAGGGCCATATATTTCGGTGATACGTCCCTTAGGCAAGCCACCAATCCCCAATGCACGGTCTAATGCGATTGAGCCCGTTGGAATACTTTCAATATCTAATTTTTCTTGGTCACCAAGACGCATAATAGCACCCGCACCAAACTGTTGCTCCATCGCTTTTAAAGCATGCTTCAAGGCTTCATTTTTATCATCACTGTATTCTTGAACGACTTTTTTAGATTTACCCGCCATTACACATTACCTCCTAACACACTATAATTTCTCATCATGTCTTGATGTCTCTCAATCGCTAACTGCAATAATTTTTCAACAATTTCAATCAAAGGTCTACCATTATTTGCCCACATTTTTGCATACATACTGATATCAGTAAAACCAGGCAACGTATTGACTTCATTTAATAAAACAACATCTTTTTCAGTATCAATAAAAAAGTCTACTCGACACAAACCACTTAAATCTAATACCTCATATGCTTTTTTAGCCAGTTCCTTAATTTGTGCTTTATGGGTTTCTGAAATTGGTGCCGGAATAATAGATTCACTATTGTCTAATACATATTTGGCCTCATAATCATAAAAAGTTTCACCTGTTACAATCTCACCAGGTTCAGCTATTTCAACCTCATAATTTCCTAAAACAGCTGTCTCAATTTCTCTCACAACAAGCCCTTTTTCAACAAGCAACTTATAATCATAACGGCTTGCCAATACCAAACCTTTTGCTAATTCTTCTCTATTTTCAACTCTACTAATGCCTACACTTGAACCCAAAGAAGCTGGTTTAACAAACATCGGATATTCCAATTGAGCCTCAATACGATTTAAAATAGCTTCTGTATCTTCTTCAAAATCATGACGTCGCACAGCAAGATAGGCTGTTTGTGGAATGTCATGTGCTACAAAAATATCTCTCATAAATACTTTGTCCATACCCACAACAGAACCACCAACGCCAGCGCCAACATAAGGAATACGACACATATCTAGTAAAGCTTGTACGTGTCCATCTTCGCCATAGGAACCGTGAATAATCGGAAATACAACGTCAATTTCAGCCAACACTTCGCCAGTTGATTCATTAAATACTTTTTTGCCAGGTTGCTGCGGTAAAATTAATGTTTTATCTGCATGTTTTGAAGCATCAAAAGATTTAATTTCCTCTAACTGAATTGGACCATACCATTTACCTTCTTTTGAAACTGCAATCGGAAAAACCTTATAATTATTTTCTAATAAGTTTTTTACGATAGTAAAAGCAGATATACAGGATACCTCATGTTCTCCTGAGGGTCCACCAAATAAAACTGCAACGGTTAAATTATGTAAATTCATTACGCAACACCCCAAATTCGAATAATCGTAAATGCAACGATGATTAATGCAATGATAAATTGAATAAATGAAGCAACAGCTGTACCAATGAAAGTGCCAGCTGTTGCACGTAAAGCTTGTTGTAAAGAACGATGATTTTTATATTCGGCACCTACCGATCCTAACACACCACCAACCAATGTTCCAGGTAAATTAGCAATCATTCCGCCAGCAATAGACCCAACCATTGCACCTACTGCTGTCATATTAGAAGCACCAAATTTTTTAGCACCAATCATGGTCCCTAAATAATCTAAAAAACTAGTAGCAAAAGCTACAACACCTACTATGATTACAAACCAAATAGGATATGCCATCCAATGGTCAAAAATACCATAGACGAGCACACCAGCAAAAATCAGCCACATACCAGGCACCATCGGTACAAAGGTACCCAAGACGCCTATAACGAGAACTAATATTAATAGCCATGCATAAACATCCATTTTATTCCTCCATATTCTTTACAGCAAGACAAATAGCGGCGATATTATGCGCAATGGATAAGCCTCCTTGCATGTACCCGATAAAAGGAGCACGCATCGGTCCATCAATGCTTAATTCGATAGAAGAGCCTTGAATAAATGTGCCTCCTGCCATAATAACGGGATCATCATAGCCTGGTAATTGATCATCATAAGGGGTGACATAGCTTTCTAGTGGTGATGCTTTTTGGATTCCTTGGCAAAATTTTCTTAATTTATTTGCATCACCAAAAGCTATACATTGAATAATATCTGTACGGGCATCATTGTATTTAGGAGAAAGAATAAACCCCTTTTTTTCCAGATAAGCAGCCGAAAAAATAGCACCTTTAAGCGCTTGTTGTACAATGAGGGGCGCCATAAAGAGACCTTGAAAAGCTGGGCGATTAAAGTCCAGCGCAGAGCTTACATCATCACTAATACCTGGTGCAGTCAGTCTTTCTGCACTGGCTTCAACAAGTGAGGCTTTGCCTGCTATATACCCACCTCGAGGCGCTAAACCACCACCTGGATTTTTAATAAGGGATCCTGCAATAATATCCGCTCCAACTTCAAGAGGTTCTTGTAATTCTACAAATTCACCGTAACAATTATCGACAAAAATAATAATCTCTTCTGAAATAGATTTAACAAGTTGGCAAGCTTTCGCTATTTTTTCTATAGATAAGCTGTCACGCCATTCATATCCTCGTGAACGCTGTATCATTACCATTTTAGTGTTTTTAGTGACTACTTTTAAAATAGCATTTTCATCAAAATCATTCTCCACCAAATCCACAAAACGATGAATCACGCCCAGCTCTGCTAATGTTCCTCGCTGCTCTCTATCCTTACCAATAACTTTTTGTAAGGTATCATACGGCTTTCCGCTAATAGAGACCACTTCATCATGGGCTCTCAAGCAACCAAAGAGTACCGTTGCAATAGCATGAGTGCCACTCACTAAATTGGAACGAACCAACGCTTTTTCTGCACAGAAAATATCTGCCCAAACAGCCTCTAAAACATCCCTTCCTGTATCTCCATAGCCATAGCCAGTCGAGCCATTTAAATGAAAATCAGCCACTTGATTTTTTTGAAAAGCTTCTAGTATTTTTATTTGATTGGTTTGAGTGTACTCGTCGACTTGCTTCCACTGCTGTGCTACTAATTGGAGACTTTCTTCAACAATACATAGATCTTTTTCTGAAAGTCCAGCATAATTTTTAATTTTTTCTATAAAAACTGACATAGTAAGCCTACCATTCTTCTTTCTTTGGTAAAAATTCACTAAAATATTTTTGTGCCATTTCCAAAGGTAATTTCACCTCTAATTGCACACCGGTTTCACCATATTCTTCCTTTAATACTTGGCCATATTGATGCGCTTTTGATACGACTCCCCCCTGTGCTTCATTATAAGGCACTTCTAGTTGAAGTAGGGTATCACTTTCACTGGATAATTTTTCTAACAGCTCAATCAGCGTATTCATGCCTTCACCTGTATGGCAGGATACCAAGCAACGGTCACTGTATCTTGTCATTGCAGAAAAAACAGGTATTTCTTCACAAATATCAACTTTATTACAGACTAAAATAATCTTTTTTTCATTTAAAGACAATGAATCCAATACCTCTTCCACCATTGCAATACGCTCATCAATCCCCTCTTTAGAAATATCGACAACATGCAAAAGAACATCTGCATATTGTAGTTCTTCAAGAGTCGCTTTAAAAGCATCTAAAAACTGTGGTGGCAATTCACGAATAAATCCTACTGTATCACTAAGCAGGATGGTGTTTTGTGAAGGTAAAATCACTTGTCGTGTCGTCGTATCTAGAGTTGCAAACAATTGGTCTGCGACATAAATATTATCTTTTGATAAATAGTTCAACAAGGAACTTTTACCAGCATTGGTATAGCCCAAAAGCGCAACATGCAATCCTTGGTAATCGCTTCTTGATGAGCGTTGTAAATTTCGATTGGCTTTGACGGCTTCAAGTGCATTAGAAATCGTATGAATACGATTTCTAATGTGACGTCTATCGGTTTCTAATTTTGTCTCGCCAGGGCCTCTCGTACCTATACCCCCACCGAGTCTAGAAAGGGCATGCCCCATCCCCTTAAGGCGAGGAAGCAAATAATTCAGTTGTGCTAACTCAACTTGAAGCTTCCCTTCCTTACTTCTAGCGCGTTGTGCGAAAATATCCAAAATAAGAACCGTTTTATCAATCACTTTGATTCCCAAAGCATCACTCAATAGTTGATTATAAGATGGTGAGAGGGATTGATCAAAAATAACAACGTCCGCTGCATGCACTTGTACACGCATCGAAATCTCTTCTAATTTTCCTGTACCAATCTTTTTTTGATTGTTTCTCATATTTTGTACAACCACATCAACCACTTCAAGACCAGCAGTATCTGAGAGTTCACGGAGTTCTTCTTCCACTAAAGACAAAAGATGTTGATCACCCTGTGAAGGTTGTAGCACTAATAAAGCACGTTCTTTCTTATTTTCAGTCGTCTCTATGGTTTTGCGTTCCAACTGAGACTCAAAGGCTAGTAGTTGGGTATAAAATGGTATTTGATTAAATTCATGCCACAGCATGTTCTCTCGCATCAAATAATGTCCTGCACTCACATTGCCATTTTCTGGTTTCAACATCGCAAGAGAAATCAGGATAGCATCATTTTTCTTCGCTAGAGCAAGCATAAAATCATAGTGTAAACTTTGCAGTGCGCTAATATCCGCATCTGAAAAAAAAGCACTGCCATTTGGGTGAGTGTGAATACACGAAACACCTGAATAACCTTCTTCCCAACGTTTCTTTTTTAAATCATAGACTGCTGTTCTATCGACATCTCCAACAGAAACCAACAGTGCATAACCGTTTCTATCATGGAAAATGGCAACTTCTCTTTTTATTTTTTCACTTAATTGCAACATTTCCTGGGCAAGAGTTTCTGATAGAATCTCACCACGAGAAAGGGGAATGTCTCCAAGGGCTTTCAGTTTCTCACAATTTTTACGACTTAAGTCGTTATATTTACCAACTAATTTAACCATGTTTACACTACCAACCTTATTCTATTCTCTTATGAGAATTAAATCCCAGGACGACTACCTGGTTTTTGAATTTCTTTTCCCTCTTTGCACATTGGGCATTCTTCCTCTGTATAGGTAGAGAAAGTCAACTTTAACAAAGATTTAAACGGAACCTTGAGTTTCAAGGTATTGCCTGCTGTTCTATCAATAATGGAAGTTGCAGCAACCACTTCTGCCCCTTTAGATTGAAGAAGGTCTACAACCTCTTGCGCAGAGCCACCAGTGGTTAAAACATCTTCTGTCACTAAACAACGCATTCCTTTTTCAACGTGAAAGCCGCGACGCAAGGTCATCACGCCATTTTCTCTTTCTGCAAAAATCGCTGGGACATCGAGGGCTCTTCCTACTTCATAAGCCACCAGAATACCACCAATAGCAGGGCCTACCACAATATCAATTTTTTCATCAGCAAACATTGCACCAATTTCATCGCAAACTTTTGCAGCTAAACGAGGAAATTTTAATAATTGAGAACATTGAATATAATTTCCACTATGTAAGCCTGAACTAAGTTTAAAATGTCCTTCTTGATATGCACCTGTTGTTGTTAAAATCTCCATTAATTCTTCTTGTGTCATTGCCATATTTAGTCCTCCAATACATTCATTTCTTTTAAAATCTTTTGGACTGCTTCAACTGGATCCTCTGCCTTTGTAATTGGTCGTCCGACAACCATATAGGATACCTTTTGAGCAATTGCATCAGCTGGTGTCATAATTCTCTTTTGATCGCCTGTCTGTGCCCAGCTAGGTCGAATACCTGGGCACACTGTAATAAATGATTCTTGAGACAACTTAGATTGAATCAGCGCCACTTCTTTTGAAGAGCAGACCACACCATCTAATCCAGCTTGATGAGTTAACAATGCCATGCGTGCCACATTTTCATCTGTTGTCCCTGTATAGCCTACATCTTGAATACCTTTATCATTAAAGCTTGTTAAGATGGTCACCGCAATGAGTTTAGGCAACTCTTTGCCCGCCTTGAGTGCCCCTTCAATAGTGGCCTCTTTTGCTCTTTGCATCATTTCAAAGCCGCCAGATGCATGCACATTAAACATATCAACACCGAGGCCTGCTGCCCAATAGCAAGCAGCTGCCACTGTGTTCGGAATATCATGAAATTTTAGGTCAAGAAAAATCTTCTTTTGTCTTTCTTTCAATTCTTGAATAATGCGCCCTTGTGAATTTAAAAATAATTCCAAGCCTACTTTATAATAGATACCATAATCTCCAATACGATCAATCAACTGACAAGCTTCTTCACCAGTCTTATAATCTAATGCAATAATAAGTTGTTCTTTGTTTGCCATATTTTTCACTTCCAAGCTTTTCCTACCAAATCATTCACGTCTTCTATCTGATGCGATTCACAATAATTTTGTAATCCTTCTAAAACCTCAATAGGGACCATCGGATTAGCAAAATTTGCAGCGCCTACCGCAACCATTTGAGCACCAGCTAAAATATATTCAACAGCATCCTGCCAGCAACTGATGCCACCCATCCCAAGAATAGGAATAGAAACAGCCTGTGACACTTGCCAGACCATTCGGACACCCACTGGACGAATACAAGGGCCACTTAATCCACCTGTGATATTGCCCAAGACAGGCGTCTGTCTATTAATATCGATACTCATTCCCAACAATGTATTAATAAGTGCAAGACCATCCGCACCAGCATCTTCGCAAGCTTTTGCAATTTCTACTATATTAGTAACATTAGGAGATAATTTCATAAGTACAGGTTTGGAGGTTTCTTTTTTAACGATTCTACAAACTTCCGCAGCTGAAGCGCATTCCGTGCCAAAAGCAAGCCCACCAGCTTTTACGTTTGGACAAGAAATATTCACCTCATACATGGCAATCTCATCGACTTCATTCAGGGAAGCTGAAATTTCCTGATATTCTTCTAATGTTGCCCCACTGATATTCGCAATGATTTTGCATTCACCCAGCTTCTCATGCATTTTTGGTATATAGTCTCTTTTAAAAGAGGCTGCTCCTGGATTTTCTAAACCGATGCAGTTTAACATTCCTGCTGGCGTTTCTGTAATTCGAACACCAGCATTGCCTTTTTTAGGTAAAATAGATAGGCCTTTTGTCGTAATAGAGCCTAGTCTTTCAACAGGAACAAACTCCGCATACTCAATGCCAAATCCATAAGTGCCAGAACAAGTTGAAACAGGATTTTGAAAGGTCACACCTGCAAAAGTTGTTGTCATTTTACAACGCATTAGAATTTGACCTCCTCTGTCCAAAATACCGGGCCATCTACACACACTTTCGGATATGGTTTCTCCTCGTGTTTTGATTGACAGGTACACCCTAAGCAAACGCCTACACCACAAGCCATTTTACCTTCTAGAGATAGTTGGCATGGAATATTATTCTCTTCTGCAAATTGTTGAACAGCTTTTAGCATTGGTGTCGGGCCACAGCTATAAATGCGTGACACATTTTTTAAGGACTCAAAGTAAGTACTTACAAAACCTTTTTCTCCCAGACTACCATCTTCTGTTGCTAAAAATAGTTCAACACCAGGCATTTGAGCGTAACAATCCAAACCTGCTAAACTTGCAGTATCACGACCACCTACAACATAGGTAATTTCATTCCCCTTCGCAAGCAATGCCTTACTTAGATATTCAAAAGGGGCTTTTCCGATACCGCCAGCAATAAAAGCAACTTTTTGCTTTTCAATATTGCAATCAAATCCGTTGCCAAGGGGGCCAAGTAAACTTACTTCATCCCCAATATTCAGTGTGGCTAATGCATGGGTTCCTTCTCCAACAACAGCAAACATGAGCGATAACTTTCCGCCCACACAATCATTGATGCTAATGGCGCGTCTTAGAAAAGTATTTCCTCCACACTCTACCATCACAAATTGACCTGGTTTGGCCACCTCACACAAAGCAGGTGCATCAAATGTGAAACGCCATTCATTTAAGCTTAGCTGTTCTTTATTAAGAATTGTCGATTGATGTAATTGCATTGTATCCTCCTATACAATTTCCCCATCTTTTAAAACGACTTTACCTGCTCTAAATACCATTAAAGGCCA
>CAMYDW010000008.1 GCA_947254645.1 uncultured Peptococcaceae bacterium | reverse complement strand
GTTATAAAAAGTCTTTTCTAAAAGGACAATGAAAGAGCTAGAATGTTTAACTGCAAGAATAAATAGGTTGCAACTGCTTATTGCAATAAAAATTATGAAAAAATTAGAAAACCTATGATTTGCGTTCTGTACACAAAAAAAGCATGCAATTAAAATATAGACTCGGTAAAATCCGGCAAAATTATGATATAAATAAAACAAACAAGTTATATAATTTGTATTTGTGGGATGGACAAGTTGATTTATTTGTACGATAAGTATTGTAAATATCAAAAAGGTGTGATATTTTAATAGTGTCGAAGGACGGATGGCAAGCAAATGAGCTATGAAGTATATCTAGTGCTTGCAACAAAAAATCACTATATAATGTTGCATTACAAAGGGTAATGTAACAGTTAAAATTTAAAGGAGGCAATATTAATGGCACAAAAACAAAAAATGACACCAAGTGAAGCTATTGTCGAACAATTAAGAATGGAAGGCGTTGAATACTGCGCAGGTATCGTAGGTTCCGCTTTCATGGATATGCTTGACTTATTCCCAGCTGCTGGTATCCGTTTCATCCCATGCCGTGATGAACACACTGCTGGTCACATGATGGATGCTTACAACCGTATTTCTGGTAAAGTTGGGGTATGTACTGGACAAAATGGTCCTGGGATCACTAACTTAGTTACCTCTATCGCTACTGCTTATCAAGCACACAGCCCAGTACTCGTACTTGGTCCATCTGCTGGTTCCCCATCTGTTCACTGGGATGGTTTCCAAGAAGTTGACCAAGTTCCAATGTTCAAACCTATTACTAAAAAATCTTTCCAATTGCCTCACCCAACCCGCGCAGCTGACTGCGTACGTACTGCATTCCGTACCATGTATGCTGAACGTGGTCCTGTTTACTTGGATATTCCACGTGACTACTTCTATGGCGAATTAGAAGACTTTATCCTCGCTCCAGAAGAATATCGTTCTACTTCCGGCTTGATTCCTGATCCAGATTCCATGGATAAAGCTGCTGAAATCATTGCTAACGCTAAACGCCCAGTAATCATCTCTGGTCGTGGTTCTGTTGACTCTGACGCTGTTGACGTAATCGCTAAGATTGCTGAATACCTCAGCTGCCCAGTAGCAACCACCTACCTCCACAACGATGCTTTCCGTTACACCGACCCACACTGGGTAGGGCCTATCGGTTACATGGGTTCTAAAGCTGCTATGTACTCCATCAAAGAAGCTGACGTTATCTTGGCTATTGGTTGCCGTCTCTCTTACTTCGGTACCCTTCCACAATATGACATCAAATACTTCAACCAAGATGGTAGCCAAAAAATCGTTCAAATCGACGTTAACGCTAACCAAATCGCTCGTACCCATCCAGTTGAAGTTGGTATCGTAGGGGATGCTCGCGTAACTGCTGAAGGTCTCTTGAAATTATTAGAAGCTAAAGGCCCACGTGCTGTTGATGAAGCTCGTATGGCTGACATCCAAGCTAAACGTGACGCTTGGGAAGCTGAAATCGAAGAATTGGCTATGGAAGAACCTGCTGAAGGAACCATCCATCCACGTCGTCTCTTATTCGAAATGTGCAAAGTTAAACCTTCCGATTGTATCGTAACCACCGACATCGGTAACGTTTCTTCTACTGCAAACAGCTACCTCAAATTTGACGCTCCACGTCTTCATGTTGCATGCTTGACCAATGGTAACACTGGTTTCGCTCTTCAAGCAGCTCTTGGTGCTAAACTTGCTGCTCCAAACCAACCTGTAATGTCACTCGCTGGTGACGGTGCTTGGGGTATGAGCTTCTATGAAATCATGACCGCTGTTCAAGAAAACTTGCCAGTAGTTGCTGTAGTATTCCGTAACAACGCTTGGTGCGCTGAAAAGAAAAACCAAGTTGACTTCTACAACAACCGTTTCGTTGGTTGCGAAATCCAAGCTCCATCTTGGGCAGAAGTTGCTAAGATTATGGGTGCTGAAGGCTACTACATTGATAAAGTTGAAGACATCCAACCTACCTTCAAGAAAGCATTTGAAGTTGGTATGACCAAGCCTGTAGTTGTTGAATGCCGCGTAGACGGTACCAAACTTGCTCCTCCTTTCCGTAAGGATGCATTGCACTTACCACAACGTTTCTTACCAAGATATGAACACCTCGATGCAAAACATTTTGCTGAATAATTCATTCTTGAATAGAGACTGATATTTTAAATAAGCGTCAAGCCTAAAGGGTGACGTCATAGGCCACCATATTTACCGGGCGTGAATATGGTGGCTTATTTTTATACAAGTTTTGGAGGTTACTCATTTGAAAACAAAAAATAAAATGAGTATTACGAAGAGTAAAAATACAAGCATTCCAAAAGCAATTGCGCCATATCCTGTTATGTATCAAAAAGATAGAGAAACCTGTCTTGTATGGGATATTTTTGGCCAGGATCAGCTATCTTCCCAGTTAGGTGAGGGTTGGCATGTGGTTGAAGCGAAAAAACCTGGAGAATCAGATAAGTATCGCATTAAATATGCCATTGTAGGTGGACAAGAGAACCATGCTTTTGATGTTGAGGTAGAAGGTGCTGTTGCAGGGGAGCATGATATTGAATGGATTTATATTCGTTCAATGACAGGCGGTCAATTTAAATTGACACCAAAGGACAAGGATGTACATGTGCTGTTTGCGATGGCAGCAGAAGATGCCTATATGTTCTGTCAAAATGATCCTTGTATTGAATGTGCTTTTGGTTGCAAACTAGGATTTGAAATATATGCTTACTCAAAAAGTGAAGGACTTATAAAAGACGCTGTGAAAATTGTATTCTCAGTGCAATCTAAATAAACAATCTAAATCGAAGGGATGTTATAATAATGGCTTACGAATTGCCTAAATTTACTCGCGAAGAAGTTCTTGAAATGGACCATCAATACAATGTTCACTCATGGTCTGCTCAAAAGAAATTAACAAAAATTATTCCTGTTGAAAAATCAGAAGGTATCTATTTCTATGATTTCAATGGCAAAAAATACTATGATATGAGCTCCCAATTGGTTAACATGAACCTTGGGCATCACAATCAACAAGTTATTGACGCAATTAAGCAACAAGCTGAAGAACTTTGCTTCATTGCTCCAGGTCAATCTGTTGGTATCCGTGCAGCATTGGCTAAGAAAATTATTTCCCATGCTCCAGAAGGCATGACTCGTGTATTCTTCACCAATGGTGGTGCTGACTCTAACGAAAACGCTATTAAAATGGCTCGTATCGTAAGTGGTCGTCCAAAAGTTCTTTCTATGTATCGTTCTTATCATGGTGCAACCATCGTTGCTGGTAACGTATCTGGTGACCCACGTCGTTTCAGTGCTGAAATCGGTGGTAACGCTCCTGGCGTAGTTCACTTCTTTGGCCCATTCAGCTATCGTGAAGAAATTGAATTCGAAAGCGAAAAAGCATTAACAGATTACTACCTCACCATGTTACGTAAACAAATCATTGCTGAAGGTACCAATGCTATTGCTGCTATCATCCTTGAAACCGTTGTCGGTGCAAATGGTGTTATTCTTCCTCCAGATGGCTATCTCCAAGGCATTCGTGACCTTTGCGATGAATTCGGCATCTTCATGATCTGTGACGAAGTTATGGCTGGTTTCGGTCGTACCGGTAAATGGTTCGCTGTTGATAACTGGAATGTAGCTCCTGATATGATTACTTTTGCTAAAGGTGTTAACTCCGGTTATGTACAACTTGGTGGTATCATCATGAACGAAAAAGTAGCTTCTTACTTTGATGAAAACGTTCTTGGTTGCGGCTTAACCTATCAAGGTCACCCACTTGCTTGTGCTGCTGGTTATGCAAACCTTGAATACATGGAAGAAAATAACATCATGGATCACGTTACCGAAGTAGGTAAAGTGCTTGGTGAAATCCTTGAAGAAATGAAAGAAAAACACGCATGTGTAGGGGATGTACGTTACATCGGTCTCTTTGGTGCTGTTGACCTTGTTAAAGACAAAGCTACCAAGGCACCAATTGACGAATACGGATTAGGAAACCCTAACCAAAAATCTGTTCTTGCTAAATGTAAAGAATTAGGTTTCTATACTTATGGTCGTGACAACGTTGTTCAAGTTTGCCCTCCATTGATCATTACTGAAGCTGAACTTCGTGAAGCTATGAAGATCTTTGATGAAGTTCTTACCTGGGCTGACGAACAATTCTGCAAATAATTAAATAATCAAAAAGAACTGATTTTGACATGTCAAAATCAGTTCTTTTTTTGTGTTTTTTTATTTTATGGTGTGGAAATGGTCCTTCTGAATACCAGACTCAGTGCTGAAGAATTGGCTGTTCAAGTAGAAGATGCGAGTCTTGATTTTCTTCTTGTTTCAGAGCAATTCATAGATAAAATTGATGCAGCCCAGCATCATACCTACCAGCAGTTTTTAATCATTTCACTAGAGGAAATTTATGAGGACTCATACGAAGGAAGCTCTTTTATTGAATCAAAGGACGCTTTTCCGGGGCATCAAGTCATTGGTATACTTTATACCTCAGGTACCACAGGTAATCCGAAGGGTGTGATGCAGACTTATGGGAACCACTATGCTTCTGCTACGGCAAGTATTATAAATCTAGGTTTTCATAAAGAGGATATTTGGCTTGCAATCACGCCTTTATATCATATCAGTGGTCTTTCTATTGTGATGAGAGGCTTTATCTATGGCATGACAATACATCTATTTAGTCAATTTGATGCTGAGTAAGTCAACGAAGCATTGCTGAATGGCAAGGGTAGTGTCATTTTTGTGGTGGACTATACACTTAAAGAATTATTAGAAAATAGGCTCTGCTGGTTGTGCCCTTTTTTCTAACAGATTGCGTATCAGTGATGGGGCAACCTTCCCTAGTGAAGTGGGTGAGATTCAAATCCAATCGCCAGCCTTATGTGTTGGCTATCTAGGGAAAGAGGCAATTTATAATCAATCTTTTACTGAGGACAACTGGTTCAAAACGGGAGATATGGGCTTTATAGATGATGAAGGATATCTTTATGTGAAATGCCGTATGTCCGATTGCATTATATCTGGTGGAGAAAATATTTATCCTGTTGAGATAGAAAATTGTTTGAAGAAAATTTCAGCAATCGAGGAAGTGGCTGTGATTGGTGAGGCAGATGAGAAATGGGGCATGGTTTCTTGTGCTTATCTTGTCTTGAAAAAGCAGGCGGATAAACCAAGCGAGGAATACATGACTTCTTTTTGTAAAACCCATCTTGCCTCTTACAAAGTTCCAAAACGATTTGTATGGATAGAGCAATTACCAAAAACCGCTGTTGGAAAAATACAAAAATATAAGCTCATTAATCAGAATGGATGTGATTTACATGAACATGCTTGATCAAGCAGGTGTTGTATTTACTGAGAAAAAACCGACCCTTACAGTACAACAATATGTTGTAACAGAAGCAATGTCTCAAATTCATGGCATGCTTCATGGGGGGATTTCTGCAGCAATTGCAGAACAAGGAGCAAGTTTAGGTGCAAGTCTTGCCTTAGGAGAGACGAAAGCCGCGCTTGGATTAAGCATGGATACCCATCATCTAAAAGGGGTAAAAATGGGGGAGAAATGTGAAGCACGTGCTTGGCCAGAACGTCAAGGTGGCAATGTGCAAGTATGGCGTGTAGAACAGCGTACGGTGGCAAATGATGAGCTTTTTAACATCTCAACAGTGACAATTTATGGAAAGGTAATAAAACATGTATGAGTTTCATATAAAGACATCACAGAAGAACGCACTGCCTGGGATATCTTGATTTGGCTTGCCCCTTTAATTGCTATTACTGGATTTTTGAGCAAAAATGGCATGATGGTTTGGTTGGTTGAAAAAATTCAAGCACCTTTTGAAGGCCAATCTTTTCTACTCCTTTATATTGTGTCCGTTTTAATTTATTTCTATATTCATTATTTCCTAACCAGTCTATTTGTTCATCTACAAGCTTTTATCCTGCCTTTTGTTACCTTACTGATTGCCATGGATGGCAATCCTTATGTGATAGGGACGGTTTTTGCGTTACTCACCTGTGTCTCACCAGGAACCACTCATTATGGCACTGGAACGGCGTCTATTTACTATTCTTCTGGTTATTTAACACAAAAAGAATGGTGGAAGACAGGGTTTCTTGTATCTGTTGTAGAGATTGTATTCATTGCTGGTTTGGGCTATGGCTGGATGAGCTTAATCAGTTAATAAAAAAAGACTGGTCTTATATAAGAGCAGTCTTTTTTTATGTGCTTTTTTCGAGAATGGAACGAAGTTTTTGGGTGAATTTTTCTGGCTTTTCTTGCATCATTGCTGCACTCATCAAACAAGCACCTGAAACCTTAATAGGGAGTAAGAAGGGAAGTGTATCAGGAGTGATGCCTCCAATGGCGTATATCGGGAGTGTGATGTTCTCCACCATTTCTTGTAATAAATCCAAGCCTCGTGGTGGAAGGCCTGGCTTACAAGGAGAAGTGAAGATGTGGCCATAGAGGAGATGAGAGACAACAGTATCTTCTAAAGCTTTGGCTTCATCTATGTGGTGGATAGAGACGCCAACTTTATGAATAGATGTTGGAAAAGAGGATGCCTCGTTAAATTCTCGGAAAGACATTTGTAGATTAGAAATCCCCAATTTTTGCGCATTTTCAGTCGTACCACGCAAAAACAATGGCACTTGGTATTTATCTGCAAGCTTGACAATTGGCTCAGAAAAAGAGAGGAGTGCATCATCTGATAAATCTTTTTCTCGGATGATGAACGCATCTGGTTTTCCGCTTAACAAGCGATCGAGGTACTCATAAGGGTCCCCTTGAATACGTGCGCGCTGCGAGAGATAAATAAGCTTCATCTTACACATGGATGAAATCAGTATAAACAGGCTGCAAGCCCATATCAATCAATGCTTGGTGTACTTCTGATACACTGCGTTCATCACTGATGTGGAATTGTTCGTCTGTGTTGGTGCTATTATCTTCATCGTGACCACCAACATCAACATGGACCCCAGCTGAAATTTTTGTAGCACAAATACCAACAGCAGCATCGCGGAAGCCTTGGCGTTCACGTGTAGAGATGGTCATGCTAAGCTGTGGATGATAAATGCGTTGTGCACACATGATTTGTAAAAGTTGTGTTTCGTGTACTGCATCGCTGAGTTGAGCCCCAGATTCTTCTTCATTGACATAAGGGCGAATGCGAGGGACAGAGATTGCCAAATCAGCTTCTGGGAATTTTTGTTGAGTGAGTTCGATATGAAGACCTACCGCAAAGGCATCCTTACGGAAATTATCAGAAAGCCCGAGTAAAGCCCCAAAGCCCGCACCACGGAAGCCCCCCATTAATGCACGTTCTTGTGCATAGAAACGGTATGGCAAGCTTCTTTTGTTGCCACGTAAATGGACTTCAGCGTATTTTTCAGGCTGATAAGTTTCTTGGAACACAGTGACAAAGTCTGCACCGCATTCGTGTAAATATTCATAGTCAGCAATATTCGCTGGATAAATTTCGATACCTACTGTGGTGAAACGTTCTGCTGCAAGTTTGATTGCTTCACCAATCCATTTTACATCACTCATCTTTTTGGACTCGCCAGTCAAAATTAAAATATCCTGTAGGCCAGTCGCAGCGATGGTATCCATTTCATGAATGAGTTCTTCATGAGAGAGGGCCCCACGTTTGATTTTATTGCCACAATTAAAGCCGCAATAGACACACCCATTCTCGCAATAGTTTGCAATATAGAGTGGGGTGAAAAGAGATACACTGTTCCCAAATCTGGCACGGGTAATATCACGTGCTTTGTGGGCCATTTGTTCAAGATAAGGCTCCGCAGCTGGCGAAAGAAGTGCCTTAAAATCATCTAAGCTGCATTCATCCTGTGCCAAGGCACGTTCAACATCTTCTGCCGTATAGGCAGTTGGATCATAGTCTTTTACAGCATCTAATACAGTATGAAGTGTGGTTGGATCGAGTTCGTCCATTCCTTCACGATATGTCATTACATCCCAAGTTTCAGCTATCATATTCTTAGTCCTCCAAAAATCCTGTGAGTGGGCTAGATGCACTAGCAGCTTCTGTTAATACACGACCACATTTTGCTAAATAACCAAGACGTCCACCTTCAATTGCGAGGCGGAAAGCGCGTGCCATTTGTCGTACATCACCTGCAGTTGCTATTGCGGTATTGCACATGATGGCATCAGCACCCATTTCCATTGCTTCACATGCTTGACTTGGTTTGCCAATACCAGCATCAACAATAATAGGCAGGTCAATGGCTTCAATGATTTTAGCTATTTTTTCCTTGTGAACAAGTCCTTGATTGCTGCCAATAGGCGCTGCCAATGGCATAACAGCAGCAGCTCCAGCATCGACGAGTGCTTTTGCATCGTCTAATTCTGGGAACATATAAGGAAGAACCACAAAGCCTCGTTCCGCAAGCATTTTTGTGGCACGAATGGTTTCCTTATTATCAGGTAAGAGCCATCTAGAATCACGAATGACTTCAACTTTTACCCAGTTGCCACATCCCATTGCGCGAGAGAGCTCTGCAATGCGAACGGCTTCCTCTGCATCACGTGCGCCAGAGGTGTTTGGCAAGAGGGTGATGTTTTTAGGAATGTATTGCAGAATATCTTCTGCACCGCCTGGATTCGCGCGACGTAGCGCTAAGGTGATGATTTCACTGCCGCCATCTTCAATAACAGCAGTGATAAGGTCCATAGAGAATTTCCCAGAACCAAGAATTAATCTGGAGTGAAATTCTTTTCCTCCAAGTTTTAATAAATCTGTCATGTATATACTCCCTTTCTAAAGTTCATTTAATATTAATCGCATTGTTTGAGTGGCTTGTGCATGAGCACACAAACCAACACGAGGAGCCATTAATCCAATCCCATCTTCGCCTTCGCTGATGCCATCTCCTACGACATAAAGACGCGAAAAAAGTTTTTTTGATTGAATCAGATTGCCATCTCCAAATCCCGCCATACCACTGCCGCTGACAATTATAGACTCAGGTAAATGGCTTAAAACCATATTTACTAATATCGCTTTCATTTCCGGCTTATCCAATGCTTCACAAATAATCGGATACCCTTTTAAAAGTGAGGGGATATTTTCCTCTGTAAGCTTTGTTGTTGCAATTTCAACCGTTGTTAGTGTGGAGAGTTGTTCAATCTGTTTTTTTAGGGCGACTGTTTTATATTGCCCAATATCATTGAATGTGTATTGCTGACGTGCAAGGTTTGTTGCATCCACAATATCATAATCAATCAGCAATAATTTTCCGACACCAACACGTGCCAGGGCAATAGCAATGACAGAGCCCAATCCACCTAAACCACAAATTGCTACAGAAGAGGCTTGCAGCTTGTCCATGATTTCAACGCCATAGCGCGCATCATAGAGTGTGCGTGTTAATTCAGATGAAAGTGGTGCTTGATTGTCTATCATAAGAACACTGTCTCCTGATGTAATCGACAGATCAAAGGGCTGACTGTGTCCGTTAATAATCAAGTGGTTTGCATGAATACCCTCTTTTTCTTTTAAAGAGGCATATGTCATGGCAGTTGTTTCAATATTTTTTCCATTTAATGTAATGTGCTTCATCAGCCACCTCCAACAAAATGTACAATCTCTAATCGATCATCATTAGAGAGTACAGTGGTGGCAAATTGATCACGAGTGATGATTTGACCATTACGCTCTACCACCACACGACTAATAGGATAATCGTGATTCAAAAGAAATTTTTCAAGAGTGATGGCAGTATCGAGTGTGAGGTCTTTTCCATTTGCACGCATAGATGAATCCTCCTAAAAAAGACATAAAAAAAGACACAACAAGGAGACACCCTTTCGGTGGTGCTCCCCATTGTGTGTGAAATATTCTTTTTGTTGGACTTATCATATCATGTTCAATATGGAAATTCAACACGACATCTATAGATATGATAAAATTTTTTTGGGTATCATTTGTCCTGTTGAAAGAAAATGTTGCAAGCTAAAAAAAGCCAATTTAAAGGGATTTTTTTGAGATTAAAAAAATTTTTTTTAATTAATGAGAAAATACTTTCAAAATCCTGTTTTGCAGTAGGGAAAGAGTGGTTATAATATAGCTGTACAACCATTGAGGAGGCATTCACATGACAAATGTTTACAAAAATATCACAGAACTAGTTGGTAATACCCCTATTATTGAGCTAACAAAGTTTTGCAAAGCCCATAATATAGAAGGGAAAATATATGCAAAATTAGAGCAATATAATCCGACTGGCAGTATGAAAGACCGTATCGCACTTTCTATGATTCGTGAAGCGGAAGCAGAAGGTCGCTTAAAGCCAGGTGGCACTATTATCGAACCAACAAGTGGCAATACCGGCATTGGTTTGGCTGCCATGGGGGCCTATTTGGGATATAAAGTGGTTATTGTCATGCCTGATACCATGTCTATTGAACGTCGTAAAATGATGCAAATTTACGGTGCAGAGTTGGTGTTAACACCAGGAATAGAAGGCATGACTGGTGCCATCAAACATGCAGAGGCACTTGTACAAACAATGGATAATGCCATTGTCGCAGGGCAGTTTGTAAATCCTGCAAATCCTAAAGTACACTACGAGACCACTGGCCCAGAAATTTGGGAACAGTTGGAAGGTGCCTTTGATGTTTTAATTGCAGGTGTAGGCACTGGTGGGAGCTTAAGTGGCAGTGGACAATATTTAAAAGAAAAAAATCCATCCATCAGAGTGGTGGCCGTTGAGCCACAAGCATCTGCTGTGCTAAGTGGTGGCAAGCCAGGTCCTCATGCTCTACAAGGTATTGGCGCAGGGTTTGTGCCAGAAACACTTCAGCAAAGTATTTATGATGAAGTGCTTGCTATAGAAAATGAAGAAGCGCTGGCAATGGTTGGCACATTGGCTCGTGAAGAAGGTATCTTTGTTGGTATATCCTCTGCGGCAGTGTTGGTTGCTGCGATTCAATGGTTGAGTCGTGAAGAAAATACAGAAGACCGTGTGGTCGTTCTTTTACCTGATACAGGCATGCGTTATTTATCAAACGATGCCATTTTCAATCAGTAATCAAGAGGGAAAGAGAGAAGGAAGATAATGGAAACAAAATTTGTATACGCAGACAATGCTGCAACCACTCGTGTGAGTGATCATGTTGTTGAGGTGATGATGCCATATTTACAAGAAGTTTATGGCAATGCAAGTAGTCTATATCAATTATCGGAAAAACCTAAAGAAGCGATTGCACATGCTCGTGAACAAGTGGCAAAGGCATTAGGTGCAACACAACCAAGAGAAATTTTCTTTACTTCTTGCGGGACAGAAGCTGATAACTGGACCATTAAGGGTTATGCAAGTCGTATGATTGGTAAAGGGAAAAAGCATATTATTACGACTAATATTGAGCATCATGCGATATTACATACTTGTCAGTTTTTAGAAAAACAAGGCTTTGAAGTCACCTATTTACCTGTTCAGGAAGATGGCCGTGTGACAGTAGAGCAAGTCAAGGAAGCTCTAAGACCTGACACTGGCTTAGTGAGTATCATGTTTGCAAATAATGAAGTCGGTGCTATTAATCCCATTGCAGAAATTGGTGCCCTTTGTCACGAAAATAAAGTTGTTTTCCATACAGATGCGGTGCAAGCAGTGGGACATATTCCGATTGATGTAGAGGCCATGCATATTGATATGTTGTCTTTGAGCGGTCATAAATTCCATGCACCGAAAGGAATTGGGGCGTTGTATGTACGCAAAGGGCTTATCTTGGACAACCTTTTACATGGTGGTGGACAAGAACGTGGCAAGCGCGCTGGTACTGAAAATACCGCATTTATTGTCGCACTTGGTCAAGCAATTGAAGATGCCATCACCCATATGGATGAGAACATCGAGAAGACCGTTGCATTAAGAGACCGATTGATCAATGGCTTGTTGGCGATCCCAGCAACACGTTTGAATGGTGGACATGAAAATCGTTTGCCAGGCAATGTGAATATTTCTATTGAAGGCATTGAAGGGGAATCTATTTTATTGATGCTCGACATGCATGGTATTTCAGCATCCTCAGGTTCTGCTTGCACCTCGGGCTCACTGGATCCATCTCATGTGTTGTTGGCCTTGGGTTTACCACATAGTATTGCCCATGGGTCATTAAGACTGTCTATTAATGAAGAAAATACTGTTGAAGAAATAGACTATATCATTGAAGTGCTTCCAACAATTGTTGAACGCTTGCGTCAAATGAGTCCTGTATGGGACCAAAAGAATCAGCGCATGATTATGGAAGACGAAAATCTTTTATCTTAGTATAGAGTGAAATTAAAGGAGAATAGATTATGGCATATTCAAAAGAAGTCATGGATCATTTTAGAAATCCACGCAATGTTGGTGAGTTAGAAAATGCAAATGCTATTGGTGAAGTGGGTAACGCAAAATGTGGCGATATCATGCGCATGTATTTAGATATTGATGATGAGAGTGGCGTTATTAAAGATGTTACTTTTGAAACCTTTGGCTGTGGTTCTGCAATCGCGACATCTTCTATGGCAACCGAAATGGTGAAAGGCCATACTGTCAAAGAGGCGATGAAATTGACCAATCAAGCAGTTGTTGAAGCCCTGGGTGGTCTTCCACCACAAAAAATCCATTGCTCTGTTTTGGCAGAACAAGCAATCAAAGCGGCTTTGGTGGATTATTATAATAAAAAAGGTGAAGATGGTGAAGCTGTTGTTGGTAAACTGATGACAGAGGATGAAATCGAAGCAACAAACATCATCGACGAAGACTAATTGATTGAAAAAGACGTCTGGCATAGGCATATGGCCAGGCGTCTTTCTTATTATATTTAAAAACAACTTAGTAGATTGTCTTGCTTAACAAAAGAGGGTATAATAATAGAAATGCCATTCAAAGGAGTGACAAAAATGGATCAAACAATTCAAATCAATCAACAAACAATCATGCAAAAAGTCTTAGCAAAATTTTCTTATGCGTTGCTATTAATGGTGGTGGGCATGGTCATTGGCGCACTATTCATTCCACCTGCGTTGGCTTCTCTAGCGCCAATCTTATGCTTAGGGATGCTTATTGTGGCCTTTATTGCACGCTGGGCAAAGCGCGGAGAAAATGGTGCCATGCTTCCAATTTCTATGGGCTTTGTATATGCTTTCGCAGCGCTTGAGGGTGTAGGGCTTTATCCGCTCTTACTTGCTTATACACAAACCATTGGGGCTCAACTTGTATTGGCTGCTGTAGGTGTGACCTTTGTACTATTTTTTGGACTCGCTACCTATGCACAGTATACAACACGTGATTTCTTACAATTTGGCTCTGTTTTATTCTTTGCCCTTATTGGTTTAATTTTATTGAGTATTGTTGGGTTCTTTATTCAAGCAACCATGCTACAAATTATTATTGCAGCTGGTGGTATTTTTATCTTTAGTGGATATGTGCTCTATGATATTCAACTCATGCGTGCAGGTTATATCAGTGAGGCAGACATTCCATGGATGGTATTAAGTCTATTTTTAGATTTTATCAACTTACTTATTCATGTTTTACGCCTTTTTGGTATTTTCGGCTCAAGAGACTAAATAAATTAAAGTCCCACATTTGTTGTGGGACTTTTTTATGTTATGATGTGGACAAAAGGAGTGTTGATAATGATTTATATTTATCATATAGAAGCATTAAGTAAAGAAGAACAAAGCCAATTACTTTTGGCAGCAGATGCTTGTCGATTGCCTGTTGGCTTGATTGGTGAAAGAGATATACATAAAACAGTAGAAGAATGCTTGGATTCCATCTCGGCCCTTGATATGCAAACATTCACGCCATTAGAAACCATTGATACAGAGGCCTTTATGCTGATGCATATTGATGATTTGGCGTTAGATAGCTTTTTGGCAGCGATGCGAAAATATAAGGTTTATATTTCACATAAATGCATGGTAACAGAAAAAAATCGCACCTGGACCATTCAGAAGCTCATTGGTGATGTGACAGAGGAACATGCCTTGATGTCGGTTTTGATGACGCTTCAAAAATTGGTTTCTGTGGCGAAGGAATTTGATGCAAGTGGCTATGAACCATTCTTGTGGTTGGATTTTCAAAATAAATTACATGAAGCAGAGGATTTAATGGCTCATGTTGGAAAGGTAGAAATTGCGGTAGAAGATGCAAACCATACCTTTGAAAGATTTAATAATGCTGTGATGGCACTTATTCAATCAAAGAAAAAAGCATAATAACCATGAAAAAATTAGTCAATATTTTTGAACAACAGGAAAAATATCAAAAAAAGCTAGATGAACGCTTATCACAACAAGGGTATACAGCCAAGAATCCTTTGGTTATTTGTAATCCTTATGGTATAGCGCCCCTCAGTGCGATGATTTGCTTTCGTACAGATGAACCAGCGTCCTTTCAAATTACGCTCTCTGATTGCGAAAAAGGACCCTTTATGCGTTATACCTCTGCGCTAGGAAAAGACCATCGCTTACCGATTGCTTGCTTAATTGCAGAAGGAAAAACACATGTCTGTGCGCTGGGTTCAGATGGCAGTATTGTAAATCTTGATATCTCGGCGCCAATCTTTGAATCACCACTAGATTTTGAAGCAAGTAGACAAGGGAAGATGGGAGAGATTGTTTTCTTTTTGCCAGCAGACAGCCAAACCCAACCAATCGGTATCAATGCATTTGGCCAATTGTGCTGGACATGTTCCTTGCCATTAAACCATCAACTATTGCCCCTAGACAATGGTCATTTTCTTTGTGGTGCACCAGGACAGTTGGCACCACCCTATAGTGGGACAGCGATATGGGAAATCGATGCTCTTGGAAAAGTTTATAGAGAATACCGATTTGAAGATGGTTGCAGTGGGGACTTTGTCCTTTTATCCAATGGACTGATTGTTGCCATCACCCAAAATGCCAATCATGGTACGGCAAGAGATGTCTTGATTTGGATTGATCCCAAAACAGGCTGCATGCTGAATAAAGTTTCTGCCCATGAATGGATTCCACCAATCAATGGCACTGCAGGACAATCTGGCACCGACTGGTTTCAAGGAAGTCAATTAGTCTATGATGAAAATACAGACACTCTTTATTGGAGTGGGCTGGCACAAAATATCATTCTTATTTTAGATGCCACTAGTGGCAAGCTGAAAAGAATACTAGGGCATAGCGATGGATGGCAGGAGCGCTTGCCAGCGCACTATTTTGGTCAGCCAATAGACAGAGGAGTTTTTGAAGAAGCCTATGGCTTCCTATTAGAAGAAGACACCAATGTACTACAATTTATTAATGGTCATCGTTATCCAAAAGGAAAAAAAGATAAGGTGCTACCAGCCACATTAGAAAGAATTGATATCAATTCTGGAAAAATCATTGAAAAACACGTGTTTCCAGCATGTCCGTGCTCCCCTATCTTTAATGACATTAAAGAGTCCAAGAGAGGAGAAGCTTTTTACCTTTTAGGAGGAATTGGTGCAGGGGATTCCTCTGTTCCAGCATTTTTTCTAAAGGAAAGAATGTCCAATATCGTCTGTGAAAGCCAATTGTTTGTGTACGACAAAAGCCAGTTGAAATTAGCCTACAGGGTAAATACCAGCTGTAAGAGCTTTTATGTTTGGTCACCTGAATCCATTTTCATAAATCAAAAGATAGAAAAAATATATGGGCACTGGAAAAAGCACTTTGAAGTAGATGTCACCTTGCCTGTTACAGAAGAAACGAAGCTTGAGGCGGATTTCCCTATTTCTTTTTGGCAGGATGAAGGGCGTCTTTATCTTCAAGCCACTTTTTTTCAAGGAGAAATGACAGTCCTCCTATTAGAAAATGAGACAGAGAAGCATCAGTTTTTTGTCCAAGCCAATAGAAAACCTTTCGGCAGCGAATGGCTTCAATCTTATGTGAAAGATCCCGAAAGAATAGTCCATTGGGCGATTCCAATTTCTCACTTGTATGGCGAGTGGAAAGTTTCTTTGCTCATTGACGATGTGCTCTTTCATACAGAGGAAGTTGTTGTGATTGAAAAGAAGAACATACTTTCAAAATAACACTTGAAAAAATAATTTAAAAGATGTATGCTACTTGCATTCTATCGTATTTCTAATTTTAAAGGAGTTCAACATGCGTGTAATAATCGTAGGAGTTGGCAAAGTAGGACGTGCCATTTGCCAAGACTTGGCTGAGGACGGCAATGATATTGTACTTATTGAAGAAAGAGAAAGTATTTTAAATAATTTAGTCAATGTCATGGACGTCACAGGCATTGTAGGCAATGGTGCAGACTATGACAGTCTGCTTCAAGCCGATGTACAACATTGTGATGTTTTTATTGCTGTGACTCACCAAGATGAAATTAATATCATTTCATGTATTTTAGCAAAAAAAATGGGTGCAAAGTTTACCATTGCACGAGTAAGAGACCTGGAATATGCAGGCCATCAAGAATTTATGAGAAGCACTGTTGGGATTGATGTTTTGATTAATCCAGAACGTGAATCAGCAAAATATATTATGAATTTGCTACGCTTTCCATCGGCTGCGAATGTCGAAAGCTTTGCCAGAGGGCGTGTCAATATCGTTGAATATACCTTGCCAAAGGGCCATTCTTTTTGTGGCATGTCTCTGAAGGATTTTCAGGCGCGTGTGGCAGGTCATTTGTTGGTTTGTATTGTTGAGAGAAATGGACATGTCATCATTCCTTTTGGGGACTTTGTTCTTACAGAAGGGGATATTCTACATTTAACAGGCAGCAATGAACATCTGATTGAATTTTTCAATAAAGAAACAGCCATTAAACAAAAAATCCAATCGGTTATGTTGATTGGTGCAGGGCGATTGACACATTATTTACTAGAGCAACTAGAGAAAGAAAAGCTATGTAAATATATGAAAGTGCTTGAAAACCGAGCAGAAGCTGCAGAGAAATTGGCCATTTTACATCCAAGTGTGCCAATATCTTTGGCAGATGGCAGTGTGCATGAGGTACTCCTAGAAGAAGGCATGCCTCATTATGATGCTCTTGTGGCATTGACTGGTATTGATGAAGAAAATATTCTGATTGCTATTTTTGCCAACAAAATGGGCGTTGCAAAATCAATCGCCAAAGTCAATCGCACACAATTGTTAGGCATTTTAGAAACAGGCGCGTTACAGTCTTTTATTACCCCTAAAAATATTATCGCTGACATTATTCTTCGTCTGGTTCGTTCTGTTGCAGATGTAAGGGGAACGAATGTAGAGGAATTATATCGTATGGCGCATAACCAAGTAGAATCCTTAGAATTCTACGTAGATGAAAATGCTAAAATCGTCAATCAACGTATATCTGAAATGTCCCTAAGAGATAATTTGGTTATTGCGGCTATTGTACGTGGCAAAAAAGTTATTTCTCCTAATGGTCAGGATATGCTGCAAAAAGGTGATCATTTAGTGGTTGTGACCACCGAACATTCTCTTCGTGGCATTGATGATATTCTAAAGTAGAGGTGAGGACATGAATCGTCGAATGGTATTTTATTTATCAGGCCGCATCCTCATGGTCGTTGCTTGCTTGATGATTTTGCCTTTTATCGTTGGCCTTCTCTATCATGAAGAAAATCATATCTTGCTATCCTGGGGTGGGGTTATCGCTCTCACTTTTATCTGTGGCGGGTTGCTATGTTTTAAAAAACCTAAAAATAAAAAAATATATGTGCGTGAAGGCATCATGATTACCAGCATGAGTTGGCTTTTGCTGACGTTCTTTGGTGCTATTCCATTTTTTATTTCCGGGTCCATTCCGTCTTTATTTGATGCCTTTTTTGAAAGTGCATCAGGATTTACAACGACAGGATCTAGTATATTAAATGATGTAGAAGCCTTGCCACATTCCATGTTGTTTTGGCGAAGCTTTACTCACTTTATCGGCGGGATGGGTGTCTTGGTTTTTGCACTGGCGGTGATGCCAGGGACCAATGGAGAAGCCATTCATATGATGAAGGCAGAAATGCCAGGGCCTACCTTTGACAAAGTTGTTTCACATATGAGTGAAGTTGCAAGGGTGTTTTATAAAATATATGCAAGCATGACAGCGATTGTCGTTGTTTGTCTATTGTTGTCAGGGATGTCGCTTTTTGACGCCTTTATTCACGCTTTTGGTGCTGCCGGCACAGGTGGGTTCAGTGATTATAATGCCTCTGTTGGCCATTTCCAATCACCACTTATTGAATGGATATTAGCGATTGCGATGCTGATTTTTGGGATTAACTTCAACTTGTATTTTTTTGCACTACATGGACGTTGGAAGAATATGCTTAAAAGTGAAGAATTGCATTGGTTCCTCGGCATTGTGTTGCTCGCTGCTGGTGCATTGATTCTCTCTGTTCATGGGCAATACACATCATGGATGACTTGTATTAGAGACGCTTTCTTCACCGTATCCACAATTATTACAACAACAGGGTATGGGACCGTCGATTTCACAAAATGGCCGCTCTTTAGT
Organism: uncultured Peptococcaceae bacterium; assembly: GCA_947254645.1. Classification (GTDB taxonomy): domain Bacteria; phylum Bacillota; class Peptococcia; order Peptococcales; family Peptococcaceae; genus UMGS1590. Next base: position 41,262 of record CAMYDW010000008.1, on the reverse strand, counting down.
CAAATGATTATTTTGATATTGATGTTTTTCGGTGGCTGCGCAGGCTCTACCGCTGGGGGCTTAAAAATCAGCCGTATTACTTGTATGGCGAAAATGCTCTTGATGAAATTCCGTTTAGCGGTGAATCCAAAACGTGTCACGGTGCCAATGTTTGAACACAAGCCCCTTTCACGTGACTTACAAAATGATATCGGTTTGTACTTTATTCTCTATTGTGCGACCTTTACCGGCTTGATACTGTTAATCTCTTTTGAAAATAAAGACTTCTTAACAACATTTTCATCAGTAGCAGCTACTTTTAATAATATCGGTCCTGGCTTATCAGCAGTAGGACCAAAGGGGAACTTTGCAGATTTTAGTAATTTTTCAAAAATCGTTTTATCTTTTGGGATGATTGCTGGTCGCTTGGAATTGATTCCTCTTATTCTGCTTTTTTCTCCTCGCACATGGCGTATATAAAAAAATCCACTCCAGATCGGAGTGGATTTTTTTATATACGATTTAAACGTGGTTTGAACCGTCCATATCAGAGTTCTTGAGTACAACATCGTGTGCGCCGCCTTCAACAATAGACGTTGCAGAAACGAGGGTTAAGCGAGAATCTCGTTGGAGCTCCTTAATAGTCATTACACCACAGTTACACATGGTGGAACGAATTTTACTAAGAGATAACTGAAGGTTGTCTTTCAAGCGCCCAGCGTAAGGCACATAGGAGTCAACCCCTTCTTCAAAAGAGAGCTTATTGTCGCCACCCATATCATAGCGTTGCCAGTTGCGAGCGCGTGCAGAGCCTTCGCCCCAGTATTCCTTCATGATGCTGTTACCAATGCGTACTTTGTTAGATGGGCTTTCATCAAAACGTGCAAAGTAACGGCCAAGCATGATGAAATCTGCACCCATAGCAAGGGCTAAAGTCATATGATAGTCATATACAATCCCACCATCGGAGCAGAGAGGAATATAAACACCTGTTTCTTCATAGTATTCGTCACGTGCTTTTGCAACTTCAATAACAGCAGTTGCTTGTCCGCGACCAATCCCTTTTTGCTCACGAGTGATACAAATAGAACCGCCACCGATACCAATTTTAACAAAGTCTGCACCAGCATCAGCTAAGAAACGGAAGCCTTCTGCGTCAACAACATTGCCTGCACCGACTTTAACAGTATCGCCATATTTCTGACGAATCCATTCAATGGTGATTTTTTGCCATTCGCTATAGCCTTCGGAGGAGTCGATGGTCATGACATCCACACCAGCGTCCACCAATGCAGGCACACGTTCTTCGTAGTCACGTGTATTAATACCAGCACCAACCATATAACGTTTTGAAACATCATCCAATAATTCAAATGGATTTTCTTTGCTAGAATCATAGTCTTTACGGAAAATGATATAAAGAAGATGTTGGTTTTTATCAATGATTGGCAATTGATTTAACTTATTGTCCCAAATCATGTCGTTGGCTTCTGGTAAAGTGGTATCTTCGCCGCCAACAATAAGTTGATCAAATGGTGTCATAAAGTCTGCTACTTTTGCATCGCGCGGTGTTCTGGTTAAGCGGTAATCACGACTGGTAACGAGGCCAAGCAATTTACCATTTGGAGACCCATCGTCTGTGACAGCCATAGTGGAGTGACCAGTTTTGTCGCGTAATGCAAGAACTTCAGCCAAGGTATTTTCAGGGCGTAAGTTGGCATCAGAAATAACAAAACCAGCTTTATAGTTCTTTACACGACGAACCATTGCCGCTTGGTTCTCTATGGATTGAGAGCCATAAATGAAAGAAATACCACCTTCACGCGCCAATGCAATTGCCAAAGTATCATTTGAAACAGCTTGCATGACAGCGGAGGTCATTGGAATATTTAAAGAAATAGGTGGCTTTTCACCTTTTTTAAATTTTACCAGTGGGGTTTTTAAATCAACATTTTTGGGAATGCAGTTTGCTGCAGTATATCCAGGAATCAAAAGATATTCACTAAATGTATGGGATGGTTCATCGTAAATAAATGCCATAATAAGCTCCTTTCAAATGGGTGATATATGAAAAAAATTATTGGTGATTAGTTGGTAGGATTTCAATCCAGTAGTTGTCAGGATCGGCAATGAAATAGATGCCCATTGCAGGATTTTCAAAAATAATGCAACCAAGCATTTTATGAAGTGCATATGCTTGTGCAAAATCATCAACCTCAAGGGCTAGGTGGAATTCATTTTCACCTAGATTATATGGTTGTGGATGGTCTTTTAACCAAGTAAGTTCAAGTTGATGTTTGCTCACACCGTCTCCAAGATAGACAATGATAAAACTTCCATCTTCTGCTTCCTTGCGGCGCACCTCTTTCAAACCAAGGGTTGCTTCATAAAATGCCATGCTCTCTTCGAGATTGGTGACATTAATATTGTTATGTAAAAATGAGAATTGCATACATCTTCCTCCTCTAAATTGTTACCTTTAATTTTATCACAAATTAACTATTTTTACATTTAAAAAGTAGACTATAAAAAACATTTTTGCATTAAAAAGAGCGAGGCTGAAGAAATATGGTATACTGTTAGCACAATCTCTAAGGAGGAAATAACGTGTCAGAACATTTCTTAGAAAATCAAATTCCATATGCTGAGCAAGCAGAGGCTGCTATTATTGCAGTGATGTTTAAGGATAAGGATGCCATTCATGAAGCGGTACAACTGATCAATGAAAGCGATTTTTATAAGCCGGAAAATGCCATCTTTTTTAGAGCAATTGTTGAGCTTGATGAAAATAAGCAAAATGTTGATATTATTTCTGTTGCAGACAAGCTAGAAAAAGAAAACCTTCTTGAGAAAGTGGGCGGATATGTTGCAATAGGGCGCATTGCTGATGCCCATGGGAGCATCTATAATCTTGAACAGTATGTTAAAATTGTTCGTGAAAAAGCTGTATTGCGTGAACTGATCAAGATTTCAGAGCGTGTACGTAGTCGCTCTCTGGAAAATTCAGAACCTGTGGAATCTATTTTAGATGATGCCGAAAGATGGATGCTGGACATTTCAAAACAGCGCCAGCGCAACGAATTGGTAAAAATTTATCATGTGGTATCAGATACATTGCGTGATTTAGACGAAAAATCTAAAATGGAAGGTGAAGTCACAGGGATTCCTTCTGGGTTTATTGATTTAGATCGTATGACAGGTGGTTGGCAACGCTCTGATTTGGTGATTCTTGCTGCCCGACCGGCAATGGGGAAAACGGCTTTTTGTTTGAATATTGCAGCCAATGCAGCGGTTGACCATGGAATCAGTGTGGCTGTATTTAGTTTGGAAATGAGCAAAGAACAGCTTGTCAACAGAATGTTGTCCTCTGCAGCACGTATTGATCAACGACGCTTGAGCACAGGACAAATCAATCCCGAAGATTGGGGACCGTTTTTGCAAAAAATCACGCCGTTAAGTGAAGCACCCATTTATATTGATGATACACCAGCGATTACTGTGCGTGAATTACGTGCCAAAGCACGACGATTACAAGCCAAAGAAGATAATTTGGGACTTATTGTCCTAGACTACCTGCAACTAATGGGCGGTTCTGGTCATAGTGAAAACCGACAACAAGAGGTGTCTGAAATATCTCGTTCTCTCAAAGCGTTGGCCAGAGAGCTGAAGGTACCAATTATTGCATTATCACAGTTGAGTCGTACCGTAGAACAAACCAAAGATAAAATTCCGCAGTTGAGTCATTTGAGAGAATCTGGTTCTCTGGAACAGGATGCGGACATTGTCTTATTTATTCATCGTGAAGAATATTACGATCCAAATACGGAGCGTCAAGGTATTGCAGATATTATTATTGCGAAGCATAGAAATGGCCCTACTGGAAGAGTCGAATTGGCCTTCCAAAGTGAATTGACCAAATTCGAGAATTTGGCCCATGAATATGACATATAAAAGTTCTTTTAGAGCAATAAAAAATTCCAATAAAATAGAAAAAGTTATTCAAAAAGATATAGGATTTGAGGAATTGTCGCAAGCAACAAGTGTTTCGAAAGAACTAATAAATAGCGGTTCAAAAAATATAATTGAAAAAAATATATATATTTGAAGAGGGGCAAGTTAGGTAATTGATGTATTGTAAAGAAGATTTGGAAATTAGCAAATTTTCTGTAAATATGATAAACTACCCGTGGAAGAGAAGTTAATCTATATTAACGGAGATTAAAAGAAACGGAGCGAGGACTATGAAATTATCAGAACGTATTAATGGTATGCAATCATCACCAATCAGAAAATTAGTGCCATACGCAGCACAAGCACGCGCTGCAGGAAAAAAGGTGTACCCGTTAAATATTGGTCAACCAGATATCAAAACACCGGCAGGATTTTTTGAAGCGGTTCAAGGCTTTAGACAAGAGGTGCTTGCATATGCTGATTCTCAAGGCGACAAAGCTTTGATTGAAGCAATTAGTAAGTACTATAAAACAAATAATATGGATTTTAATCCTGAAGATATTTTGATTACTAATGGTGGCAGTGAAGCATTGCTTTTTGCTATTATTGCACTTTGTGATCCAGGGGATGCTATTACTGTTATCGAGCCATTTTACACAAACTACAATGGCTTTGCAGCCTCTGTCAATGTAGAAGTAGAGGGGATTTTAACCTCTGCAGATAATGGCTACCGTTTACCGGATAAAGAAACTTTTAAAGCAAATATCAGCGACAAAGTACGTGCGATTGTTTTGACAAACCCAAGTAACCCAACAGGGGTTGTGTATACCAAAGAAGAATTGCAAATGGTTGTTGATGTGGCTTTAGAAAAAGATCTCTTTATTATTGGTGATGAAGTATATCGCGAATTTGTTTATGATGGCGAATTTACCAGCTTGGCAAGTTTCCCTGAAGTGGCAGACCGTGTTATCATTGTAGACTCTGTATCTAAACGTTACAGCGCATGCGGGGCGCGTATTGGTTCCTTGGCAAGTAAAAACAAAGATTTTATTGCAGGCGTCATGAAGTTGTGTCAAGGCCGCTTGTGTGTGCCAACACTGGACATGATTGGTGCCACTGCACTGTATGACACACCAGTTTCTTACTTCAAAGAAGTCAATGATGAATACAAGGCACGCCGTGACGTGGTCTATGAAGCGTTGAATAAAATGCCTGGTGTTACCTGTGGTAAGCCACAAGGCGCATTCTATGTTTCTGTAAAATTACCAGTAGATGATGCTGAAAAATTCATTATCTGGATGCTAAAAGAATTTGAATATAATAGTGAAACCGTTATGATGGCTCCGCTAGAAAGTTTTTATGCTAGAAAAGGACAAGGCGTCGATGAAGCGCGTATTGCATATATTCTCAATACAGATGAATTGGCAAAAGCAATGGTTTGTCTTGAAAAAGCCTTGGAAGCATATCCTGGAAGAAAATAATAATAAAATAAAAAAAGAACTTTGCCTCAGGCAAAGTTCTTTTTTTATTTTAAATATGTGGAGCAAAGCTTTCTTTTGCAAGTCGTAAAAATATTTGTTCGCCAACACTGTTACCAGTATAGATGAAAATATGGCTATCAAAAACAGACTGAAAATGAAGCTTGATCAATGCATCGCCGATGCCTTTGTTGATGTGGCTTTCGGTGAGCATGATGTAAATCAATTTTTTGGATGCTTGTTCAGCGTCTTCTTGCAAAAATGTTTCGAAGCGATCGCTTATATTGTCGAAATCGGTAATCATAAATTCGAGGATATCTTCTTGCTGTTCTTCTTTAATAAAAGAGATGATTTTTTCATCTAATCGGCGCACCTCAGACAACTCATTTAAGAGCATTTCGTAGGCTTGTTGCCCTTTTGAGGTGCCAATGTAAATATAGATATCAGTGCCAACGACATTGGTAAATTGATGTGAAGTGAGGAAGAGCTTGGCATCAACCTGATTGGCGTTGGCAATGCTATAGATGACAGCATTGCTGTGGTCTGAGACCTGTTGGCGTAAGGCGTCGTCTGACAGAATATTTACCACTTCATATTCAAATAATTCAAAGTCCTGACACACCTTTTTGATAAGTGATACTTTAGTGGGTCTCATAGAAACACGCTCCTATAAATAATATGGCAATAGTATAGCATATTCTCTGCTGCTTGTCGCTGATAAGAACATTAAAAGCAAGGAAGCTACTTTTGACATATCATACTACTATAATTACAGATATTCAAGAAAAATAAAAATAATCCATACACCTGTTGCCAAAAATGGAATCATTGGAATAGGTGTGTGACGAGTTGCCTTCTGCGTTTTTAGTAAATAAATTGCATAAACGAGCGAGAGAAAAATGCCAGCAGCAAAAGCGTAAGGGATGTAAAATAAGCCTAACCAAAAACCTGTAATGGCGAGAAAGTAGATATCGCCGCTTCCTAGGTGCGATGGATAGAAAAAATAAAGCAGAAGTAAAGGAAGGCTAATAATCACTGCACCTAAAAGGTGGAATGTGATAAAAGAAGATGAGAAAAAGACATCGATTCCTATCAGGGCTGCCAATAGCCATAAATCGATGTTGTGGATAGATTGACTACGATAATCATCCAAGGATAAAAGTAGAAGGATGTTTGCGATAAGACTATAGAGTAGCATGTCAGATGAAGCAACAAAGCAATGGCCGATGCATATCCCGTTTGCTAAACCAATACATTCTGTGATAAAGAGTGTTCTAGGAATTGGCGCTCTACAGTATCGACAATGTCCTTTTTCGAATAAATAACTCACTATTGGAATAAGCTGATGCCATGGAAGAGTCTGTTGACAGGATTGGCAATGTGAACGCGTCAAAAGAGAGTCGTTTGTGCACCGTCTCTCAGACAGGCAGGCAACAAAACTAGATAAGCATAGATTGAGTAAAACGCTAAACAATAGAGACATAGTTTTTCCTCCAGTCTTCACGGATAGGCTTTTGGCATTACATGTATTGTAAATGAATCCAAAAGAAGATACAAAGTGTTTATGATGGCAGCATACAGTGGTGCTTGGCTGAAAGGAGAAATAGATTATTTTATGGAAAATTGGAAATGAAATTGACATAAATAAGAAATATTGATGAAGAAAAAACAATATGTCTCTCAAACGTGGATAGTTGTTGTGCTAATATGTCTCTTGAAGAAAGAATAGAGAGGTGACCTTTTATGAAATACATTGTTTTACTCGGAGATGGTATGGCTGATTACCCTGTACCAGAATTAAATAATAAAACACCGTTGGAAGTGGCAAACACCCCAACTTTTGATAAATTAGCACAATTAGGCGAAGTCGGTTTGGTACAAACCGTTCCTGCAGGTATGGCACCAGGTTCAGATGTCGCCAATCTGGCGGTAATGGGATTTGATGCAAAGGCTTGTTATACAGGGCGCTCTCCTTTGGAAGCAGTGAGTATGGGCATTCCATTGGATGCCAATGATGTGACCTATCGTTGTAACTTAGTGACATTAGATGATGCAGCGGATATTAATGATGCTACTATTTTAGACCATTCTTCTGGCGAAATTACCACAGAAGAAGCGCGTATCCTTGTTGAAGATTTAGTGAAGCATTTAGATTGGAAAGGGGCCGAATTACACGCAGGGGTTTCTTACAGACACTGCTTAGTGATTCGTGATGGCAAAACAGGTGCGATTCTTACACCACCCCATGATGTGACAGGCAAAAAAATTAAAGAACATTTACCACAAGGGGAGAATGCAGACTTATTGAAAGATTGGATGCAGGCTTCTAGAGCCTACTTGGAAAATCATCCGATTAATATTGCTCGCAAAGAGAAAGGGCTAAACCCTGCCAACTGCTGCTGGTTTTGGGGAGAAGGCACCCGTCCGAAGCTGGAACGCTTTGAAGAACGCTATCATTTAAATGGCGGTGTTGTTAGTGCAGTGGATTTATTGAAAGGTATTGGCTTAAGCGCAGGCTTGTTGGCTCCAGATGTGGAAGGGGCGACAGGGACTTTAAATACCAATTATCAAGGTAAAATCGATGCTGCTCTTGATATTCTTGAAGAAAATGATTTTGTCTATATCCATTTTGAAGGACCAGATGAATGTGGGCATCAGGGAAATGTGCAAGAAAAGATTCTTTCTATTGAGCGTCTTGATGAATTGGCTCTGAAACCACTTATGAAAGCCTTGGATGAGCGTAATGAGATGTATCATATTTTGTTGGTGCCAGATCATGCGACACCAATTGTGAAACGTACCCATACATCAGATCCGATTCCTTTTGTCATCTATCGTAAAGAAAAAGAAGTTGGACCACATGCAGAGGCTTATGATGAAAATCATGCTGCTGCTACTGGATTAAAAGTAGAAGAAGGCCATCAATTAATGAGCATGCTTCTAAAATAAATAGAAAAAAACTGCCTGTGTATATGCAGGCAGTTTTTTCTATTTATCCACACTAAGAATTATACGCATAATCCTAGATTTATGCATCTTATTGTTCTATAATAAAGCTATCATTTCATTATTGGGAGGATAGACATGGGTAAAAAAACAGTTGAAGATATTGATGTAAGTGGTAAACGTGTCTTAGTGCGCGTGGATTTTAATGTACCAAGAGATAAGGAAACAGGTGCAATCACAAATGATGCGCGTATTCGTGCAGCACTTCCGACGATTCAATATTTAATGGACCATCATGCAAAGGTGATTTTAATGAGTCACTTAGGGCGTCCAAAGGGCAAGGTTGTTGAATCAATGCGCCTGAATGAAGTCGCAGAACGCCTTGCAGAACTGCTCAAAAAACCAGTTTTAAAACTTGATGATTGTATTGGCGATACAGTAAAAGAAGCCATTCATGCCATGAAAGATGGGGATGTTGTTCTTTTAGAAAACGTACGTTTTTACGAAGAAGAAGAAAAAAATGAAATTGGTTTTGCGAAAGCATTGGCCTCTTTAGGAGAGGTATTTGTAAATGATGCTTTTGGCACTTGTCATCGTGCCCATTGCTCTACAGCAGGTATTGGCACTTATTTACCTACTGTTGCAGGATATTTAATTAAAGAAGAAATTTCAGCGATGGCAGCAGCAATCATCCGACCAACGCAACCTTTTGTTGCAATTATTGGTGGTGCAAAAATTTCAGATAAGATTGGTGTTGTCAGCTATTTGATTGGCAAAGCAAAAACCATCATTATTGGTGGTGGGATGGCAAATACTTTCTTGGCTGCTCAAGGGTATGATATGAAAAAATCTTTGGTTGAAGAAGATCGTATTGATATCGCCAAAGAAATTCTTGAAAAAGCAGAAGCAAAAGGCACTGAATTATTATTACCAGTTGATGTATCCATTGCGGCTGCTTTTGATGCACCAGAAACTGCCAAGGTGGTCAATGTAGATGCTATTGATGATGGCTGGATGGCCTTGGATATTGGTAGCAAGACTATTGAAATATATAGCAAAGCCATTGATGGTGCAAAAACAATTGTTTGGAATGGCCCTATGGGCGTTTTTGAAATGGATGCATTTGCAGTTGGAACCAATGCTTTGGCACAAGCTGTAGCAAACTCAGATGCTTTCTCTATTGTCGGCGGTGGCGATTCCGTGGCTGCTGTGACAAAAGCAGGACTTGTAGATAAAATTAGTCATGTATCTACAGGTGGTGGCGCATCCTTAGAGCTTATGGAAGGGAAAGTGCTTCCAGGTCTTGCTGTTATTGATGAACGGGAGGACTAAAATGAATAGACGTCCATTATTTATGGCAAATTGGAAAATGAACAAGACAATGGCAGAGGCGAAAGAATTTGTGAATGCTTTTTCTGCGTATCATTTGCCAGAAAGTGCAGATGTTGTCATTTGCGCACCTTTTACTAATTTGGCGATTCTATCTGAGCAAAAACAATTTGGGATTGGTGCAGAAAATATCTATCCAGCAGAAAAAGGCGCTTTTACAGGTGAAATTTCAGCTGACATGCTGAAAGAATGTGGTGTCAAATATGTTTTGGTTGGACACAGTGAACGCCGTGACATTCTAGGTGAAAGTGATGCATTTATTGCTGAAAAATATCATTTTTGTGTAAAAAATGGATTAACCCCAGTGTTATGCATTGGTGAAAGTTTAGAAACCCGTGAAAAAGGCGACGCTCAAAATTGGTGCAAGAAGCAATTAGATGCTGTTTTTGGTGATGTAGAATCAACAACCTTGCCAGAAGATATCATTGTTGCTTATGAACCAATCTGGGCGATTGGCACAGGAAAAACAGCCACGACAGAGGATGCTCAAGATATGATTGGCGCCTTACGTCAATATTTGGTTCAGTTAATTGGTGAAGAACGTGCCCAGCGTGCCCGTATGTTGTATGGTGGTTCTGCTAAGGCAGAAAATATTGGTGCCCTGATGCTGTGTCCAGATATTGATGGTGGACTTGTTGGTGGTGCGAGTTTGAAAGTGGAGAGCTTCTATGCCCTCATTAAAGAAGGAAGTGCGCAGGGTGAATAAACCAGTAGTTTTAATGATATTAGATGGATGGGGCATTAATCCTGAGTGTGAAAATAATGCAGCTTGTCAAGCACATACTCCAGCATTAGACAAACTTTTTGCAACCTGTTCGCATGCTAAATTGTCTTGTAGTGGGGAAGCTGTAGGCTTGCCAGATGGACAACAAGGGAACTCCGAGGTTGGCCATCTTAATTTAGGGGCGGGTCGCATTGTTTATCAAGATTTGCTGCGTATTGATCGAGATATTCGTAGTGGTGCTTTTGAAGAAAATGGTTTATTTCTGGCATTAATGAACAATTTAAAAGAAACAAACCATGACCTACATTTAATGGGATTGTTGTCTGATGGGGGTGTTCATTCTCATCAGAATCATTTGTATGCGTTACTGAAATTAGCTAAAAAATGTGGATTAAAAGATGTTTATGTACACGCTTTTATGGATGGTCGTGATGTATCCCCAACTTCTGGTGTCGAGTATCTTGCACAATTGGAAGAAGAGTGCAAAGCCATCGGTGTGGGTCAAATTGCCACTGTTTCTGGACGCTATTATGCCATGGACAGAGACAAACGTTGGGAACGTGTAGAGCGTGCTTGGCGTGCGATGGTTGATGGCGAAGGACAGCTTGTGGGCGATCCAGTACAAGCGGTGAGAACCTCTTATGCACAAGGCGTGACAGATGAATTTATCGAACCGATGGTAATAGAAGGTGTCAATGGTCATATTAAAAATGATGATGGCATTATTTTCTATAACTTCCGTGCGGATCGAGCAAAACAATTAACACGTGCTTTTGTCGATTCAACCTTTGTGGGCTTTGATAAAAGAGACTTCAAACAAGCACACTTTATCAGTATGACGGAATATGATGTTGCCTTGAATGAATGGCTGGATGTGGCATATCCACCATTGGTTTTAGAAAATACGCTCGGGGAATGGTTGTCTAAAAAAGGGAAGAAACAACTTCGGACTGCAGAAACTGAAAAATATGCTCACGTCACTTCATTTTTTAATGGAGGGGTAGAGGCTGCAAATAATGGTGAAGAAAGAGTGCTCATTCCTTCGCCAAAGGTGGCAACCTACGATTTACAGCCAAGTATGAGTGCTGCTGCCGTTTGTGATACGGTGGTCAAAGGCATCGAAAGTGAAGCATTTGATTTTATTTTGGTTAATTTTGCGAATCCAGACATGGTTGGACATACAGGCTTTTTAAAGGCTGCGATTGAAGCCGTTGAAACAGTCGACAAAGCCGTTGAAGCCATTCATGAGGCCATTCAAAAAGTTGATGGAAAGCTTTTAATTTGTGCGGACCATGGCAATTGTGAAAAAATGGCAAATGAAGATGGCTCACCGTTCACTTCCCATACGACCAATCCTGTTCCACTGATATTGGTAGGGGATGAACGTTTATTAAAAGATGGTAAGCTTTCAGACGTGGCACCAACGGTGCTTGCGTTGATGGAAATAGAACAACCAGAAGAGATGACAGGAACGTCACTCTTAATGAACTAAAGGAGAAAAAAACAATGACAAAAATCGAAAAAATTGTGGCGCGTGAAATTTTAGACTCCAGAGGTAATCCAACTGTTGAAGTAGATGTTATTACAGATTATGGTGACATGGGCCGTGCAGCAGTACCATCTGGTGCTTCTACTGGTGCTTTTGAAGCCGTTGAATTGCGCGATGGCGATAAAAGTCGCTATCTCGGCAAAGGTGTACAAACTGCTGTGCGTTTCGTTAATGAAGAAATTGCGCCAGCACTCATTGGTTGGGATGTGAGCGATCAAACAGCGATTGATGCGGAATTGATTCGCCTTGATGGCACTGAAAACAAAGGAAAATTTGGTGCGAATGCTATTTTAGGGGTTTCCATGGCATGTGCAAAGGCTGCTGCAGAAGTGGCTGGTCTACCACTCTATCGCTATATTGGTGGGGCGAATAGTAAAGTATTGCCAGCACCAATGATGAATATCCTTAATGGTGGGAAACACGCAGACAACAATGTCGATATTCAAGAATTTATGGTCATGCCACTTGGTGCGCCTTCTTTTAAAGAAGCGCTTCGTATGGGCACAGAAGTATTCCATAGTTTAAAAGCGGTATTAAAAGAAAAAGGCTATAATACAGCAGTAGGGGATGAAGGTGGCTTTGCGCCAAACCTTGCTTCTAATGAAGAAGCTTTCCAAGTGATTGTGGAAGCCATTGAACGCGCAAATTATAAAGCTGGCGAAGACATTTATCTTGCAATTGATGTGGCATCTTCTGAACTTTATAAAGATGGTATTTATCATTTAGAAGGGGAAGGCGTTGACCGTACTGCAAGTCAAATGGTTGATTTCTATGAAGCAATGGTAAATAAATATCCAATTATTTCTATTGAAGATGGTCTTTTTGAAGACGATTGGGATGGTTGGAAAGAAATGACCGAGAGAATCGGTAACCGTGTTCAATTGGTTGGGGACGACCTCTTTGTAACCAATACTCGCCGTTTGATTCGTGGTATTGACAATGACACCGCTAACAGTATTTTGATTAAGGTAAACCAAATTGGTACCTTGACCGAAACCCTGGAAGCCATTGAAATGGCAAAAGAAGCTGGATATACAGCTGTTGTATCACATCGCTCTGGTGAAACAGAAGACGTGACCATTGCTGATATTGCTGTTGCAACCAATGCTGGTCAAATTAAAACAGGGGCGCCATCCCGTACAGACCGTGTCGCAAAATACAATCAATTGCTTCGTATTGAAGAAGAATTGGGCGCACGTGCAATCTATCGTGGTAAAGATGGTTTTTACAATTTAAAATAATTCTTGAACTTTAATTAGCTATATGCTATGATTTTTTAGTGGTAGGTTTATCTCTGCCAAGTTTCGGATTAAAGGAGGTTGTCGCGTGTTATTAACAGTTTTGCGAGTTGTACAAATTATCTGCTGTCTAGGTGTTATTGCTACAGTCTTACTGCAGTCCGGACGTAGCGCTGGCTTATCTGGTTCAATCAGTGGCGGTGCAGAAACATTTTTAGGCAAAAAAGGTATTGATGATCAATTAGGAAAAGCATCTGCAGTTTTCTCTTTATTGTTCATGGTTATTACCTTTGCTATTGTAATTTTATTGTAAAATGAAACTTCATACGATGCATGCTTAGGCGTGCATCGTTTTTTTATGGAAGGATTATCTATGTATATCAATCAAAAATTTTTGGACCATATGCTAACAAATAAAATGCACTTTGAAGGAACAACCGATACCACTTTTATTGTTAAAGAGCCAATTGGTGTTCTAGTAGTCACCAAAGGTCGTATGGTATTGGCCGACCCTTATGCTATCAATTATGGTATTGCCATTTCAGAAGACATTCCGAATGGTAAATACCCTGTTCACATTATTTCAGCGCATGTTCAACCAGAAGACGAAATCAAAGTGGCTGGGGTTTTAATCCAATTTGATGAAGAGCAAGTGCCTGACGAATGGCAAATGTGTCTGCCTCCTTATGTAGAAGCCAGTGAAATTCCAAAAGATGGCTTTTATGGCATTACAACAGAAAGCTATAATGTTGCTATTTGTGCGGAACAAACAGTGGCATGGTTGCTAGAACATGTAGAGGAATCTGCAGAGGTTTTAGCAGATATAGAAAAACAAATTGGTGCTACCTACTTTGCAAATGGTGGTGTCGCCAATACCATCTTGCCAAATATTGAAGTCAACCTCATCACTGTTGTGGCAGGGACTGAAAAAGGCACTTATCCAGCGTATTGGGGATATAAAAATGGCAAACCGGTTTGTTTTGCTATGGATTTTTTAGTGGTAGATTAAAGAATTTCTGCTTGACGTAGAACTAAAATACAAGTATTATTTTATAGGGCACTCTCTATGCGGGGGTCACAATAAAGTATTTTCGTCCCTATTCTATTTTGAATAGGGACTTTTTTGTTATTTAATCGAGGAGGAACTGTATGACTAAGTATATTTTTGTAACTGGTGGCGTAGTATCATCAATTGGTAAAGGGATTGTGGCAGCTTCTCTTGGACGTCTACTCAAAAATAAAGGGTTTAAGATTACCATTCAAAAATTTGACCCGTACATCAATGTGGATCCAGGAACAATGAGTCCATATCAACATGGTGAAGTTTTTGTTACTGATGATGGTAGTGAAACAGATTTGGATTTGGGGCATTACGAAAGATTTATTGATATCAATCTCAACAAATACTCTAACGTAACAACAGGGAAAATCTATTCCGAAGTCATCCGCAAAGAACGTCGTGGTGATTATTTAGGTGCAACCGTACAGGTCATTCCTCATATTACTGATATGCTCAAGGAAAAAATTCGTCGTGCTGGGGAAACCTCTGATGCAGAAATTGTTATTACTGAAGTTGGGGGAACAGTAGGGGATATTGAATCTACACCATTTATCGAAGCCATCCGCCAAATGAAGGGGGATGTGGGTGCAGATAACGTTCTTTATATTCACACGACACTCGTTCCTTATTTGCGTGCAGCAAGCGAAATGAAAACAAAACCAACTCAACATAGTGTGAAAGAATTGCGAGGATTGGGGATTCAACCAGATATTTTAGTGGTTAGAACCGAAAAACCGATGTCTCAAGGCATGAAAGATAAATTGGCACTTTTCTGTGATGTCGAAAAGGAAGCAGTGATTGAATCTAGAGATGTCGATGTTCTTTATCAAATTCCACTAAACCTACAAGCACAAAAAATGGACGATATCGTCTGCCGCAAATTAAAAATTGATAATAAACCATCTGATATGACGGCTTGGTCTGACCTCGTAGCTCGCATTGGAAAAATTGATAAGACTGTTCATATTGCTTTAGTTGGTAAATATGTTCAACTTCACGATGCCTATCTATCCGTTGTAGAATCTTTAAGTCATGCTGGTTTCCATCATGATGTAGATGTCAAAATCGATTGGATTGATGCAGAAGAAGTGACAAAAGAAAATGTTGCATCCTTCTTACAAAAGGCAGACGGGATTTTGGTACCTGGTGGCTTTGGTGAACGTGGTATTGAAGGTAAAATTTTAGCGATTCAATATGCACGTGAAAAAGAAATTCCATTTATGGGCATTTGTCTTGGGATGCAATTGGCAGCAATCGAATTTGCTCGTCATGTGATTGGATGGGAAGATGCCAATTCAGCAGAATTTGACAAACAAACCCCACACAATATTATTGACTTAATGGCGGAACAAGAAGATGTTGAGGATATGGGCGGTACACAACGTCTTGGTCTTTATCCATGTCATTTGCAAGCCAATACAGTTGCTAAAGCATTGTATGGGGAAGATCATGTTTCAGAACGTCATCGCCATCGTTATGAATTTAATAATGATTTCCGTGAAATTTTCATGAATAAGGGGATGGTGTTCTCAGGCCTTTCTCCAGATGGACGTTTGGTTGAAATCATTGAATTACCAAATCATCCATTCTTTGTGGCAAGTCAATTCCATCCAGAATTCCTATCTCGCCCAAACCGTCCGCAAAGCATTTTTAAAGGATTTATTGGTGCTGCTAAGGAATATAGCAAGTAAGCTTTTGGCACAAGGAAGCGTTGCGTGGTGACAAAATGCACACTGGGATACTGAATTTTGACCAATTTTTGCTTCTTGTCGTATTTTTCTTGGTCGTATCTGTACAGATTTATTTAACCCTTCATTTTGAATCGAAGAAGATTCAATTGACCATTCCAATGCTTTTGTTTATTCTTTCTTTTTTCTATGTCTTGAAACAAGGCCTGTTTGATCACTCTATCTTTGAAGTGCTCTTTCTTTGGGGGATTGCACTTCTTCCAAGCTTGTTTCTTTTAGTGGTTCGTCAACTCATATTACGACATAAAAAAAACTTAGGGTATAAATAAGTTGACATGACATTAACTTATTGATAAAATAACCATGTAATTAAATAGTTCGGGAGCTTGTTAGGCAGGCTGAGAGGGAGCAATGTGCTTCGACCGTACCTGATGTGGGTAATGCCAACGTAGGGAATGAGATAAAAAAGCGTGCCTATTCTTCTGAATAGGCACTTTTTTTGTACACATTAATTAAATTCTAGGGAGAAAAGAAGGGAGTGTATAGTGTTGTCATACTGTACTCAAATGGAAGCAGCACGCCAAGGTGTTGTTACACCAGAAATGGAAGTTGTTGCTAAAAAAGAAAAAATGGATGTAGAGGTTTTACGTGAAAGAGTGGCAAAGGGGACTATTTGTATCCCAGCGAACGTAAATCACAAATCTTTATCTGCTGAAGGGATTGGTGAAGGTCTCTGCACTAAAATCAATGTAAATCTTGGCGTAAGTGGTGATGCGCATGATTATACAGAAGAAATGGAAAAAGTACGTACCGCTCTTCAATTTGGTGCACATGCAATCATGGACTTATCTAACTATGGTAAAACTGTAGAGTTCCGTAAAAAATTAATAGAAGAATCTCCTGCTATGATTGGGACTGTACCTATGTATGATGCCATTGGTTATTTAGAAAAAGAATTGATGGATATTACTGTAGATGACTTCTTTGAAGTGGTAGAATACCATGCGCAACAAGGGGTCGACTTCATGACTATTCATGCTGGGATCAACCGCAGAGCAGTTTCTGCATTTAAGGAAGCTGGTCGTCTAACCAATATTGTATCTCGTGGTGGGAGCTTATTGTTTGCTTGGATGGAAATGACTGGCAATGAAAACCCATTCTATGAACACTATGATAGATTATTAGATTTGCTTTATAAATACGACGTTACCATTAGTCTTGGTGATGCATTGCGTCCAGGATCTACCCATGACGCAACTGATGCAGCGCAAGTTTCTGAATTGATTGAGCTCGGTCTTTTGACAAAACGTGCTTGGGAAAAGAACGTTCAAGTCATGGTAGAAGGTCCAGGGCACATGTGCCTCAACGAAATTCAAGCAAACATGGCGCTTCAAAAACGTCTTTGCCATGGCGCACCATTCTATGTATTAGGGCCATTGGTAACAGATGTTGCACCAGGCTATGACCATATTACTTCTGCTATTGGTGGGGCTATTGCAGCAACTTACGGTGCAGACTTCTTGTGCTATGTTACCCCAGCAGAACATCTTCGTTTGCCTGATTTAAGTGACGTACGTGAAGGTGTCATTGCTTCTAAAATCGCAGCACATGCAGCAGATATGGCAAAAGGCATTCCAGGAGCACGTGATTGGGACAATGCGATGAGTGATGCACGCCGTCGTTTAGACTGGGAAGAAATGTTTAGCCTTGCAATTGATGGCGAAAAAGCAAGAAATTATTTCGAAAGCAAGCCACCAGAAGACAGACATAGCTGCTCTATGTGTGGTAAAATGTGCGCACTTCGTACATCCAATGCCATTTTAGCTGGTAAAAAAATTCATTTACATGAAGGCAACTGCTAAGCGTTCGACAATATAGTGCCATATAATATAGTGCCATATATTGTTAAAAACCTCTTAGAATATTCTAAGAGGTTTTTTTGTTAAGTCTCTTGTTATACAACAGAAATGTAGTAAAATAATATCTGTTATAAGCAACACTTTGTTTCATAGATAGTATTATTTTGCTATAATATAATTATCAAAAAATTAAGAATTATTGAGAATTTTTGGAGAGGAGAGGATTATATGGAAACGAGAGTGGCAACCATTGGTATTATAGTAGATGCTCAAGCGGATACAGAAGTGTTGAATAGTACACTCCATGATTTTCGTGATTATATTGTAGGACGTATGGGGATTCCTTATCGTGCACGACAGGTCAATGTCATTTGCTTGGTTGTTGATGCGCCACAAGATGAAATCAATAGTCTTACAGGAAAAATTGGACGCCTTGAGGGCGTCAGTGCAAAAGCCTGCTATTCTCAGGTAGGCGGAAAATGCGAAGTGATTTAATGCTAGCGCTGATAGATGAATTGCGCGAAAAAAAAACACTGAGCGATGAAAGCTTTCAAAGGCTTTTTTTTGAACGCAATACGAATATAACAAGCTATCTCTATCAGCAAGCAGATGAAGTGCGCCATCAATTTTATGGCAACAAGGTATATCTGCGTGGTCTGATAGAGATTTCTAATATTTGCAAGAATGACTGTTTGTATTGCGGCATTCGCCGTAGCAATGAAAAGGCAGTGCGCTATCGTCTGACCTTGAATGATTTACAGCTCTGTTGTCAACATGGCTATGAATTGGGATTTCGTACTTTTGTTTTACAAGGTGGAGAGGATGCCTTTTTTTCAGATGATGTTTTAGTCGAGTGGGTAAAAACGATTCACCACGATTTTCCAGATTGCGCTATTACCTTATCCTTAGGAGAACGAAGCAGAAGCAGCTATCAAAAGTTGTATGATGCTGGATGTTCTAGATATTTATTGAGACATGAAACAGCCAATCCGAGACATTATAATCAGTTGCATCCAAATAATATGCAATTAGAAACACGATTACATTGCCTAGAGGTGCTTAGAGAGATTGGTTTTCAAACAGGGTGTGGCTTTATGGTAGGCTCTCCATTCCAAAGCTTTGAAGATACCCTTCAAGATTTGCGATACATGGCTACCTTTCAACCACATATGGTAGGCTTAGGCCCCTTTATACCACATAAGGATACCCCTTTTGCGCATCAATCCGCAGGGACACTAGAAGATACCTTGTGGTATTTGGCTGTTGTACGCCTGATGCTGCCAAAGGTGTTATTGCCAGCAACCACAGCCTTGGCAACCATTGATGCCAAAGGACGTGAAGCTGGACTGAAGGCGGGGGCAAATGTGCTGATGCCGAATTTATCCCCATTGTCGGTAAGAAAAAAATATATGCTTTACAACGATAAAGCATCCTTAGATGGAGAAGCCGCAGAAAATGTTGCAGCGCTGTCTAAATGGCTTAATACGATTGGCTATCAGGCAGTTGTTGATAGAGGAGACGCATTAATCTAATGAGCAAGTCAATCTGACTCAGAAGAGAGGAGTTTTTGAGATGTATAACCCAAAATCATTATTAGCTGAGGAATTTATTGATCATCAGGAAGTTTTAGACACATTGGCATATGCAGAGGCCCATAAAAATGATCATGCCCTTATCAATGAAATAATTGAGAAGGCAAAAGCACGCAAGGGCTTAAGTCATAGAGAAGCTTCTGTTTTGTTGCTTTGTGATGATGAAGAAAAAAACAAAGAAATTTTTTCTTTAGCAGAACAAATAAAAAAGGATTTTTATGGCGATCGTATTGTCATGTTTGCACCATTGTATCTGTCAAATTATTGTATCAATGGATGTGTTTACTGCCCATATCATAAAAAAAATGAACATATTACACGAAAAAAATTAACTCAAGAGGAGATTGCTGCGGAAGTGCGTGCGCTCCAAGATATGGGGCATAAGCGTTTGGCCCTTGAAGCAGGGGAAGACCCAGTTCATAATCCTATTGAATATATTCTTGAAAGCATCAAAACCATCTACAGTACCACTCATGAAAATGGGGTGATTCGTCGTGTCAATGTCAATATTGCTGCTACAACAGTAGATGAATATCGCATGCTAAAAGAGGCGGGTATTGGGACTTATATTCTATTCCAAGAAACCTATCATAAAGAAAGCTACGAAAAGCTTCATCCAACAGGGCCAAAACACAATTATAAATGGCATACTGAGGCGATGGATCGTGCAATGGAAGCAGGTATTGATGATGTTGGTATTGGAGTGCTCTTTGGATTAGAACTTTATAAATATGAATTTGCTGCCTTGTTAATGCATGCAGAGCATCTTGAAGCAGTGCATGGTGTAGGACCACATACCATTAGTGTACCGCGTATTAAGCCAGCGGATGATATTGATCCCGATACTTTTGACAATGGTATTAGTGATGAGATTTTCTTAAAACTTATTGCATGCATTCGTATTGCTGTACCTTATACAGGGATGATAATCAGCACACGTGAGAATCAAGCCGTTAGAGAAAAGGCCCTGCATGTAGGCATCAGCCAAATTAGTGGAGGCTCTAAGACGAGTGTGGGTGGTTACGCTGAAGCAGAACCTGAAGATGTGAATTCCGAACAATTCGATGTCAGCGATATGCGTACTTTAGATGAAGTGGTTTTGTGGTTGATGAAGAATGGCTACATCCCAAGTTTCTGCACAGCATGTTATCGTGCGGGAAGAACAGGGGATCGGTTTATGAGTCTCTGCAAAAGCGGGGAAATTCAAAATTGCTGCCATCCTAATGCATTGATGACCCTCAAGGAATATTTACTTGACTATGCAGGGGAAGAAACAAAATCAATTGGTGAATCGGTTATTGAGAGTCAATTAGCGAATATTCCTCGGGAAAATATTCGTAAACGTGTTACTGAGTATTTGGCACAGATGGAACATGGCGAGAGAGATTTTCGTTTTTAAGGGGTGATTTTATGAGTTTACAAGAAACCCCAGTCGCAAACCGTCTGCATATTGGTTTTTTCGGTCGCTGCAACAGTGGCAAATCAACCCTTGTGAATGCCTTTACCAATCAAGAGGTCACCATCGTTTCTGATATAGCTGGTACCACCACTGATGTCGTGCAAAAGAATATGGAAATTGCTGGCCTAGGGGCTTGTGTTTTGCTTGATACAGCAGGCATTGATGATCAAAATGATACGCTAGGGAAGCAACGCATCAAAAAAACAAAAGAATGTGCAGAAAAAGTGGATA
This sequence comes from uncultured Peptococcaceae bacterium, assembly GCA_947254645.1. Classification (GTDB taxonomy): domain Bacteria; phylum Bacillota; class Peptococcia; order Peptococcales; family Peptococcaceae; genus UMGS1590. The sequence continues at coordinate 20,119 of CAMYDW010000008.1, read as the reverse complement.
TTGCTGTCGTTGTTTTTGATAAGGAAGACATTTCGGAAGAAGTTCAATGGATTGAACAATTTAAAAAGCAGCAAACACCTATCATTGGTGTCATAAGTAAAGGGGATATACGGGAGCCAAGCCCTTCATTTATAAAAAAACTGGAAGCGCTATTGGATGAGGTTCTTTGTATTGACATTAAAAAGCCAGAGACTATTGATGCACTGCGGGCTTCTTTGATAAAAAAACAACCTGAAACACCAGTGCTCACGATTACACGTGGACTGGTCTCAAAAGGCGATGCGGTTCTTCTTGTAATCCCGCAAGATATCCAGGCGCCAAAAGGACGTTTGATTTTACCACAAGTACAAACCATTCGTGAGCTATTGGACTTTCAATGCATCGTCTTGGCTACAACCACAGAGGAATTACCGCACACATTATCTTTACTAAAAGAGCCTCCTAAACTGATTATTGCAGACTCTCAAATTTTTAGACAGGTTTACGAATTGAAGCCGAAACAATCACAATTGACATCATTTTCAGTTTTGTTTGCAGGTTTGAAGGGAGATTTACCTTTTTATATTGAAAGTGCCAAATTGATCAAGCAATTACCTAAAAATGCACACATACTCATTGCTGAATTGTGTAGCCATGCGCCTCTTACCGAGGATATTGGCCGTGTTAAAATTCCGCGTCTTTTAAAGAAAATTCTTGGTGATCAAATCACCATTGAGATGGTAAGTGGTGCAGACTTCCCAGCGCATATTGAGCACTATGATTTTATTATCCAATGTGGTGCCTGTATGGTGAATCGTCAATTGGTGCAAAGTCGAATTGCCAAAGCAAAGCAGGCAGGTGTGCCAATGAGCAATTATGGAGTAGTCATTGCTGCACTCAATGGCATTTTAGAAGAAATTTCTTATTAGTAATAAAAGAGGTAAATATGTAAAAAACTTAATTGTACGAATTATAAAAATTTTCTTTCAATTTAGTACAAAAAAGACTATCTCTATAGAAAAGCTTCTAGTACAATAGAGAACAATAAAAAGATGTGTCACACTATAGGAGTAAGGTAAAAGGGGTGTTACCATGAATTACGAAATACTGGACGCAAAGAAGTTGAATGAATTAGATGGATACATTGAAACCATTGAGGACAAGGAAGGGCATTTGATTGCAATTTTGCATCGTGCACAATCATTATTCGGATACTTGCCAAAAGAATTACAAGTTTATATTGCTAAAAAAACAGGTGTAGCGACAGCAAAAATTTATGGTGTTGTGACATTTTATTCATTCTTTACAATGAAACCACGTGGTAAACACACAATATCTTGTTGTATGGGTACAGCGTGCTTTGTTAAAGGGGCAGAACGTATTCTTGAAGCAATTAAGGATGAACTGGGTATTGAAATTGGTCAAATGACTGATGATGGCATGTTTATGCTAGAACAAGTACATTGCTTAGGGGCATGTAGTTTGGCACCAGTTATTTCTATTGATGGTCAAATTTATGGTCATGTGACAAGAGAAAAAGTCAAAGAAATTATTGCTAGTTACTATATCGTGGAAAAGGAGGAAGCATAATGAGTACACGTCTAGAATCTTTTCAAGCTTTAAAAGATAAACGTCAAGCAACCTTGTCTAGCAAGGAAGCCCAAAAGAAAGTGATTGAAATTCGTGTTGCAATGGGTACTTGCGCAATTGCAACAGGCGCAAAAGAAGTCTTTGATGTTTTTGAAAAAATGTTGGCGAGCAATCCTTTGGAAAATGTCACTTTAAAAGAAACTGGATGCATGGGTTATTGTTATGCTGAACCTACCGTTGAAGTGACAGGGGTCGCAGCAGAGCCTGTGATGTTTGGTAATGTTGATGAGAAAATAGCCCGTCAAATTATTGAAGACTATATTTTAAAACAGGAGCCTGTGAATGCTCGTGTAGAAACTTGTCATATAAACGCATAGTTAAGGAGGAAAACTATGGGAACGCTATTAGAGACTGGTGAAAAGAAACCAATTCAACAATTACGTATTGCATTGCGTAACTGCGGTGTTGTGGATCCGATGGATATAGAGGATTGTATTGCACATGATGCTTACCAAGCCCTTGGTAAGTGTTTAACAGAAATGACACCAGCAGATGTGATCAAGGAAATTTCTGATGCGGGGTTACGTGGTAGAGGTGGTGCAGGCTTTCCTACAGGGAAAAAATGGGAAATTGCAGCGAGCTATGATGGCCCAATAAAATATGTTGTTTGTAATGCTGATGAAGGAGACCCGGGTGCATTTATGGACCGTTCTATTTTAGAAGGGGATCCACACTCTATCTTGGAAGCGATGGCAATTTGTGGCTATGCCATTGGTGCACGTGAAGGCCGCATCTATATTCGTGCCGAATATCCGTTGGCAGTTCATCGTTTAGAACATGCCATTGCTGAAGCAAAAGCTTATGGGCTATTGGGTGATAATATCCTTGGGACAGGCTTTGGCTTCAATATTGAACTAACCCTTGGCGCAGGCGCTTTTGTTTGTGGTGAAGAAACGGCATTGATTCACTCTATGGAAGGGAAGCGTGGCGAACCTTCTGTAAAACCACCATATCCAGCAGAATCTGGTTATAATGGTATGCCAACCAATGTGAATAACGTAGAAACTTTGGCGAATATTCCACGTATTATCAACAATGGTGCAGAATGGTTTGCAAGTATTGGTACAGAAAAATCTAAAGGCACCAAGGTTTTTGCTTTAGCTGGTAAAGTCAATAATGTCGGTTTGGTTGAAGTACCAATGGGTTGTACTTTACGTCAAATTATTTATGAAATTGGTGGCGGCTTAAAAGACGGCAAGAAATTCAAAGCGGTACAAACAGGTGGTCCATCTGGTGGTTGTATTGCTGAAAAATACTTAGACCTGCCAATTGACTATGACAGTCTCGTTTCCATTGGGTCCATGATGGGGTCTGGCGGAATGATTATTATGGATGAAGATGACTGCATGGTTGCTATTGCTAAATACTATCTCAAATTTTCCGAAGGCGAATCTTGTGGACGTTGCACGCCATGTCGTATCGGCAGCCGTCGAATCTCTGAATTGCTCAATATTATCACAGATGGTCGTGGCACCATGGCACATATCGATGAACTAAAACGCATTTCTGCGACCATGAAAGATACTGCTTTATGTGCATTGGGCCAAACAGCACCAAATCCTGTTTTATCAACAATGGAAAATTTCTGGGATGAGTATATGGCCCATGTTATTGATAAACGTTGCCCAGCAGGTGTTTGTCGTAAGATGACACGCTATATTATTGATCCAACACGTTGTACTGGCTGCTCGCTCTGCTCTCGTAATTGCCCAGCAGATGCAATTAGTGGTGTGTTGCGTTCACCATTCAAGATTGATCAAAGTAAATGTATAAAATGTGGTACCTGCATGGATAAGTGCAACTTTGGTGCAATCTCTATTAGCTAATAGGATTGGAGGAGAAGAGTATGAGTGAATTAAACCTTATTGTGAATGGACAATCCGTTTCTGTTCCAGCAGGTAGTACCATTTTGGATGCTGCAAAAAAATTAGATATTTATATTCCAACATTATGTCACATGCATTTACATGATACAGAGATGAACAATAAACCAGCATCTTGTCGTGTGTGTGTGGTTGAAGTGAAAGGGCGTCGTACTTTAATGCCAGCTTGTGCAACTCCTGTTGCAGAGGGGATGGAAGTCGTTACAAACTCTAACAGAGTGCTTCAAGCACGTAGAAATATTGTAGAGCTCTTAATTTCTGATCATCCACGCACTTGCTTGACTTGTACAAAATCTGGAGACTGTGAATTACAAGCACTTGCTATTCGTATGGGCATTGACGATATCAGAATCACTGGTAAATCGCAGTCTACTTATGTGAAAGATGAAACACGTTCTTTGGTGCGTGATATGAATAAATGTATTATGTGCCGTCGTTGTGAAACTATGTGTAATGAAGTGCAAAAGGTAGGGGCGTTATCTGCTGTCGGACGCGGTTTCAATGCGGTCATTCAACCAGCCTTTGAATCCCCTCTCTCTGAAACAGTATGTACACATTGTGGTCAATGTGTGGCTGTGTGTCCAACAGGGGCATTGACCCAAAAGGATGCAACATGGGAAGTGATTGAAGCCCTTGAAGATCCAGACAAGATTGTCGTTGTTCAAACAGCGCCTTCTGTTCGTGTGGCTATTGGAGAACCCTTTGGCATGGAAGCAGGCTCAATTGCAACAGGCAAAATGGTTACTGCATTGCGCATGATGGGCTTTGATCATGTTTTTGATACAGATTTCTCTGCCGATTTAACCATTATGGAAGAAGGGACAGAGCTCCTTCATCGATTAAATAAATTCTTAGATGGGGAAGAAAACGAGTTGCCGATTCTTACCTCTTGTTGTCCAGCATGGGTAAACTTCTTTGAAAGTCAATTTCCAGATTTGCTTCGTGTGCCTTCTACAGCACGTTCTCCACAACAGATGTTTGGCGCAGTGGTTAAAAATTATTTTGCAGAGAAGCTAGGGGTTCCTCGAGAAAAACTGGTGTTGGTTTCTGTGATGCCATGTCTGGCGAAGAAGATGGAAGCCGATCGAGATGAATTTAAAGTAAATGGCAATCCAGATGTAGACATTGTTCTTTCCACAAGAGAATTGGCAAAACTGATCAAGAGAAAAGACATTGATCTTAAAAATCTTGAAGAATCAGATTTTGATGATCCATTAGGAGAATCCACAGGGGCAGGAGTCATCTTTGGTTCTACTGGTGGCGTTATTGAAGCAGCGGTAAGAACTGCTTACGAAATTCACACACAGAAGAAACTTGAAAAAGTAGATTTTGAAAGTTTGCGTGGTTTTGATGGTATTCGTATAGCAGATATTGATGTTGATGGCTTTAATCTACGTATTGCTGTTGCCCATGGACTTGGCAATGCAAAAACATTATTAGAAGAGCTTCGCGAAGGCAATCCACGTGGCATCCATGCCATTGAAGTGATGGCGTGTAAAGGTGGCTGTGTTGGTGGCGCAGGTCAACCATATCACCATGGCGATCAAAATGTTATCTTGAAACGTCAAGCAGCTATTTATGAAATTGACCACAATATGCCATTGAGAAAATCACATGAAAATCCATCTATTTTGGCACTATACCGTGATTACTTTAATGAACCTGGTAGTGAGCTTGCTCATCATTTGTTACATACAAGCTATAGTCCAAAAGAAAAATTCTAAAAAGACCACAAAAAAGGACCAGGTTTTCCCCTGGTTCTTTTTGGCGTTCAATAAGGAGTCATTTTATGGAAAAAATTATTCGAATTTGTATGGGAAGTGCTTGTCACGCAAAAGGTGCGCCCGCTATTGTGAAAGCCTTTGAAAGCATTCTACAGGAGAGAGGCTTAGAAAATGAGATTCAATTGATGGGGCGATTTTGTAAAGGACAGTGTCATACTGGTGTAAATGTTGAAGTAGGCCCTATTACTTATGAAAATGTAAAAGAAGAAGATATTCCATATTTAATCAATCAGTTATTGGAGGGATAGCGATGAAACACTTTCCTTTTCCTATTGTCAATAAAGAGCAAGCAAATTGCTTAGACTGTTATCGCTGTTTAAGAAAATGCCCTATTGATGCCATTGAATTTTCCTCTGGCAGGGCTAGAATTATCACTGAATCATGTGTGGTGTGCGGTCAATGTGTAAAAGAATGTCCGCAACACACCAAGCGCCTAATCAGTGATATGGATTTTGTCGTGAAGGCGTTAAAAGAGAAAAAGCCGCTGATTCTCAGCCTTGGTGAAGGCGTGGTTCTTTCTTCTAAAATGACAGTCCTAGAATTGGCACAAAAGGCCTATGAAATTGGGTTTGATTTCATTGAAGAAGCAGATGTTTTAGAAGAAGATGTGATGGAGGAACTGGAGGACTATGTGCGAGGAAGTAATAAAATGGTCCTATCCAGCCATTGTCCTGTAATTATCAATCTGGTAGAGCAACATTATCCAGAGTGGCTAGAAAATTTATTGCCGATGCCTACCTTGGCTTCTATTCATGCAAAAGATTTGAAAGCACGTTTTCCAGACCATATGCTGGTTCATGCTTCGACTTGTCCAGCAGAATTTTATAACAGACAAAACGATGAGAACATCGATTATCTCATTACATTGAGTGAATTGGATCGTATTTTACGCTTTACGCCATCTTATCGTGATCATCACGAAGCTTCAGGATATTATGAAGAATCGGTTGGCGGATATGATTTTTCAATTGTCGGGAACATTTCTACCAAGCTCATTGACGATGGGATTGTACAAGCCAGTGACATTGAATCCTTCTCTGGTCTTAATACCTGTATTAATATTCTTGGTCAAAAAAACAGTGAACTTTTTGATAATGTTCAATTTTTGGAACTAATGGCTTGCAACAGTGGATGCATCAATAGTATTGATATTCATCAACCAAGAAGTGTTTTTGCAAGATGTCTCATGGTAAAACGCTACAATAGTGACCGTATTTATTTGCCACGACAAGGATTATCGACAGAAATTCCTGAGATTCATTTTGAGGAACGAAAGTATCAAGTGCCTAAAACGGATACGGCTGCCATAAAGGCTGAGCTTGATGAATGTTTTACCAATAGCGATGCCAAGATTTTAAACTGTGGTGCGTGCGGTTATGATACGTGCTACGCTAAGAGTGCCGCCGTGGTACGCGGTGAAGCAGATAGAGAAATGTGCATGAGCTATATGAAGGCAAAGGCAGAATCCTTTGCCAATGTGATTGTCAACAATATCGAAAGCGGAATTATTGTTTTTGATAAGGACTATACCATTTTGCAGCTCAATCCTTATGTGAAAAAAATGTTTGCACCTTATCCTTTGGAGGATGGCAAAAAACTCACTGACTTCTTCGATGTGCATTATATGGCAAAAACTGTATCCACAGGAGAAGTGGTACACAATATTTCTATCGCCTACAAAGATTTAGAGCTTTGGACCCAACAAACCATACAACCTCTTGATGGGACAGACTCCAGCTTTGTCGCTTTCTTTGTAGACATCACAGAACAAGAGCGACAACGAGAACAGTTTAACAATGTCAAACGTGATTTATTGGTGAATGCCAATCAGGTTATTGATGACCAAATGCGTGTTGCTCAAGAAATAGCGAGCTTGCTCGGGGAAACGACAGTGGCCACAAAGATTACCCTGCTGAAATTGATTCAAGAATTTCAGCGCGAAAAGGAGCTGACCTAATATGGCACTTATTGGTGAGGTGGGTATTGCTCAACTTTTGCATCATGGGGAGGAACTCTGTGGTGACACAGTAGAAATCATTCGTGCTGAAGATAATACAGTTGTTGTATTATCAGATGGTTTAGGGAGTGGGGTAAAGGCCAACATCTTAAGCTCTCTTACAGCAAAAATTGCCTCACGCATGATTGCAGAGGATATTGCCATTGAGGATATTGTTGAAACTTTGGTGAGCACCTTACCTACCTGTTCAGAAAGAGGCATTGCTTATTCCACATTCTCCATCTTGCGTCTTTATAATACAGGGGCTGTCTTTATGGTGGACTTTGATGGTTGCCCGATGATACGCATCAGCAAGGATAAGAAGGTGTCCGTTATTGAAACAATGCCTTCTATTATTGGTGAAAAAAAAATTAATGAAGCGAGCTTTAAAATGGAGGCAGGAGATACCATTATTATCGTGAGTGATGGTGTTATTCAAGCAGGTTTAGGGGAACTGTTACCGTTTGGTTTAGGTACAGATGGTTTAGTAGACAGTTTAGAACGTTTTATCGATTTAGATGATAATGTGCAAAGTATTGCGTGGAAAATCGTTAATATTTGCAAGAGTTACTATTTAGGAGAGCCTGGGGATGATACCACCGCGGTTGTTATGAGGCTTAAAGAAGAGCAGCGGTTGGTGATTATGACAGGCCCCCCTGTGAAAATGAGTGATGATGCAAAAATCGTTAAACGTTTTATTGAAGAAGAAGGCAAAAAAATTATTTGTGGTGGAACAACTGCACAGATTTATGCACGGGAAACAGGAAAACAAATTTTGTCAAACTTTCATTATGCAAAACAAAATGTGCCACCCATTTCTTACATTGATGGCGTTGATTTGGTGACGGAAGGGATTATTACCTTATCGGCAGTAAAAGAACGATTAGATGCACAAGAGCCTCTTACAGAGGGTGAAGAAGATGGTGCTTCTCTTTTATTGCGTGAAATTTTGGAATCAGATCATATTCTGTTTTTACAAGGCATGCAAGAAAATATCGCAATGAAAGATAATTTGCCTTTGCACATTGATTTGCGCGATGTCATCGTTGAAAAATTAGCTGCCAAGCTGAGGAGCATTGGTAAAATTGTAGATATTGAACAATATAATTAAAAAAAGACGCTCATCTTTTAGATGAGCGTCTTTTTTTAACGTGTTAATAACATTCTATCTGCCAGCATGACATTGGCATTTTTATAGTATTGCATAACATCTTCTTGGGTCATGGCTGCACGTTGCGCACCAGAAACATCAAGAATGATTTCGCCATTATCCATCATAATTGTGCGATTTCCCATGCGTAGGGCACTTTCAAGATTATGTGTAATCATCAGTGTGGTTAAATGATTTTCTTGAACAATATCCTGCGTAATTCGCATCACTGTTTCTGCACTGACGGGATCGAGTGCCGCAGTATGTTCATCAAGAAGAAGAATATCTGGGATAAGCAAGGTGCTCATTAACAATGTCACTGCTTGACGTTGTCCGCCTGAGAGCATACCAACTTTCGTTTGCAAACGATTTTCCAAATTCATATTAAAACGAGATAATTTTTCTTGAAAAAATAATTTATTTTTTTTGTTTAAAGAAAAATGGAAGGGCCCGATGCGACTGGCGGTGTATGCGAGAGCCAGATTTTCTTCAATTGTCAAATTGGGGGCGGTGCCACGCAGAGGGTCTTGAAAAAGTCGTCCAATAAAACTGGCACGTTTATGCGGGGATAAATAGGTGATGTCTTTATCGTTTAAAGTCATTTTGCCACGGTCAACAAAAAAATCGCCACAAATAGCATTAAATAATGTCGATTTACCAGCACCATTTGAACCAATAATAGTAATAAAATCCCCATCCTCAATTGCTAGGGAAAGGTTATTAAGGGCTTGATGCGCATGTGGCGTATTTTTACTAAAAGTCTTTGAAATCTTATTAATAGTCAACATGGCGTTGGTTCTCCTTTTTGGTAGTGGTTAAATCATAAAATTGCTTCAATGCTGGAATGGCAAGGGCAATGGTTACAATCACAGCTGACAAAAGGCGGAAGGCTGCTGTAGGGAAAATATTGGTTTGGTAGGCAAGTGCAATAAGAAAACGATAGAGAATAGAGCCTATTACTGCTGCTAAAAGGCCATTGAAAATGCCTTTCTTCCCTAAGAACGTTTCACCAATAATCACTGATGCCAAACCAACAACAAGCATGCCAATGCCACTAGAAATATCAGCAAATTGTTGATATTGGGCGAGAATACCACCTGAAAGGGCAATGATACCGTTGCTAATAGCAATAGCGAGGACTTTTGTGACATCAATATTAATCGAAGAAGCACGTACCATATATTCATTGTCTCCTGTTGCGCGAATAGACAAGCCAATTCGTGTTTGGAAGAATATAACCAAGAAAACAATAACAAGCAAAATGAAAAGAAAAGAAAGAATGAGCTTACTGAGATTGAGATTATTACCAAATAAAGGTGCAGCTAATTGAAAAATAGTCGTTTTTCCAATCAATGTTAAATTTGATTTACTACCCATTGCAAGTAAATTGATAGAGTAGAGTCCACTCATTGTTAAAATGCCCGCTAAAATGGCAGGAATCTGTAGCTTAACATTTAAAAGACCTGTCACACATCCAGCAGCCAACCCTGCAATGATGGCTAAGAGGATGCCTAAAATAGGATGTCCCATTGTGGTAAAAACAGCAGAAGTGACTAAGCCAAAAGTAAAACTCCCTTCAGCTGTCAGATCAGGTATATTCATGATGCGAAAGGAAAAGTAAATACCAATGGCTAAAAACCCATATATAAGCCCAAGTTGTAGGCTGCCAATAAATAATGTCATAACAATCTCCTTGCAAAGTGATTATTTTGTGCCTTTTGTTTCCTTAATGAATTCAGCAGCATCTGTTGCCCCGACAGGAAAAGCCAGTCCCATATCATTGATGAGGTCTTCGTTGAGCACATCGTGGCTTGCAGGAACGATGACAGATGGGATATCTGTTACTTTTTTGCCTTCTAAATAAGCAATCACCATATCTGCTGTCATTGCACCAATTTCTTTATCTGAGATAGCGACCGTTGCCATGGCCCCAGCAGCTACCGTGGCTGCACTACATGCATAAGTTGGCTTTTTAAATTCACGGGTCACTTGGCCGATGAGTGGCATGGCACTTTGTACCATGGCATCGTTTGGAATGAAAAGTGCGTCGATTTTTGGAAATAGATTTTGAGCCGCTTGTTGTACTTCAGATGAATTTGTAACCACTGCTTCTTCATATTTTAATCCCTTGCTATCAAGGTATTTTTTTGCAGCTTCAACAGTTGAAACAGCATTTTCTTCGCCTGTATTGTAAATAAAACCATACTTTTTAACAGTAGGGGTGAGTTTTTCAGAGAGGGCAAAAATCTTTTCAACTGGAATTTTATTGGACGTTCCTGTGGCATTTTTATCAGGGTGTTCCATATCAGATATAATGCCAGCACGAATAGGATCACTGACAGAAGTAAAGAAAACAGGGATATCGCTTCCGGCTGCCACGCACGCTTGAGTAGCAGGTGTCGCAATTGGTGCTAATACATCTACTTTATCAGTAATAAGTTGTTGAACAATGGTATTGAGATTTGAGGCATCTCCTTGTGCATTTTGAACGACAACCTTCACCTTGTCCTTGCCATAGCCCTTTGCTTCAAGTTCTTCAATAAATCCATCACGCATATCATCAAAAGCAGGATTATCCATGTGCTGCACAAGGGCAATCGTTTTCACATCATTTTCTTTATCCTTGTTGGAAGGGCTTTCATTCGCAGAGCCACACCCAGCGGCCAGTAGCAAGAGAGATGCGGTAAGTAAAGTGGCGATAGATTTCTTCATGGTTTGTTTTTTCATTGTTATTTCCTCCGAATAATTTTTTTATCGGTTGAAAGAGGTGAAGGGGAAAGGCATAAAAAAAACACCTATCCTTAAAAAGGACAGATGTATAATCTGCGGTACCACCTTTATTAGTTCTATACTGAACTCACCTTTGCAGGATGCCGACACATCCCTCACCCTTAACGCGCGTGTGACGTCGCTACTACTAGACTAATCGTTCGTATTGCCCTCCGTGGCCCATTGTACTATTTCGTATTTATCGAGCTTCCACCATCCTCGACTCTCTATCAAACCGTTTCATAGTTTTACTTCCACATCATCGGTTTAACGTTATTCTAGGGGGTATCAAGATATTTGTCAATATAAAAATATAACAATTTAAAAATAAAAAGAGCCAATTTGCATAAATTGGCTCTTTGCTTTTAGTGGTGATTGCAATCGTGATGGTCACATGCAATTTGATTATCAGATAGTTTTCCAGCGATATAATCATCCAGTACAGTTTCAATTGGACCAGAACATCCACGAATGACTTGAATACCGTTGCTATTAAGTACAGTTTTTGCGCCATCACCCATGTTGCCGCCTAAAAGAAGGCGAACGCCCATCTTGGCAAGTGTTGGTGCAATATCAGATTTGCAGCCACAACCTTCAGGGGACTCTACACGTTCAGTTTCGAGCACCTTATTATTTTCTACAGTGGCAACAGTAAAATATTCGCAATGACCAAAATGGTTGTCAATATTTCCTTCACGAGTTGGTAATGCAATTTTCATAGTATTAGCCTCCTTTGTATACTACTTATTATATACCCAAATCCCTAAGGCGTACAGGTTATTTGCTATACTTGCGTGTCAAACACCTACCGTGTACAATAATATTATTATGCGAAAGGGGGAATTGAGATGGAAGCACGCCGTAAAAAAGCACTTTATGAGCTGATGAAAACCATCGGAGTGAGTGGCATCGATATTAAATTATTACATCAAGCCCTAATCCATCCATCTTATGCGGTAGAAAAGCAAGCTGAAGGGGATAATCAACGGCTTGAATTTTTGGGAGATGCTGTGATTGACTTATTAATGGGTCACTATTTATATCATCAATTTCCAACTTATGATGAAGGGAAATTGACCAAGATGCGGGCCAGCTTAGTCTGTGAAGAAGCTCTAGCAGAAGCAGCTCTCAAGCTAGGGCTCAATAACTATTTATTACTAGGACGTGGTGAAACGCTTTCTGGCGGTGCAACAAGACCATCAAACTTGGCGGATGCTTGGGAGGCTGTTTGTGGGGCTATTTATTTAAGCTGTGGCGTAGATGCACTAAAAGAAATGGTTCTTCTCTATCTTTCACAGGCGATTCAACGTGTCAATGATGGGTATTATGGTGATTATAAAACGCGCTTGCAAGAATTTATTCAAAGAACACCTGGGCGTGAAGTTGAATATATACTTTTAGACGAAAGTGGGCCAGCCCACGACCGTGTATTTTTTGTGGAAGTACAAATCGATGGGGAAAGTTTTGGGCAAGGAAAAGGAAAATCTAAGAAAATTGCGCAACGTGAAGCGGCGATGAAAGCCCTGATGAAATGTGGCGAGCTACCACCAGTAGGGAAAAATTCATGAAGCATGTCATTTTACCAATTTTTGTGCCGCATATGGGGTGCCCACACCAATGTGTCTTTTGTAATCAATATAAAATTGCAGGAGAATGGCCGATTCCCGACGCTGAAGAAATGGAAATGCTAGCTAAAGACTGGTTTGAAAGCAGTGGTGTCCGTCCAGAATTGGCTTTTTATGGTGGGAGCTTTACCGCTATTGATGAGCAGATACAATTGTCATTATTAACCTCTGCTTATAAACTAAAAATGCGTGGTTTGATCAAAGGTATTCGATTATCTACAAGACCGGATGCACTTGATGAGAGCATTTTAGAACGTTTAAAGCAGTATGCCGTAGATACGATTGAGATTGGTGTGCAATCTCTTGATGAAACGGTTTTATTAAAAAGTGGTCGTGGACATGATGCCCAGACAGCAATTGATGCCATCAGTCGTGTGAAGTCTTATGGCTTTTCATGTGGTGTACAATTAATGATTGCCCTGCCAGGGGATACGCCAGAAAAAAGCTTAAAAACCTGTCAGCAGGTGATTCAGGCATCCCCTTCTTTTGTAAGACTGTATCCCACTATGGTGATTAAAGAGACGGCTTTAGAAAAAAGCTACTTATCTGGCACCTATCGGCCATGGTCTTTTGATGAATTGGTTGAAACGGTCGCAACGATGAGTGAAGAATTACAGAAAGCGGATATCCCAATTATAAGAATTGGATTGCAAGCAGAGGAAAATCTGACCAGTGGTGATGATATTGTTGCTGGTGGGTATCATCCAGCTTTTGGGGAGTATGTTCTTGCACGTGTATTCAGACATCAAATGCTTTCTCTTCTTCAAAAAGAGGAGAATGATACAATTATTTTTCATGTATCACCAAAGTATCATTCTCAAGCAGTGGGACAAAAGAAAGAAAATATTCGTTTTATTGAGGAATTGACAAACCAACAGGTGTTAATAATAGATGATGAAACAATTAAAGATAATAAGGTTAGTAGAGGGTGACACATGTTTTTAAAATCATTAGAAATACAAGGCTTCAAATCCTTTGCAGACAAGGTGCATTTTGATTTCTCGCCAGGTGTCACTGCGATTGTCGGCCCCAACGGTAGTGGTAAAAGCAATGTCGTAGATGCCATTCGATGGGTATTAGGGGAACAAAGTGTTAAAACACTGCGTGGCTCGAAAATGGAAGATGTTATTTTTTCAGGAAGTGTGGACAGAAAGCCAGTTGGAATGGCACGGGTCACGATGGTCCTAGATAATTCTATGGGCATCTTTCCTGTTGAATATAAAGAGGTGGAAGTTTCTCGTACCTTACACCGCTCTGGGGAGAGCACTTATCAACTAAATAAAAGTGTATGCCGATTAAAAGATATTCATGAACTGTTTATGGATACCGGTCTTGGCAAAGACGGCTTTAGTGTGATTGGGCAAGGTAAAATAGAAGAAATTTTAACGCTAAAAGCCGAAGAGCGACGTGGGCTCATTGAGGAAGCTGCTGGCATCAGTAAATATAAGTATCGCAAAATCGAAGCTGAACGTAAGCTTGCTGCAACAAATGAAGATATGACACGTCTGGATGACTTGCTCTTTGAATTAGAAGAGCGGCTAGAACCTCTTTCTATTCAAGCAGAAAAAGTAAAAAAATATAGAGCCCTTAAAGAAGAGGAAGAAGCACTGCAATTGGCTTTTTTAAGTCAGCGTTATATAGATGAACAGAAGATTTATGAAACCAATCATCAAGCAGTAGAGGCGTTGCATGAAAAAGCAATAGAAACTCAAACGCTGCTTAATACAGAAGAAGCCAAGCTAACCGAAAAAAAAGTCGCATTAGATAAAAAACGACAACAAATAGAGCTTTCTCAAAATGCCTTTGTTGATGTTTTACGAGAAGTAGAAAAATACGAAAAAGAATCTAGTATTCTTGATGAACGCAGCACTCACACAGAGAAAAACCTGGTCCAAACTGAAAAGGAATTATCAGCCTTCCTTTTACAGAAAGAAAAGGATGAAGCGCTCTATCAAGACATTGAAAAAACCTTGTCTGTTTATGAAATGAATCATGAGAAAATAGCAGCAGAAGTAAACAAGGCTCAAGAATCCTTGTTAGGCATTGAAAATAAATATACAGCCGTACAAAATGACATCAAAGCACTTCAAGGAGAGCAATTCGAAGTGTTTAGTCGACAAGCTGCAAATAATAATGAGAGAACCAGATTATTACAAGCGCTAACAGGTGATCAAGCAAGACATGAACGCTTGGAAAGTCGATTAAGTGATTTAGACAGACAAAGACAACTTGTAGAAAAAGATGTTAGCACACATCAAAAAGAAAGCGAGCAGCTTAATAATGCGATGCAATCATTGGGAGATGAAGTGATTGCGCTAAGTGATCAAACAGAAGAACTTTCAAAAAGTTGTCAAGCTATCAATCAAAACATCCAAACTAAAGAACAAGAGTATTCCGTCAATGCCAGTCGTCTAGCAACCCTCAAAGAATTTGAAGAAGGTGGAGAAGGCTACTTTCAAGGGGTTCAAGCCGTATTACAGGCTAAAAAACAGAAAAAATTAGAAGGTGTATTGGGTTCTGTTTTACAACTGTTAGAGATTCCACCCGCATATTTAACAGCCATTGATAATACCTTAGGTAGTGCATCACAAAATATTGTCGTGGAAAATGATCAAGCGGCCCAATTGGCCATTCAGTGGCTAAAAAAGGAAAAGCGTGGCAGAGCAACCTTTATGCCATTGAACCTTGTGAAAGGACGCCGACAAGATATTCAATTTAATAATGACGCTGTTGTTGGCTTGGCCCTTGATTTAGTCTCCTATGATGCGAAATATGAAGCAGTGATGGCACAACTTTTAGGCCATGTATGGGTTTTAAAAGACTTGGCCTCGGCTACAGCCTTGGCTAAGAAGACTGGGTCTAAATATCGTTTTGTCACATTAGATGGTGATGTGATAGCACCTGGCGGAATGATGACAGGTGGACACAGTAAAAAACGGAGCTCTATTGTTTTTAGAAAAAATGAAATGGTGCTCTTAAAAAATAAAATTGAACAAAGCCAAAACGATGTAGAAGACTTGAAAAAAGCGTTGGCGATTTCTGAAGAAAAACGTCGGGTCAATCAACAGTTACTCCAAGAAAAGCAACAGCTTTTACAAGAAAAACATCTGCAATCTCATGCACTCGATGTATTACTCAAACAATCCATCACGGAGCTTGAGCGTATAAAAAAAGAAGAGGCATTTGAAAATTATAATAAACAAGAGTTAAACACAAACAAAGAACGCTCTCAAGATGAATTGAGTGTCATTGATAAAAACGCAAAAGAAATAGAAGCGCTCTTAAAATCGGTCGAAGAGAAATTAGTAGCATATCAGGTCGATTTACCAAAAATAGAAGCAGAAAGACGCTCTGCCGCGGAATTTTTGCAGAATAAACGTGTTCTTCAAGCAGCTGAAGAAGAGAAATACCAAACGCAAAAACTACGATTTATTGAAATACAGGAACGTTGTCAATCTCTGTTGCATCAAGTTCAGGAAAAAACAGTTGAAAAAACAGCATTAGAAGCCTCTCTGGCTGATATTCTGAAAGAAGCTGAGTTGTGTAAAACAAAATTAAATGATGCAATGGTATTATTTCATTCTCATGAAGGAACAATAGCAGAGGATAAAAATCAGCTTGGCGTGCTAGAAGGAGAAGCCAAACAAGTAGAAAAAAAACTTGGGGAAATACGGCGCGAAAACGAGTCGGTTTGGCGAGAATACAATAAAGTATCAACGCAACTAGAACGCAGTGAAGAACATCTGCTACAAGTCGTGGAACAATTAAACGAAGATTTTCAATTGACGCCAGAAGCAGCCATCGGTGAAGCCGACTTAACAAAAGATTTAACCAATGCTGCAATAACATTAAAAAAACTCAAACAGAAAATGGATCATCTAGGAGAGATTAATTTTACTGCTCTTGAAGAATATCAAGTGGTTAAAGAAAGAGCGGCCTTTTTAGATGGACAAATTCAAGATTTGCATACAGCCAAAGAAAAACTTGAAACGATCATTCATGATATGGAAGTGACAATGGCAGAAAGCTTCAAAGTAACCTATGAAAAAATCAATGACAAATTTACACACATCTTTACAGAAATGTTCAACGGTGGTCAAGCGCGCTTAGAGCTGTCTATGCCTGGTAGATACTTAGAAACAGGGGTAGAAATTATTGCGCAACCACCAGGTAAAAATGAACGTGTATTAACACTTTTGTCAGGTGGAGAGAGAGCACTGACTGCAACAGCACTTTTATTTGCGTTATTAGAAGTACGACCAAGTCCGTTTGTTATTCTTGATGAAATTGAAGCGGCTCTTGACGAAGCAAATGTTGAACGATTTGCAGCTTTTATTAAAACATATGCAGAGCGTACGCAATTTATTGTCATATCACATCGTAAGGGAACAATGGAAGCTGCTGCTGTTTTGTATGGTATCACCATGGATAATAATGGTGTTTCTAAACAAGTTTCTGTGAGATTGACTGATTTTTTAGATGAGGAAGGATAATTACTATGGGATTTTTTAGTCTTTTCAAAAAAAATACACAAGAAGTTAAAACAGATGCTGAGGCATTTAATCAAGAGTTAAACGAAGGCCTTTCTAAAACAAGAAAAGGTTTTATGGAGAAAATGTTTGGACTTCTTTCAGGGAAGGCCATTGATGATGATTTGTATGATGAAATCGAAGAAGCCTTGATTCAAGGGGATGTGGGTGTTCAAACTTCTCTTGCATTAGTTGAAAGATTACGTGAACGAGAACGCAAGGATAAGCTTAAAAACAGTGAGCAATTACAAGAAGCTTTTGCAGAAGAACTGGCAGAGCTGCTTGGAGAAGATGAAAAGCCAATTCATCTTGAAGAAAATACCCTAAACATTGTCTTGTTTGTAGGGGTGAATGGTGTGGGTAAAACGACAAGCATTGGTAAAATTGCCTATCAATTAAAAGAACAAGGTCACAAGGTTATTCTTGGTGCGGCTGATACCTTCCGTGCAGCAGCCTCTGATCAGTTGAAAATTTGGGGTGAACGAGTAGGATGCGATGTCATTGCTCACCAAGAAGGAGCAGATCCAGCAGCGGTGGTGTTTGATTCGATTGCTGCTGCAAAATCAAGAAAATGTGATGTGCTATTGATTGATACTGCAGGACGTTTACAAAATAAAACCAACCTGATGAACGAATTGTCTAAAATCAGAAAGATTATTGATAGAGAAGCTCCAGATGCATTAAGAGATGTCTTATTGGTTTTAGACGCAACCACAGGACAAAATGCCCTCAATCAAGCAAAGGTTTTTAAAGAAACAGCAGGTGTCACTGGTGTTGTACTTACTAAATTAGATGGCACTGCTAAAGGTGGTGTGGTCATAGGTATTAAAGAGGAATATGATTTACCGATTAAATACATCGGTGTTGGCGAACAAAAAGAACATTTGCAAGTTTTTAATCCTAGATCTTTTGCAGAGGCCTTATTTTTAGACATAGAAGAATCATCCTTGGAAGAAACCGAAGAAAAAGAGGAAGATGAAGATGCAACAGATACTCTTTAAAAACATCTATTACTATGATACCCAAGCAGAAAATGCCCTTTGTGGGGATATTCTAGTTGAAGATGGCATTATTACTCAGATTGGTAGCATATCAGAAACACACCTTGATGGCAGTGCAAAAATTATTAGCGGGACAGAGTATTTAGCCCTGCCAGGGTTTATTAATACCCATACGCATGTTGCCATGTCTTTATTGAGAGACTTAGGTGGTGATATGCCTTTATCTCGCTGGTTAAATGACTATATTTGGCCTGCAGAAGCAAAATTAACAGACAATGATGTGTTTTGGGGCACGCAGCTTGGCCTCTTAGAAATGTTTGCAAGTGGAACAACTTGCTTCATGGAAATGTATGATCACTGCGATGCTATTGCTGAGGCTGTGAAGAAAAGTGGCATACGTGCCATTATAAGTCGTGGCAGTGTGGGCATGTTTGATTCCGTAAAAAAAGGTATTTCAGAAAATGATGCCCTTTATGCCAAATGGCATGGTGCAGAACATGATCGTATTCATGTTTGGTATGGCCCACATGCACCAAATACTTGCCCAGGCGCCTATATTCAAGAAATGGCTCAACATGCCAGAGAGCGACAGACAGGCATTCATATTCATGTCGCCGAAACAAAAGAAGAAGTTGAGTTTATCCAAAAAGAATACAATATGACACCAACAGCTTGGCTGGCATCCTTGGAAATTTTTGATAACCCGACCTTGGCAGCGCACTGTGTTTGGATGACAGAGGAAGATATGAATATTTTTGCTCAAAACAATGTGACTGTGGCACATAATCCTGTCAGCAACCTTAAATTGGCAAGCGGTATAGCAGATGTTGTCAAAATGCAACAAAAAGGCATTACAGTTGGGTTAGGGACCGATGGTGCTTCTAGTAATAATACCTTGAATATGCTCAGGGAATTGCAAACTGCTGCCTTGATTCATAAAGTCCGTCATTACAATGCAGAAGAAATGGGGGCGCGTCAAGCCATCAATATGGCTACCATTCAAGGGGCTAAGGCCCTGCACCTGCAAGACAAAATTGGGTCATTAGAGGTCGGAAAGAAAGCGGATATAACCCTCTTTAAATTGACCCAACCATGGAATATTCCTTATCATGATCGCATTAATAATATAGCCTATGCTGCTCAAGCAGGAGATATTGATGCTGTTTTTGTTGATGGAAATTGCGTCTATCATCATGGCGAATTTCTAACATTAGATAAAGAAAAAATTCTTTTTGAGTGCCAAAAAATTGCAAAGCGAATTGTATAAAAAAAGAGCTTTTCCTTAAAAAGGAAAAGCTCTTTTTTTATACAACTTAAATAAGGAGAAGAATAAGATAAAATAAAAAAAAGCACGATGCGAACATCGTGCTTTATGTGCCATGAAGGATTCGAACCTTCGACACCCTGATTAAAAGTCAGGTGCTCTACCAACTGAGCTAATGGCACATACTGGGGTAGCAGGATTCGAACCTGCGAGTGACGGAGTCAAAGTCCGTTGCCTTACCGCTTGGCTATACCCCAAAATCAAGCTCTTCGGAGCAAAGGTGGATGATGGGAATCGAACCCACGAATGCCGGAGCCACAATCCGGTGCGTTAGCCACTTCGCCACACCCACCATATGGTTGAAGAATATAAGCGTGCCTGGAGGGATTCGAACCCCCGACCCTCGGATTAGAAGTCCGATGCTCTATCCAGCTGAGCTACAGGCACAAAGCGGGTGATGGGAATCGAACCCACGTAGCTGGCTTGGAA
>CAMYDW010000007.1 GCA_947254645.1 uncultured Peptococcaceae bacterium | reverse complement strand
GGTATGATATAATATCTAAATTAGAAAGCTATTAAAATTTATATTTTTGTATAAGTTAGAATGACATTAAAGAAAAGGGTGACTCCATTTGGGTATTGATACATTTTTAAAAAGAATATTAGATGACAACAAAAAAGATGTAAAAAAACTTGAAAAATTTGCTGCGGAAGTAAATACTTTTAGTGAGACTTTGTCTGCATTATCTGATGAAGAATTGGCAGCTAAAACCCCTGCCTTCAAAGAACGCTTGGCAAAGGGTGAAACCTTAAATGATATTTTAGCTGAAGCTTTCGCTGTCGTAAGAGAAGCCTCCGCACGTGTATTGGGCATGCGTCATTTTGATGTGCAAATCATGGGTGGGCATGTGCTTCACGAAGGCCGCATTGCTGAGATGAAAACTGGGGAAGGTAAAACCTTAGTGGCAACCTGCCCAGTCTATCTCAACGCATTAGAAGGCAAAGGGGTTCATGTTGTTACTGTCAATGATTATTTGGCACAACGTGATGCTGAAACTTTACGCCCATTGTATGACTTTTTAGGGATGAGCGTGGGTCTGATTGTACATGGGCTGAATTATGAGGAAAGACGTGCTGCCTATGCCTGTGACATCACCTATGGGACCAATAATGAATTTGGTTTTGACTATTTGCGTGATAATATGGTCATGCATTTAGAAAATATGGTACAACGTCCTTTGCACTACGCCATCGTCGATGAAGTGGACTCCATCCTCATTGATGAAGCACGTACCCCGCTGATTATTTCTGGTCCAGTAGCGAAAGCAAAAGACCTTTATACCCCAATGGTACAAGTGGTACGTCGTTTGCGTGCAGAAGAAGATTATACATTTGACGAAAAACTCAAAACGGTGGCTTTGACAGCAGAAGGCTCCAATCGTGTGGAAGAAATGCTTGGCATTGACAATTTGACCGATGAAGCCAATATGGAATACGCACACCACGTGAACCAAGCGTTGAAAGCACAAGTGTTGATGAAACGTGATCGTGATTATGTTGTTCAAAATGGTGAAGTGGTCATTGTAGACGAATTTACAGGACGTTTGATGTATGGTCGTCGTTATAGCGAAGGGTTGCACCAAGCGATTGAAGCCAAGGAAGGCGTTCAAATTGAAAAGGAAAGCCAAACTTTAGCGACGATTACCTTCCAAAACTATTTCCGTATGTATAAAAAATTATCTGGTATGACAGGGACTGCTAAAACAGAAGAAGATGAATTCCGTTCCATTTATGGGATGGATGTTGTGATGGTACCGACCAATAAACCAGTCATTCGTGAGGATGCACCTGATATTATTTACCGTACTGAAAATGGGAAGTTTGAAGCTGTTGCAGATAAAATTGAAACCCTCTTTGCCAACGGACAACCAGTGCTTGTTGGGACTGTTTCTATCGAAAAAAGTGAAAAGCTTAGTGATATTTTGAAAAAACGTGGTGTGCCACATCAAGTATTAAATGCTAAATATCATGAACAAGAAGCAGCGATTGTGGCCCAAGCGGGTCAAAAACAATCGGTTACTATTGCAACCAATATGGCTGGTCGTGGGACAGACATTATTCTTGGCGAAGAAGTACCTGCCCTCGGTGGTTTATACATCATTGGTACCGAACGTCATGAAGCACGTCGTATTGACAATCAGTTGCGTGGTCGTAGTGGTCGTCAAGGAGACCCTGGTCACACCCAATTTTATATTTCTTTAGAGGATGACTTGATGCGCCGCTTTGGTGCCGAAAGCCTACCAATGATCATGGACCGTGTTGGCATGGATGATGAGATGCCAATTGAAAATCGCATGGTGAGTCGAACCATTGAAAATGCCCAAAAACGTGTAGAATCCCGTAACTTTGAAGCACGTAAGAACATCCTCGAATATGATGATGTCATGAATAAACAACGTGAAATCATCTACAACCAACGCCGTCAAGTCCTTGAGGGTCAGAACATGGCAGAAAGCATTGAGGCGATGATTGATCGTTTGGTCAATGCAAACTGTGATGAAGCGGCACAAGGGGAAATCTACCCAGAGGCTTGGAACTTAGATGTTCTCACACAACGCACTCAAGAAGTATTTAATTTTCCAGAGGGTGTTGATACCACTCATTTCGGCAATATGGCTGGCGAAGAAGTGCGTGAAGAATTGATAGAAAAAGCATGCAAGCGCTATACAGCAAAAGAAGAAGAAATTGGCAGCGAAATTTTCCATGATTTTGAACGCAATATCTTATTGCGTAATGTGGATACCAATTGGATGGATCACCTTGATGCAATGGATCAAATGCGCCAAGGGATTGGTCTTCGTGCCTATGGTCAACATAAGCCAATTGATGAATACAGAAACGAAGCTTTCAGTATGTTTAACGAAATGACCTATAACATTCAATATGACACTATTCGTATGCTTTATGCAGTGACCATCAAGCGTCAAGAAGAAGTTGAAGCAGAAAGCAAGGTAGAAGAGCGTACTGATATTTTAAATGCACGTCATGGGGACGAAGAGCCTGTAAAGAAAAAACCAAAGGTTATTGAAAATAAGGTTGGCAGAAATGATCCATGTCCTTGTGGCAGTGGCAAAAAATATAAACATTGCTGTGGAAAAAATGCGTAATTTGAGAAAGACAAAGCTAAGGAAACTTAGCTTTGTCTTTTTCTTGAGGATTTACAAATAAGATGCATCGTTTATAATAAGAAAGAACCAACGCATGATAGAGGAGTGATAAAATGGATTACGAAGTGCATAAAGCATTCGAAGATGCGCAAAAAACCCTCAAAGATTTAAGCGAATCTTTGGATTTAGATTCAAGAAATGCACGTATCGCTGAAATAGATGCCATTATTGCCGCACCAGATTTCTGGAACAATCCAGAAGCAGGTCAGGAAATTATGCAAGAGAAGAAACGCCTTGAAGGTAAGGTGGTTCGTTATCATGAATTAGAAGAAAAAATTGATGATTTAGAAGTGATGTTTGAGTTGGCGAAAGAAGATAGTGACCCTGAAATAGAAAAAGACATTATCCGTTCTTTGGCTGATGTCAACAAAGATTTAGATGCCTTTGAATTAGAAACTATCATGAATGGAGAATATGATAGCAATCATGCGATTCTCTCTATTCATCCAGGGGCAGGCGGCACAGAGAGCCAAGATTGGACAGAAATGCTTTACCGTATGTATGTGCGTTGGGCAGAACGTCATGGCTATAAAGTTGAGGTGCTAGATTATCTGGATGGCGATGAAGCGGGGATTAAAAGCGTGACCATTCTAGTAAGTGGGGAAAATGCGTATGGGTACCTAAAAAGTGAAAAAGGGGTACATCGTATGGTGCGTATTTCTCCTTTTGACTCTTCAGGCCGTCGTCATACATCTTTCTCAGCAGTAGAGGTTATGCCTGAGGTTGAAAATGATACCACCATCGATATCGAAGACAAGGACTTAAAGGTCGATACCTATCGTGCCAGTGGCGCTGGTGGACAGCACGTCAATAAAACGGAATCTGCTGTTCGTATCACTCATTTACCAACAGGTATTGTTGTACAGTGTCAAAATGAGCGTTCACAAATTCAAAACCGTGCAACAGCTATGAAAATGCTGACCTCTCGCTTAGTCGAAGAAAAAATCAAAGCCCAAGAAGCAGAAATTGCACGCTTGCATGGGGATCAACAAGAAATAGGATGGGGCTCACAAATTCGTTCTTATGTATTCCACCCATACACAATGGTAAAAGACCATCGCACCAATTCCGAAAAAGGGAATGTGACAGCGGTGATGGATGGCGATATTGATGAGTTTATCAATGCCTGGCTCAAACAAGAAGCGGCAAAACAACTCTCTTATGCACAACAGGACAAATAAAAAAAGAGCGATTAGCAAAAGGCTAATCGCTCTTTTTTTATTTTTATACATTAAAGAGGAATTCGATGATGTCGCCATCCTTAACGACATATTCTTTCCCTTCAAGACGCATTTTTCCTGCTTCACGAACAGCGGCGTAGCTACCAGCTGCTGTAAAGTCATCATAGCTTACCACTTCTGCACGAATAAAACCACGCTCAAAATCAGAGTGGATTTTACCAGCCGCTTGTGGTGCTTTTGTTCCTTTGGTAATGGTCCATGCACGTGTTTCTTTTACCCCAGTGGTGAGGTAAGAGATGAGGCCAAGAAGCTTATAGGATGCAGCGACTAAACGATCGAGACCACTTTCAGTCAAGCCGATAGACTCAAGGAATTCTGCTTTTTCATCATCTTCTAGTTGTGCAATTTCATTTTCAATTTGAGCACAAACGACAAAAACTTCAGAGCCTTCTTCTTCAGCAAAAGCACGTACACGATCAACAAATGCGTTGCCTTCAGCCGCATCATCTTCACTCACATTGGCTGCATAAAGAATTGGCTTTGAGGTGAGAAGATTGAGCTGTGCAAAATATTGTTCTTCTTCCTCATTTTTGCATTCAAATTGGCGTGCACTTTGATTGTTTTCAAGTAAGGCATATAAACGCTTTAGCATGGCATCTTCTGCCATTAACTTCTTATCGTTGGTTTTTGCCCCTTTGGCTGTTTTTTGTAGGCGACGCTCTACCACATCCATGTCAGAGAAAATCAATTCGAGGGTAATGGTTTCGATATCACGAATAGGATCGATATTGCCATCGACGTGAACAACATTGCTATCCTCAAAACAACGCACAACATGAACAATGGCATCCACTTCACGAATATGAGAGAGGAACTGGTTGCCAAGGCCTTCACCCTTGCTTGCGCCTTTTACCAAGCCTGCAATATCCACAAATTCGATCGCTGCAGGAATAATCTTTTTGCAGTTAGACATTTCAGCGAGAACTTCTAAGCGACGATCTGGTACTGCAACAACCCCAACATTTGGGTCGATGGTGCAGAAAGGATAATTTGCTGATTCTGCGCCAGCTTTAGTGATACTGTTAAAAAGTGTACTTTTACCAACATTTGGTAGTCCGACAATGCCCAATTTCATGTGTATAAAAACTCCTTTGTTGTGGGATAAACCTATATATTTTATATCAATAGCGTCCTTTTAGCGGTCAACTAACAATAAGTATACGATATTGGTAGAGCGAACTCAATATGTATGATGAACTATTTACACACATTTGTGCAAAACTTGAAAGGAATAAGCGTTCATGCTAGAATAAAGTTTGGAATACAAATCTAATTTGCAAAATTTGGAGGCAACTGATGAAAACAGTTTCTGATTATATTACAACCATTCCTGATTTTCCGACAAAGGGTATTTTGTTTAGAGATATTACCACTGTGCTCAGTGATGCAGATGGTTTGCAACTGGCCATTGACGAAATGTGCAAATTGGTGGATAAGGACAAGATCGATGTGATTTGTGGGATTGAAGCACGTGGTTTCTTATTTGGGATGACAATGGCCTATGCCATGCACAAGCCATTTGTGATGGTGAGAAAAGCAGGCAAATTGCCAAGAGAAACTGTTTCTCAAAGCTATGATCTTGAATATGGCACGGCTACCATTGAAATTCATGCGGATGCCATTCAAAAAGGGCAACGTGTGTGTGTGGTAGATGACCTTATGGCCACTGGTGGCACTTCTATGGCATGTGCCAAAATCGTGGAATCCTTGGGTGGCACTGTGGAGCAATTTGTCTTTTTATCTGAATTGACAGATTTGCCTGGACGTGAAAACTTAAGTGGCTATCATGTTGATAGCGTAGTTAAATTCTAAGTCGTGAGTTAATAATATAAATAATGAAACACAACAAATGCCTTTACAATGCGATTTGCCATTGCTATAATATGGATAAGTCGAAAGGAATGATATTGAAAAGGCATCATGCAGGTTGTGGCACCTGCGTTGTAGGTTCGAATCCTACGAATTCCTAACGTCGACGCACTCGCAAAAGGACAAGACGTGAGTGCGTTTTTTTGTGCCCATCTGTATGTGACACACTTGGTAAATCCTCGTGTGAGGAGGCAGATATGAAAATACTTTTTATAGGCGATATGGTCACACCAGATTCCATCGAAGCAACATCACGTGTTTTAAGAAAATTGCGTGCAAAAGAAAAAATTGATTTGATCATTGCCAACGGTGAAAACATCCATACACACAATGGTTTAAATCTCAATCAATATAATGCATTAAAGCAAATTGGCATTGATGTGGTCACCTTGGGGAATCATGCGTGGAACCAGCCACAGATTTATCATTTTATTGATGAAAACGAGGATATTGTACGTCCTTTCAACTATCCCCCTGGCACCCCAGGCAGAGGCTATACAATTACCGAAGCCAATCATCGTCCAGTGGCGGTTATTGTTGCGATGGGCAATGTCTTTATGAATCCAATGACCTCCCCTTTTCAAGATATTCTTTCGGTTGTAGAAGAAATTCAAGAAAAAGGTGTCAAAACGATTATTGTGGATATGCACGCGGAAGCAACTTCAGAAAAAGTGGCTTTTGGACGATATCTTGCCGGTAAGGTCAGTGCTGTATTGGGAACTCATACACATATACCAACAGCAGATACGTGCATTTTAGAAGAAAAAACAGCCTACCAAACAGATGTGGGGATGGTTGGGCCTGCAGATTCTGTCATTGGTATGAAAACCGATGCATCCATTACTAGATTTTTAACCCAGAGACGTGTAAAATTCCAACAAAGTGAAGACAATACCTATGTGGTACAAGGGGTGTTGTTGGACATTGACAATGAGGGAAGTGCCCAGACCATAGAACGCATTGACGAACGAGTGACAATTGATAGGAGTGAACCATGAACGGAGAACGCAAAGAGAAATACGTCCATGAGGTTTTTGATACCATTGCAGGCAAGTATGATGTGATGAACCTTTTGATGACTTGGGGCATGCTTGGTATGTGGCAAAAATTAGTGATGACCAAAACAAGACTAAAACCAGGACAAAAAGGCTTAGATGTTTGCTGTGGTACAGGTGAAATGACTTATCAGCAAGCGAAGCGTGTGGGTAGCTTTGGACAAGCAGTGGGCTTGGATTTTTCACCAAATATGCTTGAGAATGCTCGTAAAAAACAACCACAATATCCACAATGCAATGTGCAATTTGTAGAGGGTGATGCCCTCGCACTCCCTTTTCCAGATGCAAGTTTCGATGCTGCGACCAGTGGTTTTGCATTGAGAAATGTGAGTGATATTCCTCTTGCTATTCGGGAAATGGCACGTGTGGTTGAAATCGGTGGCAGAGTGGTTTGTATTGATGTATCTCGTCCAAGCTTTCCGCCTGCACGACTCTTCTTTAATCTCTATTATTTTAAGGTGGTGCCATGGCTCGGTAAATTGCTTGTGAGTGGTCAAACCATAAGCAATGGCTATCCAGCTTATACCTGGTTGGCGGAATCCTTGAGAACCTTTCCACCACGCAATGAAATCGCGCAAATGTTTAGAGATGCAGGCTTGGTGGATGTGGAAGTGCGTCCTGTTGGTTTCGGTGCGGCGACCATTTATAGTGGTACAAAGGGGCCTCTTGATTATGATGCCGTTTCTTATACAGAATCAAGCTTACTGCATAAATTATTGGTCAAGGGAAGAAGCCTTTTGCCTTTTTAATTTTATACATATATTCTATTAAAAGTGTAAATCTTTTGATTTGCACTTTTTTTAGTTATCGGAAAAAAATGACAGTATTTACCTAAATATAGAATTGTTACGAGTTTGTGGTAGAAATTAATAAAAGACAAGGGTATGATAAAAGTAATGATGTTTTGTGGGCGTTTCACAAAACATTTCTTGATGAAAGGAAGATAGCTATGTGGAATTTGACCTACAAAACACAAGATACATATATAGAGGCATTGCAACAAGCATGCGAAGAAAAAAATGTTTCTGATACTGATGAAATGATTAAAGATTTTCGGAAATACTTTGAAAAAAAGAACAAAGAGTACATTGGCGATATGGAAGTGATTAAATCCTTGCCAGAACCTGAGGCAATAGCAAGCCAATACGAAAATAAGGCTTACTGTAATAAGAGACAATTGATGAAGGAAGGCTCAGCAGGTGGCAGCAAACGGTTTGGTATCGGACTTTTATCCGTGCTGGTACGGCTCTTTTCGTTAATTGGCTATGTTGCCTTAATAGCACTATTGTTTGCTGGTCTAGCAAGTATTGCAGTCGCAGGGATTTTTCAATTTGGTTTTAACACCATGCTGCCTCAACAGATCCAAGCCTTTTCAGCAACCTATCCTTCTGATATTTTTGTGAATTACCTAGAAGGTCGTATTTTTCTTGTCGCACTCGGGATATTTATTTTCTTTTTAGCAGGAACATTGATTCAATCACTGCGTTGTTCAATAAAAAAATATCGCCATTGGGTGCTACGTTCTATTAGTGGATGTTATCGCTTACCAGTATCGCTACATAATATTCATTCTAAATTATGGCGTGTTTTGGTTTACATCTTTGTGCCCCTTTCTCTAGTGGTACTCATCGTCACAGGCATTATGGTATTTTTTGGTATTTCCTTCTAAATCTTGAGGAAATATATTGTTCTAGTGTGTAGAAAGAGGTTTAAAAAATGTCAACAGGAAAGGCTATAGGGGGAGCTGTTGGTGCATTTGCAATCTTGATTACTGCAAATGTTCTGCCACAATTCATGTTAGTTGTGATGGATTCAATGCATATCTTTCCATTGCTTATTTATCCAATTGCAGGTTCTTCTTATCTGCTTTTGGCATATTTTATGCTAAAAATATTTTCTCAGAAAATATTAGGATTATCATTAGAAACAATGGGTATACAATCATTTAAGATAGATAAAAAATGGGTGGTTGTTGCTTTTGTTTTACCAATAACTGTCATCGGGATATTTATGCTTTTGCCTGGTCAATGGCAAATGACAAATATTTCAACAGGAAAACAGCTAGAGAATATATTTTTTGGTATCTTTTTTATTGGATTGGCAGCAGGATTTGTTGAAGAAATGGTTTTTAGGGGTGTTATATTATATTTGTTTGAACAGCGATGGAATAAATTTATTGCTGTATTTTTTCCATCTATTGTTTTTGGTAGTATTCATATAATAGGTCAAAAATTGTCTTTCCTTAGTTTTTTACAATTGGTAGTAGCGGGTACTTTAGTCGGCATAATGTTTTCTCTTATTAAATTGGCGACTCATACGGTATGGTCTTCTGCTATCGTTCATATGATTTGGAACAGTATGATGATGGGTGGTTTTATATTTATTGGCCCTCAAGTAGAGAGTAATGCTTTGATGACTTATGTGCTTAAAGTCGACCATTTTTTATTAACAGGTGGCGATTTTGGTATTGAAGCCTCTGTTATCGCAATGATTGCTTATAGTATTGTTTCTTTGATGGCCTATAGAACAATAAAAAAAGATGCTAGCATTTAAGCTAGCATCTTTTTTTTGTTCGTCAATTTTATTGTTCTTCTAAAGGATAGTAAGTCCAAATGCCGACTTCAGAAAGGGATGGATGAGGCACCATTGTTTCGCGAATACTTTGTTCTTTGCCAGCAGGAAGATGTCTTGTTAATTTTTCTTTGCGTAATTTTTTTGTTTCCTCAGAGGCGATGTCTTCATTTAATGGCACAAGGGTTGTCTCTCCTACATTCATCAAGGTAAGGAAAGGCTGGAGAAGGGTGGAGGCAAAAGGGCCAACGGCGTGAAAGCCTAAAATTTTATCGGTGTCTGCATCAATGATGAGCTTGGCAAAGGCTTTGTCCTTATCTTTTTCACTATAGCCGAGGGCATAGCCTTTGGCGGTGGCAGCATAAGGATTGATTGCTGTTTTGACATGATGTCCAGCTTTAATGGCTTCTTTTTCAGTCATGCCAACATCTGCAACTTCAGGATGGGTAAAGGTAACAGCTGGAACGAGGTCATAGCGTGCCCAACGTTTATCGGTAGGGGCTGTATTTTTGTAATGGTTGTGTGCCAAGATATCTGCTTCATAATTGGCTTTGTGGCGAAATTGTTGGCGGCCATTGATATCACCGAAAGCATAGATGTTTTCCACAGAGGTTTCTAAAAATTCGTTGGTACGAATCCAACCGCGCTGATCAAGGTCAATGGTTGTATTTTCCAAGCCAAGGCCATCTGTCGCAGGCGCGATACCCGGGCAGATGAGGATATGCTCGGCATGAATATCCGTATACTCACCTGTTGCGCGATCTTCAAGGGTGAGGACAATGCGGCCTTCTTCTTGAGAAATCTTTGGAGTCTCTTTATTAAAATAGATGGTGATCCCGTCATCTTCCAGATTCCGTAAGCAAGCGGCGCTTACCGATTCATCGGCTTTTGGTAAGAGGCGGACGTTATGCTGAACCAATTGCACCCGTGCGCCGAAGGCACGAAAAATATGCGCAAATTCGCAGCCAATTGCCCCACCGCCAACGACAATGATATCCTTGTAAGGGGTTTCTGGATATTTTTCACCAAAGAAGGTTTCAGAGGTGAGATAGTCTATCTTGTCTAAGCCCTCCATGGCAGGCAATTTGGTTTTGCCGCCAGTGCCTATAAAAATCTTGTCGGCTTGCATTGGTTCACTTTTGCTACCATCTGGATAGTGTACTTCGATGGTCTGGTCATCGATAAAATGTGCCGTTCCTTCGTACACATCTGTTTGAGGGTCATCAAGATAGAATTGACGTAAACCAATGCTTTCATCAATTTTATGCCAGACACGCTGGGATACTTTTTGCCAGTCAAAAGAGATGGCATCGGCATGAAGGCCTAATGCATCCGCTTCTTTCATTTCATAAAGACGATCGGCAGCGGTGACCAAAACTTTCGTTGGAATACAGCCACGAGTAAGACAGGTGCCGCCAAACTTACCACGTTCAATTTGGGCACATTTTTTTCCAGCCAATTGTGCTGCTTCTAATATAATATTGCCGGAGCCTGTACCGATGACAATCATATCATAGTGTTTCATTTGTATATTCTCCTTTGTTGGTAATAGGTCATACATACCCAATCCTTAAATAGACAAAAAGCCGTTCAAATGAACGGCTTTTACTTTTTAGAATGATTGTGAGAACAATCGACAAGCATTTTCCCAAGTCGCATGGCACACTTCGTCAATGCTCATATCTCTCAAATTTGCAATTTCTTGGGCAACATATTGTACATAGCTTGGTTCGTTGCGTTTGCCTCGAAATGGTGTTGGCGTCATATAAGGACAGTCGGTTTCAAGAAGCAAGCGATCCAAAGGAATGGCCTTTGCCACTTCTTTGGCTGTTTTTGCATTTTTAAAGGTCACGACCCCACCAAGCCCAATATAAAATTGATGGGCGATGGCTTCATGCATCATTTCTACCGATCCGGAATAGGCGTGAAAAACGCCACCCACTTCTTCTGCTTGATTTTGCCAAAGTATATCAAAGCAATCCCGATGGGCCTCTCTATCGTGAATGATCAATGGCTTTTTCAATGCTTTCGCCAATTCGATATGACGAATGAAGAGGGCTTTTTGCTCCTCTGGTGTCGCAGTGTCCCAATAATAATCAAGACCTGTTTCACCAACGGCAATAACAGAAGGGCGATGTGCCAGTGCAACAAGACGTTCCCATTTTTTTTCATCAAATTTCTTTGCATCTTCAGGATGAAGACTGACTGCCGCATAGATTTTTTCTTCTTTTTCTGCCAATGAAACGGCCGCTTCAGCATCTTCAAAGTTACAGCCAACATTGATGACTGCTTGTAAAGAGAGGGTACGAGATAATACCTCCTCATAGTCCTCAGAAAAAGCATTGTCCATCAAGTGGGCGTGGGTATCCATTAGAAATTTCATAGGAATATCCTTAGCAAATAATAGCGCCAGATGGAATATCAGCACCCACTTGAAGCACTTCAAGGATGCTGTCATCATCAGTGGCAGCAGTGAGAATCATGCCATGGCTCATGACACCGCAGATTTTCTTTGGTGCAAGGTTTGCAACGATGACTAATTTTTTACCAATCAATTCACTTGGTTCATTATAAAACATGCGAATGCCGCTTAAGATGGTGCGTTCTTCGCCGCCCACATCAAGGGTGAATTGAAGCAATTTGTCGGCTTTTTCTACTGGCTTGCAATCTTTAACAATAGCAAGACGTAAATCAAGCTTACTAAAGTCATCAAAGGTGATTTCATCCTTGAGTGGTTGCATGGTTGGCGCAGCAGCTTCTTCACTCACTGGCGCTTCTTCTACAACATCAATGCTTGCAGGATCGACACGTGGGAAGAGTGCTTCGCCTTTCTGTACCTTGGTGCCTGGAGGAATCATTGCCCAATTGGTAGCATCTGTCCAGGTGGCATTGGTTAAATCAACACCGAGTTGTTCAGATACGCGAGGGGCCAAACCAGGCATAAATGGTTTGAGCATAATCGTGATGATACGAATACAATCTGCCAGGTTGAATAAAACAGAAGCGAGACGAGGTAAATATTTTTCGTCCTTAGCCAAGACCCATGGGGTTGTTTCATCGATATATTTATTGGCACGTGCCACAAGTTCGAAGATGTCTTCTAAAGCACCAGGGAAGTTGAGCTTATCCAATTTCAAAGCTGCACGTGCAGGTGTAGTGATGGCTTGACGGATAAAGGTTTCGTCAATGCGTTCTTCTTGTGCTGGCGCTGGAATAGCACCTTGGAAATATTTATCAATCATTGCAACCGTACGGCTGACAAGGTTGCCGTAGTCATTTGCCAAATCGGTGTTGTATCTTGTGATAAAGCCAGCTTCAGAGTAGTTGCCATCTTGACCAATTGGAATTTCACGCAATAAGAAATAGCGGATGGCATCAACGCCATATTTATCTAAAAGGACATTAGGGTCTACCACATTCCCCTTGGATTTACTCATTTTGCCACCATCGCTCAAGAGCCAGCCGTGTCCGAAAATTTGTTTTGGCAATGGCAAGCCTGCTGCCATTAAAATTGTTGGCCAAATAATCGCATGGAAACGTGCAATATCTTTACCAACAAGGTGCACATTTGCAGGCCAGAATTTATCGAATTTTTCGGTATCATCACTTCCCCAACCAAGGGCTGTAATGTAGTTAGAAAGAGCATCAAACCATACATAAATGACATGGCCTTCACTAATTGGCACAGGAATGCCCCAATTAAAAGTAGAACGGGAGATGCATAAGTCTTCCAATCCACCTTTAATGAAATTAATCATCTCATTACGACGACTTTCAGGCATAATGAAGGTCGGATGTGCGTCAATATATTCCAACAACTGGTCTTGGTAGTTGCTCATTTTGAAGAAGTAACTTTCTTCTGCTAAAATTTCAGTTTCCTTGCCACAATCAGGGCAGTGATTGCCATTGACCAATTGCAACTCTGTGAAATAGGTTTCGCAAGAGGTGCAATAATGACCTTCGTAGGAAGCAAGATAGATATCACCTTTTTCATAGATGTCCATGAAAAGCTTTTGTACAGCTTTGATGTGGCGTTCATCGCTTGTGCGAATGAAGTCATCATTGTCGATCATCAATCGTTCCCACAAGTTCTTAAAGGTTTCAACAATGGTATCTACATATTCCTTTGGGGTGACGCCAGCAGCTTCTGCCGCACGTTGGATTTTTTGACCATGTTCATCACTGCCTGTGAGAAAATAGGTGTCAAAGCCACGCATTTTTTTGTAACGTGTGATGGTGTCTGCCATCGTGGTGCTGTATGCATGTCCGATATGCAATTTTGCACTTGGATAATAAATCGGTGTTGTAATATAGAAGGTATCATTACTCATCTAAAAAAGCCTCCTCTTTTTAATAAAAAACGCCCGACAAGTCAGGCGAAAATGGATGTATTTGTACTGTCTATTAGTATAAAACGATAGATGGAGAGATGTCAATTATATTGTCTGTGAGAAGTGGTAATAGACTGCCTTGAAAGTGTAGCAATATTTTGTCTATAGAAGTGGAACAGTCTTTGACGATTGAATCGCTATCCGTTATACTAGATAAGGAGTTCTGTCAGGAAAATAGCGAAAAAGAGAGGAACTAGTATGTCAGATAAAGAAAAAAACAATGGTATAGAATTTACTGTGGCTGATGATGAACAACGTGAGCCACTTATTGATATTGAACCAAATTTTGAATTGTATGTGACAAGCATGGATGAAGGTCGTGCGTTGGTATCTGTAGACTTGGCGTTGACTGAGCGTGCACCAATTCCACAATTGCATTGGCTTTTGGGGATTCAATTAGAGTTTTTAGACCCTGATGTAGATGGCTTCTATACTGAAGATGAAGAAGCCATGGTGACCGAAATTCAAGAACGTATTGTTGGTGTCATGGAAGGGGAAGGACGTGCACGCTATGTAGGTGCTGTGACCTATGCCGGCACTCGTATGTTCTATTTCTATGGTGAAGATGAAAACTACTTGGCACCGCTTGTTGGTAAAATTGCTGCAGAATATCGTGATTATGACTTCAACTTCATGAGTGATAATGATGGCAATTGGAATTTCTATTTTAATGCCCTCTACCCAGCAGAAATTGACATCGCCCATATTCGTAACCGTCACATGGTACAAAATCTTGTGAACAATGGTGTGGACATTCATCATGATTACAGTGTGTATTATTATTTCTATTTCCAAGATGGTGCAAGTCGTGTGCGTGCAGCAAGTGAATTAGAGCTTCTTGGTTTTGAAACTATTGATGCACATGCCTATGTGGAAGCACTTGAACCAATGAGCTTGGGCTTGAAAATGATGGCAAGACATAATCTTGAATTAATGACCTTGACTGAAAAAACCTATGAATGCTTTGAAACCATCGAAAAATATGTTGCTGTATTTGATGGCTGGGAATTGGCGCCAGCTCAAGATACGGATACATGGATTTAGAGAAAAGAGGACGAAATGAAATTAACTGAAGCAGATATTGAGTTTCTGAAAGGCTATGACGTTTCTCAATTTGAACGTCCTTCTGTGACTGCAGATACGGTGTTATTCAGAGCGTTAGATCGTGAAGATAATAAAAATAAGAAATATCCAAAACGTGATTTAGAAGTTTTATTGATTAAAAGAAAGAATCCGCCTTATGGTGGTGGTTGGGCTTTGCCAGGTGGCTTTTGCGATATGCACGAGAGCCTAAAAGCTTGTGCAGCGCGTGAACTAGAAGAGGAAACGGGACTAAAAGGAAGCTATCATGGACAAATTGCTACTTTTAGCAATACCTTAAGAGATCCACGCACACGTAATATTGGTCATAGCTTTTTAGCAGTGGTGCCAAATGGTGTGGATAGTACTCCAGTGGCTGGAGATGATGCTGCAGATGCAGCATGGTTTAAGGTATCCTTTGTGCTGGAGAAGCTTTCTCCAGCACATTATCGTTCTCGTTTGATTCTAAATAATGAAGAAATGACGATTACTGGGAGCATGGACTTAATCCAAGAAAGCCCTGGTAGTTGGACAAGAACCGTTTATGAAGATGCAGAGCAACTTGCTTTTGACCACTTAGAAGTTATTTCTTGTGCGATTGAATGCCTGCGTTCTAGAATTTATCAATCTACGATGGCCTTTGAATGGGTGGAGGAAACCTTCAGATTGGCCGACTTGCAAAGTATTTTTGAAGCAGTCGTAGAACATGAATTATTACGTACAACATTCTTTGAACACATCAAGCCGATGTTGCGTCGTGCAAGTGTTCAACCAGATGAAAATAGTAGCATTTTAGATCAATTATATGAATACAATCAAGACTATTGTATAGAAGAGGGGATGCCAGCCATCGACTTGTGGTTGGGATAAGGAGGATCATAATGGATCAACGCAATTTGACACTGTTAACAGATTTCTACGAGCTAACAATGGGGAATGGCTATTTCATTAATGGATTAAAGGATCAAATTGTTTATTTTGATATGTTTTTCCGTGAGATACCAGATGATGGGGGCTTTGTCATCATGGCTGGTTTGGAACAAGTCGTTCATTATTTAGAAAACCTTCACTTTGATGACCATGACATTGAATTTTTACGCTCCAAAGGTATTTTTGATGATACCTTCTTAGAGTACTTACGTACCTTCAAATTTGAATGTGATGTGTGGGCTGTTCCAGAAGGGCGCCCTGTTTTTCCAAAAGAACCGCTTATCACGGTGCGTGGCCCTATCATTCAAGCACAATTTATTGAAACAATGTTGCTATTAAGTATCAATCATCAATGTTTAATCGCAACAAAAGCCAACCGTATTGTTCGTGCAGCAAAAGGACGAAGCATCATGGAATTTGGCTCTCGCAGAGCGCAAGGTGCTGATGCGGCAAACTTTGGTGCACGTGCTGCCTATATTGGCGGTGTGCATGGCTCTGCCAATACTTTGACCGATAGAGATTATGGTGTGCCTGCATTAGGGACAATGGCACACAGCTGGGTACAACTGTTTAACGATGAAGAAAAAGCCTTCCGTTTATATGCAGAGGCTTATCCGCAAGCTTGTACGCTCTTAATTGATACCTATGATGTGCTTGCTTCTGGTTTGCCACATGCCATAAAGGTCTTTAATGAAGTGGTTGTGCCAAAAGGTTATCGCCCAGCGGGTGTGCGTATTGATAGTGGTGATATGTCCTATCTTTCTAAGAGAGTTCGCAAAATCCTAGACGAAGCTGGCTTTGAAGATTGTAAAGTCGTTGCTTCTGGTGGCTTGGATGAATTTTTGATTCAGGATTTACTGATTCAAGGGGCAAAAATTGATTCTTTTGGTGTTGGTGAGCGTTTAATTACGTGCAAAAGTGACCCAGTCTTTGGTGGCGTTTATAAATTAGTCGCGGTAGAAGAAGATGGTTTACCAGTGCCACGTATTAAAATCAGCGAAAATATTGCGAAAATTACCACACCAGGATATAAGATGCCATGGCGTATCTTTGATAAAAAAACCAATAAAGCGATTGCCGATATTGTGACATTGGCTGATGAAATCATTGATGAAAGCAAGCCATTAGAACTTTTTGATCCAGATGCTGTTTGGAAACGTAAGAAAATAATGAATTATCGCGTCGAACCCCTTCAAGTGCCAATTTTTGAAAAAGGCAAGTTGGTATATGAATGTCCAAATGTACAAGTGATTCGTCAATATTGTGAAGAACAACTTTGTACCTTATGGGATGAAGTGAAACGATTTGAAAATCCGCATCATTATTATGTTGATTACAGCAGTAAATTATGGAGTATGCGTGAACGTATGTTGATGGAGCATCGACACATGAATGATATCCAATAAAATAAAAAAGAAGCTCTCATTGAATGAGTGCTTCTTTTTTTTGTGCATCTGGATCGATGCGATGATAAAGGGTTTCACAAACGTCCTTGCTGTAAATACCAGTTGAATGGTCTTGTTGAGACGTATGCGCCAAAATCGAGTAGGTGATTTTACTCAGCTGAAAGCGTCTTTTGAGAGGGCCTTCTCCATAAGAAACTTGTTCCATGGCCTGCCAAGGCAATTTGACGATGGTACGGTCAACAGCACCTGTGGCAATAATCAATAAATCATTATTGGCATAGACGCCAGGACTTTTATACGCACAATATAAACGTAAGGGCAACGCTAGAAATAGTGGCAATAAAAGCCACTTCCAAGGCATCGGTACGAAGTAGAGCACAGTGCCATAAAGTGCAAGACGTGTACATCCGCTTGTTAGTAGAATATACCATAATGCGGAAAGGGGCTGAGGTTGCAGTGTGCTCTCTATATTACGAAACTCCGGTAAAAGAGTGGCAATTTGTTTTTCAACCAAAGGAAGATGAGCAGATAGTAATATCTGTCGGCTTTCGTTTTTACCATCACCTAATCCAATGTTGATGGCTTCTACACTGGCATAGCCCATCAAACGCTGCAGCAGTGTTTGTTTGTAAATCAAGCCGTTGATTTTACTGATTGGTAGATGGTAGGTTTTTTTGGTAAAAAAGCCATAGGACACTTCTAATTCGTTTTTTAGTCGACGCACACGGAATCCATAGTATTTAAAGAAAACACCGATGGTTGATTGAAAAATTGGAATGATGAAGGTCAATAGGGGGAGAATAATGCCGAAGTTCCAATTGAAGGATTCTTCAGTAAAATCTTTAGCAATACTTAAAATAATTTCATTGTCTGCGAATTGCCCTAATTGGTTAAGAATCAAATAGGTGATAATCCAACATAAACCAATAAAAGAAATAAAAATACTTCCCCACGACACTTGACAAACCATGTGCATCAATAGCTCATTGATAGTGCTTTTATACCAAGGTGCATCCGATTCTGTTTGTATGGCATTTTGTGAAGGCGATGTGGCATGATTGGAGCGAATCTGATGAATCGCCTCTCGCAAAGCGTATGCATCCTGGCTGGAAAGCACAATGGACATATCGGTGTCATTCGCAGTGGAGGAGGTGTTTGTGTCAAACTTTAGCTTATATGTACCAGTGAATCGCTCTAAAATATTTTGTGTGAGATTGATATTTGAAATATCGGAGCAATGCAAATGATTGTTCTTTTTGATTAAGAGCGCTCGCTTCACAATAAAATCATCCCCCGAAAGTTGATACCAGGTTTTTTGCCAGCGTCTTACGGTGATGAAAATAGGAAAAATCATTAAAAACAGTAAAGCAAAGGAGCCAATGAGAAGCTGTATGAGTGAAACATGGGCGAGAATGATATGAAACCCCTCGACAAAAGAAGACACTTGTTGTTCTTCAAGCAATGACTTTATGGATTTAACAAACTTAATAAAATCGTCCACATTGACAAGGATAATACCAATGACCACCCAGAAATTTTCGAGAAAATGTTCAATGATGGTGATTGGATGTGCTCGGAAAGGCTGATTAAAATTCATGTTCCACCACCTGAGCAGTATCTTCTTCTAAGAGTTCGTTAAGGCGATTTTTTAATCGCTCTGCCAATGGCTCTGCCACTTCTGTTGGCAAGTGTTCAATATCTAATGTGCCACCAGCACTGGTTAGTGTCATCGTTGTCAGTTTAAAATGTTGAGCGATAGGGCCAGAAACCGTTTCTACTTTTTGCAACCGTTTCAGAGGTAAAATACGACGTTTAATAAAAAAATAACCACTGATGCATTCTATCTTGTCATTGGTGATTAAATACCGATAACGAGGGGTTGCTAAAAAATATTCTGCAATGGTTGATAGGATGGTGAGAAGAGCGAGTCCGATGATGATTGCAAAAACAATCTTGTATGGCAGTGAGTGGGGTGTAAGAAAATGTTTGGCAATAAACCCGATCCCAATGGACACTGCCATTGTTGCAATCACTGCTATGATGGTATGAATACGAATAAGTTTATATGCAGCAGGGGTGTAATGCTGATAATTCATAAATAACCTCCTAAATTTGTTGCATTAATAATCCTCATTATAGAGAGATTGAACGGGATAGGCAATAACATTTGTTTTGTTGCAGAGGAAAAGCCTTTCTATTAAAATGAAAGGATAGAGAGGAGATGGAAACGTGCCAATAGAAAAAATACCATTAAGATTACAATTTGCCCTTTACTGGTTGATGATTTTGACAGGCCTTTTTATTGGTAGTGTGATGCTACATTGGCTAGGTATTTCGATCACTCCTTTTCATTTGCCTCTTGTGGCATTGGCCAGTGTGATGATTTGCTGGAAAATATCTTTTGGTGATGAGAGATCCTTGTCCTTGGCGATGCTCGTTGTGACTTTGGTGTTATTTTTTGCTGCAGTTTTTATTTTTGGTCGGTTTGTGGCGCTGGTGTCCGAATACTCCTATCTTGGTCGTGGGGCATATAGTGATGGCATTATTGCTTTAACAAGTGGTTGGAATCCAATCTTTGACGGAAAAACGCATTTGTCAGAATTGGTATATCGTTCTCCACGTGCCACATGGTATGTGAATAGTGTGTTGCTCTCTTTTTTAGGCGAGTACGAAATGGCAAAACAACAAACCATTCTTTTTGCGGTGCCTGCGTTTTTTTTGACTTGGCACTATTTTCTTGCATTTACTAAACAACAAAGAGGGATGTCATTTTTGTTGGCATTAATTTCTATTTGTTCGCCAGTGGCCCTTTCTCAACTTTTTACTTTCTATGATGATGCAGCCATGGCTTATGTGCTGCAATGTATGCTGCTGTTGATGTGCTATTTGCTAGATGCAGAGAAAATCAATAGGACAATACTTTTTGTATTGAGCGGTGTATGGATTTTTCTTTTTCATATGCCACAAAATGGTAGTCGGATGGCTATTGTTTTGGCCATTGGATTTTTTATGGTAATGGCATACAGATATGGAAAATGGGTCTTTCGATGGGGTGCGATGCGTTTCGGCTTTGTTGCTTTTTTTTGTGTGGTGGTGTTTGGCTATCAACCAATGATTCAGAGTATTATAGATCGTCAGCCGATTTTTTCGCTCTATTTTCAGAATCTCTTGTATGTGCAACAACAAGAAATTCCTGGGATATTAGAAGGGCAACCAAGGGTTTTACAAGGCTTGTTAAGCTTGATGGCTACCCCTGAAGAAACGACACAATGGATTTATCATCCTTATATAAAATTAATGGGCATTGGCTCTTCAGGCTTTGCGACACCTGATGTGCTCTTGCAAGGCTTTGGGGCGTTGTCATTGCTCTTATTTTTCTTTACGCTTATTGCACTTTTGTATGTGGCAATTTTTTTGCGAGGGACAACAGAAGCGGTATTTGAGCCGGAGATGCTTGATGGCGCGGTTGCCGTGGAGGAGAGATTTACGGGCGAAACCGCTATTCATAGCATGCCAATAGAAGGCCATTTTTTTTCGTTCTATAGACAGTTTTGGTTTATGGTGGTAATGATGGTTACAATCATCTGCTCTAGTCCACAACCATGGCTTGCAAGAACGATTGCAATCGCATGGTTTTTTATACCTTTAAGTATGGCGTTTTTAAGTCGTCAGTATAGCGCAATGAGTCTCTCATTGATAAAGGTGATGCTGGTACTGGTGTTAGTAAATGTAGTGCTTTTTGCTTGTGTGAGTTTTCCAAGAATTGTTGATAAAAGTCATGAGATAGCACATTTTTGGCAACGTATGTCTCAAGAAGAGCTGCCAACCAAAGAAGATGCCCAAACTTTTAATACTTATCATGAAGATTTTCCATCGTGGAGTGCCATGAAACAATCGGGTAGAGAACCATGGAAGGAAAAAGCAATCATGAATAAAGTGATAAAATGAATATTGGCGGTTGAAGGAGAAGATCAAATTGAACATACAAGGCTTTCAAAAATTAACATTACTAGATTATCCTGAGCACGTTGCATGCACGTTGTTTTTGGGTGGGTGTCAATTGGATTGTCCCTATTGCCACAATAGTGAATTGCTACGCGGTCCATTTTTTAATCAAATTGATGAGAAAGAGATTCTTGCCTTTTTAAAAAAACGACAAGGCATCTTAGATGGCGTGTGTATAACAGGTGGAGAGCCTTTGCTACAAGGAAAATTAATCGATTTTCTCAAAGAAATTAAAGGCTTAGGCTATCAGATTAAGCTTGATACCAATGGCGGGTTTCCACATCATTTAGAGAAAATTCTCGAGGAAAATATCGTTGACTATGTGGCGATGGATATAAAGCATGCCCCACAAAAATATGGCATTGCATGTGGCATTGACTATTTAGATATTAGACCTTTTGAAAAAAGTAAAACGCTCTTAATCAATGGCACCATAGACTATGAATTTCGTACAACAGTGGTAAAAAATATTCACGAAAAAGCGGATATTGAGGAAATGGCAAAATGGATTAAAGGTGCTAAACGCTATTTTTTACAGTCCTTTGTTGATCGAGAGCAAGTCAGAAATCACTCTTTAGAAGCTTATGATGAAGAAGAAATGAGAGCGCTCTTAGCACTTGCGCAACAATATATTCCGAATACTTTTTTAAGAGGGATATAGAACGGGTGTTATTTTATTAGCGTATATATAGTTCTCTTATTGGACAAATAGGCAATATGCATCAAGATATAGTATAATGCCGTTGACGCGCCCTAGATGATTTGATATGATAGGAAATATGATTCATTCAAAATTGAGTCTATGCGCAGTGACGAGGATACTATTGATAGTTAAAAGGAGAGAGACAAAAAATGTATCAGGTTGTGAAGCGTGACAATAATGTCGTGCCATTTAAATTGGCAAAAATTACAGGTGCTATAGAGAAGGCTTTTTTGGCATGCCAAAGAGAATACACCCCAGAAATTATTGATTTATTGGGTCTACGTGTCACAGCTGATTTTGAACCAAAGATCAAAGACCGTTTAATTAGCGTTGAAGATATTCAAGACAGTGTGGAAAGCATCTTGAGCCAATCTGGATATGCTGACGTGGCCAAAGCCTATATCTTGTATCGTAAACAGCATGAAACATTACGTAATGTCAATGCCACTATTTTAGACTATAAAGACTTGATGAATAGCTATGTTAACGTTGAGGATTGGCGTGTCAAAGAAAATTCAACAGTGACTTATTCTGTGGGTGGTCTTATTTTATCCAACTCAGGGGCGATTACAGCAAATTATTGGCTGAGCGAAATC
The DNA here is from genome assembly GCA_947254645.1 of uncultured Peptococcaceae bacterium. Classification (GTDB taxonomy): domain Bacteria; phylum Bacillota; class Peptococcia; order Peptococcales; family Peptococcaceae; genus UMGS1590. Next base: position 47,808 of record CAMYDW010000007.1, on the reverse strand, counting down.
TATGACGCAGAAATCGCTGCAGCCCATAAAAATGCAGATATTCATTTGCACGACTTATCAATGCTCACAGGTTATTGTGCAGGGTGGAGCTTGAAACAGCTTATCCAAGAAGGACTAGGTGGTATCTCAGGAAAAATCACCTCTGCGCCTGCAAAACATTTGGCAACGCTTTGCAACCAAATGGTCAATTTTTTGGGGATTATGCAAAATGAGTGGGCTGGTGCACAAGCTTTTTCTTCCTTTGATACCTATTTGGCGCCATTTATTAAGGCAGACCAGTTAAGCTATAACCAAGCAAAGAAATGTATTGAAAGCTTTATTTATGGCGTGAATACCCCAAGCAGATGGGGCACCCAAGCGCCGTTTTCAAATATCACTCTAGATTGGACGGTACCAAAGGATTTGGAAAACCTTCCTGCGATTGTTGGCGGAAAAGAAATGGACTTCACCTACGGGGATTGTCAACCAGAAGTCGATATGGTCAATAAAGCCTTTATCGAGATCATGATTGAAGGCGATGCACAAGGACGAGGCTTCCAATATCCAATTCCTACCTACTCTATTACAAAAGATTTTGATTGGTCAGACACTGAAAATAACCGTTTGCTTTTTGAAATGACTTCAAAATATGGCACGCCTTATTTTTCTAACTATATCAATAGTGATATGGAGCCAAGCGATGTTCGTAGTATGTGCTGCCGTTTGCGCTTAGATTTGCGTGAACTTCGTAAAAAATCTGGTGGTTTCTTTGGTAGTGGGGAAAGCACTGGTTCTGTCGGCGTTGTAACAATCAACTTGCCTCGTATTGCTTATTTGGCAAAAGATGAAACAGAATTTTACGCACGTTTGGATCATTTGATGGATGTTGCGGCACGTTCTTTGAAAATAAAACGTACCGTTGTCAGCAACTTATTAGAAGCTGGTCTTTATCCATACACCAAACGTTACCTCGGCGACTTTAGCAATCATTTCTCTACCATTGGGTTGATTGGTATGAATGAGGTTGGTTTGAATGCTAACTGGCTCAGAGCAGATTTAACCCACGAAGAAACACAAGCCTTTGCCGCAGATGTTTTAAATCATATGCGTGAACGTTTGAAAATTTATCAAGAAGAATATGGTGACTTATACAATCTTGAGGCAACCCCTGCAGAGTCTACCACCTATCGTTTTGCAAAACATGACCGCAAGCGTTATCCAGATATTATCACAGCAGCAGAAGAAGGGGATACACCATATTATACCAACAGTTCTCATTTGCCAGTTGGTTATACAGAAGACATCTTCTCCGCATTAGATGTACAAGATGAATTACAAACCTTATATACTTCAGGTACAGTGTTCCATGCTTTCCTTGGGGAAAAATTACCAGATTGGAAAGCAGCAGCACAATTGGTACGTAAGATTTCAGAAAACTACAAGTTGCCATATTATACCTTGTCTCCAACATACTCTGTATGTAAGACACATGGTTATTTGAATGGGGAACAATTTACCTGTCCACATTGTGGAGAAAAGGCAGAAGTCTATAGTCGTATTACTGGCTACTATCGACCAGTTCAGAACTGGAATGATGGGAAGATGCAAGAATATCAAGACCGTAAGCTTTATGATGTTACCCAGAGCCATATGAAGTGGAAAGGCACCGCTGCAGAGTTAACCTTTGATGAAGTGGTTGCGGATAAGGAAGCAAATAAGATGACACTCGAAAAGGCCATTCTTTTCACAACGCATACCTGTCCAAACTGCCAAATGGCCATTCGTCAGCTCAATCAAGCTGGTGTAGAATATCAAGTGATTTATGCAGAGGACCAACCAGAACTTGCAAAATCCTTTGGCATTGTTTCTGCACCAACCTTGGTATTGCCAAATGGTGAACAATTGATGGGTGCATCAAACATTTTCAAATTTACAACAACCTTGACACACGCGTAAGGGGATTATATATGAATTTTGATGAACAAGTACAACAGATTGTTCAATCAACAGGAAAGGCGCTTTTGGAGCGCCTTTCTTCTATTGAACTAGAAATAAAATATAAAGATAATAGTCATCAAAATTTGGTGACAGATTGCGATATATGGGTTCAAAATCAATTGAGTGAATCCTTACAAAACATTCTTCCAGAAGCACATTTTTTTGCAGAGGAAAAGAAAAATAATCAAATCGCAGGCTTGACTTGGATTGTAGACCCTATTGATGGCACTACAAATTTTATCACTCAACGCAAAAACTTTGCCATTTGCGTGGCTTTATACGAAGATACAAAGCCTATTTTGGGTGTTGTCTATGATGTAGCAGCGGGGCGTTGTTATCATGCTACTGCAGGGCAAGGTGCTTTTGTGGATCATTATGCGTTAATGCCACGAACCCCTAAAAAAGTGCAAGAGGCAATGCTGGATGTAAGCTTAGGGACGCTTAATGAATTATCAAGGAAAATGGGTAAGCCCTTATATGATGTTAGTCGCTTGGTGCGCGGTCATCGTGCATCAGGAACCGCCAGTCTTGCCATGTGCCGTATAGCTGAGGGACGACTCGATGCTTATCTATCATCAAAACTCTATCCATGGGATTATGCAGCCTCAGGCGTTATTCTTGATGAAGTCCAAGGCATTTACACCCCGCTTTTTACAGAAGACCAGCTGATGCAAAATGAACGCACAGCTATTTTGTGCAGTGGCGATAAAGAATTACATAAAGTTTTTCAGCATTTTTTTTGTGGAAATACCCAACATGAAGGAATATTGTCATAATAAATTTGTATTGCGAAAATAGGGGAGCGTGGTATACTACTCTGTAGTATACATATGGGGGGAAAATCGTGGCTGGATTGATATATGGCGTCAATATCTTCATTGGGATATTTTTTACAGTATTTTATTCCTACCAAATGTTTTATTTGGTAGTGGGTTTAGTGGATAAATCCAAGGAAGAAAAGAAAATTGTCGCTAAAAAAACACACAAATTTGCCATTCTCATTGCAGCACGCAATGAGCGTAATGTGATTGGTGAGTTATGTAAGAGCATTCAAAAACAAAACTATCCAAAGGATAAATTAGATGTTTTTGTTGTCGCAGATAACTGTACAGATGATACAGCCGATATTGCGCGGGCGCATGGTTGTATTGTCATTGAAAGATTTAATAAAAAAGAAGTTGGTAAAGGCTATGCTTTAAACTATGCCTTTTCTTTGATACTAGATGACCCTAAAAATGACTATGAAGCATTTATCATTCTTGATGCCGACAATCTATTGGATGCCAATTATGTAGCTGAAATGAATAAGACCTTTGATAGTGGCTATCGCATTTCAACGAGCTATCGAAATTCTAAAAATTATGCACAAAACTGGATTTCCTCTGGCTATGGCTTGTGGTTTTTGCGTGAAGCCGAATTTTTAAACCGTCCAAGAGCCGTGCGCGGTCATAGCTGTGCCATCAGTGGTACGGGATTTATGGTAGCGACAGACGTCATTAAAGAACGTAATGGTTGGAACTATCATTTGCTGACAGAGGATATTGAGTTTTCTGTTGCCACCGTTCTTACATCTGAAAATATTGGTTACTCGGCAAAAGCCATGCTTTACGATGAACAGCCTGTTACCTTTGCGCAATCCTGGCGTCAACGTTTGCGTTGGGCGAAGGGCTTTTATCAAGTGCTAGGTAAAGATGGCGGCAATCTATTGAAAAGTGTCTTGCGCTTTAAAAAAGGCTGGTTTAGCTCCTATGATATGATGATGAACATCATGCCAGCACTTTTCTTGACACTGGCGGTTATTCTCTTCAATTTTATCATGGTTGCTTATACGGAACTGTTTGTGAGAGGGGATACTCATAGCCAGCTGCAAACAGAATGCTTACAGGCGATTGGTATGAGCTTTCTGTTTTATTATATGACATTGTTTTTAGTTGGCTTTGTAACAACGCTGACGGAATGGGACAATATTTTAGCTTCCAGATGGATGAAAATTCGAACAATGTTCACTTTTCCGTTATTTATGTTTACCTATATTCCAATTGCAGTAGCAGCGTTATTTAAAAAAGTAGAGTGGAAACCGATTGAACATACTGTTGTAAAATCCATTGATGATATGAAATGATTTGAGGGGTTTGGAAATAGCATTTAAAAAAAGACAAGAGAGGTCACTTTCTTGTCTTTTTTTATAGGGAGGAACGAGATGGAAAACAAATTAATTTTTGCAACCTTGGGGACGGCTTTTGCAGTGGTCAGCCACCGTGTAAAGCGTTGGCTGGATTTTGATGCGACTGTTACGCGATACACGCTGCCGGATGATCGTTGGAGAGGACAAGGGGATTTACGTATTGCCTTGGTGAGTGATTTCCATGGTGGTTCAGATATGTGGTCAGGAAAATCATTGGCAAAAGTGGTATTGAAAGAGAAGGTTGATTTGGTTTGTGTGACTGGAGATCATTTCGATCCAGATCAATACGGTGTAGAATCATTTGGATTTTTAGAAGAAATTGCCAAGCATCATCCAGTTTATTTTGTCACAGGTAATAATGAAGAGAAGCTTCCTGTAAAAAATGTTTTGAATATTATCCGCCGATATGGGGTTCACGTATTAAATAATGAGATGCAGCGGGTGCCAGTGCGAGGCGCTATGGTTGATATTTTGGGTTTAAGAGATTATGCAGCGTTTGCTGGAAAAGAAGAGTGGCGTTGGGAGATACAGCAATCTCTTAAGAAGGTTGAAGACAATGGACATTACCATATTGTGCTTTGTCACCGTCCAGAAATGGTTGACCTCTTTAGAGAGTTAAAAGCCCATGTGGTATTATCTGGTCATGCGCATGGTGGGCAATGGTGCGTTGGAAAGCGTCAAGGAATTTTTGCACCCGGTCAAGGATTTTTTCCAAAATATACAAAAGGCATTTATCAAATAGGAAAGAAAGAAAAAATGCATTTGATCGTCAGCACAGGTTTTTCTGTTGAAACTTGGATTCCTAGAATTCGCAATAAGCCGGAACTGGTGATTATTGACATAAAAGCCTGTCAATAACTTTTTATATTGAAAGTTCTGATAATAAACGAATAGCTATAAAAAAATTGATATTGTTGATATAAGAAACTCTTTAATCGAATAAAAGCAATATTATTGTTTAAATTCTGAAAGTTTAGTATACTAATCCAGTGGAATTATATAGAAGAAAAAAATGGGAGGTTTTAAAATGGTGTTAAGTACTGTATGGGCTCAAAATTATGACCCACTAGGCAATGTATGGCTTTCTGCTTTGATTGCACTTATTCCAATTGTATTTTTCCTTGTTTCACTAGGCGTATTAGGTTGGAAAGCACATATTGCTGGGGGGGCAACCACTTTAATCGCTATGATTATTGCGGTTCTCGCCTTTGGTATGCCTGTTCCAACAGTCGTGGCTGCTGGTATTGATGGTTTTATGTATGGTCTCTGGCCAATCGCATGGATTATCATTGCTGCAGTATTCCTTTACAAGTTATCTGTAAACTCTGGACAATTTGAAATTATTAGAGATAGTATTTTATCTATCACCGCTGACCAACGTATTCTTGTTATTCTCGTAGGTTTCTGCTTCGGGGCATTCCTTGAAGGGGCTGCGGGATTTGGTGCACCAGTTGCTATTACTGCGGCACTTCTCGTTGGGATTGGTTTGAAACCACTTTACGCAGCAGGTCTTTGCATGATTTTGAATACCGCTCCAGTAGCGTTTGGTGCATTAGGTATTCCAATTATCACTGCAGGTCAAGTATCTGGCGTAGACCCTGTGCTCGTTGGTCAAATGGCTGGGCATCAATTGCCATTGATGGCATTCTGGTTGCCACTTTTCGTTGTATTCTTGATGGACGGTAAACGTGGTGTGAAAGAAACTTGGCCAGCAGCAGTTGTTGCTGGGGTAACTTTCGCTGTGACCCAGTTCTTCTCCGCTAGATATTTAGGCCCACAATTGCCAGACATTACCTCTGCAATTGTAACCTTAATTGTAACCGCTTTATTCTTGAAAAAATGGCAACCTTCTCATGTATTGACTGTAGAAGAAGCTGCTGCTGAATCTGGTGAAGCGACTGCTAAAACTAAATTAGTAGAAGCAAAACATCATAGCGCAGGCGAAATCGTTCGTGCATGGGCACCATTTATCTTGTTGGTACTCTTCATTGCTGTATGGACCAACCCTGAATTTAAGAAAATCTTTGCACCTGGTGGTCCTTTGGCTAGTGCTGTATTGCTCTTCAAAGTCCCAGGCTTGCACGAAATGGTAAGCCAATCTGAACCTATCGGCACCAACTTGTTGCCAGCAGTGTTCAAACTTGACATTATCAATTCTACTGGTACTGCTATTTTCTTGGCAGCTCTTGCTGGTTCTTTGGTTTATCACATGCAAGGCAAAGCAGTTGTTGGAACTTTAAAAGAAACTGTTGTTGAAATGAAATGGTCTGTTGTTTCTATCGGATGTGTATTGGCATTTGCTTATGTCATGAACTTCTCCGGTATGGCTTCTACCATGGCATTGGCATTATCACATACAGGTACTTTCTTCCCATTCGTGGCTCCATTGATTGGTTGGATTGGCGTATTCTTAACAGGTTCTGATACTTCATCTAATGCGTTGTTCTGTAACTTACAAGCAATTACTGCACAACAAATTGGTGTACCTGATGTATTGATGGTTACTGTTAATACCACTGGTGGTGTTACTGGTAAGATGATTTCCCCACAATCAATTTCTATCGCATGTGCTGCTGTAGGGATGGTTGGTAAGGAAGCTCAATTGTTGCGCTTTACCTTGAAGTATAGTATCTTCTTCTGCTTGTTGATTTGTATCTTGACTTATCTCCAAGCGTACCATTTAACTTGGATGATCCCAAGCTGAGTGAATGCATAAAAATTAAAAAAGCAAGACACATTTGTGTCTTGCTTTTTTTTGTAAAGATATTTTATAGTTTCCAAAATTTATTCGATATACTGACAAAAAAAAGTCACTGTGATATAATGATTCATATTGTTTTTATTTAAACAATGGGAGTTGAAGAGATGAATAAAGACTCGAAAATGTCAACATGGCGCGTAGGGTATGCGGTGCTGATTTATGGTATTCTCTATGCTGGTGCGAAGGAAATGGCCCCTTACTGGTTATTGTCTTTTGCCATGCCGTTTTATATGCTATTAAAACCTGCACGTGTTGACCTCTGCGAAACACATCCCAAAATTCATGCAGATGGACTTATTTTCTATATGTTTAAATGGGGTGGGATAACCATTGGCTTAATTATTATGGTGTTTTTAACCTACAGTTTACAGTTCGGTCTTAATATGATGGCCGTCTTGAAATCTGTGGTTAATAATAGTTTTGTAACAGTACCTATCTTGATTAGTGTGTTGGTAAGCTGGATTATGAATGAAAGAAATTATCTGCTTCATTGCACAGATATAGGTCAGAGTACAAAGCCTTGTTCTAAAAACGGGACAAAGAAAAAGAAAAAGAAACACTAGTCGATGTTTGATGTAGGAAGAAAGGAACATAGGAATGAAAGAGAACTTATTAAATATGTATGCATCTGATGTATTTAATGATGAGGTGATGCAACAACGCTTGCCTCATAAAGTATATGAATCCTTAAAAGCAACCATCCTTACAGGTTCTGACTTAGATATTCAGATTGCTGATATAGTAGCTACTGCAATGAAAGATTGGGCGCTCGAAAAAGGGGCTACTCATTTTGCCCATTGGTTCCAACCAATGACAGGTGCAACAGCGGAGAAGCATGACAGTTTTCTTTCTCCACAAAGCAACCGTTCAGCAATTTTAGAGTTTTCTGGTAAAAACTTAGTAAAAGGCGAACCAGACGCTTCCTCTTTTCCATCAGGGGGGTTGCGTGATACTTTTGAGGCACGTGGCTATACCTCTTGGGACCCGACTTCACCAGCCTTTGTTAAAAATGGGTCCTTATATATTCCTAGTATTTTTATTTCCTATAATGGCTATGTTTTAGATAAAAAAACACCATTGCTTCGTGCAATGGCGTTGGTTAATAAACAAGGGTTACGTATTTTGCGCCTTTTTGGGGATAGAGAGACCAAGCGTGTCATTCCAACCATGGGTGCAGAACAAGAATATTTTTTGGTAGATGCTGATTTATATCATCGTCGTAAAGACCTTGCAATCTGCGGACGCACGCTATTTGGGGCACCAGCGCCAAAGGGGCAAGAGTTTGAAGACTACTATTTCGGCGCTATTGGTAAGCGAGAAGCTGCATTCATGAAAGAGGTTGATGAAACCTTATGGCGTATCGGTGTGCCTGCTAAAATGAAGCACTCAGAAGTGGCGCCTTGTCAATTTGAAATCGTGCCTGTTTTTGATAGCTGCAACGTTGCCAATGACCAAAATCAGTTGGTTATGGCATGTTTGCAAGAGGTGGCAAAAAAACATGGTTTTGAGTGCTTATTGCACGAAAAACCATATAAGGGCGTCAATGGCTCTGGCAAACACATCAACTGGGCAGTAGGAACCCCTGAGGGCGAAAATCTACTGAGCCCAGGCAAAAGTGCAAAGGAAAATGCAAGATTTGTACTTTTTGTTTGTGCAATGTTGCATGCTGTGGATGAATACCCAGAATTAATGCGCCTTGTTATCGCAAGTGCAGGCAATGACCATCGTCTTGGCGGTGATGAAGCACCACCAGCTATTTTGAGTATTTTCCTTGGACAAGAATTGACAGACATTCTTGAAGATATTGAAGCAGGTGGACAATACGCAGTTGAAAAGAACAAAAGGTTCTTGGAATTGGGCATTAACACGTTGCCACCGCTTCCACAAGACATCTCCGATAGAAATAGAACCTCTCCATTTGCTTTCACTGGCAATAAGTTTGAATTCCGTATGCCAGGGGCTTCTGCTTCTACTGCTGGTCCAAATATTGCTTTGAATACTGCTATCGGGGCAATTTTAGGAGAATATGCAGATCGTTTAGAAGCTGCTGAAGATTTCTGGGAAGAATTGAATGCCCTTTTGCGTGACGAAATCAAAGCTCATAAGCGCATTATCTTCAATGGCAACAACTATACAAAAGCTTGGGAAGAAGAAGCAGCACGTCGTGGTTTGCCAAACTTATCCAACGCTGTAGAAGCTTTTCCAGAGTATGTTTCTCCGAAAAACTTGGAGTTGTTTGTTAAAAATGGCATTTATTCTGCAGAAGAAGTCTATTCTCGTATGGAAATTCACTTCACTTCTTATAGTCGCACTGTCAACATCGAAGCACTAACAATGATTGAAATGGCTAAAAAAACAATCATGCCATCTGTATTAGGTTATCAAACCATGTTGGTAAATCTGTTGAATAATAAGAAAAACATTGGTCTTGATGTGACCATTTGTGCTGAATATGAAATTCTACAAGAGCTCTCTGATTTGTTGAACAAATTTAAGAATGCTTTGACCGAGTTAGAAGTTGCAGTGTCAAAAGCGCAACGCACAGAGAATATTGAAGCACAGTCTTTGGCTTATCAAGACACTGTCATCAGTGCAATGAATAAGCTTCGTGAATATGGTGATGCCTTGGAACCATTGGTCGATGAAAAGCAATGGGGCATGCCGAGCTATACTTCTTTATTACTACATTGTGAATAAAGCACAAGGGAACCTCTTAGAGGTTCCCTTGTTATGATAATTAAGTGACGAGAAAGGGTGTTAGGATGTCCACAGGAAAGCCTGCCTTAAAAAAACGTTCTTTAGGACAAATTACAGGATTTTTGGTCGTGATGAGCGCCTTGTCACGTGTATTAGGCTATATGCGAGAGATTGTCATGACAACCGCTTTTGGACAAGGTTGGATGACAGATGCTTATAAAGCTGCTTTTTTGATACCAGATTTTCTTTATTTGGTATTAATCGGTGGTGCTTTTTCAACAGCGTTTATTCCTGTATTAAGTGGTTATGTGAGTGAACATAGAGAGGATGAAGCTTGGCATGTGGCAAGCACCCTTTTCAATCTCATGCTGATTGCGGTTTTTATTGGAATTTTTGGCTGTTACTTGGCGGTTCCTTGGATTATGCAACATTTTCTCGCCGTTGGATATGCAGAAAACACACAGCAACTGGCGGTGTATTTAACACGTATGATGCTTTTACAGAGTTTCTTTATGTGTTTGAGTGGCATCTGCCAAGGCATCTGCCATGTCTATCAACAATTCAGTGCGCCAGCCATCGGCTCTCTCTTGTATAATATTGCCATTATTGCTATTGGGATTTGGTTGATGCCAGCAATTGGTATCACAGGCTTTGCCATTGGGGTCGTTGTAGGGAGTTATTTGAACTTCTTGGCGCATATACCAGTGTTGATGAAAATCGGTGTGAAATATCGTCCAGTGTTGGATGTGAGACATGAGGGCGTTTATGAATTTTTCCGTCTTGCTTTGCCCGTTGTGCTGGGTTTAAGTGTTATTTATTTAAACTTTTTTGTTACTCAAAACTTAGGGAGTCGTTTGGATGAGGGGACTGTTACAGCCCTCAATAATGCCAACCGATTGATGCAGCTCCCTGTGGGTGTTTTTGCAACTGCTATCGCCTCCGCTTTTTTTCCTACCCTCACTCAACTGGTCGCCAAACATGATATGGATGGCTTCAAAGAAAAAATGGTGAGTGGTATTAATCTCAATAATTTTATTCTCATACCAGCAAGTGTTGGCTTGATTGCTGTGGCAGAGCCGCTCATTCGTGCATTATTTATGCAAGGTCGATTCACTGAAAATAATGTGACCTTAACAGCTTCTTTGTTGATTTTTTATTGTATAGGGATTATTGGCTACAGCCAACAACAAATTCTTAATAGAGGATTTTACGCGATAAGAGATACTAAAAGTGCGGTGCTTGTCAATTGTGGGATTATCTTTATTAATATTATTTTGAGCTTCGTCTTTGTACGCGTTTTTTCTGCGCGCGGATTGGCCCTTGCTTATTCTGTGGCAGGCTTGGTATCAATGGTACTGCTTTATGTGATACTGAGAAACAAGGTCGGCTCATTAGGGTCTAGAAAAATATTTATTTCCTTTGTAAAAATCTGCATCGCCTCTGGTGTGATGGGGATTGTCGTGGTGTTGTCATCACGTGTTAGTGAAATATTTTTGGATAGCAGCTTGAAAAGTCACCAAATGATTGAACTCTTCGGTGCAGTAGGGATTGGCATTGTTGTGTTTGTTGCAATGGCCTACCTTTTACATATTGAAGAAATGGATGATTTTACAGCATTGATTAAAAGAAAACTTCATTTGAACAGATAAGAGGGGAGCAGCTATGCAGCAACAACAAATTCGTAATTTTTGTATTATTGCACATATTGACCACGGGAAGTCTACCTTGGCAGACCGTCTTTTAGAATTGACAAATACCGTTGAAAAACGTGAAATGCAAGCGCAACTTCTTGATAACATGGATATTGAGCGTGAACGTGGTATCACGATTAAGTTGCAAACAGTACGTATCAATTATAAGGCGAAAGATGGCAAGGAGTATATCTTGAACCTCATCGACACCCCAGGGCATGTCGATTTTACTTATGAGGTCAGTCGCTCTTTGGCAGCTTGTGAAGGCGCTCTTTTGGTTGTGGACGCTGCTCAAGGCATTGAAGCACAGACCCTTGCCAATGTTTACTTGGCCCTTGAACATGATTTGGAAATCATTCCGGTCATCAATAAAATTGACTTGCCGAGCGCAGAGCCAGAGCGCGTGAAAGATGAAATTGAAGAAGTCATTGGATTAGATGCGAGCGATGCCATTCTTTGCTCAGCTAAAACAGGTATTGGTATTGAAGATATTTTAGAAGCGATTGTTGCTCGTATTCCTTCCCCAGAAGGAGATGCGAATGCACCATTGCGTGCCATGATTTTTGACTCTTATTATGATGCCTATCGTGGGGCGATTGCCTATATTCGTGTTATCGAAGGGACATTGAGAGACAATACCAGCATTCGTATGATGCACAATAACCATTCCTTTGATGTCACAGAAATTGGGGTGCATACTCCAAAAGAAAAGAAAGTGAAACAGCTTTCAGCAGGCGAGGTAGGATATGTTGCTGCCAGCATGAAACAAGTCAGTGATACACGTGTCGGGGATACCATTACCGATGAAAATAGACCTGCAGAAATGGCATTGCCAGGATATAAAAAAGCAACCCCGATGGTATTCTGTGGCTTGTATCCAGTGGACAATGAACAATATCCTGAATTGAAGGATTCTCTTTCTAAGTTAAGCTTAAATGATGCGGCGCTAGAATATGAGCCAGAAACCTCTCAAGCCCTTGGATTTGGGTATCGTTGCGGCTTCTTAGGCATGCTTCACATGGAAATTATTCAGGAGCGATTAGAGCGTGAATACAATCTTTCTTTAATCACCACTGCGCCAAGTGTTATCTATCATATCTATCAGACAGATGGCACCATGATTGAAGTGGATAACCCTGCACAATTGCCGCCGCCACAACGTATTGATCATATAGAAGAGCCTTATGCACGTGTCAATGTAATGGTCCCGAAGGATTATGTTGGTGGCGTCATGGAGCTCTCCCAAGATAAGCGTGGGGTGTTCATTGATATGCAGTATATGACCAAGACCCGTGTCAATGTTATTTATGATATTCCTTTGGCGGAAATTGTCTTTGACTATTTTGACCTTTTGAAAACAAGAACCAAAGGCTATGCCTCTTTGGATTATGAAATGAATGGTTATCGTGAAAGCAAGCTGGTCAAGCTAGATGTCCTTGTAAATGGAGATCCTGTGGATGCCTTGTCTTGCATTGTACATAGAGACAAAGCTTATTATCGTGGACGTGCTTTGGTTGGAAAACTTCAAAAATTGATACCACGTCAAATGTTTGAAGTGCCTATTCAAGCAGCGATAGGCAATAAGGTCATTGCCCGTGAAACGGTAAAAGCAATGCGTAAAAACGTTTTAGATAAATGCTATGGTGGGGATATTAGCCGTAAGCGCAAATTGCTCGAAAAGCAAAAAGAGGGTAAGAAGCGCATGAAGCAAGTTGGTAGTGTAGAAATTCCACAAGAAGCATTTATGGCAGTATTGAGTTTGGATGATGAAGGCTGATAAAAAAACCTGTATCTTTGAGATACAGGTTTTTTTATAACTGAAGGAAAGGAGCATGAGAATGTACGGCATTTATATACACATTCCTTTTTGCGCACAAAAATGCAGTTACTGTGATTTCTTATCGTATCCAGTACACGATGATAGAAAACAATCCCTTTATATAGAAGCCTTAATTAAAGAAATAGAGCTTCGTGTTACAGAAAAATGGGCAAACCCCGTCAGTATTTTCATAGGCGGTGGTACGCCGACGGTTTTAAGTGTGGGCTTACTGAAAAAACTGATGCATGGTATTGCTGCTGTCATTGACACAACAAAAGTGGAGGAGTTTACAGTAGAGGCAAATCCTGGCACTGTTGATGCGGAAAAACTATATGAATTGCAACAAGGGGGCGTGAATAGACTCTCTTTTGGTGTACAAAGCTTTGATACAGCCCTGCTTAAGGTGCTAGGACGTATCCATACAGCGGCACAAGTGCGTGAAGCAGTGAGCCTTGCTAGAGCGCAGGGCATAAATAATATCAATCTCGACCTGATGTATGGTTTGCCATCGATGAATCAGAGGCTTTGGCAGGAGACGCTGCAACAAGCCATCGACTTGGCCCCAAGCCATCTATCGTTATATCAATTGATTGTAGAACCACAAACAAAAATTGCCCAGGAGCTACTGAAACAACAATTGCCAGCCATTGATGAGGATTTGGCAGCTGCCCAATTTGATTGGCAACGTGAATGGCTAAAAAAGTACGGCTATCAACAATATGAAATCTCTAACTATGCAAAAGAAAATAGAATGTCGATCCACAATACCTTGTATTGGCGATTGGATAATTATTTAGGGCTCGGTTTGGGCGCAACAGGTTGGGAACGGCCAGTGCGAACAACCAATACAACAGCGTTTAATGATTATATTTATTCTCTATTGGAGAAAAAGACCTTGCCCCCTCAAACCAATGAGGTGCTCAGTCTTGAAGAACAAATGAGTGAAAGTGCTTTTATGGGGTTGAGAATGAACCAAGGCATTGATATGATTCGGTTCAATATGCTGTATGAAAGAAATTTTCTAAAACAATTCGAAGATGCGATTGATGAAGGTTCTAAAAAAGGTTGGCTTGTACAAAAAGATCATTTTTTAACGTTGACAGATGCAGGTCGGCGAATGGGTAACTGGGTTTTTGAGCTTTTTTTATAAGAGGTATTGACAAAGGCGCCTTTGAATGGTATTTTAAGAACAGATTAGCACTCAAACAAGATGAGTGCTAACAAAGGAGGCAGCGGTATGTTAGATGAAAGAAAAGAGAAGATTCTCGCTGCTATTGTGAATGACTATGTTGAAACTGCTGAGCCAGTAGGCTCTCGTACCATCTCAAAAAAATATGATATAGGATTTAGTTCTGCAACCATAAGAAATGAGATGGCTGATTTAGAAGAATTGGGTTTCATTGCTCAGCCACATACCTCGGCGGGTCGAGCACCAACGGACCAAGGCTATCGTTATTATGTCAACAAGCTGATGGCACGTGGTCAACATACCTTTGAAGAAGAGCAACGCTTATATGAGTATATTAAAACGCAGCCAAGTATTGATGAAGAGCGTTTACGCTTTATTCTAAAAGAAATAGCCCATGTGACAGGATATACAACGATGATGATGACTCCAGAAGCAGAGGTCACACAACCTTTGCTTAGTCTATTGGATCTCATTTACTTGATGCCTGAACGTGGCCTCATGGTTGTGGTCACTGATGATGAACGTGTTGAACAGCGCTTGATTGATTTGCCAAAGGGATTCACGGCTAAAGAGCTTTCTGTTGTCAATAGTGTGTTGAGTCATTACTTACGTGGCTTATCGGTGCAACACTGGCATCGTCCTCTTATTGAGTTTTTAGTTGACCAAATGGGGTCTGCCTCTGGCTTTGTAAATGACATTTTAGAGGTGCTGAACGATATTTTAAATCAACGACAACGCAAGCAGGTGATTGTTGAAGAACCTTTACACATACTGGAGCATCCAGAATTTCAAGACACGGAAAAAATAAAAACCTTACTAACCGCTTTTGCTGATGACCATCGTGTTGCCACTTTTTTTAAGGATTCAGCAAACAAAGGCATTACCGTGCGAATAGGGGATGAAAACAGTGCATCTTGCTTGGAACAATGTGGGATGGTGATTGCAGGCTATTCTGTTGGGAAACATGTTGGACAGCTTGCGATTGTTGGTCCAAAGCGTATGAAATATCTACGTTGTGTGATGATACTGGAAGCAGCGCTTCACGGTTTGGAGCAGGTGTATATGCGCATAGAAACCAACGAAACGAGAAAGAATGCTTTATCGACAGTCGTTGCCAATGAAGGCGATTGGGCTTATGGGCATAGCACAGACTTAGTATTATTTGAATAAAAAGAGGAGTGAAGAGCGTGGCAGATAAAGAGCAAATCAATGAAGAAGTTTTAGAAAATGAAGAAATGGCTGAAGAAGCTGGTCCAGAAGTGGTAGAAGAAGTTGTTGAGCAAGAGGCCAATGAAAATAGCGCCTATGATGAACTCAATACACGTTATTTGAGATTATTGGCTGATTTTGATAATTTCAAACGTCGTACCACCAATGAAAAAAATGATATTTATCAATATGGCAATATGAATCTTGTGAAAGAACTTTTGCCTGTTTTAGATAGTTTTGAATTAGCGATGAAAAATGAACCAACCAGCGAGGAAATAGCAGCTTTTAAAGATGGTTTTGAGAAGGTGCAACGTCAGCTTGTAGATAGCTTAGCAAAAGCAGGCTTAGAACGAATTAAAGCCCTTCATGAACAATATGATCCAACCTACCATGAAGCCATCATGGTTGTGGAAGATGATAGTGCTGAACCAAACACGGTTATTGATGAGTTGCGTGCAGGGTATATCTTTAAAGATAAGGTGCTCCGCCCAACTGTTTGTCGTGTGACAAGTAATAAATAATTCAATTGCATACGTTTGAATCACGTATATATTAGGAGGAAATGAAAATGGGAAAAGTTATTGGTATTGACTTAGGAACTACAAACTCTTGCGTATCTGTTATGGAAGGTGGCGAAGCGGTTGTTATTCCTAATAGTGAAGGGAATCGTACAACCCCATCTGTTGTTGGTTTAAATAATAGTGGTGAACGTCTTGTTGGTCAAGTTGCAAAGCGCCAAGCAATCACCAATCCAGATAATACTGTCGCAAGTATCAAACGTCACATGGGTACCGACTATAAGGAAACCCTCGGGGGCAAATCATATAGCCCACAAGAAATTTCTGCAATGATTTTGCAAAAATTAAAAGCAGATGCTGAAAGCTATCTTGGGGAAACAGTTACTCAAGCTGTTATCACTGTTCCAGCTTATTTCAGCGATAGCCAACGCCAAGCAACCAAAGATGCTGGTAAAATTGCTGGTTTAGATGTTATGCGTATTATCAACGAACCAACTGCTGCAGCATTGGCTTATGGTGTTGACAAAGATAACACCGATCAAAAAATCCTCGTATTTGACCTTGGTGGTGGTACTTTCGACGTTTCCTTAATGGAAATTGGCGATGGTATCTTCGAAGTATTGGCAACCAGTGGGAATAACCGTCTAGGTGGGGATGACTTTGACCAAAAGGTAATTGACTGGACCATCAGCGAATTTAAAGCACAAACTGGCATTGATTTGTCAAAAGACAAAACCGCTATGCAACGCTTGAAAGAAGCTGCTGAAAAAGCAAAAATGGAACTTTCAAATGTTACCACTTCAAATATTAACTTGCCATTTATCACCATGGATGGCAATGGACAACCTCAACACTTAGACCTTACTTTAAGCCGTGCAAAATTTGATGAAATCACTGCAGACTTGGTAGAAAAAACCATGGTTCCATCCCGTCAAGCATTGAAGGATGCAGGCTTATCGGCAACTGATATTGATAAAGTGATTCTTGTTGGTGGTTCTACACGTATCCCTGCTGTTCAAGATGCAGTAAAGAAATTAACAGGGAAAGAACCATTCAAAGGCATTAACCCAGACGAATGTGTTGCAATCGGTGCAGCTATTCAAGGTGGGGTGCTTGTTGGTGAAGTAAAAGACGTCGTTCTTCTTGACGTTACACCACTTTCTTTGGGGATTGAAACCCTTGGTGGCGTAATGACCAAGATTGTAGAACGCAATACCACCATTCCTGTATCTCGTAGTCAAGTGTTCACAACTGCTGCAGATAACCAAACCTCTACTGACATCCATGTGCTTCAAGGGGAACGTGAAATGGCCAGTGCAAACAAAACCTTGGGCCGCTTCAGCTTAATGGATATTCCACCAGCACCACGTGGCATTCCACAAATTGAAGTAACCTTCGATATTGATGCCAACGGTATTGTTAATGTATCTGCAAAAGATAAAGGCACAGGGAAGAGCCAACGTATCACCATTCAATCCAACAGCGGCCTTTCTGATGAAGAAATCGAACGCATGGTAAAAGATGCTGAAGAAAATGCTGAAAGCGATCGTCAAATGAAAGAAAAGGTTGATACACGCAACAATGCAGATGCATTGCTCTTCCAAAGTGAAAAAGCATTGAAGGATGCAGGAGAAGCTATTGATGCAGCAGATAAAGACGCAGTAGAACAAGCACAAGCTGCACTTAGAACTGCTCTTGAAGGTGATGACACTGAAGCAATTAAGGCAAAAACCGAAGATTTGACCAATGCCATCTACAAGATTACCGAAAAAATGTATGCAGCAGCACAACAACAAGGCGAACAAGCGCAAGGGCAAGCAGACGACGGTACCTTTGACGCAGACTTTACTGAAGTGGACGACAATAAGTAATGGCGGATAAACGCGATTATTATGAAGTCCTAGGGGTAGATAAAGGTGCCAGCGAAGCGGACATTAAAAAAGCGTACCGCAAGCTGGCACGTAAATACCATCCGGACGTCAACCCAGGTGATAAAGAGGCAGAAGTAAAATTTAAAGAAGCCAATGATGCATACGAAACTTTGTCTGATCCAACGAAACGTCAACAATATGATCAATTTGGACACGATGCACCGAACTTTGGTGGTGCTGGTGGCTTCAATGGTGGTATGGAATTTGGCGATATGGGCGATCTATTTAATATGTTCTTTGGTGGTGGCGGTGGCAACCCTACTGGCCCACAACGTGGGAACGATTTAAGAGTAGATTTGACCATTTCTTTTGAAGAAGCTGTCTTTGGGAGCAAAAAAACCATTACCGTCGATCGATGGGTTTCTTGTTCTACTTGTGGGGGGACAGGTGCAAAAGCAGGCACCAGTCCAGAAACTTGTCCTAAATGTCATGGAACGGGTCGCATTAGCGTGATGCAGCAAACCATGTTTGGTCGTGTACAAACTCAAACCACTTGTCCAGAATGTGGCGGCAGCGGTAAAATTATTAAAGAAAAATGCCCAACCTGTGGTGGCACAGGACGTACAAAAGAAAAGAAACAGTTAGAAGTAAATATTCCTGCAGGCGTTGATAATGGCACTCGTTTGAGAATGAGTGGCGAAGGTGAAGCGGGAGAAAATGGTGGAATGCCAGGCGATTTGTATATTTATATTCGTGTTCGTCCACATGCCATTTTTGAACGAGAAGACACCGATATCTACATGACGCAGTCTATCAATATGGCGCAAGCAGCGCTTGGTGATGAAATCGAAGTTCCTACACTGGAAGGACGCATCAAGTTTAGTATCCCAGCAGGGGTACAAAGTGGTGCTCGCTTTAGAATGAAGGGCAAAGGCATCAAGGGCATGCGAGGCTATGGCAAAGGGGATCAATACGTCACTGTTGTCATTGATACGCCAAAACAACTGAGTCCAGAACAACGTGCGTTATTTGAACAATTGAAAGCTTCATTTAATGCAGGGACATCAGAAGAAAAACATGATGAAGTCAAGAATGACAAAAAAGAGGAAAAGGGCTTTTTTGATAAGATGAAAGACCTTTTTAATGACGAAGCTGAATAAAAAATGAACAGCAAAAGCTGGCCTAAAGGCCAGCTTTTTTTATTGAAAAAATTTAAAAAACACTAAAAAAATAATTGACAATAAAAACGAGCTTATGTATAATAATTTGCTAAATTTGACAAACTCTACAAAGATGATATAATAAAAAGTATAAAAAGAAAGGGTGATCCGCATGACAAAACAAGCATTAGAAAAAATGCAAAAAGCTTTGACACCGTTCGTGGGATGCGACATTGATGTAGATGCGAATATTGGCCGAAAACGTGTGATTCCATATAAGGGAACATTGGAGGCGACTTATAAAAATGTCTTTGTTGTAAAAACGGACGATTCGGAAATGCGTCGATTGTCCTTTAATTATGTTGATTTGATGACTGGCAATGTCGTTGTTGCTCTAAAGAAAAACGGACATACTTACAAATTAGCAGAACATGAATAAATCTTTTCATCTTTTTGTTTCAATGTGACTTTTATGGGTATACATATAAATGTGAGGGGCATATCGGCGCTAGACCGATTGCAAATTTATATTATCCAATAATGAGGAGTGTACAAGATGAAAGATTTAAAAGGAACTAAAACAGAAAAAAACTTGATGGACGCATTTGCAGGTGAATCCCAAGCACGCAATAAATATGATTATTATGCAGCACAAGCAAAAAAAGATGGTTATGTACAAATTCAAAAGATTTTTGAAGAAACTGCATTGAATGAAAAAGAACACGCAAAATTGTGGTTCAGATATCTTCATAACAACACCATGCCAACTACTACTGAAAATTTAAAAGATGCAGCTGCTGGTGAAAATTATGAATGGACTGACATGTACAAAAGAATGTCAGAAGAAGCAAAAGAAGAAGGCTTCGATGAAATTGCTGAACGTATGATGCATATTGGTGAAGTAGAAGCTGCCCATGAAAAACGTTATTTGGCGCTTTTGGCAAATATCGACAACGGTACTGTATTTAAGAAAAGCGAAGTTGTTAAATGGAAATGTAACAACTGTGGCTACATTGCAGAAGGGGAAGAAGCGCCAAAACTTTGCCCAGCATGCTTGCATCCACAGGCACATTTTGAAGTGCTCGCTGAAAACTATTAATATAAATACTATACATATAAATAACGCTAAAATGAAAATTTTAGCGTTATTTTTTTATTATACTTGACAAGTAGGAACAATAAGCGCATTATATGGAAGCAAATATTTTTTATTTTGCGAAGAATGTTAAATAATGTAGGCCGGCCTAACATTTTTCGAAAAGTAAATAATATTTAGTCCCTATTACTTACTTTTTTTACTCATTGAGGAGGAATTAAAATGTCTGCAGAGACACGCAGAACAACAAAATGGTCAAACCTTTGGCTAAAAGAGGACTATTGGGCAGTTTGGATTGGTATTGGAGCAATTTTGATTGCACTACTCGGTTATCGCATGGGATTTACTTTGCAACCTTTGGCTGCAAAATTTGAAAGTTATGAGGCATTTGGTGTGGTGCCAAAGCTGTTATCCGCTGGATTGATAAAATTATTGGTATTATTTGTTTGGCTTTCTATTGTATTTTCAATTGCTGTGAAAATTATGGGACATAGCATCGCAGAATTTATGAGAGGCTTTGTTGTATTATTTTTACTTGCTATTTTTGTTCAAGTATTAGGCTCCTGGAAGGTGGCTCAAACCTTAAATCTTGAAGCACCTGTGTTGGCTTTGATTTTTGGAATGCTCATTGGCAACTTCGTTAAAATTCCAAAGTGGTTTGATGCTGCTTTGCGCACAGAATTTTACGTAAAAATTGGTATTGTTATGATGGGTGCTACACTACCATTTACCATCATACTAAAAAGTGGGCCAGTAGCGTTTTTCCAAGCGACAATTATTGCAGTTAGTACTTTTTTAAGTATTTATTTCTTTGCAACAAAAATCTTTGGATTAGATAAACGTTTTGCTGCTACCCTTGGTGCAGGTGGCTCTATTTGTGGGGTTTCAGCTTCTATTGCTATTGGCTCTTCTGTCAATGCAGAGAAAAACCATGTATCTATAGCCATCTCAATGGTGGTTGTTTGGGCAACCGTAATGGTTTTCTTGCTTCCAATCGTTTGTCGTGCTTTTGGTTTGACTGCAGGAGAATCTGGTGCATGGATTGGGACTTCTGAATTTGCTGATGCAGCAGGTATAGCGGCTGCAGCTCAATTTGGCGATCCTGGTATCACTGCTTTTACGTTGATGAAAGTGGTAGGGCGTGATATGTTTGTTGGTATTTGGGCATTCATCCTTGCTATTGTTTCTGTCACCCGCTGGGAAGTTAAAGAAACTGGTGTAAAACCATCCGCTGGTGTTATTTGGGAACGTTTTCCAAAGTTTGTATTAGGCTTTTTCGTGGCTTCTATTTTGATGACGGTTGTTTTGGCAAGTGTTGCAACACCAGAAGCGGCACAAACGATCACCAATACCATCATTGGACCAATCAAAATATTACGTGGATGGGCCTTTGTCTTTACCTTCTTATGCATTGGTTTAACCACTCGTTTCAAGGATTTAGCGGCAGTAGGATCAAAACCAATTTTAGCTTTTTCCATGGGTGTTGGTATCAATGTACTACTCGGCTACATCTTCAGTGCTTTAATTCTCGGCGATTACTGGACAGGTGTAGCAAACCTCATTGGTGGCTGATGAGTAACTGGCGAGAGGCCGACAATTGTTGGCCTCTTTTTACTGGATAAAAGGAGAACGCTTATGGTCAGACGTATATTTGGTGATAGAAGTAAAAATAATACTTGTGACCAAAATGCCCAATTGTTTCTCACATTTCATGAAGGTGGAGAATGGCGCATTCGAGAAAAATCACCTTGGGTGTTGTTTCGTCGTCAAAAAAGTACTACCCCATCAGAAGTGCGTGCGTTGGCGTCCTATACTTATGAACGTATGCAGCGTGTTGCAGGAATGATGGAAATACTTTTAGCGCTTCATGATGATTGGGCGATTAGTACTCACCGTGACTATGTCAAGATGGAAACGGTGACCTTGGAATATAATGTAATCATTAAAGCACTTTTAGATGCAGGTTATACCGAAGAAGATTATATCCTTCAAACAGAATACACCCGCAAATGGGGCATGCTTTAAAATAAAAAAATAGCCTTTGAAAGCAAGTGCTTTCAAAGGCTATTTTTTTATTCACTGACCAACCAATTAATAATGGAAGATATAAATGTCAAAATCAATGCGGCAAAAGTAGCCACCCAGAATCCGCCAACGGCCATGCCTGGCACTAGAATACCAGTGATTTTGAGCATTAATCCGTTGATAACGAAGGTGAATAAGCCAATACTAAGAATATTAATTGGCAAAGTGAGAATGAGAAGTACTGGTCGTACTAAAGCATTGATAATGCTTAATACGGCAGCGCCCATTATTAAGGAAGCAATGGTATCAAAATAGAGTCCTTGCACCAATTGAGATGTCAAATAAAGGGCGAGGGAATAAGTAAAAAGACGGATAAGAATAGATTTCATATTAACCTCCAGTATTTTGTGATTTGTTTTGCTTGATGCGCGCTTGCAAATCTTGATGGGTCTTTAAATAAGTATAAATATTTTCGGCCAGCGCTGGACTAATGCCATCTACTTCAGACAATTCTTCAATGCTTGCTCCTTGAATTTTACTAAATGATGTAAAATGCGTCAATAGAGAGGATTTTCGCTTCTTCCCTATGCCAGGAATATCATCAAGAATAGAAGCCAGCTGTCGTTTGCCACGCAAACTACGATGATAGGTAATGGCAAAGCGGTGGGATTCATCGCGTAATCGTTGGATAAGATAAAGGGCGTTGGATTGACGAGGCAATACAATAGGCTCTTCCTCAAACTCTTTAAAGAGCAATTCTTCTTGTTTTGCAAGACCAAAGGTAGGGATATAGTCGAAGCCTTGGTCGCGCATGGCTTTTCTCGCATAGCCAAGCTGCCCTTTGCCTCCATCGATGATCACCAAATCAGGCAACCAAGCAAATTTGCCCATTTTCATCCCTGTAGCAAGCTCTTCTTTGGCATGTCGAAAACGACGATTGATAACCTCGTTCATGCTTGCAAAATCGTTGGGGCCTTCTACTGTTTTAATCTTGAAACGTCGATATTGACTTTTCATAGGCTTGCCAGCCACAAAAACAACCATAGAAGCAACAGAATCGGAGCCTTGAATATTTGAAATATCATAGCACTCAATGCGATGTGGGATGTGGTCAAGATGCAAAAAATCTGCTAAATCGGCGAGGGCACCTTCTGTGCGTGCCATGGCAATATCTTGGCTGACAATACGCTTGTTGAGTGCCTCTTTGGCGTTGCGAGAAACCAAATCCACAAGCGCACGATATTGCCCGCGCTGGGGCTGATGTATTTGAATTTTAGATTGATGCTTCTGACTCAGCAATTTTTCTAACAGCGCAAGGTCTTTGAAGGATTGATCTACATAAATAATAGGCGGTACGGCTTCTTGTGCCAGGTAGAATTGCTTCATAAAGCTTGAAAAAACTTCGTCGTCAGAATCGTTGCGATTGGCATGGAGTGGATAGCTTTCACGTCCTAAGACTTTACCGCCACGCACAAAAAACACTTGCATCATGGCCCCTAAATCATTGCGTGCCATGGCCACTACATCATGATTGTCTTTGAAATCGGAAATGGCTTTTTGACGCTTGCTGATTTTCTCAATTGCAACGAGCTGGTCACGCAAAACAGCAGCTTTTTCGAAAGCCAGTTCCTCTGAGGCAGCCAACATTTTCTTTTTTAATTCTTTAGTGAGGGGCTCTATATGTCCAGCAAAAAACTGTGCCACTTCATCAATCATTTCATTATAAGATTTTTTTGAAATTTGGCCGATACAGGGCGCAGCGCAAATACCAATGTGTTTATTTAGGCAGGAAATTCCCTTGTTAAATTGACCATTGGAGCAGGTTCTGTAGGGGAAAATATGATGAAGCAGTTCGAGGGTGTCACGTAACTCGGTAATGGTTGGATAAGGGCCAAAATAACGAGACCCATCCCTTACAATATGCCTTGTAATAAAGATGCGTGGATAGGCTTCGTTTGTGATACGAATATAAGGATAGGTTTTGCCATCTTTTAAATTGATATTGTATTTTGGCTTATATTTTTTTATAAGATTGCACTCTAATACCAATGCCTCTGTTTCATTATCAACAATAATATACTCTAAATCATGGATGTGTTTTACCAATGCAATGGTTTTAACAGCTTCTTTGGGTTGGGTGCGAAAGTAGGAACGGACTCTATTTTTTAAATTGATGGCTTTTCCTACATATATAATAGCGCCCTCTTTATCTTTCATTAAATAAACGCCTGGATTTTCTGGGAGCGTTGCAAGCTTTTTTTCTATGATATCGTTCATAGGCGTATACCTCCAATGATAAAGTTGCAGCTAGTAATACTATACCCTATATAAAAGTAAGAAAAAATATAAAAAAATAAAAAATTTGACGTTTATTAACCTTTGTGTTAGTGTATATAAAAATTAAGGTTAGTAAAGGTCAAAGAAATGAGGTGAAAATCATTGCATGGGTAATTTATCAAGAGAAATAGAATTCTACCTAAAAAGATTGTTGGCAGAGGAAGAAGGGATATTAATTGTTCAACGAAGTATACTTTCTGAAAAATTTAGTTGTGTGCCGAGCCAAATTAATTATGTGCTCCGGACACGTTTTACGCCAACAGATGGCTATATTGTAGAGACAAGACGTGGCGGTGGTGGTTATATCCGAATTCAAGCCATTCCGATTAATAAAGAAGATGATTTACAACCTCTTTTCGATGCTGCAAGTCAACAACTCAATGAGCAGCAAGCAGAAGGCATCTTGAATTATTTGGTAGAGGAAGGTGTACTGCCACCTGATGTAGGAACACTTTTAAAATCCATTTTTAAAGAAAGAGTGTTACAAATGACACAAGCAATGACAATTAATGAGTTGCGTGCCTATTTGATGACACATCTATTAGCGAATATTACAATCAAAAATGATAAATAGTATAGTTGTTTGGACAGTTCAAAGGAGAAATGCAACGTGTTATGTGAAATTTGTCAACAACGAGAAGCAACCGTTCACACCCAAAAGGTGATCAATGGTGTACACAGCGAACAGCATATTTGTGCAGAGTGTGCAGCAAAACAAGAGCACGCTATATTTCAAAAGCTAAACGATCCGTTCTTTGATGACTTCTTTAGCAATCAAGGATTTAATCATTGGTTTCAGCCGATGTTTGAAGGAAGCACGGTTGTTCAGCCTAAGAAACAGGCGCACATCAACGCTTGTCCAACTTGTGGTACCACATGGGAATTGTTTCAAAAACAAGGGCTTTTAGGCTGCAAGCATTGTTATGAGCATTTTGCAGACTTATTGCCAGACCTATTGAGACGAGTGCATGGTCATACAGCACATATTGGCAAGTGTCCTAATAAAGCGGAACCTTTAAGCGAAAAAGAAACCATGCAGCAAGCCCTGCAAGAAGCAATCAAAGCAGAGAACTTTGAAGAAGCTGCACGATTGCGCGATGCACTGAAGGGGTTACAAGACACAACACAACCGTCTGAAAGAGGTGAAGGCGATGTCCCTTCGTGAACAATTGATTGATAAAAATCCAGCATGGAACAGTGGTGGAGGCGAAGCGGATGATGTTGTTTTATCCACGAGGGTGCGCTTGGCAAGAAATTTTGCGGCCCAACGTTTTCCACATCGACAAGATCGAGAGGAAGCCATGCAGGTGTGGAAGTACCTTGCTGATTTTTCCGAAAGTCATAGTGAATATCAATTCTATCGAATGGATGATATGGCAGCTTTAGATAAGCAAGCGCTTTTGGCGAAGCATCTCATCAGTCCTCAACAGGCGATGGAAGATGAGCGTTATCGTGCCCTTGTGTTAAAAAAAGACTTATCACAAAGCATCATGATTAATGAAGAAGACCACTTGCGTATGCAAACTTTCTATCCTGGATTGGCAACAGGAAAAGCGTGGCAAGCAGCCAATCAATTAGATGACCGTATTGGTGAATATGGTGGATTCGCTTTTGATCAAAGATTGGGGTATTTGACAAGTTGTCCAACCAATCTTGGCACAGGATTACGTGTTTCTGTGATGCTGCATTTGCCAGCAATGGCATATTATAAACAAGTTGGGAGCTTGCAACAGGTTGGCAATATGGGAATGACTGTGAGAGGATTTTTTGGTGAAGGTACAAAGGCCTATGGCAATCTGTATCAGTTGTCTAACCAAATGACTCTTGGAAAGAGTGAAGAGGACATTCTTTCAACTGTTCAATCGGTTGCTAAACAAATTGTTCAACAAGAACGTCAGTTGAGAGAAAAAATGAAGGCAAAGGATACTCTTTTAGAAGACCAATGCTATCGCGCTTTAGGCACTTTGAAATATGCACGGTGTTTATCAGGTGCTGAAACTTATGAGTTGCTCAATATGGTGCGTTTTGGCGTTGCAGCTGATATTTTAAAAGAGTGGTCGCTGGCAGATGTGAATCCATTGTTCTTATTGGCACATCCTGGATATGTGGAATTTTTGCACGGTGAAGCATGTGATGCGAATACAAGAGATTTATTGAGAGCTCATTATATGAGAGAACAGTTACAGTCCTTTTAAGGAGAGATATTATGGCACAATTTAATTATACAGAAAATGCAAAAAAAGCCTTGGCATACGCTCAAGAAGAGGCTTTGAAAATGAACCATCGCATTATCGGTACAGAACATGTTTTATTAGGGCTTATGCATACAGAAGGCATTGCTTCTAATGTATTAAGTCATCTTGGTATCGAATACGATAAAACAAAAGAACTCATTGTCGGCATGGTTGGAGAAGGTCAAACCCCAATTGAAGCTTCACAATTAGATTACACCCCACGTGTAAAGAAAAGCTTTGAGTTGGCTTGGAATTTGGCTATTCGCTTAAAAATGAATAGTATTGCCACAGAACATCTTTTGTTGGCAATTATTGAAACGGGAGAAGGCGTTGCTTTCCAAGCGTTACTTGAGCAAGGTGTGACTATTGAACATATCGTTCGCGAGATCAATAATCACTATGGTGGCAATTTTGGTGGACAACAGCAACAACCAACCCCTGGTGGAATGAACATGCACGCCTCAGAGGAAGGTGCAAGAGAAGGTAAAGAACAGGCCCTAGAAGAATATGGCAAGAATTTAAACAGACTGGCAAAAGAAGGTAAAATTGACCCTGTCATTGGCCGTAGCAAAGAAATAGAACGTGTGATTCAGATTCTTATTCGACGCACCAAGAACAACCCTGCCCTTATTGGGGAGCCTGGGGTTGGGAAGACTGCTATTGCCGAGGGACTTGCTCAACGCATCATCGCTGGCGAGGTGCCTGAGCTTCTCAAGGATAAAGAAATCATCACAGTAGATATGGGCGGACTGGTTGCAGGAAGTAAGTATCGTGGAGATTTCGAAGAGCGTGTTAAACGTATCATTGAAGAAGTGAAGCAACGTCAAAACGTGATCTTGTTCATTGATGAATTACACACCATTGTTGGTGCAGGTTCTGCAGAAGGGTCCCTGGACGCTGCCAATATATTAAAGCCTGAATTGGCAAGAGGTGAAATACAACTCATTGGTGCAACCACTTTAGATGAATACCGTAAACATATTGAAAAAGATGCGGCTTTGGAACGTCGTTTCCAACCAGTAACCGTTGATGCACCGAGTGTAGAAGATGCAATTGAAATTTTAAATGGCATTAAAGATAAATATGAAGCTTTCCACAGTGTAGCCATTGAAGAAGCTGCTGTTGAAGCTGCAGTTAAGCTTTCTGACCGCTATATTAATGATAGACAATTACCAGATAAAGCCATCGACTTAATTGATGAAGCATGTTCTCGCGTGCGATTAAGAAACAATATGGCTCCAGCAGATATTCAAGAAATGGAAGCCAACATTGAACATCTTACCAATGAACTAGAGGCTGCTATTCAATCTCAAGCTTTCGAAAAAGCAGCGGAACTTCGTGATGAAAAGAAAGTGGTTCAAGAAAAGCTTACTTCAGCGAGAGAAGCGTGGGATAAAGAGAATAAAACAAGTCATCAAGTCGTCACAGAAGAGGACATTGCTGAAATTGTGGCAAATTGGTCTGGTGTACCGGTGACAAAATTGAAAGAAGAAGACAGTCAACGCTTGCTACGCATGGAAGAAATCTTACATCAGCGTGTGGTTGGGCAAGATGAGGCTGTCAAGGCAGTTTCTAAAGCAGTACGTCGTGCCCATTCTGGCTTGAAGGATCCGAAGCGTCCAATAGGGAGCTTCCTCTTCCTAGGGCCAACAGGTGTTGGTAAAACAGAACTAGCAAAGGCCTTAGCTGAAAGCTTGTTTGATGATGAGAATGCCATGATACGCATTGATATGAGTGAGTATATGGAAAAATTTGCGGTTAGCCGTTTGACTGGGGCGCCTCCAGGATATGTTGGCTATGATGAAGGTGGACAGTTGACAGAACGAGTGCGTCGCAAACCTTATAGTGTGGTTCTCTTTGATGAAATTGAAAAAGCACATCCAGATGTATTCAATATATTGTTACAAGTATTGGATGATGGGCGTTTGACTGATAGTCAAGGGCGTGTGGTAGATTTCAAAAATACCGTCATTATTATGACCAGTAATCTTGGCTCACAAGCAATGCAGAACAATAAGGCACTAGGCTTTACAAGTGCTGAAGCAACAGATGTACAACAAAAGAATGATTATGAAGCATTGAAGAAGAATGTCATGGGATATGTGAAAAAAGCATTCCGTCCAGAATTTATCAATAGAATAGATGATATTGTGGTATTCCATCCATTAACGGATACGGAAATTGAACAGATTGTTGGCTTAATGCTTGGCGATTTACGCAAGCGTTTAGCAGAACAAGACATGACCTTGGAAATCAGTGAAGAAGCGTTGAAAGCCATTGCAAAAGTTGGCTTTGACCCAGAATATGGTGCAAGACCATTGCGTCGTGCCATTCAGAATGAAGTGGAAGATTTATTGTCAGATGCATTGCTGGCTGGTACCTATACCAATGGCGATGTGATTCAGATTGATGCAGATGCAGAAGGAAAAATTGTTTTGAAAAATAAATAATATGTTAAAAGCCGTCATCAAATTTGATGACGGCTTTTTTTGTAAAAAAACGCTAAAATAAGCGAAAAAAAGCTTGCAATAGTTTTTTTGGCATGATATATTTATATGGTGCCGTAAAATGCAATGAAGCGAGAGGTTGCTAGGCAAAGAGGACACACCCGAGTCCGTGTCCTAGGTATTTTTCGCTGAGAAGTCCGATAAACGGGCGAAAAAGGAGGAAAACAAATGGCAAGAAACAAAATCAGAATTCGCTTGAAAGCTTTCGATCATAAAGTACTTGATCAAAGCGCAAGCAAAATTGTTGAAACTGCTAAAAAAACTGGTGCAACGGTTTCTGGTCCGGTGCCACTACCAACTGAAAAAGCAGTTTACACAGTACTTCGTTCTCCACATGTCAACAAAGACTCTAGAGAACAATTTGAAACCAGAACTCACAAACGTTTGATTGACATTACTGAACACACCAACAAAACTGTTGAAGCGTTGATGCGTTTAGATTTGCCAAGCGGCGTTGAAATCGAAATTAAATTATAATTTATTTAGAGAAGGAGGTGGCAGTTCGAATGAAAGCCATTTTAGGTAAAAAAATTGGGATGACTCAAATCTTTACACCAGAAGGCGTATTGGTTCCTGTAACAGCAATTGAAGCAGGCCCTTGTGTAGTCACTCAAGTAAAATCAAATGATACGGATGGTTACAATGCCATTCAAGTCGGCTTTGGCGCAATTAAGCCTGTAGCAGTAAACAAACCTGCAAAAGGACATTTTGACAAAGCTGGTGTGGCCGCTAAAAAGTATCTTCGTGAATTTGCTGTTGAAGATGCTTCAAGCTACAACAATGGTGATGAAATCAAAGCTGATATCTTTGCAGAAGGCGACGCTATTGATGTAAGCGGCGTAAGCAAAGGTAAAGGTTTTGCAGGTACCATTAAGCGCTACGGACGTCATCGTGGGCCAATGACACACGGTTCTAAACATAAGAGAAAAACCGGGTCTATTGGTGCTGCCGGTCCTCATCATGTATTCAAAGGACATTTGATGCCAGGACGTGCTGGGAACAAGAACGTAACCGTTCAAAACCTTCAAGTAGTAAAAGTTGACGTTGAAAACAACTTGCTTTTAGTGAAAGGTTCTGTACCTGGCGCTAAAAACTCACTCGTTGTTATTAAAGAAAGCGTTAAGAGTAAGTAAGGAAAGGAGGAGAATACATGCCAGTTATTAAAGTGAAAAACATGCAAGGTGCAGAAGTCGAAGAATTGACATTAAATGAACAAATCTTCGGAATCGAACCAAACAAAGCAGTTATGCATGAAGCAGTAGTTAATTATTTAGCAGGCTTGCGTCGTGGTACTTCTAGAACGAAGTCTCGTGGCGAAGTAAGAGGCGGTGGCCGTAAGCCATGGCGTCAAAAGGGTACAGGCCGTGCACGTGCTGGTACCAGTCGTTCCCCATTGTGGCGCGGTGGTGCAATTATCTTCGGGCCAAAGCCAAGAGATTATTCTTATCGTATTAACAAAAAGAAAGTATCTTTGGCAATGCGTTCTGCGCTTTCCGATAAGGTGTCTGAAGAAGCAATGGTTGTTGTTGACCAATTGAGCTTTGATGCGCCAAAGACCAAGGACATGATTAAAGTTCTTGAAGCGTTGAATACTGGAAAGAAAACATTAGTTGTTCTTCCTGAAGTTGATGAAGCTGTAGTGAAGAGCGCTCGCAACATCCCAGGCGTAACTCCTGTGACTGTTGGAGAACTTAACACTTATGAAATTTTAAACCATAGCAGCATTGTTCTTACTAAAGACGCTGTTGCGAAAGTTGAGGAGGTGTTGGCGTAATGAAATTGGCAAGAGAAATCATCATCAAACCAGTTGTTACTGAAAAGTCTGTTGACCTTATGCAAGAAAACAAATTTTGCTTCAAGGTAGCAAAAGATGCCAACAAAATCGAAATCAAAAAGGCTATTGAAGAAATCTTCAAAGTAACTGTCGTTGACGTGAACACCGTTAATGTGAAGGGCAAGTTAAAACGTATGGGACGTACCCAAGGTTTTACAGCTTCATGGAAAAAGGCAATTGTAACCCTTCGTGAAGGCGATACTATTGAAGTTTTTGAAGGTCTATAAGATAAACAAGGAGGAACAAAATGGCACTAAGATCATTTAAGCCGACTTCTCCTGGTGTGCGTCAGATGACCGTTTCTTCTTTCGAAGAAATCACTACTGACAAACCAGAGAAATCCCTACTTGTACCGCTCAAATCAAAAGCTGGTAGAAACAGCTATGGTCGCATTACAGTGCGTCATCATGGTGGCGGTCACAAAAGAAAATATCGTATCATCGACTTTAAACGTAATAAAGATAATATTCCAGCTCGTGTGGCAACGATCGAATACGATCCAAACCGCAGCAGCCGTATCGCTCTCTTACACTATGTAGATGGTGAAAAGCGTTACATCATTGCTCCAGCTGGTTTGCAAGTTGGTGACGTTGTATATTCCGGCCCTGAATCAGATATCAAGGTTGGTAACGCACTTCCATTGGCAAATATCCCACTTGGTACTGTTATTCATAACATTGAATTAAAACCAGGTCGTGGTGGCCAAATCTGCCGTAGTGCTGGTGTAAGCGCTCAGCTTATGGCTAAAGAAGGCAAATATGCTTTATTGAGACTTCCTTCCGGTGAAGTTCGTAAGGTTCTCTTGACTTGCCGTGCAACTATCGGTGTTGTTGGTAACTATGAACATGCTAACATCAATATCGGTAAAGCAGGTCGTAGTCGTTGGATGGGTATCCGTCCTACCGTTCGTGGTTCTGTAATGAACCCTAACGATCACCCACACGGTGGTGGTGAAGGTCGTGCACCAGTTGGGCGTAAGTCCCCTGTTAGTCCTTGGGGTAAGGTTGCTCATGGTGGTAAGACACGTAAGAAGAAAAACCTTAGCAATAAGTTCATCGTGACATCTAGAAAGAGCAAGTAATTGCTCGTCTTAATTGAAAGGAGGCAGTTCATTCATGAGTAGATCACTCAAAAAAGGACCTTATGTCAATGAAAAGCTATACAAAAAGGTCGCAGCTATGAATGAAAGCAATGAAAAAACTGTGATCAAAACTTGGTCACGTTCATCCACCATTTTCCCAGAATTCATTGGTCATACTTTTGCCGTTCACGATGGCAGAAAACACATTCCAGTGTATGTAACTGAAGATATGGTTGGGCATAAACTCGGTGAGTTCGCACCTACACGTACCTATAAAGGTCATGCAGGCAGTGAAAAATCCAGTTCAGTGCGATAGCAGAAGGGAGGAAGTTTAGTGGAAGCTAAAGCTTGTGCAAAATATATCAGAATTTCACCACGTAAGGCTCGTCAAATCGTTGATCTTATTCGTGGAAAAAGTATTCAAGAAGCTTACAACATTTTACAATTTACTCCACATAAAGGTTCTGCAATCGTAATGAAGGTTTTGAAATCTGCTGTTGCTAATGCAGAGCACAATTATGAAATGGATGTGGAAAATCTTGTCGTAAGTACAGCGTTTGTAGACCAAGGTCCTAGTATCAAACGTTTTAAACCACGTGCAATGGGTCGCGCAGACGGTATCGTCAAGAGAACCAGTCACATCACCATTAAGGTAAGCGAAAGATAGGAGGAATACTGTGGGACAGAAAGTCAATCCAATAGGCATTCGTGTTGGCGTTATCCGCGATTGGGACGCTAAGTGGTATGCTGATGATAAAAACTATGTCGATCTCCTCCATGAAGATTTCAAAATCCGTAAATTCGTAAAAGGTAAACTTTTTGATAGCGGTGTTGCAAGAATCATCATTGAACGTACTGGTACTACCAAAGTGAAAGTTACTATTCACACAGCTAAGCCTGGTATTGTTATCGGACGTAATGGTTCTGCTATCGAAGTACTTCGTGGGGAACTTGAAAAATTAACCGGCAAATCTGTTTCAATCAGCGTTGTCGAAGTAAAACGCCCTGAAGCAAATGCTCAGCTCGTTGCTGAATCTATTGCAAGCGCATTGGTAAACCGTGTGGCTTATCGTCGTGCGATGAAACAAGCTATGCA
The DNA here is from genome assembly GCA_947254645.1 of uncultured Peptococcaceae bacterium. Taxonomy (GTDB): domain Bacteria; phylum Bacillota; class Peptococcia; order Peptococcales; family Peptococcaceae; genus UMGS1590. The sequence goes on along the minus strand of CAMYDW010000007.1, from coordinate 14,521 downwards.
AAGAGCTACCAAAGCTGGTGCAAAGGGTATCAAAATCGCATGTGCAGGTCGTCTTGCAGGTGCTGATATTGCACGTACTGAATGGGTAACTGAAGGTAAAGTACCTCTACACACCCTTCGTGCAGATATTGATTATGGATTTTATGAAGCCGATACCACTTATGGTAAAATCGGTATTAAAGTATGGATTTACAACGGTGAAATCCTTGATGATGCGAAAGAAGGAGGACGCTAATTATGTTAATGCCTAAAAGAACAAAATGGCGTCGCCCACATCGCAGACGCCTCGGCGGAGAAGCTCATAAGGGTACTAAGGTAACTTATGGGGAATTTGGTCTTCAAGCTACCACTGGTGCTTGGGTAACCAGCCGTCAAATCGAAGCAGCTCGTATTGCAATGACCCGTTACATCAAACGTGGTGGTAAAGTTTGGATTAAAATTTTCCCAGATCAACCAGTTACTGCAAAGCCAGCTGAAGTCCGCATGGGTTCTGGTAAAGGTTCCCCAGATTACTGGGTAGCAATTGTAAAACCAGGCCGTGTGATGTTCGAAGTAAGTGGTGTTCCAGAAGAAACCGCTCGCGAAGCGCTTCGTTTGGCAATGCACAAATTGCCTTGCAAGTGTAAGTTTGTAAAAAGGGAAGAAATGGAGGCTGATGTCAATGAAGGCTGAAACCTTGAGAAACCTCTCTGATGAAGAACTCAATAAAAAAGTTCTTGAACTCAAAGAAGAGCTCTTTAATTTACGTTTTCAGATGGCTACCGGCCAACTCGAAAACCCGTTGCAATTGAAACAAGTTAGAAAAGACATCGCTAGAGCAAAAACAGTGATTCGCGAACGCGAAATCGCTGCTCAAGCGTAATGAAGGAGGAAGTCAAGTGGCAGATCGTAACAATAGAAAAGTTCGCTACGGCATCGTAACCTCTGATAAGATGGATAAAACCGTTGTGGTAGCTGTTGATAGCCCTCGTCGCCATCCTCTTTACGGCAAGCTTGCTAAAAATACCAAGCATTTCAAGGCTCATGACGAGCTTAATGAGGCAAAGGTAGGGGATAGAGTGAAGATTATGGAAACTCGTCCATTATCTAAGACAAAAAGATGGCGCCTCGTAGAAATCCTCGAAAAGGCACCTATCGTATAGCAAGCCGTAAAGTCGAAAGGAGGAAAGCTCGCAATGATTCAACAAGAAACTAGACTTAAAGTCGGTGACAACACCGGTGCGAAAGAGCTTTTATGTATTCGCGTTCTCGGCGGTACAAAGCGTCGTTATGCATCCGTAGGTGACATCATCGTTTGTGCAGTAAAAGAAGCAACACCTGGTGGCGTTGTCAAGAAGGGCGACGTTGTTAAGGCGGTTGTTGTTCGTACCACCCGTCCAGTAAAACGTCCAGATGGCTCTTATATTCGCTTTAGCGAAAATGCAGCTGTAGTAATCAAAGATGACAAGAGCCCACGTGGGACTCGTATCTTTGGGCCAGTAGCAAGAGAGCTTCGTGATAAGGACTTTATGAAAATCGTAAGTCTTGCACCTGAAGTGCTTTAATTCCCTGGAGGTGAATATAGTGCCAAAAATTAAAATTCGCAAAGGCGATGAAGTCATCGTCATTTCCGGTAAGGATAAAGGCAAGGTTGGTAAGGTGCTTAGAGTACTGCCTGCAGAACAACGCGTTGTTGTTGAAGGCGTGGCTGTTGCAAAGCGTCACACCAAACCTTCTCAAGCAAATCCACAAGGCGGAATCATCGACAAGGAAATGCCAATCCACGTTTCTAACGTTATGGCTTATGATGCTGCGAACAAGAAAGGTTCCCGCATCGGTTATAAGTTTGTTGATGACAAGAAAATCCGTATCTTGAAGAGCAATAATCAAGAATTCTAACAGGAAGGAGGTCCACTTGTGGCTAGATTAAAAGATAAATACATTAGTGAAGTAGCGCCAGCATTACAAGAAAAATTTGGTTATGGTAATGTAATGGCGATTCCTAAATTGGATAAAGTGATTATTAATATCGGTTTAGGCGAAGCAGTTGACAATCCAAAAGCATTGGATGCCGCTGTAGAAGACATTACTCGCATTTCTGGTCAAAAACCGGTTATCACACGTGCAAAGAAATCTATCGCTGGGTTTAAAATTCGTGAAGGTATGCCAATTGGCGTTAAGGTAACATTGCGCGGAGATCGTATGTATGAATTCATCGATCGTTTGTTCAACGTTGCATTGCCTCGTGTTAGAGACTTCCGTGGCGTTTCTGCGAAGAGCTTCGATGGTCGTGGCAATTACAGCCTCGGCTTGACTGAACAGCTTCTTTTCCCTGAAATCGATTATGATAAAATCGATAAAATCAGAGGTATGCAAATCGCATTTACTACAACTGCCAAAACGGATGAAGAAGGAAAGGAACTCCTCAAACTCTTAGGCATGCCTTTCGCAGGTTAACAGGAGGAATATAAATGGCTAAAACATCCAAGATTGTCCGTAAACAACCTAAATATAAAGTTCGTGAACACAACAGATGCAAAGTCTGTGGTCGTCCACACGGGTACATGAGAAAATTCGGCTTGTGCCGTGTGTGCTTCCGTGAATTAGCGAGCAAAGGTGAATTGCCAGGCGTAACTAAATCAAGCTGGTAAACATCTTATCTGGAAGGAGGTCATAAATTATATGGTAATGACAGATCCAATCGCGGATTTATTAACTCGAATCCGCAATGCAAACATGCAATTACATGACACTGTTGAAATTCCAAATTCTACAGTAAAGGTTCAAATTGTTGAAATTCTCCGCAACGAAGGTTTTATTAAAGATTTCGAAGTGGTTGAAAATAATGTTCAAGGCACCATCAAATTGACTTTGAAATACGGTGCTGGTCGTGAACGCGTTATCACTGGTTTAAAGAGAATTAGTAAACCAGGTATTCGCGTGTACTGCAAAAGTGACAACATCCCTAAGGTACTTGGTGGTCTCGGTATCGCGATCATTTCTACCTCTAAAGGCATTGTCACTGATAAAGAAGCACGCAAACTCGGCTTAGGCGGAGAAGTGCTCTGTTATATCTGGTAAATTTGTCTTAGGAGGGTAAAAAATGTCTCGTATTGGTAAACTTCCAATCGCTATCGTAGATGGCGTTAATGTAGAAATCTCCGAAGACAATGTTGTCACTGTTAATGGACCAAAGGGCACTTTGACCCAAAAACTCCATGCTGATATGGTGATCAAACAAGAAAACGGAGAAATCATCGTTGCTTGTCCTAATGATGACGTCAAAAACTATGGCGCTCTTTGGGGTCTTACAAGAAGCTTAGTTAACAACATGGTTGTTGGCGTAACTGAAGGCTATGTAAAGACTCTCATCATGAAGGGTGTAGGTTATAGAGCTGCATTACAAGGTAACAAGCTTGTCATCAATGCAGGTTATTCTCATCCAGTAGAAGTTGAAGCTAAAGAAGGAATCACCTTCGAAGTTCCTGAACAAACTAAAATTGTTGTAAAGGGCATCGATAAACAACTCGTTGGTGCAACTGCTGCTGATATTCGTTCTATTCGTCTCCCAGAACCTTATAAGGGCAAAGGGATTCGTTATGAAGGCGAAGTTGTTAAGCTTAAAGCTGGTAAGACTGGTTCGAAGTAATAGGCGAGAAAGGAGTGCATCGTTTTGAAAAAAGATTATCCAAGAAAAAAGATTCGTGCGCATAAGCACAAAAGAATGCGTTTTCGCATCGTTGGTACACCTGAACGTCCTCGCCTTGCGGTTTTCCGCAGCGCCAATCATATTTATGCGCAAATCATTGATGATACAAAAGGCGTAACACTTGCTAGTGCTTCTACTCTTAACACTGAAGTAAGTGGTACTAAAACCGATGCTGCAAAAGCTATTGGTGAAGCTGTTGCGAAAAAAGCATTGGCTGCTGGCATCACTAAAGTTGTATTTGACCGTGGTGGGAACATTTATCATGGCCGTATCAAGGCTTTAGCTGAAGGCGCAAGAGAAGCAGGATTAGACTTCTAATAATTGGTGAAGGAGGGAAAAACGTGGCAAGAGAAATTATTGATCCAAGTGTACTCGACCTTGAAGAACGCGTTGTTACCATCAACCGTGTTGCTAAGGTTGTTAAAGGTGGTCGTCGTTTCAGCTTCAGCGCTTTAGTTGTTGTTGGTAACGGTAACGGCATTGTTGGTGTTGGTATGGGTAAAGCAAACGAAGTGCCTGAAGCAATTCGCAAGGCAGTAGAAGATGCTAAGAAAAACCTCGTACGTATTCCTATCGTAGAAGGCGGCACCATTCCTCATGAAACCATCGGTCGTTTTGGCGCAGCACGCGTTATGTTAAAACCGGCTTCTGAAGGTACTGGGGTTATCGCTGGCGGCGCAGTTCGTGCAGTAACTGAATTGGCAGGGATTTCTAACATTTTAAGTAAATCTTTGCGTTCTGATAACCAAATCAACATCGTGCACGCAACCATGCAAGGTCTCATGAGCATGAAAAATGTAGAACAGGTAGCTAAATTACGTGGCAAATCTGTTGAAGAGATCTTAGGTTAAGGAGGTCCATGATGGCAGAATTAAAAATCACTTTAACCCGTAGTGTTATCGGTGCGAATAAAGAACAACGTAAAGTTGTTAAAGCATTGGGTTTGAAAAAAACCAATAGCACCGTTGTACGTCAAGATATTCCTACTGTTCGTGGAATGATTAACAAAGTTAGTCACTTACTTACTGTAGAAGAAAATAACTAATCAAGGAGGTGACGTTTGTGAAATTACATGAATTACAACCTGCTGAAGGTTCTAAACACTCATTAAAACGTAAGGGTCGCGGTATTGGCTCTGGTCTCGGTAAAACTTCCGGTAAAGGTCATAAGGGACAAAAAGCGCGTTCTGGCGGTGGTAAAGGTCCAGCATTTGAAGGTGGACAAACACCAATTCAACGTCGTCTCCCTAAACGTGGCTTTACAAATGCACGTTTCAAAACAACTTATTCAACCATCAATCTTTCCGTACTCGAAGGATTCGAAGCTGGCACAGTTGTGACACCTGAAACATTAATTGAATGTGGTAAGGTAAAACAAATGAAAAACGGTGGTGTAAAAATTCTCGGTAACGGTGAATTAACTAAAGCCCTCACCGTAAAAGCTGATGCTTTCAGCGCTTCTGCAAAAGAAAAAATTGAAGCAGCTGGCGGTACTGTAGAGGTAATTGAATAATGTTGGGGACCTTGCGTGACGCCCTCAAAACTCAAGAAATGCGCAAGAAGATCCTCTTTACTTTGGTAATGTTTCTGATCTTCCGCATTGGGAGTCACATCCCTGTTCCAGGGATTGATAAGGCAGCGATCGCTGAGTTGATTAAGTCTGTTAAAGTACTTGGTTTCTTTGATACTATTTCAGGTAGTGCATTCAAAAATGTTTCTATCTTTGCAATGAGTATTACACCATATATTAATGCATCAATTATTATTCAACTTATGACAGTTATTTCACCACGCCTTGAAGCATTGGCAAAAGATGACCGTAAGAAGATTGTAGAATATACACGTTATTTAACAGTTGTTCTCGGTTTCATTCAAGCAATTGGTGTTTCCTTTGGGTTGCGCTATGCGTTGACTGATAAGTCTTTCTTGGGTCTTGCTGTTATTATTCTTTCATTGACAGCAGGGACTGCTTGCTTGATGTGGATTGGTGAATTAATTACCGAAAAGGGTATTGGTAATGGTATCAGCTTAATCATTTTTGCTGGTATTGTTTCTCGTATTCCAGATGGTATTGCTAAGCTTTATACTTATGCACAAGATGGTCCAATGAATGTATTGGTGGTTCTCATCTTTGCAATCATTGCGCTTATTTCTATCGTTGGTGTTGTATATGTCAACCAAGGCGAACGCAAAGTGCCTGTACAATATGCGAAGCGTGTTGTTGGACGTAAGGTTTATGGTGGTCAATCCACTCATATTCCAATTAAGGTAAACTCTGCTGGTGTTATTCCTGTTATTTTCGCAATGAGTTTAATGTTCTTCCCAAGCACCATTGCTGGGTTCTTTCCAAAATCTGCTGCTGCAGTGTGGATTGCACAACATTTCTCTCCTACGAATGTTGGTTATAACATCATCTATGCAGTATTGATTATTTTCTTTACCTATTTTTATTCATCCATTACTTTCAATCCAATTGATGTAGCTGATAACATTCGCCGTAATGGTGGTTTTATCCCAGGTATCCGTCCAGGACGCCCAACATCAGAATATATTGCGAAAGTAATGTCACGTATCACTTTATTTGGCGGTTTATTCTTAGCTATCATTGCTATCTTGCCAGCACTTGTTACTGTAACGAGTGACCTCAACATTCATTTTGGTGGGACTTCACTTCTCATTGTTGTAGGGGTAGCGCTTGATACAATGAAACAGATTGAATCTGGTATGTTAATGAGAAACTATGAAGGCTTCATGAAATAAGATTGGAGGAATAACAATGTATATCCTTTTAATGGGACCTCCAGGGGCTGGTAAAGGCACCCAAGCGGATGAACTCAAGAAACTTGTAAATGTTCCGCATATTTCGACCGGTGATATGTTTAGAAAAGCGCAAGCCGATCAAACCGCTCTTGGACTCGAAGCCAAAGGCTACATGGATCGTGGTGAGCTTGTTCCTGATGAAGTAACAATTGGCATCGTGAGGGAACGTCTTGCTGAAGAAGATTGCAAGGATGGTTTCATTCTTGATGGTTTTCCACGCACCGTCCCTCAAGCAGATGCTCTTGCTCAAATCCTCAGTGATTTGAACTATACACTAGATGGTGCTGTCAACATTGAAGTACCACTTGAAAAACTCGTAGCAAGATTGACAGGTCGTAGACTTTGTCCAACTTGCAAAGCAACTTATCACATGGTTTTCAATCCACCACAGGTTGAAGACGTGTGCGATAATGATGGTAGTGCCTTGTATCAACGTGATGATGACACTGAACAGACTGCCCGTAATAGACTCTCTGTGTATGAACAAAACACAGCACCACTCATTGCGTATTACAAGGAAAAAGGCAATTTGATTTCTATCAATGGAGATCAAGACATGGCTCTTGTCACTAAGGAAATCATGCAAAAGTTGGGGCATGAGGCATGATTACAATAAAATCAAAGCATGAAATTGATTTAATGCGTGAGGCGGGTCGCATCGTTGCCGAGACTCATCAATTATTGAAAGAATCTTTACGCCCAGGTATGAGCACTCTTGAATTAGATGAAATTGCAGAGCGCTATATTCGTAGTAAGGGTGCAATCCCATCTTTCAAGAATTATCATGGATTTCCAGGCTCAATTTGTGCCTCAATCAATGAAGTGGTTGTTCATGGGATTCCATCAGCTGATATTATCGTCAACGATGGCGATATTATCAGTTTTGATGTAGGTGCTATTCTCAATGGATACCATGGAGATGCAGCACGAACAGTTGGCTGTGGTACAATCAGTAAAGAAGCACAGGACCTCATTGATGTTACTAAAGGAAGTTTCTTTGCTGGTATTGAGCAGGCTGTGGTAGGCAATCGTCTCTCAGACATCTCTCATGCTGTACAAGTGTACGCGGAAAAACGTCATTATGGGGTGGTTCGTGATTTTTGTGGCCATGGGATTGGCACACAAATGCATGAAGAACCACAAATACCTAATTATGGCAAGCCTGGTCACGGTCCACGTTTAAAAACTGGCATGTGTTTAGCCATTGAGCCTATGATTAATATAGGTACATACGAAGTCGAAGTTTTAGCAGATAATTGGACAACAGTGACTTCTGATGGTAAACTCTCCTGTCATTATGAAAATAGCATCGCTATTACAGAAGACGGGCCAATAATTTTGACTGCGCTGTGATGAGGAGGAAGACATGAGTAAAGATGTAATTGAGCTGCAAGGTACTGTTGTTGAATCTCTACCGAATGCGATGTTCCAAGTAGAACTCGAAAACGGTCACACTATTTTGGCTCATATTAGTGGAAAGATTCGTATGCATTTTATTAAGATTTTACCAGGAGATCGCGTGACTGTTGAATTGTCACCATACGATTTAAGCCGTGGTAGAATCACCTATCGTTTTAAGTAATTTAAGTTTCTCTCACAAGGAGGCTTCATAATATGAAAGTTAGAGCATCCGTAAAACCGATGTGTGAAAAATGTAAAATCATTAAGCGCAAAGGCCGCGTAATGGTTATCTGTGAAAATCCAAAACATAAACAAGTTCAAGGCTAAAACGTAACCCCAGGAGGTGCATTAAATGGCAAGAATCGCTGGTATCGACCTGCCAAGAGACAAACGAATTGTTATCGGTCTCACATATATTTATGGCATTGGTAGACCAACTGCTGAACAACTCGTCAAAGATGCTGGTATCAATCCTGATACACGCGTTCGCGACTTAACTGAAGACGAAGAAATTAAACTTCGTGAGCTTATCGGCCAATATACTGTTGAAGGTGATCTTCGTCGTGAAGTTAACTTAAACATCAAACGTTTATCTGAAATCGGTTGCTATAGAGGCATCCGTCACAGAAAAGGTTTGCCTGTTCGTGGCCAAAAAACCAAAACCAATGCGAGAACTCGCAAAGGTAAAAAATCTGCTTCTGGAAAACGCAAAAAGTAGAGGTGAGACAAATTGGCAAAGCAAAAGAGAACGACTCGCGTTCGTCGTAAAGAACGTAAAAATATCGAAAAAGGTGTTGCTCATATCAAGAGCACCTTTAACAATACTCTCGTTACTATTACAGACGTTAACGGTAATGCTATTAGCTGGGCAAGTGCTGGCGGTATGGGCTTCCGTGGCTCCCGTAAAAGCACTCCATTTGCAGCACAAGTTGCTGCAGAAACCGCCGCTAAAGCTGCAATGGAACATGGCTTAAAAGAAATTGAATGTTTCGTTAAAGGTCCTGGTGCTGGCCGTGAAGCTGCAATTCGTGCATTGCAAGCAGCTGGTCTCGAAGTAAGCATGATTAAGGACGTTACGCCAATTCCACATAATGGTTGCCGTCCACCAAAACGCAGAAGAGTATAATTAGGAGGGTTCAATAGAATGGCAAGAAACAGAGAACCGATTGTTAAAAGATGCCGTGCTTTGGGCATTTCTCCTAGCGAATTGGGTTACAGCAAAGAATCCAAACGTGAACCAAAGAGAATGCGTAAAAAACAAAGCGAATATGGTATGCAGCTTCAAGAAAAACAAAAAGCTAAATTCATTTATGGTGTAATGGAAAAACCTTTCAGAAACTATTTTGAAAAAGCTAAGAAAATTGAAGGTCCTGCAGGTGAAAACTTAATTATCATGTTGGAACAACGTTTTGATAATATCGTTTTCCGTGCTGGTTTTGCAAAAACTCGCCGTGAATGCCGTCAAATGGTTGTTCATAACCATTTCACTGTTAACGGTAAAAAAGCAAATATTCCTTCCATGCAAATGAAGGTTGGCGATGTTATTGAATTGAAAGAAAAGAGTGCAAACTCTCCTCATTTCAAAGAATACTTAGCAAACCAAGACCTTGCACACGTTCCAGCTTGGATGGAACTCGACGCTGCAAACCATAGTGTTAAAATCGTGGCAGCTCCACGTCGTGAAGAAATCGACATCCCTGTTAATGAACAGATGATCGTCGAATTGTACAACAAGTAATCCTTTGGCAAAGTAAGAAACTTACACCGCAGCCTACTATATAGGAGGATTATGAATGATTGAAATTGAAAAGCCAAGCATTGAGTGTGTTGAGCAAAGCGAAGACAATACCTATGGTAAATTCGTTGTCGAACCATTAGAACGAGGCTATGGTGTGACGCTTGGAAATTCCTTGCGTCGCATCCTCTTATCTTCTATTCCAGGTGCTGCAGTTACCTCTATCAAAATTGACGGGGTATTGCATGAATTTTCAACGATTCCTGGTGTAAAGGAAGATGTTGCAGAAATTATTCTCAACATTAAGTCTTTGGCGCTGAAGTGCAATCAGGATGAACCACAAATTATTATCATCGATGCGACTGAAGAAGGTGATATCACTGCTGGTGATATCATTACAACTGATGCTGTTGAAGTGTTAAATACTGATTTACACATTGCAACATTGGATGCTAATAGTCGCTTATATATCGAAATGGTTGTCGAAACTGGTCGTGGTTATGTATCTGCTGATAAGAATAAAAAGGAAGGACTTCCTATTGGCACCATTCCTGTAGATTCTATCTATACACCAGTACATAAAGTCAACTTCGCAATTGAAGACACTCGTGTTGGGAATAATACTGAATATGATAAGCTCACCATGGAAATTTATTGCAATGGTAATATTCTTCCATCTGATGCGCTTTCATTAGCAGCACGTATTCTTGTCGATCATTTACAACTATTCATCAGATTGAATGATGATATGAATAATGTGGCAGTCATGATTGAGAAGGAAGAAGAAGAAAAAGATAAGGTTTTAGATATGACTATCGAAGAACTTGATCTTTCTGTTCGTTCTTACAACTGCTTAAAGAGAGCAGGCATTAATACTGTTCTCGAACTGACACAAAAGACAAAAGACGACATGATGAAGGTCCGCAATCTTGGAAGAAAATCTCTTGAAGAAGTACAAGAAAAGATGGGCGCCCTTAACCTGTTGCTCAAATCTAATGACGAATAATAAGGAGGTTCGAGGATGAATCATCGTAAAATCGGACATAACAGCGCACATCGTCGTGCGATTCTCCGCAATATGACTACTTCCGTATTGATGAACGGTAAAGTTGAAACCACCGAAGTCAAAGCTAAAGAAGTTCGTCGTATGGTGGACAAAATGATTACTTTAGGTAAGAAAGGCGATTTAGCTGCTTATCGTCAAGCAAACAGCTATCTCTTGGACGAAGATGTTGCTCATAAACTCTTCAAAGAAATCGCTCCATCTTACGCAGAACGCAATGGTGGATATACCCGCGTATTAAAAGCTGGTTTCCGTCGTGGTGACGCTGCTCCTATGGCTATCATTGAATTAGTATAGTTTATTAAAAGACCAAGTATGTTATACTTGGTCTTTTTTATTTGTCTAAATCTCTATAAATGGGTATAATACTAAAGGATTACATTTAGGAGGGAAAGCCTATCATGATTGAGATTCAAAATATGAGCCATTTATATCATGCGAATACCGAGTATGAAGTATTGGCATTAAATGATGTAAGCTTATCTATTCAAGAAGGGGAACATGTTGCCATTCTTGGAAGAAATGGCTGTGGCAAGTCTACTTTAGCAAAACATCTCAATGCCCTTCTGTTGCCAACTGATGGTAAGGTATTCGTAAATGGATTAGATACCACTGTCGATGAGGATTTATTGAATATTCGTCAAGAGGTTGGCATGGTTTTTCAAAATCCTGACAATCAACTTGTGGCGACAACGGTACTAGAAGAAATCGCTTTTGGTCCAGAAAATATCGGTCTACCACGCGAAACGATTCTTCAACGGGTAGATGAAGCCCTCAAAATGGTTCAGATGGAATCTTTTCGAGATAGTACGCCCCACCATTTAAGCGGTGGACAAAAACAACGTATTGCCATCGCTGGTGTCATTGCGATGCGACCAAAATGCATTGTGTTTGATGAACCAACGGCCATGCTGGACCCTGATGGTCGCAATGAAGTTATCTCAACAATGCTTAAACTCAATAAAAACGAAGGATTAACCATTGTCAATATCACACATTTTATGGAAGAAGCAGTGCTTGCCGATCGTGTTGTGGTGATGGATGATGGCAAAATAATTACCCAGGGCAATCCAAGAGAAATCTTTTCACAAGTAGAAACGTTACGTGCATTGCATCTCGATGTGCCTGTCATGACAGAAATTGCTGGATTGTTAAATAAAGATTTTCCAGATATTCCAACGGATATATTAACAATAGAAGAAATGGTGAAAATACTATGTCGCTAGAAATAGAAAATATTTCATATATATACGGACAAGGCACTCCTGAAGAACATGTTGCTCTGAAGGAGGTCTCTTTCACTATCCCTGAAAATAGCTTTGTGGGCTTGGTGGGTCACACAGGTTCAGGGAAATCAACCATTGTTCAGCTGATGAATGGCCTTTTGCAACCTAGCAAAGGACGTGTACTTGTTGATGGTATTAATATTGCAGAAAAAAACAATGCCGCTCGTCAGAAAAAACAAGAAGTTGGCTTGGTTTTTCAATATCCAGAGTATCAACTTTTTGAAGAAACGATTGGTAAAGATATTGCTTTTGGTCCAAAAAATCAAGGCTGTAGTGAGGAAGAACAAATAGAACGTGTGAAAGAAGCCATGGCCTTAGTGGAAATGGACTATGATACATGGAAAGATCGCTCCCCCTTTGAACTCAGTGGTGGTCAAAAACGCCGTGTTGCTATTGCTGGTGTCATTGCGATGAAACCTCGTTACTTGATTCTCGATGAGCCAACGGCTGGTTTAGATCCTCTTGGACGCGATCATATCCTTGAGGCAATTGCACGGCTGCACAAAAAGAGTAAGATGAGTATTATTTTAGTGAGTCACAGTATGGATGATGTGGCACAGTATGCAGAGCATGTTATTGCTATGAACCAAGGAGAAAAAATTTTGGATGGTACCACAGAAGAAGTTTTTTCACACGGTGACTTATTAGAAGACATTCATTTAGGTGTTCCGAGTGCCCTAAAGCTTTTAATGGCACTTCGTGCAAATGGATTGGATGTTGAGGCGAAGGCATTAACAGTAGAAGATGCCTATCAAGAAATATTAGCGGCTGTGAAACGAAAAAGGGAGGTGGATTCGTGCTAGAGAACATTACCATTGGGCAGTATATTAAAGGCAACTCTGTTTTGCATCGTATGGATCCACGAACGAAAATTATTGGGGTTTTATTGCTTATGATTGCCCTTTTTCTCGTGAATCATTGGTATGGTCTAGTATTTATGGGCGTGGCTGTTTTTACGGTTCTGAAAATTAGCCATGTGCCAATTGGATACTATGTGAAAGGGGTTCGCCCGCTGCTCTTTATTATTATATTTACAGCATTGGTGCAGATGTTTTTGACACCGGGGCATGTTATCTGGCAATGGCGATTTTTGCATCTTACCGAAGAAGGTTTGCATTTGGCAGGATTCATGTGTTCTAGACTGGTTCTTTTAGTGTTGATTACGTCTGTATTAACATTAACCACGACCCCTATCTCTTTGACAGATGCCATTGAAACACTTCTGACGCCAGCAAAGAAAATTGGCATTCCAGCGCATGAATTGGCAATGATGATGACCATTGCATTGCGCTTTATTCCAACGCTTATTGATGAAACAGACAAAATCATCAAGGCTCAAACGGCAAGAGGTGCTGTTTTTGATCAAGGGAGTCTTTTAAAAAGAGCAAAAGCCTTGTTACCTGTTTTAGTACCGTTGTTTTTGAGTGCGATTAAGCGTGCAGATGAGCTTTCTATGGCAATGGAGGCGCGCTGTTATCATGGTGGTGAAGGTCGTACAAGACTACACGAATTGACCTATCAATCCATTGATTATGTCACCTTTGTGATCATGGGCATCATTCTACTCGTGGCTGCAGCTTCTCGGTGGATCATATGGTAAGGCGATTATTATTAAAAATCGCCTATGATGGCAGTTTCTTTTCAGGTTTTCAGCGTCAGCCCAATGAGGCGTTGCAAACTGTACAAGGGACATTAGAAGAAACCTTAGCGTTTTTATTAAAAGAGCCTATAACGATTCATGGTGCAGGACGAACAGATGCTGGTGTTCATGCCAAGGCTCAAATGGCACACATTGACCTACAATGCCAAATTGCTCCTGAGCGTTTACAATATGCCCTTAATCGTGCATTACCATCGGCTCTAGTAGTAAGAGATATCAAAGAAGTCCATACGGATTTTCATGCCCGCAAATGGACTGTTGGCAAATGGTATAGCTATCTTATTTATAATGGTGCCTTACCGCCAGCCATCGGTAGCCAATACTTTACCCATGTGCCAGTTCAAATGAAGGCGGACCTATTCCAACAGGTGCTAGAAAAAATAGAAGGTTATCACCAATTTGAAGGGTTTTGTGGACGTGGTTCAAGTGTTAAAACCTATGATAGAACCATCTACTTATCTTCCTTACATCTTTCCAATTGCCAAAATTGGTGGCAGGTTCATTTTATTGGTGATGGTTTTCTGCGTAAAATGGTACGAAATATTATTGGTACTGCTATAGATGTCGCTTTGGAACGTCGACCGTTATCATGTGTAGAGGAAGCGCTGGAAACACATGATCGAAAAAAGGCTGGGCCAACAGCGCCAAGCAATGGGCTCGTATTAGAAAGAATATTTTATGAGAATCAAGCACTTGAGGGTGTGGTTGAAGGACTGCAAAAAGAAGAAAAAAATAAAATAGTCTTCCCTTGGTCAACATCATTTATTGATTAAAAGAGCACTTACGTTTGTAGGTGCTCTTTATATTTTTTTTAAAAAAAAGATTGACAAGAGGAGGGTGTGGTGCTATTCTAATATCAGAAGTTAGCA
>CAMYDW010000006.1 GCA_947254645.1 uncultured Peptococcaceae bacterium | reverse complement strand
GGCGCAGACACCTTGACACCGTGGAAGAACTGAAACGCCGGGGCTTTACCGACCCCACCATGCGGGACTGGACTTTCGAGAACGACAACGGCAGGAACCCGCAGACCGGGCTTGCCCGCCGGTATGTGGAGCATTGGGAAGATATGCGGACAGACAATATCGGCTGCCTGTTCTGGGGCGGCGTAGGCACCGGCAAAAGCTACCTTGCAGGCTGTATCGCAAACGCCCTCATGGAGAAAGAAATCCCCGTCCGCATGACGAACTTTGCTCTTATCCTCAATGACCTTGCCGCCAGCTTTGAGGGGCGCAACGAGTACATTTCCCGCCTTTGTCGTTATCCGCTGCTGATCCTTGACGACTTCGGCATGGAACGCGGGACGGAATACGGGCTGGAACAGGTGTTCAATGTGATTGACAGCCGTTACCGCAGCGGCAAGCCGCTGATCGTCACGACCAACCTTACGCTGGACGACCTGCACAACCCGGAGGACACCGCCCATTCCCGGATTTATGACCGCCTGCTTTCCATGTGCGTCCCGGTACGCTTTACCGGCGACAACTTCCGGCAGGAAACCGCCAAGCGGAAAATGGAGAGCATGAAGAAACTGATTACCGACTGAAAGGAGTATTGCCTATGGCAGATAACAAGCAGCACGACACCCGCACCACCCGCCGCCCTGACTGTGTGACGGAAATCCGCATGGGCAATTCCGTCCTTGTCGTGTCCGGCTATTTCAAGAAAGACACCACAACCACAGCCGCCGACAAAATGGCGCGGGTACTGGAAGCGGAAGCCGCTGCTACACAGGAGCCGACTTATCCGGCGTGAACCGGGGCATGGAAAAGCGGCCATGCCAGGGAGCATGACCGCTGGAACGAAAATCGGAAGTGCTTTAGCAATTCTTAATCTCATTCTCTATAAAATAATTTGCAATTTCAAAGGCTTTTATTCTTCTCTTTGCCAATGTGATTTGTGATTTATAACGCTCGGAATTATCCTTTGATTCAAATGTTTTTACTGTTTCTCTTAGCTTGTGCAGAGTTGAATCAATTTGCCTTTTGGCCGCGGTTAATTCATCTATTGTATACTTCATGTTTTCTCCTTTAACTTCTGATTTTTTTGTTAAATCAGAGTATACCACGGAGTTATGAACTTTTCTACTGCAAATATGGGACGACAACCCATACCATAAAAATCGGAAAATTGAAAAGCTGTAAAGAAGCAAATTTAACGCTTTTGCCGCTGTACAGCCCCCGCCGTTCCGTGGTACAATGAAACCACGGAATAGTGGGGCTGGCTGTCGGAAACGGAGGATTTTATGTTAAGACAAGCCACCCAAAACCTCATTACCGCCCTTTATCCGAGATTGTCCCACGAGGATGAATTGCAAGGCGAGAGTAATTCCATATCGAACCAAAAAAGGATACTCGAAACCTACGCAAAACAGAACGGCTTTACCAATCTGCGCTGGTACACCGACGACGGTTTTTCCGGCGCGAACTTTGCTGGGGTTAGATAGCGATACTTTTTACATCTACCATGTTGCGGCGGTCATGGTTGACAACTTGCGTCGGCTCCTGCTCGGTATCAACCTGTCCGACAAAGCTATAATGGATTTCGATTTTCCGGGTGTTGGTTTCCCGGTCTAATTCATGTATCAAAATACGGTCGATAAACTCATGGACGTTTTCATAGGTCAATTCCTGTATGTCGCTGTATTTCCCGACAATCTGAATAAACCTTGATATATCCCTTTTTCGCTCGGTAACGGTTGCGATCTGCTGTTGTAACTCGTCTATCCTTGCGGCAAGGGATTTCTTTTCGTCCTCATAGCCGGAAGTTAGAAACACAAACCGTTCATCTGTCAGTCTGCCTAATGCGTTGTCCTCATACAGCTTGCGGAAAAGCGTGTCAAGTTCGGTCATACGCGCCTGTGCTTTGAAAAGTTCCTTTTGCTGCTGCGCTAATGCCTTTCTCGCTTCCATGTCGCCGTACTCGGTAGCTTTACAGATAAAGTCCTGTTCGTGTTCCTTAACATACCGCAAAACCCGCCGCATATCTTCCAGCACTAAATCAAGAAGTACGTTTTTGCGGATATAATGAGAGGTACACTCGCTGCCTGTCCTTGCCCTGTTGCGCCATGCGCCGCAAGAATAGGAAAACTTGCGCGGCTCGATATTTACGCCCTGTTGGTAATACATCTTATGTCTGCAACCAGCGCAAAACAGCAAGCCGGAAAAAATATCAATCTCCGCTGCTTTTGTCGGGCGGTGGCGGGTAGCAATCCGCTTTTGCGCAAGTTCAAAGGTTTCCTCGTCAACAAGCGGCTCATGGGTGTTTGGGAAGAAATAGCGTTGTTCTTCTTCGTTCTTCCGGGTCTTTTTCGACTTGTAGGATACCTTGTGAGTTTTCGCGGTTATGGTATGCCCTAAATATTCCTGCCTTGCTAATATGTCATAGAGCGTTTTGTCCGGCCAAGTATAGGGGGCGATCATTGCCCGCTGATACCGCGCCTGTCCTGTACGCTGATAGCGCAACGCTCCAATCGTCAAGACTTTGTTTTCCGCAAGCCATTTTTGGATTTCGCACATACGCACGCCGCTAACAAACATAGCGAAAACCTGTTTGACAATCGGCGCGGTTTCCGGGTCGGGTATAAGGTGGTGGCGGTTGTTCGGGTCTGGGATATAGCCGTATGGATATTCCCCGTTGACGCGCTCGCCTTTTTGCGCCTGTGCCTGTTTAACTGCGCGGATTTTCTTGCTTGTGTCGCGGGCGTAAAACTCGTTAAACCAGTTCCGCAAGGGGGTAAACTCGTTATCCTCCCGCGCTGTGTCAACTCCGTCGTTGATCGCGATATAGCGTACTCCGTTTTCGGGAAATACAATCTCTATGAGTTCGCCCGTTTTCAGATAGTTTCTGCCAAGACGGGAAAGGTCTTTGGTAATGACCGTCGCCACTCGTCCGGCTTCCACTTCCTGCAACATCGCTTGCAGCCCCTCGCGCTCAAAACTCACGCCGGAAAATCCGTCGTCCACAAAAAACTTTGTGTTCAAAAAATGGTGTTCGTCCGCATAGCGTTGAAGTATCATTTTTTGGTGCTGTATGCTTCCGCTTTCTCCGGCTTGCATATCCTCTTGACTTAAACGGCAGTAAAGGGCGGTGATTTTATTCGACTGTAACATTAGTCCTCCTTTCCGACAGCCGAATAAACAGGTATAATGTGTTGCTATCATTATACCATATCCCGCCGCCTAATGCACTACTCGGACGCTAAAAATCCCGGATTTCCGGGCTTTTTCTGCAAATCCTTTACAATGAGTTTCTCAATCTTTTTATGGATTGTATCGGTTGCCTTTTCACTCGGCAACGCTTGAACAAGATAGGTGATTTTCCCTATTTTGCGTTCGGTTGTAATTGTCTGTTTTTTATCCATTAGAAAAACCTCCTTTTCCTGTATGGATAAACTATATTCGTCAAAAGGCAAAAACGGGCGGTTGTTAGCTGCAACCTCACGGGAGTTTCACCCCGGCCCATGCTTATGGGTGCGCCGCGCAATACTTTGAGGGTGTTCAACGCGGGAGTATCATTGTGCCGCCTTGTATGTCGTCGCCCACAAGCTGCTAAACCTGTTTTACGGCGCGGTAGTTCTCGCTCGGCTTTTCCCCTATGGGGAAAAGCTGTCATGGCGTACCCGCCGACTGGCTCGGTACAGACGGAATGTACCCGTTTGCCTGTTATGCTGCGCACCAAAGGCCGCTTTCTTTGTCAAAGAACAATAGGCTTTGTCGGCCTGCAAAAGCACATCAACAGCGGATATGCTTTTGCGGAACGACAAATAGCCCATAACGGGAAGCGTGGAAAGGGGACACGCTCCCCGCATGGGCTAAAAGATTATCCTACATGAAAAGCAAGGGTGCGGGTAATAAGGCGCACTTGCAGCCTGTTACGCATTTCCTCGTCCACATAGGAATAGGTATTGCCCGCGTCGTCTTTCAGCGTGCGGGTACAAAGTTTCGCTATGTAACCCTCGTAGTGCTTCAAGATCGCGCACATGGCGGTTGTGTCGCCGTTTGCCGCTGCGGAAATGACAGGGAACGGCAACAGATTTTCAGACTTCCTAACGGTATTCATCATCTGCTTTTCCCTCCAAATACTGTTTGATTTTCGCAAGCGCGGATTTCCTGTGCCGGAAAACCGTCGTGCGTACAACATTCAGCAGTTCGCCAATTTCCGCGTCGCTCATATCCAAGAAGTAGGACAAAAGGATAATGTCGCGTTTCCTTTCGGGCAAAGCGTTAAGGGCTTCGGCAAGCAGTTCATTTTTGACGAGTACATCAAAGCCGGACACTTGAAAACGGAAATAATCGCTTTCGTATTCGTCCGTTGTGAAAAGCTGCGCGAGTTCGCTTTCGCTCAAATCCGAAAAAGTAACTTCGCGTGCTGCGCGTTTCGCAAGAGTGCGGCGGTGGCTTTTCGCTTCGCCGACCAAAGTTTTCTTTGCTAATGCGTCGTACTGATGTTGTATTCTTTCCTTGTCGGAAGAAGATAGCTCCATAGAGTTCACCTCCTTCCCGCGTGGAGTAGAGGACGGGAGTTAAGGGCTTGTCCTCTCTGCCCCTTTCGCTCCGTACCCGTTCGGGAGATGGCTCTTGAGTGCGCTTTTCAGAAAAAAGTTGAAAAAAGCAAAATGCGCCCGTCCGCAAGACGCGGACGGGCGCAAAGGAAATGTAAGCAGTAGCTAAATGTATTGACAGTTCACATTCATAGCCGGAATATCCCGCTTGCGGAGCATAGCTTTTTTTGACCGCAAAGCATTAGGCGGGTTACAGTAAATAAAAATGGACACGGCGATACCTCCCCGATACCGCCGTATCCTTAAAAAAGGGCGACTTTAATACACTACCCGCAATCCATTCTATAATAGGGAACAGCGGCTTTTGCGCAATATTAAATAAAAAAGCCGATAACACATAGGTTTTTTGACCTAATGCGTTATCGGCTCTGCGTCTATGCGTCTGGCACTTTTAATCATTTTTTTTTGAATTTATTATATGTGTTAGCTAACTGTCCACAAGCCGCGTTAATCTCTCTGCCATGAGAAACTCTCATAGTAACTTCAAGTCCTGCTTGCTCTAATTGATGTTTGAATGCAACTATTTCCCGTTTCTGTGGTGCTTTAATTCTTGAATTGCTTGTTGGGTTGTATTGTAACACGTTAATCATAACTTTTTTGCCCCGAAACCATTTTGCAAGTTGTCTTACATCTGAGGGCCGGTCATTTATACCCGGTAAAAGCAAATACGCAAAGACAATTTTGCGATTATGCCTTTCAGAATAGGATAAGGCTTGCTTAACAACATCTTCAATAGCATATATGCGCATGTGAGGAATAATACGATTTCTTGCAGATTGTGTTGCTGCGTGTAAAGATATTGTCAACTGAATTTTAAGATGTTCCTCGCGCAATTTTTTTAATTGATCGACCGGACCAACTGTTGATATGGTAATGCCGTCGGTTGGAAAGTTGAGCCCATATCTATCTCGGAGAATATGGATTGCTTTTATCAAGTTGTCATAATTGAATAAAGGCTCTCCCATACCCATAAAAACGATACGGTTTACTTTTCGACGCAACAATATAATCTGTTGTACGATTTCTGACGATGTTAGATTACGAACAAAGCCATTTCGCCCGGACTCACAAAAAATACAACCAACAGGACAACCGACTTGTGTGCTCACGCAAACAGTTCCACCATCTCGCCGCTTGATAAAAACCGTTTCAATGTATTTGTTGTCTTTCAGTTCGTAAACATACTTTTCAGTATCACTGCTTTTGCAAATATTTTTTACCAACATTGATAGATTTTTTTTGCGTGGTAATTGCTTATATAATTCTTCATATAAGGCTTTTGCTTCATTCTCGCCAATAACTTCCGACATTTCTTTGTAAGTAAATCCGTATGGATCATTCCGTACTTCCGCAGGCGTATATTTAGGTAAACGTTTCATTTTTATATCCTTTCTTCTAAATAATAAAAGTTTGTTTTTCTGTATTTTTGATTACAATCTCTAATTTTTCTACATCAATGATATGCGTCAATTTGCATTTAGGGCAGAAAAGAGGAAAATCTTTTAATACAGTATTATGAAATACTTGAACTCTCGTCTTTCCGTTACAAATCGGACATTTTATCCAATATTTTTTAAGCATTATATTTCACTCGTCCTTTTTACACAAAAAAATGCAGGTCAATCCTCAACATGAGCATTGACCTGCATTTATAATGCACAGAGCAGTACAACAAAACTAAGGCATAGCTTGCACTATGTCTATACTATATCTATACGTCGTTAGTTTTTTGTATAGCATCCGCAAAATAAGCATGACAAAAAAGCCCATGTTGAAAATGGGAAAATCCTTTTTTTCAATGCTTATCTAATACGCATGCTATGCAACATAAACGCCGCCTCCTTTTACATAAATTTTATTTTATCAGAAAATCAGTCTACTGTCAATACACAACAGGAAGTATTTAACCTAATGATATGAATTGTGTGGACATATCCAAAAAGAAAGGTGAACTGTAAAATGTAACAGGGTGAATGAAAATGGCAAAAAGACCCGTACCATTGTACGACTTTAAGGCTTTCGGGGCAGCTATAAAAGCCGCGAGAAATGAATACGGCGAGAGCCGCAAAAAGGTAAGCGACGAGTTATATATTTCCCCGCGCTACCTTGCGAATATCGAGAACAAGGGACAACAGCCGAGTTTACAGGTATTCTATGACCTTGTAACCCGGTATCATATTTCGGTAGATCAATTTTTCTTCCCGAACAGCAATGCGGAGAAATCCACCGGGCGGCGGCAGCTTGACGCGCTGCTGGACGGTATGAGCGATAAAGGCATACGGATTGTAACCGCAACAGCAAGGGAGATAACGGAAGTCGAAAAAGCAGAGGATTAACCTCACAATATGAGAAATCGGGAGATTGCAGCGCATGGCGGCTGCAATCTTTTTTTGCGTCCAAAATCAAAGGAACGCGCAACAAATACCGCCTTTCGGTGGGGGTATGGAGTAGATAGCAAGCACAGCAAACGAGTACCCGTTTGCGGAAAATGCTTGTTGGGATAATCCCAAACCCTTATACCGAAAGGCGGTGCGGAAATGGAAAACCGAAAGAGAAATATACAGATGAAGTTTTACGTTACGGAAGAAGAAAAGCGGCTGATCGACGAGAAGATGAAGCAGCTTCCCATAAAGCAGTATGGGGCATACTTCCGTAAAATGGCGATAGACGGGTATATTCTTGTCGTTGACCGAAGCGACACAAAAGCATATATCCGGGAACTGCAAGCGGTGAGCCGGAACATCAACCAAATTGCAAAACGCGCCAATGCGACGGGGACGGTTTACAGGCAGGATATAGAGGACATTAAAAAGGCGGTGGACGAGATATGGCGGTTACAAAGACGCACCCTATTAAATCAACCTTAAAGGCTGCGATAGACTATATCTTAAATCCCGAAAAGACAGACGGGAAGCTGCTTGCGTCCTCTTTCGGCTGCGGGCTGGAAACCGCCGATATTGAGTTTGCATGGACGCGGGAAGCTGCCGGAGATCGCGGCACACATTTAGGGCGGCACTTGATACAATCCTTTGCGGTGGGAGAAACCACACCGGAAGAAGCGCACAAAATCGGCATGGAACTTGCCGGGGCGGTATTAGGCGGCAAGTATGAGTTTGTTTTGACAACTCACGTCGATAAAGACCATCTGCATAATCACTTGATTTTCAACGCGGTTAGCTTCGTTGACTACAAAAAGTACCATTCCAACAAGCAAAGCTATCACTTTATCCGGCGCACCAGCGACAGGATATGTAAAGAGCATGGGCTATCCGTCGTCGTACCGGGACAGGACAAGGGAAAAAGCTATGCAGAATACACCGCCGAAAAGCAAGGGACAAGCTACAAAGCAAAGCTGAAAACGGCGATAGATACTCTCATTCCCCAAGTGAAAGATTTTGACGAACTGCTGCGCCGCTTGCAGGAAATGGGGTATGAAATCAAACAGGGCAAATACATTTCCTTTCGCGCTGCCGGACAGGAACGGTTTACCCGCACAAAGACGCTCGGCGCGGCCTATACGGAAGAAGCGATAAAGGAGCGTATCAAGGGCGTGTATGTTGCCAAAACAAAAACGCTGCGGGAAGATAAGAAAATCCGGCTTGTCGTCGATCTTGAAAACAGTATCAAAGCCCAACAGTCGGCGGGCTATGAACGGTGGGCAAAAATCCATAATCTGAAACAGGCTGCTAAAAGCATGAACTTCCTAACCGAAAACAAGATTGAGTATTATAGCGAACTTGAAAGCAAGATAGCCGATATTATGACCGCTCATGACGCGGCGGCAAAGGCGGTTAAGGAAGTGGAACAGCGTATGTCTGATTTGTCGCTGCTTATCAAGCACACCACCACATACCGACAGTTAAAACCGATTTACGATGAATACCGAAAATCGCCGGACAAGGAAAAGTATCTGCGGGGGCATGAAAGCGAAATTATCCTGTTTGAAGCTGCGGCAAGGGCATTAAAGGAAATGCAGATAAAGAAGCTGCCCGATCTCGCCGCGCTGCGCAAGGAGTATAGAAGCTTAAACGACAGGAAAACCAAATTGTATGAAGATTATCGGCAAGCCAAGAAGCAAATGCAGGAATACGGCGTTGTCAAAAAGAACGTCGATAGTATTCTTTACCCGTCCCAAAGCAGGGCGCGGGAGCAGGAGCGATAAGGCGCAAAACATGGGGTGGCAAGTGGAATGTTAAGGGCTGAAAACGCCTGTGTTTCTGCGGCTTCCAGCGCATGAAAACGACATAGACGATAAAGTATATTCAAACCCGCAAAAACGGCTTTCTAATTGTCCACGCAAGGACAAAAAAAGAACAGGGGCGCGGTGCCGGAAATCGGCAACCGCGCCCCTGTTCTCTATGGGCTATTCCTCGTCGGTCAAGATAAACTCCCTTTCGGAAAACTCGCTGTCCGTCATGGCTTGCAGCTTGTTCACCGCTGCGGCGGCAAGCTGGCGCATATCCTCGTCCATGTAGGGCATGGCGGCAAGGATATTTTCAAGCGTTGTTTCCCGGCTGTCCTCGGCGTAGATCGCAACAATGTTTTCTTCCTCAATGGTAAAGCGGGTATTCATGCTATCAAACCTCCAAATCCTTTTTATGCTCTTTCTGTTTATCTTTCGGCTGCTGCGCCGCCTGTTTCTTGTATTCGTCCAGCTTCTTCAAAATGGACGGTTTTTTCTGCGGCTGTTCCCGTTTCTCGGCTTTTACCGCTTTTGCAAGGTCGGTAACGGAAATCGCTTCCCCCGCCTTTGCCCGCTGCTCAAAATCTGCAACGGTGGGCGTTTGCGGCGTATTGTTGATAAGCCCGTCAAAATTGTTGTCGTTCTGCTCTATGGTGTCCTCGACGTGCTTTAAGGGATTATCCCGCTGCGGCTGCTCGGCGGCTATGGCATAAGCCTGTGTGCCATTCCCCATAATGAGATACTTCCCGTCCTCCGACGCATGGTGAAAACCAAATCCCGCCGCTTCGATCTGTTCACGGCTCATATCGGTAATATGAAAATTGCCCCTCGGCGTTCTAACGGTTTCACCCGTCAAAAGGCTGTCGGGGGTCGCTTCCGGCTGCTGCTTTTCAAGCTGCCCGTCCTTGTAGGAATATCCTTGCGCCGCGATTGCTTCAAGGGTCTTGCCCGTAACGTCGCCATAAATCCGCTTGTCTGCGTCAACCAGCATTTGCAAAGTGTCTTGTACGGTGTCGGACAAGGCTTGCTGCTGTTCGGGCGGCAGCTTGTCAAATACGGGGGTCTGCTGCTCCTGCAAAAACTCCGGCACTTGCTGAAAACCGATACTGTCTACATAGTGGGCGGTGTCCTCGTCGTTCTGATGAAGCACAACAATGTCGGAAACGGAAAGGCTATGCCCCTTAAAGTCGGCGGGGTGGTCGATATTAAACCTTTCCCAAATGTCGCCCAGCGTCATATCCTTTGTAAGCGGTGCAGTATAGACGAGTTCATAATTTACCCGGTCAATGGTAAGTCCAGCCGCTTGCAGACGGTCATAAGGCTCAAAGCGCAAGTCCCTTGTTTCGTCCCCGCGCTTTAACTGATAAATGGAAAAGGTATCGCCCTGCTCCTGCTCGGCTTGCCGCTGCTGCTGCAACTCGGTAAAATGCCCCTCAATCTCGGTAATGAGTTCCTTTGCGGTGGTCTGTATTGTTTCAAGGGACGCTTTTAACTCGGTCATTTCCTTGCCGCTGCTCCAACCAGCCACATAGCCGAAAGAGTAATCGGAAGTATCAAGGCCGAAATGCTGGCAAACCGTATAAGCGACGCTTTCCGCTTCTACCTCGCAGGTATGGCGGTCAACGCGGTTTTGCTGCTCCGGCGGGGCGTTTAAGTCTACGTCGTGCAGCTTCGCATGGGCGATTTCGTGAATGGCGGTCTTTACCGCCTGTAATTCACTCACGCCCTCTTTGATTGCAATACGCTTGTCGGTCAAACTGAAATACCCATTTGCGCCGTTTGTGATCTGCTCAAATGCAATCGGGACGGGGGACGCTTTTTCAAGGGCGGCGAAAAAATCCTCGTACTGCTCCACATCGGCAAGCAGCGGTTTAACGGAAAGGTCGGGAAACTCCTTGCCCTCGGTCTGCGAAATATCAAAGACGGTTATAACCTTAAAGGCGGGGACGGTGATTTCCTTTTCTTCCTTTACCACTTTTCCCTCGCGGTCAAGCATGGGCTTTCTCGTTTCGGGGTCGATTTTATCAACCAGCTTTTTCACCTTGTAGGGCGCGGGGGCAAAGATTTTAATGCCTTTCTCGCCTTTCTTTACATGGCGGTCAAACTCCTTTTCCCATTGACGGAAGCCCATTACCAAATTGCCGCCCTGCATAGCAATTAGGATAGTGTTATTCAAACTATAATCATGGAACTTTGACATAGCGGTTAGAAACTCTTTGTAGCGGTCGCTGTCAAAAATCGCCTGTACGCCCTGTTCCAAACGCGCGGTGATCTCCTTTACCTTTTCGGCGGGCTTTTCGGAAGTAAGGATAATGGGGACGACGGGGCGGGGCTGCTGCGGCTCTGCGGCCTGTGCGTCTGCTTGCTGCGTTTCGGCTGCGTCCATATAGGCTTTGTCCTGTTCGCCGCGCTCCGGCTGCGGGTAACTCATAATGCGGTATTCTTCCGGCACTTCGCGCCCCTCAAACTGCCGTTCCCACTCGTCGCCGCTTTCCACGATATAGCCGTACTCGGTAAACGCGCCTTTTTCCTGCGCGGCAGCGTTCCTGCCAAAAGTAGAAAGGTCAATGCCGCCTTTCCATTCTTCGGGCATTTGTACCATGCCGGATTGATTTAAGTAATAGTCGCCCAAATCGTGGTAGTTATGTACTTCGGGGATATGGACGTAAAAATCCACGTTGTAGGTGAAGTCAATTACCTGTCCAATATTTGCAAGCCCGTTTTTCTGCTGCAAAGCTGCGTTCAGCTTGCCAACCTCGGCGGGGTCAAGCTGTTCGAGCCGCGCCGCAAGAAAATTGAGTTCGTCCACGTCGGCGGCGCATACCATTTCATAAGGCAAGGCAATATGTTTCTCCGGGTCGTCGGAATAGCCGCGAATGGAAAAATCCTGCGGGTTGTCGGCGGTAATGCCGACGTTCCGCATAGCTTCGTGCAACTGCTCCTTTGTGGCGGGCATATCCAACCAATAGCCGCCGGGGTCGCCCGCGTCAAAGCGGCTGCGGTTGCCTATCATAATAGAAAACTGTTCGCTCATGTGTTCACGCTCCTTTTCCTGCCCGGTATTTTCGGGGATAGCTGCCGCCTGTTGCTGCTGCGGGGGTTCTTCGCCCTCTATGGTGTAGTCCGGCATGAGCATACCGTTTACTTTGAAATAGTCGGCGTACTCCTGCGGGATAGGCGGGGAGATTTCCGTAAACAAGCGGTCATACGCTTTGATACGCCCATTCAGATACTTTTCCATAGCTGCCTTGTCGGTGAAAACCTTTCTATCTTGTCCGGCAATCTTCGCTTGGGTTCTGCTTGGGCTGTTGGTGCGCACGCTCCATGTAAGCGTCCATGAATACGGGATAGATTTCTGCGCTTCTTTGTCGTAGCGGGTATTCTCGTAAATGTAGTAATTCATCTGATATACCCGGTTGCTGCGAATATGGCGGTTATGCTCGGTGGTCTGCCACTCGTTAGCGGTGTGCTGGACGTGCGGCGTTCTCACATATTCAAGTGTTTTATCCAGCAAAAGCGTTCTTCCCGCCTGTTCTTCCCATGCGGCGGCGCGTTCTTTAAGGTCGTCAAAAATCGCCTGTTCTGCCGCCGCGCTTTCGCTGCGCATGGAAAGTAGCTGCGCAATCGGCAAGGAAGCATAAGGGGCAATCTCCCTGTCCTTTGCTTCAAAATATATCCGGCGTTCTATCCGCATGGTTTCGGCGGCTTCTAATTTGTCATGGTCGTATGAGGAATACGGCATATTCTTTCATCACGTCCTTTCTCGGTCATATAAGGGTTTGGGACTATCCCAACAAGCAAAATGCCCGCGCTCTCTATGGGAAGCGCGGGCATTTCTCGCAAACGGGTACTCGTTTGCTGTGCTTGCTATGTAGTTGTTTTTATCCGTAAACGCCTGTTTCTCTCGCTTTGGGCTTTCTGTCTGCGGCGTATCTTTGCCGCGCAATCGGGGCAGTATTTCGCCCGGTTGCTGCCCGCCGCAAACGTGCTGCCGCATACCGCGCAACGCTTCAAATCGGTTTCCCCGCTGCGGGTGATCTGTTCGCAAAGCTGCCTGTCGGCGGGTAATACCGCTTCGCGGAAATAGCGGCATAGCAGCGAATAGCTGATACTCTGCACACAAACGCAAGTTTCCCCGTCGTCCAGCAGCAGACAATTCCCGCAATCGTTGTTTGCACAAGCGGCGCGGGTCATTTTCTTTACGGCGCGGTATTGCTTTTCATCAAGCCTTATCATTTTCGGTTCTGCTCGACGCGGAAGTTTACATACTTGCCGCCTGTGTCGGCAAGCAGCACAACTCCGTCAAAGGTCTTTCCCGTCTTGGTCGAGTACATACCTTTGATTTTTACCTTTCCGTCTTTCAAAAGGGCGGCGGCAATCGCCTTTGTGAAAGCCTTTTTGCGCTGCTCAAAAAAGCGGTCATTCTTCCACATCACAAAGCTGCAAGCCCTGTCGGAGCAGTAAAAGTTTTTCTTGCCCTCGTAAACCGCCGCGCCGCAACGGGGGCAAGTGCCGATTGCTTCCCGCTGCGGGGTAAACAGCTTCGCTTTATCCTCGGAAATCGCGGAATAGGTCTTGACAAGCCCCGCTGTCATTTCCTCAATCCCGCGCATGAAGTCGGCGGGGCTGTCGCTGCCCTTTGCAATCCCGGTAAGGCGCGTTTCCCATTCTGCCGTAAGCTGCGGGGACGTAAGGCTGTCGGGCAGAATAGCGACAAGGTTATACCCGTCCTTTGTGGGGATTAGCTTTTTGCCCTTGCGCTCGGCAAAGCCCGCGCTAATGAGTTTTTCAATGATACCCGCCCGCGTCGCGGTGGTGCCTAACCCTTTGCGCTCCGCGTCCTCCGGCGTGTCCTCCTTTCCCGCACTCTCCATAGCCGAAAGTAACGTATCTTCGGTAAATGCCTTTGGGGGCTGCGTGTAACGTTCGGAGATCTCCGCTGCCGGATTGTCAAAGGTCTGCCCCTCGGCAAGCGGGGGTAAAACCGCTTCCGGCTCTGCGTCCTCGTCCTGTTCCCCGGACGCGGCGCGGGATAGTCTTTCAATCTCGCGCCAACCCTCGCAAAGCGTCGTCCTGCCCTTTGCGGTAAAGGTATAGCCGCCGCAAGTGAAAACCGCCGTAACCGCTTCATACTCATAGGGCGCGGCAACGGCGCAAAGCAGTTTTGCGCACACAAGGGTCATTAGCTTTTTCTCACTTTCGGCAAGGGAAGAAAAGCCCGTTTTCACAAACTCCGCTGTCGGCAAAATGGCGTGATGGTCGGTTACTTTGCTGTTGTCGCAAATCCTCGCAAGGTCGGCTTGCAGCTTCACGCCCTGCATAAAGGGGAGAGCAGCGCAAAGGCCGGTGATAAGTTCCTTTGTGCTGCCCTCCATATCGGAAGTGATATATTTGCTGTCGGTGCGGGGATAGGTCAAAAGCCGTTTTTCATAAAGGGCTTGCGCATAGTCAAGGGTCTGTTTCGCCGTAAACCCATACAAACGGTTTGCTTCCCGCTGCAAGGCGGTGAGGTCAAACAGTTTCGGCGGGGCTGCGGTCTTTTTCTCTTTTTTAAGGGAAGTACAAACGGCCTGCGATTTCTCGCAAGCCGCTTTCATCTGCCGCGCCGCCGCTTCGTCGTCCTGCCTTTCGGAAAGGGCGGCAACGCCGCCAACGTCCAGCCGGACGACATGATATTTCTCTTTCTTAAAGCTGCTGATTGCATAGTCGCGGTTTACCAGCATAGCAAGGGTGGGCGTTTGCACTCTGCCGACATTCAATGTTTTATGGTAGAGGATAGAGAAAAGGCGGGTCGCGTTAATGCCAATGAGCCAATCGGCCTTTGCTCTGCAAAGCGCGGATTGATAGAGGTTGTCATAGCCGCGCCCGTCTTTGAGATTTGAAAAGCCCTCGCGGATTGCACTTGCTTCCATGCTGCTAATCCAAAGGCGGGAAAAGGGCTTTTTGCAATTCGCCTGTTCATAGACAAAGCGGAAAATGAGTTCCCCCTCGCGCCCGCTGTCGCAAGCATTGATAATCTCGGTAACGTCGCTGCGGTGCATAAGGTCTTTGAGAATGGAAAACTGCTGCTCCTTGCCGCTGGCAACAATAAACTGCCACTCCTGCGGGACAATGGGAAGATCGTCGTACTTCCATTTACGGAATTGTTCATTGTAGGTCGCCGCGTCTGCAAGGCTAATCAAATGCCCGATACACCACGACACAAGGTAGCCGCCGCCCTCAAAATATCCGCTGCGCTTTTCATTCGCGCCCATAACGGCGGCAATCGCCGCCCCGACGCTCGGTTTTTCTGCAATTACAAGTTTCATAGATTATCGTCCTCCTGCTCGGTCTGTTCGGTTTCGACTACTTCCGTTTCCTCGTCGTCCTCGTCAAAATCAAGGTCGTCAAGGCTGCTGCTGCCTTTCGCCGCGTCCTTTTTGGGCTTCAAAATCTTAAAGTAGTAGAACGCGCCGCCGCCCGCTGCGGCAACAAGCAGCACGACAAGCAGAATACCCATGCCGCCGCCTTTTTCTTCTTCCGGCGGCTGCTCGGTTTCTTCCGGCTCCGGCTCGGCTTCCACACCCGCGCACTCGCTCATGTTGACGCTGCAAACCGGGCAAGCGGTGTTGACGCTTCCGGCAACGCATTTATCGGTGCAGCTACAAACGGGGGCTTCGGTCTGCCCGTCCTCCATAAGGGCGGTTAAATCCGCTTCGTCCACTTGGTTAAGGAAATGGACGGTATTTTCCCCGTCCTCGGCGCGGTCAATGATGATGTAAAAATAGTTGCCACTTTTGGTAACGACGGTGATAAACTGCTTGTCGCCGGACGCTTCACCCGTTATATCGTCCACAAGGGACATATTCCCGTCCGGGGTAAGGGGCTGCGGCTCATAGCCGCCCGTCGTTTCTTCCGGCTCGGTTTCCGGCGCGGGGGTTTCCTCGGTTACGGGGGTAGGCGTGTCGTCGCTTTCATCGCCACCGCCCGCATAAGCGGTAACAGAAAAGCCGCACATGATAACCAGTGCGGCAAGCAATACGGTAAACTTTCGGATTATCTTTTTATTCTTCATTGTCGTTGTCCTCCTGTTCGGCGGGGTAAGTGGCTTCCGGCTGCGGCAAGGTGATTTCGCCGCTGGCGTAAGCGGAGAGGAACGCGGCAAGCTGCGTCCCGTCAAGGTGTACCGCCTTTACCATTTGCACGATCTGCGCGTTTTCTTCCTCGACTTTCTGCGCTTCAAGGTCTTTCAGCTTCTTTTGCTGTTCAAGGATTTTTGCCCTCGTTTTCTCAATATCCCTTTCGATACGGTCAAGTTTCGTGTTCGCCATAGTCATTTACTCCTTTCCAAACTGTTCTTTCCATGAATAGCTGCGCCCCAATCCCTTAACGGTTTTAAGATAGGGCATAGCGTTTTCTTCCAAAGTCGCCGCCCGGTTAAATAGATCGGGATAGTGTTCTTTGAGATATAAAATCTCTTGTTTCTTCATGCTCGGACAAAAGAAACAGGACGATTTACCCGGCTGCGGCAATCCTGCCGCTTTGATTTCCCGGATACAATCGTCCCTGTTCCAGCCCCATTCTTCAATGAGGGGGTAGCGGTTATGATATTTTTTGTCGGCTTCGTTGTACTTGCGGGAATGTTCATACCGTTTCACTTCTCCCGCGTCATAGCCGATATAGCGGTTGACTTT
Organism: uncultured Peptococcaceae bacterium; assembly: GCA_947254645.1. Lineage (GTDB taxonomy): Bacteria > Bacillota > Peptococcia > Peptococcales > Peptococcaceae > UMGS1590. Next base: position 70,886 of record CAMYDW010000006.1, on the reverse strand, counting down.
CTCGCCGCGCTGCCATACTTCGCGGCAAGGCGCATAGTGGTTGCAAAACTTTTCCTGCGGTGCGATTTTGTGTTTCTGCGAACAACGCTTATGCCCGTAGGCAATCGACGGGAGCGTATGAGAGCGCAAGCACTCGGTTTCAAGAGATAGGCGGTTGCCGTAGCGGTCAACATACTGCACAACGGTAATCTGCGGCATACCGTGTTCCGCAAGCCATTGATTGATTATCTCGATAAATTGATAGGTATGCGGGTGTTCCGCGCCCGTATTGGCAAAGGTGATAAGGTCAATCGGGATTTTGTGCTTGTATAGGCCAATAAGTAAGGCGGCACTATTCGTGCCGCCGCCAAAAGATACAATATTCATTTTTCAACTCCTTTTAATTGTAATTTAACCGCCCGTAGGCGTAAAAGTGGGATTGCCAATAGCTGGTGTCCAGCTTTGAATACTGGATAGGGTCGCCACAATGCAGCATGACGGGGCTTCCGTCCCCGTCCTCGCCCACATAAATCCCCACATGGGAAACGCCGGGGGTGTCGTATGTACCCGTAAAGAACACCAAATCCCCCGGCTGCGGGTTAGAAACAGGGGTTGAGATGTTGTAAAGCCCTTGCGCCCCAAGTCTGCCCGTATTGTATAGGCCGCTGTTCGTCAACACATAACTCACAAAGCCGCTGCAATCAAAAGAGGTTTCCGGGGTGCTGCCGCCCCACACATAGGGAAAACCGACGTATTTATCTGCTTCCTCCATGAGCCGCGCAAACTTTTCATCGGAACCCAGCAGCGCGGCGGGTACTTCATAATCGGCGGGCGGGTTTTCATAGTATTTAGACACATAGCCGGATTGCGGGAAAAGGTCGGGTCTGTTTCCCAGCGACGACATATACATAGCGTACATGGATAGCTGTTCTTCGCCCATGATGTAAACGGGGACATGGGAGAGGTTGAAGTTTTCCAAATCCACATGAAGAATGTAATAGTTATAGGGGACTTCAACCGTATAGGGGTTGCCCTCGCTGTCCGTCCTTGTTTCGGTGCGGTAGCGTACCTGTACTTCTTCCTCGACCGTCAAGATATACTGTTTCTCAAAGAGCATTTCAAGGGTGCTTTGCACTTCATCGAGTGTAAACACGCCCTCATGCCACGCGGAAAGGATAGAAATTAGCACATAGGGGTCATGCTCGATCTCGTCCGCGTTTACCCGGTATTCGTCATAGCCGGGGTATTCGCTTTCGATATTGTCCAGCATATCTTGTAACTCGGCTTCCATAGCGGCATACGCGCTTTCCGCGCCCGTTATATCCGCGTCCTCGGAGAGATAGGACGACGCAATCAAGCCGCTGCCGCTGTTGCCGCCAAAGAGGGAGCAAGAGGACAGCCCGCCGAAAAGCAGCAGCACGATAAAGGCAATCCCGCCCACAATCAAGCAGCCTTTCCAATGCCGGACAACAAAGAACGTCGCCCGTTTGGTTTCCTGCGCGGTTTTCTTCGCCGCCTTTGCGGTGGCTTCAGCGGTTTTTTTCGCTTTGCCGCCCGCTTTCAGCGTTTTTGCATACTGCTTTTTAATGCGCTGCTTCTGCCAAAAACGGGAAATGGGGTTGGAGTGCGCAAGCGCGGGGTTATCGTGCAACGCCTTTTGATAGAGAAAATCTGCGTTTGCCTTTACCGCTTGTTTTTCCGCTGCCGCCGCTGCCCGGTAGGGTTTCAGCTTATGGCGGCGTATGCCGCCCTTAACTGCCCGCGCCGCCATGCCGCCCGCTTTCTCTCCGGCAAGTTCTACCCGGTGCCCGCTTTCCACACCGACGTTTTCTTTCTCTACCTCGTAGATTTTCCCATGTACGGTACTGTTTAACTCCTGTGCCGGACGGGATAAGGGGTTATGCCGCAACTTGCCGTTTGGGGGCTTATCCGTCTTTTCAAAGGAAAGGCGCGTCGTTGCCTTGCCTTTCGCTTCGTCAAAAACGCGCTCTTTCTTGATTTTGGTCTGCTTGGGGATAGCCGCCCGCGCTGCGTCTAAACAGTCTGCCGCCTTATCCGATTTCTTGATCGCTTTTTGAAGTTCCGGCGTTGCCCGTTCCGCTTCGGAAAACTGCAAGCGGGAAGAATGGGTTTTAGGCTGCGTCGCGTCAAGGGCTTTTTTCTCCGCGCCTTTTGCTGCGTGTCGCTCAATCTCTGCGCCGATATGCTGCACAACCTTTTCCGCTGCCACCCCTGCGGGGGCTGAATAGTTTTCTTCCTGCGGCCTTTCGCTGATACTGGACGTTTCGCCCGTCGTGAGGTTTTCCGCAACCGCACCGTCGCGGGTCATTTTTTGCGTTACCTTGTCGGGGGCTTTCAGTTCCTTGCTCAATCTTCATCACCTCCAATCCGCTGTTTTGCAAGTTCGCAATAGTCGGGGTTTAACTCAATGCCGATATAGCGGCGGTTAAGCCGTTTTGCTACCATGCCCGTCGTGCCGCTGCCGAAAAAGGGGTCAAGGACAATCCCGCCGATGGGACAGCCCGCCAAAATGCACGTTTCCGCAAGTTTCGGCGGGAACGCTGCGAAATGCCCGCCATGATAGCCGACATTGTTAATCTGCCAAACGTTGCGGCGGCTGCGGACGGGAGAAATCAACTCGTCGGCGTATGCGCCCTTTTCGCGGGGGCGGTTGATTTTCTGCGGTTGGTTTTGCCCCGGAACAGTAACGTTATACTTATTTCCTTTGCTAACTCCGCTTTTCAGCCGCCCCGCCGTTGTGGGGGCTATCGGCTCGGCTACTGCTTGCCAATCGTAATAATACTTCTTTGACTTGGTAAGCAGAAACACATATTCATAGCAGCGGGTCGGCCTGTCCCGCGTGCTTTCCGGCATGGGGTTTGTTTTGTGCCAAATGATAGAACTGCGCAAATACCAACCGTCGCCCCGCAAGGCGAGGGCTACAAGCCACGGAATACCAATTAAATCTTTGGGCTTGCAGCCGGGGGCGCGGTGGTTAAACGCCACTTGCTGCCCGTTCCTGCCTTTGGGGTATTTGGGGTCTTGGTGGTCGGCTTTGCTGCCTGTGCCGCAATAAGTGTCCGCGATATTCAGCCAACAAGTACCCTCCGGCGTAAGCACCCGCTTTACCTCATGGAATACCGCCGTAATACGGGAAACATATTCCTCCAGCGTTGCTTCCCGTCCGATCTGCCCGTCTGCGCCGTAGTCCCGCAAGGCATAGTAGGGTGGGGACGTTACGCAACAATCAACTGCATTTTCCGGCAAGGTTTGAAGCACCTGCAAGCTGTCGCCGCAATAGATTTTGTCCATTTCTATCCTCATGCCGACACCTCGCCGGGTTTGGTCGTCATTACACGATAGAGTTCCGTATCTTGCGGGAAACGGTCAATAAAGGGCAAAATCACGTTGCCATAGAAGATAAGCCCCTCGCCCGCGTCGGAATGGGTTACATAGGTCATTTGCTGCTGCGAAATGTTAAGCTGCTTTGCAAGGATTTCCCTGTCGCCCTGGGCTTGGTTGAGCATATACACAAAATCGCTGTTTTCAAAAATGTTCTCCACCTCGCGGGACGATAACAAATCTTTCACGTTTTGGGTGATACCTGTCGGAATACCGCCCCATTTTCTAAAACGCTTCCAAATCTCAACGCTGTACGCTGCGGTCTGTTCCTCTTTGAGCAGCAAATGAAACTCGTCGATATAGTACCGCGTCGCCTTGCCTTCGCTGCGGTTTATGGTAACTCTGTTCCAAACTTGATCTTGGACAATGAGCATACCGAGTTTTCGTAGCTGGGTGCCGAGTTCTTTAATATCAAAGCAGACAAGGCGGTTGTGAATGTCAACGTTTGTTTGGTGGTTAAACACGTTCAAACTGCCATTTACATAGAGTTCCAATGCCGACGCGATACGCTGCGCTTCCTTTTCCGGCTGCTTCTTGATTTCATTGTAGAGGTCGCCCAAAATCGGCATATTCTCCGGCTTCGGGTCTGCAAGGTAGCTGCGGTACACGCTGATAACGGCGCGGTCAATCAAAGTCTTTTCAACCGCTTCCAGCCCGTTTTTGCCGCCCATAATCAACTCGCAAAAGGAAAGGATAAAATCGCTCTTTAAGGCTATGGGCGTGTCGCCCTCGCTGTAATTGAGGTTTATATCCATCGGGTTAATGTACTGCGTGCTGTTCTGCGAAACCTTGATAACCTGCCCTTTCAGCCGTTCCACAAGGGGGTAATATTCCGCTTCCGGGTCGCAAATGATAATATCGTCTGCGGTAATGAGAAAAGCGTTGGTGATCTCGCGCTTTGCCGAAAAACTCTTGCCGCTGCCGGGTGTGCCGAGTATCAAGCCGTTAGGGTTCTTCAGCCTTTTCCTGTCGCACAAAATCATGTTATTCGATAATGCGTTTAAGCCGTAATACAACGCTTCGCCGCTTTGGAACAGCTCTTGTACCGTAAAGGGGACGAAAATGGCGGTGCTGGAAGTCGTCAAGCCCCGCTGGATTTGGATTAGGTTTTCGCCCAATGGGATAGAGGACATAAGCCCCTGTTCCTGCCGGTAGTCAAGGCGGGTGAGCATACAGTTGTATTTCTGTGCGATACTTGCGGCCTGAAATACGTCGTTGTCCAATTTCTGCTTTGTGTCTGCCACATTCAAAACTAACAGCGTAAGCAAAAACATTCGCTCGTTCCGGCTCTGCAAATCCCGCAAAAGGTTTTTCGCTTCGCCGCCGTAGGTGGCAAGGTCGGACGGAATTATATCCATATCGTAGCCGCTGCGGATTGCCTTTTTCTGTTCCTCGATTTTCATACGGTCAAGGTCGGTGATTTTCCGCTTGATCGTCTTGATCGCTTCGTTGTGGTCGATACTCTGAATGTGCAGATTGACGACAATCCCGTTTTCCGCTTCCATGAAGTCGGCAAGCATACGGTCTGAAAGTTCCGGCGCGGCAATCTGCAAAAAGGAAACCGCGCCAAACTTCCCGCCCATTTGAAACATTCGCCCGTCGCCAAAACGGAAAGAGGACGGGGCAATAAAGTCTTTGACGGAAAGGCCGCTTACGGGTAGCCATTCCCACGCAAAGTTGAAGCGTTCCCCGTCCGGGTGGAAAAGCCCATGCAGCACTTCAAGCCGCTGCTTCCCGTCCAATACCCGCGCCGCCGCGCCGATCACCTTAAAATGGTTGAGGGTGTCCGTTTCGATACGGGCAAGCCGCGCCCGCGCCGATTTAATATCTTTTGCTTCAATGGTAAAGGTGAGAAACTTTGTCTTGATAAGCCCGTTGTTGCCGCGTTCAAGCTGTGTTTGCAGCATTTCGGTGTATTCGGCTCTGATACTGTCAAAGTCGTCATTCTGTGGGGCAATCGTGATACTGCTCTTGAAATCCTCCTTGTTCGCATGGCGGCTGATTAAGGAAAGCTGCACACTGATAGAAGCGTCAAAAGAGTTATACATATCGCAAAGGGCTTCAAAAATGGCGGTCTTGTCGTCCGGCTGCGCAAGCTGATAGTTAATATCTTCAAACTCAATGCACTTGGAATACCGCCCGTTTGCAAGGCGGCAAATCCCGTCCTTATACATTCGTTCAAACGGTATGCTGTCCTGCGCCGTATGGGGCTTCCCGTCGCCCTTTGACTGCCGGATAAGCGCGTCGATCTGTTTCTTTTCCTGCCGCGTAAGTTTACGCTTTTTGTTTTGGGTCTTTCCCTTTTCCTTTGACAATCGCCCGTACCTCCTTATCTAATCGCTCCTGCCGCGCAAGGGCGGTATAAAAATTGTTGGTCTGATAAGGTCGCTCTTTGGGGCGAAGAAACTTCACTTCCACAAATTGCCGTATAATCACTTCCAGCGGTTGCCCGTTCTTCTCGTACATAGCGAGTAGGAACATGGGCAGCATGGCAAGCACCATGCACAAAGCCGCCGTTGTCGTTCCCGCGCTGTCCTTTGTCAAAAAGAATAGCGGTAGCCCGATAGCCACCGCCGCGCCGAAACAGAGTAATTGTCTTTTGGTAAGGTTGAACATTACCTTGCTCTTGATTTTGGTTAAATCCTTTGGGACGGTTACATACGCCATTTCAAACCTCCTTTCCGGCAAACCGTATGTCGCTTTTGATTTCATTTCCCCATACGTCCCAACCAGGGGTATGCTGCCTTGCAAACAGTTCAATACGCGGTAGGTCGCCCATAAGGGCAAGTATCTTTTCCCGCGTTATATCCGGCTTTTTGCTGTGCTGCTCAACAGGGGAAATAATAAATTGATGTACCTTGTTTGATTGTCGCTTCGGGTGTCCTTTGGTAGCAAGCAAGCAGATTTCCGCATTTCCTCGCGTCCAAAAGCCCAAGCCATAAAACCAAGTGGGCGATTTCCGATTTTGCTTTAACCATACAAAGGCAACGGATTTATAGGTAAATCCCCAAGCCTTGATTAACTGCAACGCTTCTTTAAGCTGCGGGAACGTCGCCCATAGGAATAAAATACAGTCCTTATCCGCAATTTCTTTGACGGGTAAAGCGCAAAGTTCCTCAATACTCATAGTGGGATAGTGCTTTTCCGCTGCGCCCTGTACCTTGCTTCTCGCGTATCTCCAAGGGGGATCGGCGTAAATGATTTTGTATTTCTTCATCTGCACCCCCTTAATGCGCGCTGAATACGGATTTTGCAAGGCTTCCCGTTTTGAAAAGCGTAAAACACAAGAGGACGGTATAGCCCATGCAAGACCAGATCGCGCCGGATATGTCATCGGTTGCTGCGATTGTCTGTATCAAAACCGCATAAATACCGACGCACACAAGAATTAGAAAAGCCTGAAAACCGAGGGCAAGCAAGGATTTTAAGTAGTTCTGTCCCATGCCGCCCCATTCACGATTTACCATTGTCGCAACGGGGATAGGGGCGATACTCGTTACAAGGTATATTTCAATCATGCGCCCGTACACCACCAGCATGATACAGATAGACAACGCTTTCATGGTAAGCCCCACAAAGAGTGATTGAAACCATAGCCCCAAAAGCCCGCCGACGCTCATAGCGTCCAGCTTTGCTTCTATATCGGTGATAACGGTTGCAATATCTATGCTTGTGTCGGATATGATAACGCCCGCGCTGTCGTTGACGACGCTCTGTGTAATGTCAAATACGCCCATGACGATGTTCCAAGTATTTGTTACCAGCAGCACCGCAACAAAGGTTTTGAAAATCCACTTGAAGAAAATCCAAGTGTCGAGATCGTGCAGATTGTTTTTCTCAATTACAAGCTGGATTAGTTCGTAGCACATGACAAAGGTAATGATAACGCCCGCAATCGGCACAATGACGTTTTCCGATAGGCTGCGTATCATATTGAATATGCCCGCGTTCCACCCGGCGGGGGTTGTGCCGACTTGCGTTGCGATTTCTCCAACCTCTGTATTTACGCTGTCGAACAGCCCGGAGAGATTAGAGAGTATTCCGTCTGTCAAAATGCCGCGAAACCAATCTTCAATCATCTGCCATATCAAAAGCTAATCCCTCCTTTCCCGCGCCCTCCCGCGTGAAGCGGAAGAGCGCGGCGGGTAGTGTTAGTTTGTGGCATTATCCAAACAGGCCGGAGAGCAGCGGGACAAGGGTAAGGCCGATAAGGGCAACGCCGCCGCCCGCCATCAACTGTTTCATGCCCTGCGACTTCGCGCCGGGGTTATCGTTGCCGTACCCCTCCATGAGGTTAATGCCGCCCCAAATGCCAAGTCCTGCGCCAAGCGCGATTACCAAAGTCTGCAATACGTCAACTGCGCTGTTGAAAAAATCCATATAAACCTCGCTTTCTGCCGCTAAAACGGCTCAAAAAATGTTGTTGGAAATAAAAATGCCGCCGTTTTTATTCGGCGGCTGCGTCCTCGTCGGACAAATCTATTTCGTATATGTCAAAGGGTTCGTCGGGCTTTACGATTGCCGGACGGGTGGACATATACCGTTCAACGTCAAAAGCGTTTTTCTTGTCGAAGTCGGAAAGGTATTTGTAGTTCGGGTGCTGCGTTATATCGTACTTATCGCTGAAAAAGGGGCGCACGCCGCGCAACTGCAAAATACATTTTCCTCCGTCCATAACTGCGATTTCGTCCTGTGTCATCAACTCCTTTCCCAATTTCTGATAATTGAGGCCATGAGAAACCTGCGTGCCGCGATTTTCGGAAGTGTTGAAACTGTCGATTGTTTCACGTCCCAAGTTCTCCGAAATATCCTTTGCATTTTTCCCGCGCCCTCCCAAAAACAAGGTGCTGTCGGCATTGTCAAGTATGATTTCTGCCGCGTCCTTGTAAATGGCTTTTAGCTGGCTCTGCGATTGCAGAATGATAGAAGCCGAGATTTCCCGGCTGCGGATTGTGGCAATCAATTTTTCAAACTGCGGGATTTGTCCAATGTTTGCAAACTCGTCTAACAGGCAGCGAACATGAACCGGCAGCTTGCCGCCGTATTCGTCGTCGGCCTTGTCGCACAAGAGATTAAATAACTGCGATTGCAGCATAGCGATAACAAAATTAAACGTGCTGTCCGTATCGCTCATAATCAAAAACAAAGCTGTTTTTCTGTCGCCTAACGTGTCAAGTTCTAATTCGTCGTAGGACATAAGATCGCGCAATTCCTTTATATCAAAAGGAGCGAGCCTCGCACCGCAAGAAATGAGGATTGATTTTGCGGTTTTGCCCGCCGCCAATTTATATTTTCGGTACTGCTTCACCGCGAAATGGTCGGGGTCGCGTTCTTCCAAGTCGGCAAACAGCAAATCGACGGGGCTTTGATATTCCTCGTCGTCCTCGCGGGCTTCGCTGGCGTTGATAAGTTCCAACAGGGTAATAAAGTTCATTTCCTCGGCGGGGGCTTCGTACCAGATGTAGCCCACCAACGCGCAATACAAAAGCCGTTCTGCCTTTACCCAAAAATCCTCCGCGCTTTTTTCTCCCTCACCTTTGGTATTCGCTATCAACGTATTTACCAGCTTCAAAATATCTTTCTCGCTGCGGATATACACAAAGGGGTTGTAGTGCATAGATTTTTTGAAGTTAATCGTATTCAGTACCTTAATGCGGTAGCCCGCCCGTTGCAGCAGCTTCCCGCACTCAATCAAAACCGTACCTTTCGGGTCGGTTAAGACGTAAGAGGAATGAAGCTGCATTAGATTAGGTTTGACAAAAAATCTTGTTTTTCCGCTGCCGCTGCCGCCGATCACGACGACGTTCTTATTTCTCGCGTACTTCGGCTGCTTCGGGCGGCTGTTCATGGTAAGCCGTTCCGTCTGCGTCAAAATGATGTTGTTTTGGAAATCCGGGTCTATGTAGGGCTTTATATCTTCGGCGTTTCCCCATCGGGCAGAGCCGTACTCCGCGCCCTTGCGGTATTTCTTCGCGTTTTTCCCTTTGACATAGACTATCAAGCGGATAATCACCGCACCGACAATGCCGACAAGCAAATCCAACGGGTAAACGCTCGGCAAGGCGTTTTCAAAGGCTGCGGAAAATCCTTGTGTGATATTCAGTATCTTTGCAGAAATATCCGCGCCGGGGGCAAGCCGCACCGCCTGTCCGACTTTATCAAAGAGATAGACAAAGAACACATAGGGGATATTCGGAAGTATCAGCTTTTTGTAGTTGATCTGCTTCATATCTCGCGCCCCCTGTCCATTTTCTTTACCTTGTCGCGGGCGGCGTTAAGCTGCTTCGCCTTGTCCTTTGCAGCGGCAAGGGCTTTGCGGATAGAGGGCTTTTTCTCCCGGTTCAGCTTCTTTGCGGAAAACTCTTGAAACGCTGCGGTCATAACGTCCGCGTCCCGGCCTTTGAAAAACACAAGGTAACGGGTCTGCTCGCCCTTAACCTTTTTTAGCGAAAAATCTATGTTGTATTTCTTCGCCGTACTCTCAAAGGCTTTAATATTGCTGTCGGTGATCTCGATGTTGGAAACACCCGCGTTCTGCTTCATAAGCTGCCGCATGGTCTGTTTCCCATGCGCGGGTTTGCTTTTCTGCTCCAAAAACTTTTGGATTGCTTTCTGTAACGCCTGTTCGGTAAGCCGCGCCGCGCCTTTTCCCACTTTGACGTATAGGGCAATCGTTTTTTGGGTTACTTCCTCCTGCAAGGTATCAACTCCTTTCCCGGTAAAGTGCGGCTATGCTCATTCGCCGCCGTATAAGTCGTGATTGACAAGGGCGGTATAGTAGCTGTCAATGGTACTCGGCGCGTTGAACAGCACCGCTTTTAGATACTGCTTGATGTTGCGCACTTTGGTTGTGTTCTCCCTCATGCAATCCAAAACAAACTCAATATGGCTGCTGTTCAGCTTCAAAAACTTGGATTTCACCAATTCGGCGGGGTAGTCGTCCCCGGCAATACGGATTGTCTTTCGGGCTGTGCAGACGGTTTCCAGCATAAGGTCAACAATCTCGTCCAAACGGTCTTTGTCAATTTTGCAGTTTTGAATGAGATGGTCGTATTCGATATTGTCCTTGATAATCTCCCTGTAAATCTCTACTGCGCTATTGCTTTTCGCTTCCGTTCTTTTCCTTTCCGGCGGCGTAGCCGCTTCGCCATGCGCAAAGGGCAAGGGGTTTAGGGAATGGAAAGGAATGGAATCGGTACTTGATAAATCAGTAATTGATTGTTCTTTACTTAATATATCTTTATTTAATTGCGTTGGATTTTCCAACGTAGGTTTTTCCTGCGTAGGTTTTTCCAACGTTGGATTATCCAATGTTGGATTTTCCAATGTAGGTAAATCCAATATAGGCGGCTGTCCGCCGCTGGTAGCTGCTTCCGGCTCTCGCGGCTGCGGCTGCTCGTATATGACGTAATCTGCGCCCCGCAAGCGTCCCTTTTCGTCGCGCTCCCGGCTGCGCACGATATATCCGGCTTTTTCGAGTTCCTTTACCGCTTCGCGGATTGCGTCGATCTTCTCCCGGTTGATATGGGATAAGCCCGCAAGGGTATAATCCCAATCTTCGGGCAGCGAAAGCATTTGCGACAACAAGCCCTTTGCCTTTAAGGACAATTCCTTGTTTCGCAAGTGGTGGTTGCTCATAACGGTATATCCCGTATTTCGCTCCACTCTGAAAACTGCCATATTTCCTCACTTCCTCTCTTGGTATGCGTGGACAATTAGAAAGCCGTTTTCGGCTGTTTTGGTATTGCAATATGCCCTTTGCCGTTTTCGCGTCTGCAAAGCCGCATGGCACAAGGGCTTTTGCCCGTCTATTTGTCCATGCTGGCGTGCGTTTTCCGCGTCCTTTTGCCGGGGCAATAGGGACACTCTTTGAAAACGCAAAACTCATATTTCCACCCGGGGCGGTAGAAACGGCAAGTGCCGCAATCTTCATCATCTCCGGCACAACCGGATTGATAGCGGTCAAATCCCGGCTTCTGCTGCATGAGCAATTCAAACGCCCGCTGCTTGCCCTTTGTGAAATACATTCCGGCTGCACCTCCTTTCCTGCGGGCATAAAAAAACGGCGTTACTTTCTCCCCCAAAGGGGTTAAGGTAACGCCGTTTGTGTGCGTATTCAGTTTTTAACACATTCCCTGTCTATCCGCTGTCCGCAAAACCATTGATTTTATTAGCTTTTTGCCGCTATCGCTATCACACCTCATTATTCCAGCGGCCCGGATTTCAAGCCATGCTTGCGGACATTGAAGCCGGGAAAGTGGGTACGGTCATCGTCAAGGACATGAGCCGGTTAGGGCGAAACTACTTGCAGGTAGGGTTTTACACGGAAATGCTGTTCCCTCAAAAGGGTGTGCGTTTTATCGCTGTCAACGATAATGTGGACAGTGCCAGCGAGGGCATGGACAACGATTTTACCCCGCTGCGAAATCTGTTCAATGAATGGCTGGTGAGAGATACGAGCAAGAAAATCAAGGCAGTGAAAAAGTCAAAAGGCATGAGCGGCAAGCCTGTTACCAGCAAGCCGGTTTACGGCTATGTGATGGACGAGGACGAGAATTTTATTATAGACGAGGAAGCCGCCCCGGTGGTGCAGCAGATTTACCAGCTTTGCCTTGCCGGGAACGGCCCGACCAAGATTGCCCGTATGCTGACGGAGCAGCAAATCCCCACGCCGGGGACGCTGGAATATCAGCGGACAGGCAGCACCCGCCGTTATCACCCAGGCTATGAGTGCAAATGGGCGACCAACACCGTCGTTCATATCCTCGAAAACCGAGAGTACACCGGATGTCTGGTGAACTTCAAAACGGAAAAGCCTTCTTATAAGGTCAAGCACAGCATAGAGAACCCCGTCGAGAAGCAGGCCATTTTCGAGAACCACCATGAGCCGATCATCGACAAGGAAACATGGGAACGGGTGCAGGAGTTACGCAAACAGCGCAAACGCCCGAACCGCTACGATGAAGTGGGGCTGTTCTCCGGGATTTTGTTCTGCGCCGACTGCGGCCATGTGCTGTATCAGCAGCGGTATCAGAACAAAGACCGCAAACAGGACTGCTACATCTGCGGCAGCTACAAGAAGCGCACCCGCAACTGTACGGCGCACTTTATCCGCACCGATCTGTTGACCGCTGGTGTCCTGGCAAATCTCCGGCAAGTGACCGAATACGCAGCCAAGCATGAGAGCCGGTTTGTGAAACTACTTGTCCAGCAGAACGAGATCGGCGGCAAGCGAAAGACCGCCGCAGCCATCAAGCAGCTTGAACAGGCGCAGGAACGCATTTCTGAAATCAGCCGCATTATCAAGCGGCTGTATGAGGACAATGTAAACGGCAAAATCAGCGATGAGCGTTTCATGGAACTGTCGGCTGACTACGAAGCCGAGCAAGCGGAGCTGAAAAAGAGAGCCGCCGCCCTGCAAGCCGAACTGGACAAGTCACAGGCAGCTACCGTCAACGCCGAGAAATTTATGGGCATTGTCCGCAAGCACCTTGCCTTTGAAGAACTGACCCCCACTCTCTTGCGGGAAATGATCGAGAAAATTGTGGTGCATGAGTGCAGCTATGATGAGAACGGCACCCGCAGGCAGGACATTGAGATTTATTACAGCTTTGTCGGCAAGATTGACTTGCCCGAATAACCGCCCGACCTATCCGACACAATGGCCAAGTGTCGGATAGGAACGGCAAAATTTTTTGCACTTCTATTGCTTCTTTATCACACATAAGCAAAATCACAGGGAATCAAGCAGCTTATGGCGGGCGGAGGCGTTGCCCTTATCGGTACAACCCTTGTTCCGCTTCTTCGCGGGCTTTTCGGATAAGGAGGTAGAAGGTGCAGAGCATACTTGATGCAATCAATGAATGGATCAAAGATATTTTAATCGGCTCCATTCAGGGAAATCTTGAAGCTCTGCTTGGCGATGTCAACGAAAAGGTAGGAACCATAGCGGCAGAGGTGGGCAAAACCCCGCAGGGCTGGAACGGCAGCGTATTTTCCATGATAAAAACCCTATCGGAAAATGTAATCGTCCCCATCGCGGGGCTTGTCATTACCTATGTTCTTTGCTATGAGCTAATCAGCATGATTATTGATAAAAATAACCTGCACGAGCTGGACACCTTTATGTTCTTTAAGTGGTTTTTCAAGGCATGGGTAGCGGTATTTATCGTTACCCATACCTTTGATATTACTATGGCGGTATTTGATGTGGCGCAGCACGTCGTATCGGGTGCAGCCGGTGTAATCAGTTCGGACACCAGCATGGATATTTCTTCAACCATAAGTGCTATGGGAGATAAATTAAAGGATATGGAGATACCGGAGCTTCTGCTCCTATCCATAGAAACGGGACTTGTAAGCCTTTCCATGAAGATTATGTCCATCTTTATTACCGTTGTCATCTACGGCAGAATGATAGAGATCTATTTAGTCTGTTCCGTCGCCCCGATTCCTTTTGCCACTATGACAAATAAAGAATGGGGACAGATCGGAAACAATTACCTGAAAAGCTTATTCGCACTTGGTTTTCAGGGCTTTTTAATCATGGTATGCGTCGGAATCTATGCCGTCTTGGTAAAGGGCATGACCCTATCCGACAACCTGCATACCGCGATATTTTCCCTTGCGGCATATACCGTGCTTCTTTGCTTTATGCTTCTAAAATCAAGTGCCATTTCAAAATCAATTTTTGGGGCACATTAGCCCTTAATGTAAAGGAGGAATCAGAACAATCAATAAAAAATATAACATTATCTATGCCGATCCGCCGTGGAGGTACGAAAGAAGCAAGGTGCAGGGTGCGGCGGAAAATCACTACCCCACCATGAGCATAGAAAAGCTTTGTGCGCTTCCTGTTTCTGAAATTGCAGAAAAGGACTGCGTACTTTTTTTATGGGCTACTTTTCCGCAGCTGAAAGAAGCCCTGCAGCTAATCAAAGCATGGGGCTTTCAGTATAAGACGGTTGCTTTCGTATGGCTGAAAACAAACAGGAAAGCAGGCACATGGTTTTACGGGCTTGGCTTTTGGACAAGAGGAAATGTAGAAATCTGCCTGCTTGCAACGAAAGGTCATCCCAAAAGACAGGCAAAAAACATCCACCAGCTTATCATAAGCCCCGTTGAAGCACACAGCAAAAAGCCGGATATAGCAAGAGAAAAAATCACAGCCCTTATGGGTGATCTCCCTAAAATAGAGCTTTTTGCAAGGAAAGAAAGTCCCGGATGGGATATATGGGGAAACGAAGTAAAAAGCAGTATTACGCTTTAACGGAAAGGAGGCTTTTATGGCGTATGTACCCGTACCAAAAGACTTAACAAAGGTTAAAACAAAGGTCGCCTTTAACCTTACAAAAAGGCAGATCCTTTGCTTTACGGCAGCCTTAATCGCAGGGCTGCCTGTTTTCTTTCTCCTAAAGGGAGGCGCCGGAACAAGCCTTGCGGCTTTTTTCATGATTTTAGTGATGCTTCCCTTTTTTCTCTTTGCCATGTACGAAAAGCACGGACAGCCTCTTGAAATCGTCCTAAAGCATATCGTGCAGACAAAGTTTATCCGAAAGAAAGAGCGTCCATACAGGACGAGAAACTATTATGCCCTGCTCATAAGGCAGCGAGAACTTGAAAAGGAGGTATTTCATATTGTTAAAGGACAAAACAAAGGAAAAAAACAGCGTAAAAAATAAAAGAAAGCTGACAAGAAGCGAGAAAAAGCAGATTGCGGAGCTTATCCGAAAGGCAAAGCCGGAAAAGAAAGCTTCTTCCGCACAGGAGAGCATCCCCTACCTTTCCATGCATCCGGACGGGATATGCAGAGTAACAGAAAACAGATACAGCAAGTGCATTTCCTTTTCCGACATCAATTATCAGCTTGCGGGAGCGGACGAGAAAACCGCTATCTTTGAAAACTGGTGCGACTTTCTAAACTACTTTGATTCCTCTGTGGATGTGCAGCTTTCCTTTATCAATCAGGGAAGCCGCGGGGAAGCAAAGAATGCAATCGAAATTCCAATGCGTGAGGATGGCTTTCAGTCCATAAGAAGCGAGTATCAAAAAATGCTTTCCGATCAGCTTTCCAAAGGAAACAACGGTCTTGTAAAACTGAAATTTGTAACATTCAGCGTGGAAGCGGAAAATATGAGCGCGGCAAAGGCAAGGCTTAACCGCATTGAAACGGATATGCTGAACAATTTCAAGGTGCTTGGCGTAAGCGCTCATTCCATGAACGGATATGAAAGGCTGGAAATCATGCACGGCATTTTTCACCCGGAGGGAGAACCCTTTTTCTTCTCTTGGGACTATCTTGTGCCGTCAGGATTATCGACAAAGGATTTTATCGCGCCGTCCTCTTTTTACTTCGGAGAAGGCAGAACCTTTCGCATAGGAAAAAAGCTTGGCGCGGTAAGCTTTCTTGAAATCTTAGCCCCGGAATTAAACGACCGCATCCTGTCCGACCTTTTGGATTTGGAAACGGGAATGATTGTGAACATGCATATCAAAAGCATCGATCAGGCGGAAGCGATTAAAACCATAAAGAGAAAAATCACCGACCTTGACAAGATGAAGATTGACGAGCAGAAAAAGGCGGTCAGAAGCGGCTATGACATGGATATTATCCCGTCCGACCTTGCCACATACGGAGGCGAAGCGAAAAATCTCTTGCAGGATTTACAGAGCAGAAACGAAAGAATGTTTCTTGTTACTTTTTTAGTCGTGAACATGGCAGGCAGCAAAAGAAAGCTGGACAACGATGTTTTTGCTGCCGCAGGAATTGCACAAAAATATAACTGCGCTTTAACCCGTCTTGACTTTCAGCAGGAGGAAGGGATGATGTCAAGCATCCCGCTTGGAAAAAATGAAATTGAAATTCAAAGAGGGCTTACCACCTCAAGCACCGCCGTATTCATTCCCTTTATCACGCAGGAGCTTTTTCAGGACGGCGAAGCTCTTTACTACGGGCTTAACGCTCTTAGTAACAACATGATTTTATGTGACAGAAAGCAGCTGAAAAACCCCAACGGTCTGATTCTTGGAACGCCCGGCTCCGGTAAATCCTTTGCGGCAAAGCGTGAAATTACAAACGCTTTTTTAATCACGGACGATGACATCTATATATCCGATCCCGAAGCCGAGTACGCCCCTTTGGTAAACAGTCTTTCCGGTCAGGTTATCCGCATTTCTCCCACAAGCAAAGAGTATATCAATCCGATGGATATAAACTTAAATTACAGCGAGGATGATAACCCTCTTGCCTTAAAATCGGACTTTATCCTTTCCCTTTGCGAGCTTGTAGTCGGAGGAAAAGAAGGACTTTCACCGGTGGAAAAAACAGTCATCGACCGTGCGGTAAGGACGGTTTACAGGGAGTTTCTTGCAGAGCCGATACCCGAAAAAATGCCGATTTTAGGGAATCTGTATGAGGAACTTTTAAGACAGCCGGAGCCGGAGGCTGCAAGAGTTGCGGCAGCCCTTGAGCTTTATGTAACAGGTTCTCTTAATGTATTTAACCACCGAACCAATGTAGAGCTTAATAACCGCCTTGTCTGCTTTGATATAAAGAGCCTTGGAAAGCAGTTAAAAAAGCTTGGAATGCTCATTGTGCAGGATCAGATATGGAACCGCGTTACCATAAACAGAGCAAAAAAGAAAGCAACCCGCTACTACATGGACGAATTTCATCTTCTGCTTCGTGAGGAACAGACCGCCGCATACAGCGTTGAAATCTGGAAGCGTTTCAGAAAATGGTCAGGAATCCCGACAGGGATCACGCAGAATGTCAAGGATTTGCTTTCCAGCCGCGAGGTAGAAAATATCTTTGAAAACAGTGACTTTGTGCTGATGCTTAATCAGGCGGTAAGCGACAGAAATATCCTTGCAAAGCAGCTTAATATTTCTCCACAGCAGATGAAATATGTAACCCATACGGAATCCGGCGAAGGACTTCTCTTTTACGGAAATGTGATCCTGCCATTTGTAGATCACTTCCCGAAAGATACAAAGCTCTACAAGGTCATGACGACAAAGCCGGAGGAAGTGAGCAGCGAATGAAAAAACTGACGCATTTCAGCCTGTTTACCGGAATCGGAGGCATCGACCTTGCGGCAGAAGCCGCAGGCTTTTCTACCATTTGTCAATGCGAATGGGCGGACTTTCCGACTGCTGTTCTAAAAAAGCATTGGCCAAAGGTTCCGCGTTTTCAGGATATTACCACAGTTACAAAGGAGGCATTTATTGAAAAAACAGGACAAGACAGCATTACCCTCATCTCAGGAGGCTTCCCGTGTCAGCCCTTTTCCGCCATCGGAGCAAAAAAAGGCTTTACAGACCCCCGTTATCTCTGGCCACAGATGTGCAGAGTTATTAAAGAGCTGCGCCCCCGTTTCGTGCTTGGCGAAAATGTTGCTAACTTCATCAATATGGGGCTCAACAAAACGATCCTTGACTTGGAGAAAGCGGGATATGCCGTTTGGACATTCGTACTTCCTGCTTGCAGCGTCGGCGCGTGGCATGAACGCAAGCGAACTTTTATCGTGGGGGCAGATGTTTCCTACGCCCCTTGCTTCCGACACGGGAACGCGCCCAAAGGTGCCGCAGGTAGTCCTATCTCCTGCGGGCTCCTTTCGCAGAAAGAAGAAAACAGGGCACTGGTCGGCGAATCTTTCCGAGGCAGTCTATTATCTGGAAAAGGATGCCGATCCCAATCTTCGCTTCAATCCGGAGTGGGTAGAGTGGCTGATGGGATTCCCGCGAGCGTGGACGGAAATATCCTCTGGATAACGGAGCCCACGGATATACCGAGGCTTACAGAGGATAAAAAAGACAGGGTAAAACGCTTAAAGGCTCTTGGCAATGCCGTCGTTCCCGCACAGGTTTATCCGATACTTAAATACATTGCAGATATTGAGCTTGGACGCTGCAAAAGCACTTGCGTCTTTTCAGGAAAGGAAGGTGATGCACTTTGAAAGAACTGCTAAAGCCCCGCGATAAGTACAGGCAGAAAATGAGCAAGGACGGACTTTTAAGAGAAAATATGACAACCGGAGAAACGGAAAATATATCAGCAAAAACAAGAGAAAATTCACAGCCGGATAATGTAATAAGTGAGGAGATCACTTCGGAGAAAATCTCCAAAAGAAAATCCTCAAGGCTTACCTTTACCGAGGAAGAAAGAGCTGTCCCGGAGCTTCAAAGGTATATCAAAAAATCCGATCAGGCGGCGGATCGTCTGGATAAGGCAAGGGATAAAATCCCAAAGAAAAAGAGCCTTTCATTTGAGCGTGAGTTTGATGAAAGATCCGGCAAAGGAAAAACGAGGCTTCACTTTGAAGAAAAGGAAAAGCCCATAGGTTCCGGTAAATCTGCAAACCCTCTTTCGCCTGCCCTTGATGAAGCAGGTGCCTTTGTGCATAAGAAAATCCATGAAACGGAGCATGACAATGCCGGGGTTGAGGCAGCTCATAAAACCGAAAAAGCCGCAGAAACACTTGGAAGATTCAGCGTAAGAAAGGCAAGACAAAATTACAGAAATCAGAAGCTAAAGCCCTACCGCAAGGCAAGAAAAGCGGAAAAAGCTGCTGAAAAGGCAAATGCAAGGTATTTCTACAAAAAAGCCATGTATGAAAATCCGAATCTGTCATCTGCAAACCCCGTTAGCAGTATGTGGCAGAAACGGAAGATAAAAAAGAAGTATGCGGCGGAGCTTCGTAAGAAAGGTAAGAGCGCGGCAAAGGCGGCAAGGACATCCGCAGAGAAAACAAAGCAGGCAGGCTCCTTTATCATAAGGCACAGACGAGGGCTTGCCCTTATTATTGCTCTGTTACTAATCCTCATTCTGATTTTTACCGGCTTATCGTCCTGCTCCTCTCTTTTATCGGGAGGCTTTAACGGAATTTTAGGCACAAGCTATACATCCGAAGACAGCGATCTTGTGGCGGTGGAAAATGCCTATGCCGCTATGGAAAATGAGCTTCAGGGAAAAATAGACAGTGTAGAAAAGGAACATCCCGGCTATGACGAGTATAAATATGAGCTTGACGGTATCGGACATAACCCCCATGAACTTGCGTCCATCCTTACGGCAAAGTACCAAAGCTACACCCTTTCCAAAGTGCAGACCCATTTACAGCAGATTTTCGGAGAGCAGTATTCTTTTACCCTGCAGGAAGAAATTGAAGTGCGCTATAAAACGGAAACCCATACCGATCCAGATACCGGAGAAACCACGGAGGAAGAAGTCCCGTACAACTACTACATTCTTCATGTAAGGCTGAATACAACGCCGCTTTCTGACATTGCAAGAGAAATCCTGAATGAAGAACAGCTTAAAATGTACCGTGTCTACCTTGAAACAAGCGGAAACAAACCTCTTGTATTCGGCGGCGGTTCCCCCGACGGCAGCGCGTCGGAGGATTTAAGCGGCGTTCACTTTGTAAACGGAACCCGCCCCGGAAATACAGAGCTTGTAAACCTTGCAAAGAAGCAGGTCGGAAATGTGGGCGGCTATCCTTACTGGAGCTGGTACGGCTTTAACGGACGCGTGGAATGGTGTGCCTGCTTTGTATCTTGGTGCTATAACAAGGCGGGAAAAAGCGAGCCGCGCTTTGCTGCCTGCCAGACGCAAGGCGTCCCTTGGTTTACCTCACGCGGACAATGGGGAGCAAGAGGCTACAAAAATATTGCACCGGGCGATGCTATCTTCTTTGATTGGGACGGCGACGGCGGAGCCGATCATGTGGGAATTGTGATCGGAACGGACGGAAGCCGAGTTTATACCGTTGAGGGAAATTCGGGCGATGCCTGCAAGATTAAAAGCTATGACTTAAATTCCGGCTACATCAAAGGCTACGGTCTGATGAACTGGGATTAAAAAAAAATGAAAGGAGAACAACATTTATGCAAAACAAGAAAGTCCTGAAAATCGAAAAGGAAATTCAAAAGACCCGTGAGAAAATCACGGAGCAGCAGAACAAGCTAAAAGAGCTTGAAATGCAGAAAACAGAGGCGGAAAATCTTGAAATCGTGCAGATGGTAAGATCGCTTCACATGACCCCTGCCGAGTTATCCGTATTTTTATCAAAGGGCGTGATCCCTGATGCACCTGCAAATGAAAATGAGTTTATGGAGGATATAGAAAATGAATAATAAAATCATCATGAGAATAACGGCAGCTCTCTTTGCCGCCCTGATCCTTATGGGCGGCTTTTCTATTCCTGCCTATGCAAACGGCGGCGGAGAAGCTACGAATGACAGCAATGTAAAAACAGAAGAAAAGAAAGAAGAAAAAACACCCCTTACCCCGGACGGCAATATGAGCCTTGTGGATAATGTCAAGGGCGATGCCGCAAAGGATAAGGAATTTATCATTGTAAAAAGCAAAGGCGGCAATTACTTCTATATTGTAATCGACCATGCGGCGCAGGGAGAAAATACGGTTCACTTCTTAAATCAGGTAGACGAAAAGGACCTGCTTTCCATTATTGATGAAAAGGACAGCCTGAGTGCAAAGCCGGAACTTCCAAAAGAGGAGAAACAGAAAGAGCCGGAGGCGGAAAAACCGAAGGCAGAAGAAAAGCCGGAGAAAAAGAACCCTGCCGGGATGATCGCGTTATCCCTTATTCTCATTCTTGGACTTGCAGGCGGCGTCTTCTATTATTTTAAGTTCCTAAAACCTAAGCAGGATGTAAAGGGTACGACAGAGCTTGACGAGTTCGACTTTGAGGACTATGAGGACGATTTTATAGAGGATGATAACGAGGACGGCGAGGAAACTTTAGAAGAAGCAGAGCCGGATGAAACACTATGACATGGTTTACAGACAGTATCTATGAACGACTGATGACGGAAAAACCGAAATGCGGGCGGCCTGAAAAAGAGCCGCCCGTTTCCTTTTCCTCAAAATGCGAAAACTGCCCTTACAGGGGAAAGTCCCCATGCATAGGTTACTGTATCAGGAAAATAAAAGAAAAAAGCGAACCGGAGCTTTAGAAAGGATTAGATATGAAACTTATTATATGTGAAAAACCGAGTGTCGGAATAGCGATTGCGTCCGCACTTGGAATCGAAACCAAAAAGGACGGATATATTGAGGGAAAAGACTTTCTTGTATCTTGGTGCATCGGACACCTTGCAGAGCTTTCCAAGCCGTCCTGTTATGGAAGTGAATATGAAAAGTGGAGCCTTGAAACCTTGCCTATCCTGCCTGAAACATGGCAGCTTACTATCTCAAAGGATAAGGAAAAGCAGTTTAATATTCTAAAGAAGCTTCTTTTTAGAAACGATGTTACCGAGGTGATAAATGCCTGCGATGCCGGACGCGAGGGAGAACTCATTTTCCGCTTTGTTATGGAAAAGGCAGACTGCAAGAAACCTGTAAAAAGGCTTTGGATTTCTTCAATGGAAGAAAGTGCAATCCGAAAAGGCTTTGAAAATCTAAAGGACGGAAAAGATTATGACAGCCTTTATAGTTCCGCTCTTTGCAGAGCAAAGGCGGACTGGATTGTCGGAATCAATGCGACCCGCCTTTTTTCCCTTTTATATAACCATACCCTGAATGTAGGACGGGTGCAGAGCCCTACCTTAAAAATGCTGGTGGATCGAAACGAGGCGATTATGAGTTTCAAGAAAGAAAAGTATTACCATGTCCGCCTTGCTTTAGGGGATGCGGAAGCAGTCAGCGAAAAGTTTTCAGATAAGGAAGAAGCGGAAAAAGTTGCAAAAGCCTGCAAAGGAAAAAGTACAGTTTGCACTTCTCTTACCTCTGAAAAAAAGGAAGCACTGCCGCCGAAGCTCTTTGACCTTACCGCACTTCAAAAGGAAGCGAACCGCATTTTCGGTTACACCGCAAAGCAGACCCTTGACCTTGCGCAGAGCCTGTATGAAAAGAAGCTTTTAACCTATCCGAGAACGGACAGCAATTACCTGACGGACGATATGAAAGAAACGGCGGAGACGGTTATCCACACTCTTTTATCAAAGTTTTCCTTTATGAAAAGTACTTCCTTTATTCCGGAGGTTACCGGACTTCTTAACAGCAATAAGGTATCGGATCACCATGCTGTGATTCCTACAATGGAGCTTGAAAAAACGGATTTATCCATGCTTCCTGAAAGTGAGCGAAACATCCTCTTTCTTGCAGGTGCAAGGCTTCTTATGGCTTGTGCTTCTTCCCATATTTATGAAACGGCGACGGCTACATTTAGCTGCGAAGATTATACCTTTACGGCAAAAGGAAAAACGGTTTTATCTTCCGGCTGGAAAGAAATTGAAGCCCTCTTTCTTATGAGCCTGAAAGAAAAGCAGAATAAAGAAGATGAAAAAGAGCTTCCGGCATTTTGTGAGGGAGAAAGCTTTGAAAGCTTTCCTGTAAAGATTACGGAGCATGACACACTTCCCCCAAAGGCATACACGGAAAGTACGCTTCTATCTTCCATGGAGCGCGCAGGAAACAAGGAAACCACAGAGGATGCGGAGCGTAAAGGCTTAGGTACTCCCGCCACCCGTGCAAGTATCATCGAAAAAATCATAAAGGCAGGCTTTGTTACGAGAAAGGGAAAGCAGCTTATCCCGACCAAAGATGGAATAAACCTTATCTCCGTGCTTCCCGAAACGCTTACCTCTCCGCTTCTTACAGCCGAGTGGGAAAACGAGCTTTCAAGGATTGCAAAAGGAGAAGCGGATGCGGACAGCTTTATGAAAAAGATTGAAGCACTTACAAAAGAGCTTATAAAAAATGCGGACGCTGAAAAAGTAAAAGCAAAACTTTTCAAGCAGGAAAAAACCGTAATCGGCTTATGCCCGCGCTGTCAAAATCCCGTTTATGAGGGAAAGAAAAACTATTATTGTAGTAACAGAGATTGCAACTTTTCCATGTGGAAGAATGACCGCTTCTTTGAGGATAGGAAGATCACTTTTACACCAAAGATAGCAGTTGCACTACTCAAAGATAAAACAGTAAAGGTAAAGAATATCTACTCTCACAAAACAGGTAAAACCTATGACGGTAATGTGGTTCTTTCAGATACCAAAGATAAGTATGTAAACTACCGTATTGAGATAGAGAGGAAGAAAAAAGAAGAATAGCAAGCATAGGAATGGGGTACCCTTTCCGTAAAAATCTCCGTTTTCCGCAGATGCGGCGGCGGAGATTTATATTTTCTGGGATAGTCCCAGACCCTTAAAAATGAAAGGAGAAAATTTATGCCATACATGGAACAAACGGAAGAAATAAAAGAAGTTTCCCCCATTGTCCTGACCTCTGAAAATCAAAAGGACAGACTAAAGGAAATCACAGATCGTTTGGAGCAGGGAATATTAGAAGTTTTTGAAAGCGAAAGGTACAAGGAATATCTTCGCGTCATGTCCAAGTTTCATCATTACAGCTTTAACAATACCATACTGATTGCCCTGCAAAAGCCCGACGCTTCCCTGATTGCAGGCTTTAATGCGTGGAAAAATACGCACGGAAGAACGGTCAAAAAGGGAGAAAAAGGAATCCGCATTATCGCTCCTGCCCCTTTTAAGGTAAAGCAGGAAACGGAAAAGCTTGACCCGAAAACCAATATGCCACTTGTCGGAGCGGACGGAAATGCAATTACCGAAGAAAAGGAAATTACCATCCCGGCCTACAAGGTGGTATCGGTGTTTGATGTATCGCAGACGGAGGGAAAAGAGCTACCCTCTATCGGAGTAGATGAGCTGACAGGCGATGTGTCGCAGTATGAGGATTTTTTTACAGCACTGAAAAAGGCTTCTCCCGTTCCGATTGCCCTTGAACATATCGAGGGAAGCGCTCACGGCTACTATCACCTTGCGAAAAAAAGAATTGCGATTGACGATAACATGAGCGAGCTGCAAACACTAAAGACTGCCATTCACGAAATCGCCCATGCAAAACTGCACGACATTGACTTAAATGCACCGAAAGAGGAAAAAGAAAATCACCCAAACCAGCGTACCCGTGAGGTTGAGGCAGAAAGCATCGCCTATACCGTATGCCAGCATTACGGACTTGATACTTCCGATTATTCTTTCGGGTATGTTGCCGGCTGGAGCAGCGGAAAAGAACTGTCCGAGTTAAAGGGCTCCCTTGAAACCATCCGCCTTGCTGCATCGGAGCTGATTGACAGCATTGACGGGCATTTCAAGGAGCTTCAAAGGGCAAAAGAAAATGAGCTTTCAGAAAAAGAAACAGAACCAGCTTTACAGGAAGAAAAACAGGAAGCGGCTTACCTGCTTGAAAACGGAAACTATTTCTATATTCAGACCTGCGAAACAGGCTATGACTATACTTTGTATCAGCCGGATTTTACAGACCTTGACGGCGGACAGCTTGATAACCTTGAAATCCCCATTGAAAAAGCCCGTGATGAAATCCTAAAAATGCACGAGCTTTCAGGGCAAGGCTTAACGGAACTTTCCATAGATGTTTTTGAGAAAATGCAGGAAGAAGCTTCACAGGAAAAGGAAGCCGGAATACAGGTAAGGTACTACCCAATCAATGAAGCTACGGCAAAAAGGGCAAAGGAAATGAACAGCTTTTCCGATTATATGCCGGGAAGTGCAACCCTTGAATACAAAAGTCTTGTGGATCAGGCGGCGGAAATTGCTGAAAATCAGAAAAAGAGAGTTGATCCGTCCTTTCATGGTAAAATCGATGCCTTGCTTGATACCTATTCTAAAAAACTTGCGGCAAATATGAATAACGGTTTTGCCATCGATTCCCGTGTTCCCTCTGTACTGATTGCGGGAGGCTCCAACTTTCCTACGAGAAAAAAGGAAAAACAAAACGCCGCCCGTGATAAAAATTATGGAGAATGGAAAGATATTCAAGGACTTCTTGAAAAAATCAGAAGCACCGGAATGGGCGGAATCAGTGCAGACGATCCGGATGCCGTAAAGAAATTAAATGCAAAGCTTGAGAAGCTGACAAAGGCGCAGGAAACCATGAAAGCGGTTAATACCTACTACCGAAAGCACAAAAGCCTTGAGGGCTGCCCGGAGCTTGACAGCGAGGCAATCGAAAAGCTAAAGGCAAGAATGGAAATCAGAGGCATTCAGGATAAGCCCTATCCGTCATGGGCACTTTCCAATAACAATGCGGAAATCAGAAGAATTAAAGATCGTATTCAAAGCCTTTCCGTAAATAAGGAAGAGCTTTACACAGGCTGGGAGTTTGCAGGAGGAAAAGCCGAAATCAATGTAAAGGATAACCGCCTACAGCTTTTCTTTGACGATAAACCGGACGGCAAAATCAGAGATGAATTAAAGGCAAACGGTTTTCGCTGGTCGCCGAAAGCTTCTGCGTGGCAAAGACAGCTTAATTCCAATGCAATCTATGCGGCGGATGCTGTCAGCAGCATAAAGCCCCTTACGGGAGAACGCGTAATAGAGCTTCAAAAGAATTTCAGAAAGAAAGACAGCATTAAAGCTGCCCCGGAATATATCTACAAGGTGCTGGAAGATCCTGCTGAAAAAGACAGCATGAAAAGCTTTCGCCTTGAAGCCTACATCGTAAAGGAAAACGGAAAGGCACAGTCCGAGCTTTTATATGCCGGAACAAAGGAGCAATGCAAGGAGCTTTTAGATGAGGTGCATTCCGGAAAACTCACAAACGGACAGATAAAAGAGCTTTATGCAAGGGCTGAAAATACCGGACATGAAAAAGACACCTTTCAGATTTATCAGCTAAAGCGAGGTGAAAACACAAGAGAGCTTCAATTTGAATCCTACGACCGCTTAAAAGAATCGGGACAGATACTTAACCCGGATCATTATGTCAAGGTTTATGAGGCGGAGCTTACAGAGGGACTTTCCCTTGAAGATATTTACACCCGCTTTAATATCGATCATCCAAAGGATTTTTACGGGCACAGCCTTTCCGTTTCCGATGTAGTTGTGCTTCATAAGGACGGAAAGGACAGCGCCCACTATGTGGATCGTTTCGGTTACAAGGAAGTGCCGGAATTTATAAAACCGGAAAACTACCTGAAAGCTGCCGAGATTTCCACAGAGCAGAATTACAACATGGTTGACGGGATTATGAATAACACACCACCCGCACATACAGTAGATGAGCTTGAGCAGAAAGTGAAAGCGGGAGAAGCCATTTCCCTGACCGAGCTTGCAAATGCAGTTAAGGCGGAAAATCGCAGCACCAAAGAACCGGAGAAAAAGCCGTCTATCAGAGCGCAGCTAAAGGAAGCAAAGAAACAGTCTGAACAGAAAAAACATAACACAAAAACAAAACATCATGAATTGGAGGTATAGCATGAATCCTTTTACAGTTGAAGAAATGAATTTACTGGCTATTTACAGGGGCGAAACCAAAGGAGAAGTAACGGAGAAAATTGCATTTGCACTTTCCTTTATGGATCATGATATGCGGGAGCTTGCAAAGCGTACGGTTAAAAAGGTAAACAGCCTGTCCGATGAGGAATTTGCCGCGCTTTCCATTGATTCCGCCGATGAAATATGAGAAAAGTAAAACCGCTTTCACCTAAGCAGGTAAAGCATATCAATCGCCTTGTAAAAAAAGAATGCTGTAACTATGATAACGGAAACTGCATTTTGCTTGATGACGGGGAAGCCTGCCATTGTCCGCAGCTTATATCCTGCTGCCTTCTTTGCCGCTGGTTTTCCGATGCGGTGCTTCCTCTTGACAGAGAGCTTTTTGCAGAGCTTTACGCACCGGAAGAAAAACGCCGCTGCACCGTATGCGGAGCACCCTTTGCATCAAAGTCCAACAATGCGAAATATTGCCCCGATTGCAGAAAGAAAATCATAAGAAAGCAGGCGGCGGAAAGAATGCGAAAAAAGAGAAGCCTTGTTACGAAATAGAGGGCATAAAAGCCTTGCATATCCTTGCTTTTTAGGAGCGTTTCAGCTTATGATGGGGATTGATACCTATATCCTTAAAAATGAGGTTTAACTGCGTAACACAAGGAAAATCTATCCAAAGAAAAACGGACGCGACAACCATGAATTTGTGGTTGCCGCGTCCGGTATTTTTTTGTTATTAGAACCATAACGATTTTTCATCTATGAATACGGGATGTTCGCCATCTGCATAAGGATCATATCTTTCCGTATTGCAGCCGTATTCCTGAAGCTTTGCTATTTTTTCGTTCATACCCCATGTTATAGCTGATATTCCGTCAAAACTCTGTTTTGTACCGTCTTTCATTGCACATTCAAAAAACCAAAAGACAATCGTTTGATCCCCGCAATGAAAAAACTGCTTAATATCCCATTTGATAACTTCTCCACGAGTATTCCATTCATAAAACCAATGCTTAATTTTTTCCGTTCCGTGATATTCCGGTCCCCAGCTTTCTATATATACGGCATTTTCTTCAAACAAATCTTGAATATTTATATCTTCTTTATGAAGCCACATTTCAAACCAGCTTCGGATAATTCTTTCTTTTTCCTTTTCCATGTAGACACTTCCTTTTGTACTCTATTCTTTTACAAGTCTGTATATAGTAAGTGGGATGTACCATGCCGCAACAAGAAGCTGCCAGACAATCACAATGCAGCCAATTAGCCCGCCCGCCATAATATTTACGGCAAATATTCCTACCGTGGCAGTAAAGTCATGATTTACCGGAATCAGCCATAAAAACATTCGTCTGATACCGAAGGGAACACCGCAAAACAGCCATACATAGAAATAGTTTGTTTCTCCGTTTTGTGTAAATATGCTTTTTCCCCAATAAAAGAGAAAGGCTGCCAGTATAACAGGCACTATTACTTTCTTAAAAAAATCTTTCCATATTTCTCCGCGCGTCATAATATCAGCTCCTTTTCTTTCGGGAACTGCTTTCTGTTCTTAAATATATTGTCTTTCCCGTTTCTTTAGTTAGTCATAGCATACCATGAAATTTATTCTCCATCCACAAGAAGAATTATTCAATGGTTTTTGTATGCTCCTTGCCTGTATTTTCTCTTTGTAAAATCATATCAACATTCTGCTTGATTTTCTGATATTCCTTGACTTTCTTTTTCAATTTTCCGTAATCGGAATATATGGCATCTTTCTTCTGTTGAAGGGCAGAATATTCTTTCTGCAAGGCGGTAATATTCGGAAGTTTTGTAACTCCTGCATCCTTTAGCGCCTTTACCACAGCTTCATAAAGAATCAGGCTGCTTTCATGATTACTTCTATATGCTTCCTTATCCTTTGCCTTGATATATCCTCTGTGAATATCCTTTGTCTTTTGATAGGTTGAGATGTTTTTTATCAGAACAGCCATATCGAAAAGCTTCTTTTCTGCCTGCTTTAAGCCGTCTGCCGTCTGTTCGCTATCAAGAATCAGTCCATCTATTTTCTCTATTAAATCCTCATACTGCTTAATGTTATTTTCCGTAAGGAAATTCATTGTCTTTGCAGCCTGTTTCAGATTATGGATTTTCGCCCAATGCTCATAGCCTGCCGATTGCTGTGCCTTGATATTGTTTTCAATATCAATCAGTAGAGATATTCCGTTCTCCTGTGTCAATTTCTTTCCGGTGTAGCTCTTTATTCCGGCAATACGTTTTTTGATTGCTTCTTCCATATAGTTGGCTCCGAGGGTTTTCAGTCTTGTAAATCGCTCTTGTCCGGGTGCCCTGCAGGATATATATTTTCCGCATTTAATTTCATATCCGGAAGCTTGAAGCTTCTCTAAAAGCTCTTCAAAATCCTTTACCTGAGGAATCAGAAGATCAACCGCTTCTTTCAGTTTTCCTTTCCAGCTTGTACCTTTCTTTGCTGTCTGATACTCAATATAGCTTTTTCCTTTTTGTCCTTTTTCCGGAGTGATAACCGACAATCCGTTTTCATAGCATAAACGGTCGCTGATATTTCTGATCCCGTAATAGCTTCTTTTGTTGGAATTATATTTGTGATAATCCACGAAATTGACGGCACAAAAAATAATGTGATTATGAACGTGTCCTTTATCAATATGAGTGGTTAGGACATATTCATACTGTCCTTTTGTTACGGCGTCCGCAAGCTGCTTTCCGATCTCATGAGCTTTTTCAAAACTGACCTCTCCCGGCTCAAAGGACTGTATCAGGTGATGAGCTAAATTATTTCCTTTATCAAGTGCCTGTGAAAGCGTAAATGCAAATTCAATATCTGCGGTTTCATAGCTGCATCCGAAAGAAGATACGAGCATTTTGTCATCGGTTTTATCGGGGTTCTGGATATATTCAAGTGCCTTTTTTAATGTGCTTTTAATAGGCTTAATCTTTGTAACCGCCATATTTCTTTTAATGCTCCTTTGATTTCTTCTATATCTTCCTGATACACATTTCCCGTTGCATTAGCTCTTTTTGCAATCTGATTGATGTTGACCCCGATTTTTTGAAGCTCTGCCGTCATTTTCTTTATATCGCTGTGATCGACCTGAATGATATATCCGTCTATCGCCATTTTCCGAAGGTACGCTTCCATATTTCTTGTAGGCACCTGTTTCATTTTTTCTTCAATCAAGCCGCGTTCTTCTTCTGTAACACGAAATTTTATCTGCACATTTCTTTTTCTGTTATTCATAGGTGAATTTCCTTTCTGTTTTCATAGAGGGTTTGGGACACTTCCCAACAAGCAAAATCTCTATCGCCGCATCTGCGGAAAACGGAGATTTTTTACGGAAAGGGTACCCCTTTCCTATGCTTGCTATTCCGCTTATCCTTAATCTCTACAACAACGGAAATTCACTTTTGCCAAAGAGTGCAAAGAAAAAAGAAAATAAAACGATACTGATATAAGTTGTTTTATTTATCCAAACTATATTGACCAAAAATAAAAATTATGTTAATATACCAATGGTATATACCATTGGTATATTAGTGAGGAGGTATTTAATGAAAATATCAGCAACGCAACAAAAAATATTAGAAGTTGGCAAACGGGAATTTTTAGCAAAGGGATTTAAGGATGCATCCCTCAGAAAAATTGTAGCAGAAGCTGGATTTACCAAAGGAGCTTTTTATGGATATTATCCAGATAAAGCAGCTTTATTTGAAGCACTTGTTTCTGAGGCGGCGGATGGTTTGATAGAACAATTCAAAGCTGCACAAGATGCCCATTTTGATTTAATCCCCGAAAATAAAACTTCGCAAAGCAGAGAGCTGTCTACAAAATATCTTCTGCATTTTGTGAATTATATTTATGATTATTTTGAAGAATTCAAGCTTGTACTTTGCTGTTCTGAGGGCACAAAATATGAAGATTATGTTCATGAGCTTGTAGAATTGGAAGTATCCCGTACAGAAAAATACTACGCTATTCTTAAAGAAAAAGGCAAAATAACAGGAAGCGTCAGTCATGATTTACATCACATGATTACCAGTGCATATTTTACAGCTGCATTTGAAACAATTGTTCATGATATGTCGAGAGAACAAGCAATTGGATATGTCAAAGAACTTGCCATTTTTTTTAATTCCGGATGGGAGGGACTTTTACGGCTTACATAAGCTGTAAAAATTTTTGCATTTAGGTTAGACCTGGCTAACTCTTATATTAGAAAGGATGTTCTTATTATGAAAAATGAAAACAAATTATTGACAAGAGATTATATTTCCATAGGTATTTTTTCGCTTATTTATTTTGTCATTGCATTTGTGATAGGTGGTATCGCACAGATGACACCTGCAACTTTTCCGTTTATGCCAATGATAGTCGCTTTGTTTGCAGGCAGTGTTTTTATGTTATATACCGCTAAAATACCGAAACGCGGGTCGCTTGCCATACTTGGTATTCTTGCCGGAATCCTCTTATTTGTTACCGGTATGTTTTGGATGATGTCGGTATTTTTTATCATATTTGGATTTGTTGCGGACTTTATTTGCCAATCAGGAAATTTCAAATCATTCCGAAAGAATTTACTTGCCTATTGCGTGTTTGCACTGTCTCCAATGGGAGCCTATATCCCTATGGCTATCATGCCTGCACAGTTTGATGAATTCATGCGTAGAAAAGGAGATGTTTCTTCTTTTGAAGGAATCATCAATGCGATCAGAATAAATTGGTGGGTTATCCCTCTAATGATTCTGGGAACAATTATTTGTGCCATAATCGGAGGCTTTATTGGCAAAAAATTATTGAAAAAGCATTTTGAAAAAGTGGGGATTATATAGATGATTTTGGATCCCAGAACAAAACTTCTGATTTTATCAATAACCAGTATTTCCGTTTTTCTGAATGAAAGTATCGTCATAGAATGCCTTTTTACTGCAATACCCGTATTCTTGCTCTTGCAGGCGAAAGAGTTCCGTACTACTTCAAGATACGGAATTCTCTTTATTGCGTTATTGATGGTGCAGCTGCTTGTGATATTAAAATTACCCGTTACAATCGGAGGCATCATATATATGTTTGATGTCTATATAAGAAAATTGATTCCTTGTTTTATGCTCGGCGCATTTTTAATACGCACGACAAAGGTAAGTGCTTTTTTAGCTGCATTCAGTCGATTGCATTTGCCTAAAGGTTTCACAATTGCACTTTCTGTTACATTGCGATATTTTCCGACAATGGCTGAAGAATGGAACTATATTAAAGATGCTATGGCTCTCCGAGGAATAGCTGCTTCTTTTACAGGATTTTTACGGCATCCGGTCAAAATAATGGAGTATGTATATGTACCAATGTTGGTATCTGCATCCAAAATCTCTGATGAAATAACGCAAGCCGCAATTACAAGGGGAATTGATCATGCCGGAAGACGTAGCTGTATGGAAAAAGTTTGTTTTTCGATCCATGATGCGCTGATTGTAACAATCTATATAGGGATTATTTGCATGATATTTTTTAATTTTTTACGAGGAGGTGTATTCCCTTGATTAAATTTATAAAGCTTTCTTTTTTCTACAAGGATATGAAACAAAGTTCTTTACGGGAATTACACTTAAATATTCAAAAAGGACAATGTGTTCTTTTATGTGGTGCATCCGGATGTGGAAAAACGACTCTGACACGATTAGTGAATGGATTGATTCCTCATTTTTTTGAAGGAAACATTTCAGGCAAAGTAATTGTAAAAGGATTGAATGTTGCCGAGACCGAAATTTCAAGTCTTTCCGATAGTGTCGGCACAGTTTTTCAAAATCCGAGAACACAATTTTTCAACACAGATACAGATAGTGAAATTGTTTTCGGACTGGAAAACAGAATGCTTGAGACGAAAGAATTAAAACAACAGCTTGAAAGAGTTGTTAAAGATTTGCATATAGAAAAATTAAAAGGATGTAGTATTTTTGAACTTTCCGGAGGGGAAAAACAAAAAATTGCATTTGCGTCTGTGTATGCCACGAATCCAGACATTTTTGTGTTGGATGAACCGTCCTCTAATCTGGATTTTCATTCTGTGCTTAAACTGAAAAAACTGATAGAAAAAATAAAACGGCAAGGAAAAACAATTATCATTGCAGAACATCGCTTGTGGTATTTAACAGATATTGCAGACAGGGTCATCTTAATGCAAGATGGTCAGGTTTTTAAGGATATGAACATACAAGATTTTTGCAGGCTTCCGGTTGAACAGATACAAAATATGGGACTTAGGTGTCGAAATCTTTCTGAAATAAAAACAAATACCAATGGTAAAAAAAATTCCGAACACAGCTTGGAATTAAAAGATATCCATGTCAAATATGGCGAAAAGAGTATTCTGCAAAATATATCTTTCTCCGCAAGCGGCGGAGAAATCGTCGCAATTACCGGCGCAAACGGAACAGGAAAAACGACACTGGCACGCACGATATGCGGACTGATAAAACAAAAATCGGGAAATATTTTTGTAGACGGCAGGAGTTTGTCTGCAAAAGCGCGTATTAAAAAATCTTACATGGTGATGCAGGATGTCGGACATCAACTTTTTACGGATTGTGTGGAAACAGAATGCACACTCGGAACAAAAACAACAGATGAGTCTGTTATTGACGAAACTTTATCGGCCTTATCTCTTTCCGAATTAAAAAACAGACATCCCCTTTCACTTTCAGGAGGACAAAAACAGAGGTTGGCAGTGGCAATCAGCTTGCTTTGTGATAAAGAAATTCTTATTTTCGATGAACCGACCAGTGGGCTTGACTTAAAAAGCATGCGGGAAGTAGGAACGATGGTAGAGAGACTTTCTGAACAGGAAAAAATCCTGCTCATTATTACACACGACATTGAATTTATAAAAACAATATGTTCCAGAGTTTTGCTTTTGTCAGGCGGTAAAATAATTGCCGATTTGAGAGGTGAAGAAAAGAAAAATATCGAAAAATATATTTTAGCAGAAGGAGATCGAAATGAAGAATAAGAAGAACAAAAACACATTGCATCGCTTATTTGAGTTTGCCGGATCATGTAAAGGATTGCTTTTAAGTTCGGTTGTTTTTGCCGTTCTTGGTGCAGGGTTTGGAATCGTCCCGTATATTGCAGTTTCACGCATTATTATTCAAATATGCGCCGGCGATTACAGCTTGAAATCAATCATATCGATGGCAGTAATTGCTCTTTTGGGGTACCTTTTGCAGCTTGGTCTATCAACTGTATCTACGGTGCGGTCTCACAAAGCCGCATTTACTATACTAAAAAATATTCGTACTGCACTTACGAAAAAGTTGTCACGAGTGCCCATGGGATTTGTCTTGAATACCCCGTCAGGAAAATTCAAAACGATGCTTGTAGATACGGTTGAAAAACTGGAGTTACCCCTTGCTCACATGATACCGGAATTAACAGCAAATATTATGATTCCTGTCTTAATGTTGATTTATTTCATGTTCCTTGATTGGAGGCTGGCACTTATTGCTCTTGCAACCTTTCCTGTCGGGATGCTCTGTTATATGGGAATGATGAAAGATTATGAGAAGCGTTATGACAGAGTTATTAAAGCCGCAAAAGCTATGGATGCCGCTACGGTTGAATATATAGGCGGAATCGAAGTGGTTAAGGCTTTTAATCAAAGTAGCGATTCTTATCGCAAATATGCAGAGGCGGTAAAGGAGAATGAAAATTCTAAATCGGAATGGTTCAAAAAGACGAATCCGTACTATGCGGCAGGTATTGCAATAGCACCCTCAAGTCTAATCGGAGTTCTTCCTGTCGGAAGTTTGTTTTATATAGGCGGAAGCATAAGCGCAGGCAGTTTTATATCCTGCATTATTTTATCATTGGGCTTGATTGCTCCGCTTATTCAGGCATTGCGATATACAGACAGCCTTGCTATGGTAGATGCCACCGTAAAAGAAATCGGAAGCCTTTTGGATACGGAAGAAATGGAACGCCCGGAAAAACGAGTACAGCTTAAAGGAGAAAAAATAGAATTTTCCAACGTCTCTTTCTCTTACAAGGATACAGAGGTTTTACACAGCATTTCCTTTGAAGCGAATGAAAATGAAATGACGGCTTTGGTCGGACCGTCGGGATCGGGCAAATCCACTGTCGCCAGACTCATTGCGTCTTTTTGGAATGCGGGAAGCGGAACCGTGAAAATAGGCGGTGTCGATGTGCAGAACATACCGCTTTCGCAGATAATGGAACATATTGCGTATGTTTCACAGGATAATTATTTGTTTCATCTTTCTATACGAGAAAATATACGAATCGGTAAGCCGGATGCTACAAACAGCGAAATCGAAAATGCAGCAAAAAAAGCGGCATGCCATGATTTTATTACATCACTTCCCAATGGCTACGATACCGTTGTCGGAGACAGCGGAAGCAATCTTTCCGGCGGAGAAAAGCAGCGCATTGCCATTGCAAGAGCCATATTAAAAGACAGCCCCGTAGTTATTTTAGATGAAGCTACCGCCTTTACAGACCCTGAAAATGAGTCGATAATTCAGCACTCCATCAGCGAGCTTGTAGCGGGAAAAACGCTGATTGTCATTGCACATCGATTATCTACTATCACATCAGCCGATAAGATTATCGTCATGAATGCAGGAAATATAGAAGCGGAAGGAAAACATGAGGAGCTTACCCCAAATTGTGTTCTTTACAGAGAACTTTGGAATGCACATATCAGCACGCTTGATATGAAGGAGGTATCAGCATGATTCAGATGTTCAGACGACTTTTGGATTTTTCCGGAATGGAAAGAAAAAGATTGATTTTATCGTTTATTTTTCATATGTGCAATTCCGTGTTTGAGATGCTTCCCATTATGGCTGTGCTTGCAGTTTTGAACGGAATACTATTATCACTTTCAAGTGGCTTCATGTCGATTAAAACAATATGGGCAGCCTTGGGGATTATGCTTTTAAGTATTTCAGGACGCATTCTATTTACGAATCTTTCCGCTGTAAAAAGAACCCTTGGAAGCTTTTCCATGTGTTCCAAATGGCGCATGGAGCTTGGCGAAAAATTAAAACGCGTACCTATGGGATATTTTAATGAGCATCGCCTTGGAGATATTACAGCGGCAGTTACTACAACACTTGGAGATCTGGAAACCAATGCAGTTACCGTCATGGAAGCGGTAGCCGGAGGATTTATCCACGCCGCAGTGATAGGGATATGGCTTTTGTTTTATGAATGGAAAATTGGAGTTTTGATGTTCATAGGGCTTTTTCTTTCCCTTTGTGTGTACGCAAAAACACAAAAAGCTGGTATGAAATATTCTCCGCGCAGGCAAGCTGCACAGGCCGGACTTGTTACAGGCATTTTAGAATATATACAGGGGATGTCCGTGATAAAGGCATTCGGACTTGCCGACCGTTCGGACAAATCCGTAGACGCTGCAATCAATGAAAGCGCAGAGGCAAACATCGCTTTAGAAAAAGTTTTCTCCGGCTTAGCTGCCGTCTTTCAAATGATATTCAAATTTGCCAGATTCGCAATCCTTGTTGTTGCACCATACCTGCTTATGAACGGAGAAATAACTCCTGAAAAGTGCCTGCTCCTTATTGTCGCAAGCTTTATGATTTATACGACTGTGGAGCTTGCAGGAAGTACGGCTGCCGTTGCAAGAGTTGTGGATGCTTCTTTAGACAGATTGGAAACAATATCCAATATTCCCCTTCTTGATGAAAAGGGAACAGACCTTATCCCGAAAGCATACGACATAACCGTTTCAAACATTTCCTTTGCATATGAGGAAAAGGAAATTCTGCACGATGTAAGCTTTTCTGTTCCTCAAGGTACGAGCTGTGCCATTGTAGGACCATCAGGCTCAGGAAAGACGACCCTTTGCAGTTTAATTGCACGGTTTTGGGATGTAAAAGACGGAGAAATTCTTTTAGGCGGCGTTAATGTCAAAGACTATACCTGCGACAGCCTTCTTAAAAATTTTTCCATCGTGTTTCAAAGAGTTTACCTTTTTGAAGATACCATTGAAAATAACATTCTTTTTGGAAAACCGCAGGCAACAAAAGAAGAAATGATTACAGCGGCAAAGAAAGCATGCTGCCATGATTTCATATCCGCACTTCCGGATGGATACCAAACAAAGATTGGAGAAGGAGGTGCAACCCTTTCCGGCGGTGAGAAGCAGCGAATCTCTATCGCACGAGCGATTTTGAAAGATGCACCTGTTGTCATTTTAGATGAGGCTACGGCAAGTGTCGATCCTGAAAACGAACGGGAATTGCAGCATGCTATTTCAGAGCTGACAAAAAATAAAACGCTTCTGATGATTGCTCACAGGTTGAATACAGTTCGAGAAGCAGATCAAATTCTTGTTCTTGAAAATGGACGAATTGTGCAAAGAGGAAAACATCAGGAGCTGATACAGCAGGAAGGACTTTATCGACGATTTGTTGAAATTCGGGGAAATGCAATTGGATGGAAATTAGGAGGCCTGGAATGACATACAAAAAATTTTACTTCGGAAAGTTAAATGCACAGATATTAAAAAAAATAGATGCGGAACATAAAACAAAAATGAAGCAGCTCATCAAAGAAATCAATCAAGGATCATGGACGGAAAAACAGAAAAAAAGGCAAAAAAGAAGCATT
Source organism: uncultured Peptococcaceae bacterium (assembly GCA_947254645.1). Taxonomy (GTDB): domain Bacteria; phylum Bacillota; class Peptococcia; order Peptococcales; family Peptococcaceae; genus UMGS1590. Next base: position 33,568 of record CAMYDW010000006.1, on the reverse strand, counting down.
ATTTCAAATATAGCCCTATACCGATGTTTCATAGATAAAGGGCTTTCAAAAAATGAGGCAAAAGAATTGGTAAAGGAGTATTCATTTTATGTTGCCCAAAAGGCACATAAGCTTTTGAAAACATTTTTTTATATCCCCGGGTTTTTCAGGCTGTTCCGCTTGTTTATGAAAAAAGGGATGTCGGGCGATGAAATATGGAAAAGCAGAATCCTGTCGGATGACGGGGAATACTACCGTGTCGATGTGCTCAAGTGCCTTTGGGCGGATACCTGCAATTTTTTTGAATGCCCAGAGCTTTGTGAGATATTCTGTCTGTGTGATCATATCGTATTCGGAAATATAAAGGGATTTGTATTTGAAAGAAGTCAGACACTGGGAATGAACGGTGAAAAATGCGACTTTTGCTTCATAAATAGGAAAGGGGAAAGTTAAATGAATAGGGCTGAGGAAAAATGGTCCGGGGATGCCGGAAAAATGAAAATGTTTCTTCTTCAAGAAATAGAAGAAAGAGGTCTGGAATGGAGAGGTTTGTTAGAACGGTGTCTTGGAGATTGTCAAAAAAACAAAATTTTAGATGTCGGATGTGGAACCGGGTTTATTTCGCTGCTTCTTGCACAAATTGGGTGTGATGTCATTGCAATAGACAATAATGTCGCAATGCTCAAGGAAGCTGAAAAAATATCTGAGGAGTTAGGATTTTCAAATAAAATCACTTTTATGCTTAAAGACACAGAGTTAGTGGATTTTCCCGATAATACCTTTAATGCAGTGGTCTCAAGACATGCCTTTTGGCTATTTAATAATCCGAAAAAAGTTTATGCGCAGTGGTACAGAATTTTGAATTCCGGCGGTTGTATGCTGAATTTAGATGCAAATTGGCTTTTCCCTTTTTGGGGAGAGGAACAGGCAAAGCTCTTTCAGTCAGATGAAAACATTTTAACAAAACGCTACGGCAAATTTCAGGATTATTATCATGATACAGATATGATGGACGAATTGAAAAAACTCCCTTTAAGTTATATAAAACGCCCGGAATGGGATTTGGAAACATGCAGAGAAACAGGTTTTAAGAACATTGAAACAGAGACACTGTTACAGGAAAAGTATTGGAATCCTTTTATGGCACGCAGGTATCGCACGATGCCGACCTTTATCATCAAAGCTCAAAAGTAATATTTACGGAGGAAAATAAATGAAAAAAAATAAAGCATTAAAATGGGAAATTAAAGATGTCATTGCGGCTGCTCTGTTGAGTCTCTTTCTCATTCTCATCCAGTTTATTGTAAATATGGTATGCATGACCAATCATTTTGTCAGTATGGTTTTATCAGTTGGTTTTACCATGTTCTTATGTGCACCTGTCTATTATCTGCTTTTGTGTCGGGTAAGGAAGCACTTTGTCAGCCTTGTTTATATGAGTATCGTCGGTATGATTTATCTGTTGATGGGGAACTGGTATCTTTTACCGTACTTTGTTGCAATTGGTATGATATGCGAAGCAATCTTGTGGAAAGATTGTTCTGAAAGGAATTCAAAACAAATTATAGCATCGTGGACTGTTGCCAGTCTTTTATATAACGGTGTCAATTTACTTCCGATTTGGTTCTTTTGGGAAACCTATTACAGCTTTGCAAAAAGCAGTGGCATGGATCAAAGCTATATAGACTCATATATCAGCTACTATAAGACTCCCGGATGGATTATATTCATTGTTATCTTTACGGCGATATGTGGGCTTGCGGGTGGTCTGGCAGGCAAAAAAATTATGGGAAAACATTTCAAAAAAACGGGACTTCTATAATGAGAAAAATTTCTTTTGCTGTCATAACTAAAATATGGGGATTCATTTGTGTACTAATAGCCATTTATATGGGAAAAGATGTCGTTTTCAGCTGCATCCTTACAATTGCCACTTTTTTATATTTAGGTATACAAGGGAAATGGAAAATCGTATTTGATTACGGCATATTCTATATCTTATTGGGAATTTTACTCTACGCCATACAACGTTTCGGACTTCATATGCTGATTTTTTCGGAGTTTTATGTGCTGATGCTTTGGAATCTTTCTCCTGCTTTCTTGGTATCATGGGATTTGATTACAACACCGCCTGGAAAAATTTCGGCATTCCTAAGTTCCATTCACCTTCCTACATCCGTTATTTTGGGTGTCCTTGTAGTATTTAGATTCTTCCCTACCATGAAATCGGAGTTAAGGAGTGTGTATCTATCTATGAAAAACAGAAATTTGACAGGTCTTAAACAGATATTGCAAGCACCTGCAAAGACATGTGAATATGTGCTGATTCCCCTACTCGTCAGAATCTTGATGATAGCAGATCAGCTTTCCGTTTCAGCTATTGCAAGAGGTGGGGAATCACCGGGGAAAAGAAGCAGCTACTATGAGAGCAAGATTGAAATAACGGATATATTTGCCATGATTTTATGGTTCGCTTTGATATCGGGTTATTTATGGATAGGAGGCATGAGAATATGATCGACTTACAGAATGTTTCCTTTCAGTATGCGGATAGCAATTATGGTGTGACGAATATAAATTTAGTGATAAAAGCCGGTGAATGTGTGGTTTTGACAGGAAAATCAGGATGTGGAAAAACGACCATTACAAGACTTATCAACGGTCTTGCTCCAAAATATTACAAAGGAACAAAAAAAGGCAGTATACGAATTGCAGGAAAAGATATTGAAATGATGCCGTCCTATGATATCGGTAAAATTGTTGGCAGCATATTTCAAGATCCTCAAAGACAATTCTTTTCATCAGAGCTTGAGGGTGAAATAGCATTTGGATGTGAAAATTACGGTTTCTCAAAGTTTGAAATTCAAAAAAGAACAAAGGATGCTATTCATAAGATGAGATTGGAAAACATAGGAAAGATTTCCTTAGATTTGCTTTCAAGTGGTGAAAAACAACGAGCAGCAGTAGCTTCTGTATATGCAATGCATCCGGAGGTTTTTGTGTTTGATGAGCCGACTGCAAATCTGGACAAAGACGGCATCATTCAAATGAAAAACATCCTTATGCAGTTAAAGAAAGCAGGATACACATTGCTGATTGCCGAGCATCGTCTCAGTTGGACAGAAGAACTTGCCGACAGGTATTTATATATGAAAGACGGACAGATACAGCATGAATATTCTTCTTTAGAATTTAGTACAATGAATGACTTGGAACGCATTTCAAAGGGACTTCGCCGTATTATAAATAAACCTTTTACAAAACAGATTGCCCCACCCCGAACGGACAATATTGCAATACAAGGAGAAAGGCTCTCTCTCAAGAAAAATAAAAAACAAATATTAAAAAATGTGGATATTTTTGCTAATGAAAAAAGTGTTACTGCCATCACAGGCAACAATGGTGTGGGAAAAACCAGTTTAGCTTTAATTTTAAGCGGACTTGAAAAATCAACAGAAGGTAATGTTTATATTCATGGTGAAAAGGTAAGATACAGAGAACTTCGCAGACATACCTATTACTGCTCAAATGACACAGGGACACAATTTTTTACAGAAAGCGTTTCAAAAGAACTTTTGCTTGGAACAAAATATGATGCAGAGAATTTAGAAGATGCAAAAAAATTGCTTAAGGATATGTGTCTATACGAATATAAAGATTCTCATCCTGCTTCCTTGTCAGGGGGACAAAAACAAAGACTTGCGGTATGCTGTGCGCTGTTATCAGGTAAAAATATTTTGATACTTGACGAACCGACCAGTGGATTGGATGCCGAAAATATGTTTTTGGTTGCAAGGGAACTAAAAAAGGCTGCGGAAAAAGAAAAAACCATTTTTGTAATCACTCATGATGAGGAATTTATGGATGCTTGCTGTGAATACAGAATAAATATAGATAAAACATAAAAATAAAAGACAAGGAGGGTCTTATAATGGATGTTCGTGATAAATTGCTTACGGAAAATCCTTGGAAATTGATGATTAGCCTTAGTTTGCCGGCGATTTTGGGTCAACTGATAGTAGGATTATATGCCTTTGTCGATTCAATTTATGTCGGGCAAATGGTAGGAACCGATGCCATGAGTGCAGTTTCGGCGGCATCTCCGTTTGTATTGATCAATAATGCGATTGCAGTTCTTCTCGGAATAGGCTCGGGTTCTGTACTTTCTCGGGCAATCGGGAAAAAAGATAAGGAAACCGTGGATAAGATTATAGGAAATCTGACCTTCTTGGTAATCATTTTATCATCGGCAGTGATGATTATCGGTATCATATTTGCTCCTGAATTTTTACGCTTATCCGGTGCCGGCGGTGAAGTGCTGGAGATGGGTGTTTCTTATTTAAGAACAGTATACCTTGGCTCCATATTCGTAAATTTTATGCAGGGTGCAAATATGGTAATAAGGGCAGAGGGCCGCATGGGAGTTGCAATGGGGATCATGGCGGCTGGTGCTATCTTGAATATCATATTAGATCCTATATTCATTCTGCTTATGCCATCTCGGGGACCGCAAGCCGTTGCGATTGCAACTGTGATTTCTCAAATCAGTCAAGCTCTGGTCACCTTAATATACTTCTTGAAAAAAAGTCCGGTGGTTCGTTTTCATGGGATAAAACCTGCAAAAGATTTATTACCTGAAATTTTTTCCGTGGGAATGAGCGCTATGCTCATGCAAATTATGATGTTGGTTCAAATGACAGTTGTTTATAATACGGCAGTGCATTTTGGCGGAGAAAAGCAAATAGCTCTTATGGGAGCCGCTCAAAGAGTTATGCAGCTTGCATTTGTTCCGATATGGGGAATGAGTCAAGGGATGCAGCCCGCTGTCGGAACAAATTTCGGAGCAAAAGAATATATAAGGGTTAAAAAACTTACGAATGTATTTATTATAGGTTCGACTTGTCTTGCCGGATTTTTCTTTGCCATAATCGAAATTTTTTCAGTGCAGATATTATCTGCATTTATTACCGATTCAGCTATTGTAAGCTCAGGATTATCTAATTTTAGACTTATGTACTGCATATTTCCTACTTATGGCATGCTCATAATGACAGTCACTTATTTTCAGGCTGTCGGGAAAGCAAAACAAGCCGGAGTATTGGTTATACTAAGGCAACTTGCACTTGTAGTTCCTTTAGTATTGATATTACCTCGTTTCCTGAACGGAAATGTTCTCGGAGTATGGCTGGCGTTGCCTTTGAATGATGTCGTTATAATTTTGATTGCCATTATATTGCTAATTGGCGAATACAAGCACATTACTAAGCTGGCACAGGAAATAAACAAGGTTAACGTTGGTGAGATATCATGAAAAAAATCATCATTTTGAGTTGTTTCATTGCTTTTGCCTTTGTCATTTTAATTCCGCGCTCCTTTATTTTTGCTGCGGAAGAAACCGAAAATTACGAAACTGCTATTGATAAAGTTGCGGATGCGTATATAGGTAAAAGTGTTCCGGGAGCATGCGTCATTGTATCTGAACACGGAGAAATTGTGTTTTCAAAAGCCTACGGATATGCTGATTTAGAAAAAAATATACCTATGGATCCTGAAAACACAGTTTTTGAATGGGGATCAATATCAAAAACCTTTATATGGGTAGGTGTGATGCAATTAAATGAAGAAGGAAAAATTGATTTGGATGCGGATATTCGCAACTATCTACCAAAAGGTTTTTTGAAAAATTTACACTATGATACACCTATTACAATGCGTCATCTCATGAATCATACGGCGGGCTTCGAGGAGCAGCTTATTAACCTTCGCTATTTTGAAAGTGATAAGGAATTTACATTAGCCGAAGTCTTGTCCTCACATCAACCCGAACAGGTATTTCCACCGGGCAAGGTAAGCGCATATTCTAACTGGGGCGCTGCATTAGCTGCATTTATTGTAGAGAGAGCGAGCGGTCAAAATTACAAAGAATATGTAAATGAACACATTTTGAAACCTTTAGATATGAATAATACATCGATAGGTCCATTTCAGAATGATAATCCTACGATTTTGGCAAAAAAGGCAGTCGGTTATTCTTTTTCTGAAAAGGGATTCCGCAAAGAACCGAATATGTATTTAAGAATGTACCCTGCTGGTGGAATAAATGGCTCAGCTGGGGATTTGTTGAATTATGCACAAGAGCTGGCTAAAAATAATGACAAAGATAATCTATTGTTTAATAATCCTCATACTAAAAAGGAAATGTTTACAGAAACCTATCGCTCCTATGGTGCAAATTCCGGTTTGTCTCACGGCTTCTGGCAATATGCGAATAATCCGGAACTATTTGGACATGAAGGTGGAACATACGGATTCAAAACACAAATATGGGTAGAACCAAAAAGTGAGAGAGCAATTTTAATATTGACAAATGTAATGGAGACGGAGTTTTGCTCGGAGATTATGGAAAAAATTGCATATATAGAAGCTGATGAAAAAAAGATAAAAGAAAATTTAGATCTCAAGATGTTAAGCGGAGATTATCTTCCTGCCCGCTCTGCATTGAAAAATGTTGGAAGAATACAAGGGAAAATGCAAATGATTTCCATTAGGGTGACAGATGGAAATCGTCTTTGTCTTACTATGCCATTTGAAGATAAAAAGCAATATTACAAACAAATAGATTCTAACATTTTCTTTTGCAAGGATGCGAGTCCTGAAGAAAAAATACTTGCTTTTAATATAACTGACGGCAAAGTACATTCTATGAGCTTTAGATTGGCTCATGATTATATCCCTGCCACTAACACACAAGGGAAAATAGCATTTTTATTCAGCTTGGGAACTTATATATCAATATCTAGTATTGGATGATACGGCTTGAGTATCATAGAGGCTTCTCGAATGGTCTGTGGACCAAATCTGCTGCCTGTTGCGAACGAGCAACCTGTGTCAAATGGAATGCCAACAATAGCAAAATCGACATTAGAGAGTTCTCTGGTATAAGGTAATCTCATAAAAGTTTTTATGCCAGAATAGCGGGGATATTGTAACGGATCGTTGCAAAAATTTTGTGTCATGAAAATCCCTTCATTTCTATATTTTTATCTATAAAATTATCATAGTAGAAATAAAAAATATTGTCTATGATCATAAGTTGGAGGGGCTAACGAAAAAATGATGGATAAGGTATAGCGATTTTATAAGGTGGTATTGAATTTTTATCATTTTTTGTTTTTCCTAGTATTTCTGGTGGAGAAAATAATAAGTCATGCTATAATGATAATGGTGCTTTAGTATCAGTGAGGAGGTTTTCTATGAGCGCAAATGATTTGCAAGCATTAGAAAAAATGGCAAACCAAATCCGTCGTGACATCGTAAAGATGATTGGTGCCGCATCTAGTGGACATCCGGGTGGCTCTCTTTCCGCAGTGGAATTATTAACTTATCTTTATTTTAAAGAGATGCACATTGACCCAGAAAATCCAAAGATGGCTGACCGCGACTTATTTGTTTTGTCAAAGGGGCATGCAGCACCTGTGTTGTATGCAACATTAGCAGAACGAGGATTTTTTGATAAAGCATGGTTGAAGGATCTTCGTCAAGTTGGTAGTCATTTACAAGGTCATCCAGACATGAAAAAGGTGCCAGGGGTAGATATGTCTACAGGCTCTTTAGGAACTGGATTCTCAACGGCTGTTGGGATGGCGTTGGCATGTCGTCTTGATCAAAAAGAAAATTATGTTTATGCAGTTTTAGGTGATGGTGAATTGCAAGAGGGGCAAGTTTGGGAAGCGGCAATGGCTGCTGCTCATTATAAATTGGGTCGCCTCATTGCTTTTGTTGACCATAATGGCTTGCAAATTGATGGCCGTTGCAGTGAAGTCATGGGTGTAGACCCTGTGGATGAAAAATTTGCTGCATTCGGTTGGGATGTTCAAACAATCGATGGGCATTCTTTTGAAGCGATTGCTGCATCTATCAAAAATGCGAAAGCTTCAGCAAGCAACAAGCCACAAATGATTGTGATGCAAACCATTAAAGGGAAAGGTGTTTCCTTTATGGAAGACCAATGTGGTTGGCACGGTAGCGCGCCAAATGCAGAACAAGTGGCGGAAGCATTGAAAGAATTAGGAGAGGAGGCGTAGCATGGAAAAACAAGCAACACGTGAAGCTTATGGATTGGCACTAGAGGAGCTTGGTGCTGTTCATGAGGAAGTGGTTGTATTGGATGCAGATTTATCAAAATCTACTAAAACCAATATGTTCCAAAAGAAATATCCAGAGCGTTTTTTTGATATGGGTATCGCTGAGCAAAATTTGCTTGGGGTTGCAGCGGGGCTTGCTGCGGCAGGGAAGATTCCTTTTGCGAGCACTTTTGCGGTTTTTGCAACAGGGCGTGCCTATGACCAAATTCGTAACTCTATTTGCTACCCTCGTTTAAATGTAAAGATTGCCGCCACCCATGCAGGATTAACGGTTGGGGAAGATGGCGGCTCTCACCAAATGCTCGAAGACATCAACTTGATGAGAGGCTTACCTAACATGACAGTGTTGGTGCCAGCAGATGGCCCAGAAGCTTATCAAGCCATTGTTGCAGCAGCTGAACATGATGGTCCTGTTTATATTCGTTTAGGACGCTCTGCTGTACCAACAATTACCAGTGCGGATAGTGGTTTTACCATTGGTAAAGGGGTTGTTTTACGCGAAGGGATTGATGTAACCATTATTGCTTGTGGCATTATGGTTGCAATGGCTCTTGAAGCGGCAGAACAATTGGCAGATGATGGCATCAGCTCCACTGTTATTGATATGAGCACCATTAAACCAATTGATCGTGAATTAATCGTTGAATGGGCACGTGAAACTGGGGCGGTTGTCACTGCTGAAGAACACAACCTCTATGGTGGTCTTGGAAGTGCAGTTGCTGAAGTTTTGTCCGAAGAATTGCCAGTGCCAATGGAACGTGTTGGCGTAGAAGATACCTTTGGTGAATCAGGCAAAAGTGGAGACCTATTAGCAAAATATGGTCTTACAAAAGAAGCAATTATGGCGAAGGTACAACGTGTACTTGAACGCAAATAATAAATAAAATAAAAAACGCAATCTGAGGATTGCGTTTTTTACTTTGGCTTGATGGTGTATGAATGAAATAAAAAAATTTATTCCATGCGTGTGTGACGTTCAAAGCTTATCTATTAAGGCATTATTTAAAATGCTTATATTGTAGACAAGTAGAGTCATATAGACGGTTCATACTAAATATAGTATGATGAAATGGATAGTTTTGAATAAAAAGATGGAGGCGGCACATAGTTCATGGATATCATCAAACGTAACGGTAGTACAGAAGCGTACAATCGTGCAAAAATTGCACGTGTGATTGAACGTGCATTTATTAGTGTAGATACAACCATTAGTGAAGCGGAATTAGAAGAAATGGTTGTTTTAATTGAAGACTCAATTAAAGGGGACATGCAAATGGGAACGCCATTGCATGTGGAAGACATTCAAGACTTGGTTGAAAAAACTTTGATTGAGAAAAATTACTATAAAGAAGTAAAAAGCTTTATCTTATATCGTGAAGACCATAAACGAAAAAGACGTACACGTCAACAAATCGTTTCTTGTTTTCCAAATGTAGAGGGTATGGATGAGCTTTTGAAAGTCATTCAACGCGATTACAAAGATGAAGTATATGGTTTAGAGTATTTGTACATGAAATTTTTGTCTTTTTATAAAGATGAAATGACTTTAGATGAGCGACTTTACTTCCTCATTAAGGCGTGTGTGGAATTGACAACCAATGAAGCGCCTCGTTGGGAATTTATTGCTTCACGCATTTATTTCCTTGAGTATCAACGCAACCTTCAAAAAGAAATGGAAGAATGTGGCATTGATAATTTCTATGAAAAAGTAGAATATCTTGCTGGTGAAGGATTGTATGGTACCTACATTTTACAAAATTATAACCGTGAAGAATTGCTCGAAGCGGCAACTTATATCGATGAAACACGCAACAACCTCATCAACTACTCTGGGATGGAATTATTGGTAAAACGTTATGTTGTGCGCACCCATTCTGGTACACCAATGGAAAGCATTCAAGAAATGTACCTTGGCATAGCCTTGCATTTGGCGATGCTCGAAGAACGCAGTGAACGTATGATGTGGGTACGTCGTTTCTATGATATGTTGAGTTTGCTCAAGGTGACAATGGCTACGCCAACCTTGGCTAATGCACGTAAGCCTTTTCATCAGCTTTCCAGTTGCTTTATTGATACCGTGCCAGATAGCCTCGATGGCATTTATCGCAGCATTGACAACTTTGCGAAGGTCAGCAAATTTGGCGGTGGCATGGGCTTGTACTTTGGGAAGGTGCGTGCGAGAGGCTCTGCCATTCGTGGATTCGAGGGAGCGGCTGGTGGCGTGATTCGTTGGATTCGTCTGGCAAATGATACTGCTGTTGCAGTGGATCAGCTTGGTGTGCGTCAAGGGGCCGTGGCAGTGTATTTGGATGTGTGGCATCGTGACTTGCCAGAATTCTTGGCCCTTCGTACCAACAATGGGGATGACCGCATGAAAGCCCATGACGTTTTCCCAGCGGTGTGTTATCCAGATTATTTCTGGCAACAAGCACGCGACAACATTGAAGGGAATTGGTATTTGCTTTGTCCGCACGAGGTCAAAACCATTAAGGGCTATTGTCTTGAGGACAGCTTTGGCGAAGAATGGACAGAACGTTATTTGGATTGTGTGGCAGACCATCGTATCTCTAAGCGTGTTTTGCCGATTAAGGATATCATTCGTTTGATTATCAAGAGTGCCGTAGAAACAGGGACACCGTTTGCCTTTAACAGAGATATTGTCAATCGTGCCAATCCAAATGGCGATAAAGGCGTGATTTACTGCTCCAATCTCTGTACCGAAATTGCGCAAAATATGGGCGAGATTGAAAAGATTGAGCAACGTGTCGAAACCATTGACGGTGAAGAAGTCGTTGTAACGGTGACAAAACCAGGAGAATTTGTCGTATGTAATTTGGCGAGCCTCTCCTTGGGGCACATGGATGTGGATAATAACGAAGAAATTGAGTCTGTGGTGACCAGTGTCATTCGTGCCCTCGATAATGTCATTGACTTAAACTTCTTCCCATTGCCTTATGCAAAGATTAACAATCATCGTTATCGTCCAATTGGTTTGGGCATCAGTGGCTATCACCACATGTTGGCAAAACATCACATTCCTTGGGAAAGTGACGAGCATTTAGCCTTTGTGGATCAGGTTTTTGAAAACATCAACTACGCTGCAGTAAAGGCAAGCTGTCAAAATGCCGCTGAAAAAGGTGCGTATAGTCTTTTTGAAGGCAGTGATTGGCAAACAGGGGCTTATTTTGATAAGAGAGGCTATAACAGTGAGCGCTGGCAAAAGCTGCGTGAAAAGGTTGCCAAGGATGGCTTGCGCAATGGTTATTTAATGGCGATAGCACCAACTTCTAGCACCTCTATTATTGCTGGGACAAGCGCAGGGGTAGACCCAATCATGAATCGTTTCTTCCTAGAAGAAAAGAAAAATGGCTTGATGCCTCGTGTGGCGCCAGAACTCAGCATGGACAATTTCTGGTATTATAAGAGTGCGCACCTCATTGACCAAAGCTATTCGGTGCGTGCAAGTGGCATTCGTCAACGTCACATTGACCAAGCACAAAGCATGAATTTGTATATTACCAACGACTACACCTTTAGAAAGGTCTTAAATTTATACATTCAAGCTTGGGAGTGTGGTGTAAAAACCATCTACTATATTCGCTCTAAGAGCTTAGAAGTCGAAGAATGTGAAGTATGTTCATCTTAAGAGGAGAGAGTGGGAATGGAAAAAATTGAAAAAAGACCGCTGTTTAATCCAAATGGTGACATTGATTTAGCAGCACGTCGCATGATTGGCGGCAACACAACAAACCTTAATGACTTCAATAATATGAAGTATCAATGGGTAAGTGGTTGGTACCGTCAAGCCATGAACAACTTCTGGATTCCAGAAGAAATCAACATGAATACAGATGTGAAGGATTATCCCAATTTGCCAGAAGCAGAACGTCGTGCTTATGACAAGATTTTAAGCTTCTTGATTTTCTTGGATAGTATCCAAACAGCCAATCTTCCAAATATTGCAAGCTATATCACAGCCAATGAAGTCAATCTGTGTCTATCTATTCAGATTTTCCAAGAAGCCCTTCATAGCCAAAGCTATTCTTATATGCTTGACACCATTTGTGAACCTCAAAAACGTACAGAGGTGCTTTACCAATGGAAGAATGATGAGCACCTATTGCGTCGTAACGAGTTTATTGGCGATATTTATAATGATTTCCAAGAAGACCCATCTGTCTTTAATTTTATGCGTTCTGTGATGGGGAACTATATTTTAGAAGGTGTTTACTTCTATAGCGGTTTCATGTTCTTCTATAATCTTGGCAGAAATAATAAAATGCCGGGTTCTGTACAAGAAATTCGCTACATCAATCGTGATGAAAACACCCACCTGTGGTTGTTCCGCAGCATCATTAAAGAATTGCGTGAAGAACAGCCAGAACTCTTTACCGACGAATTGGTTGAAATCTATCGTGAAATGATTCGCGAAGGCTGCGAGCAAGAAATTGCTTGGGGACACTATGTGATTGGTGAAGAAATTGAAGGGTTGACCCAAGAGATGATCACCGATTATATCCAATATCTTGGCAACCTGCGTGCAGACAATCTTGGCTTTGGTCGTATTTATGAGGGCCATGATGTAGAACCACCGACCATGGCTTGGGTGAGTCAATACAGCAATGCCAATATGATTAAAACCGATTTCTTTGAAGCCCGCAGCACCGCTTATGCAAAAAGCAGTGCTTTGGTCGATGATTTATAAAATAAATTTAATTTAAGTAAAAAATAGACATCTGGCTTTTACAGATGTCTATTTTTTTGCTATATTATGTTGTGCAAAGAATATGTCTAATGGACAGTAAATATAAAACGTAAGAGGTGGAGATGAATGCTATATTTTTCAGAAACACCTGCATTAACGGCGACTGAAAATGAACAGTTGGCAGAAGCGGTTGACCGATATGCAAAAAAAATCGCTATGATGTGTGATACAAAGCTGCAGAAGGTGCGTATGGCACATAACTTACTGCAAACAAACCTTATTTATCCACGCCAAGTGTTACGCACCGACGGTGCTTTTCAAGTGCCTGTTTTACCAGATACCGAACAAGGTAAACACTATATCAGCGCCTATGGTGCATTGGTGAACAAGCGTGCCAATAGTTACGGCATTTCAAGAGCCATGGTATTGATTTTGAAGGATAAGCGCATCAATATTCCTTGTCAGCTCTTGGAAGGGTGTGTTGTGACAGCGGAGCAAGGTGCAGTGATTCATCTATGGAATGTGGTAGATATCAATCATCGTCACTATCATGTAGATACTACTATTGATATTTTAGAAAATAAACAAACGGTGAAGCGTACAGGTGAAGCGGGACGTCCTTTGAGTGATTTGGATGTGAACGAGGTGCCGATGGTAGAAACCCTGATGCCATCGTATGAACATTGCTTAGTGAGTGATGAATCCATGCGCGGCAATCATGTGTGGGATCCAGCAGATGCCCCACGTTGTATGTCATCCTATACCATCGTGAGATAATAAAAGAGCCTATCGATATGAAAGGGTAGTAAATCCATCAACTTCAAATTGGAATGATGGAAGTTCAAACAATAGCATACTTTTGTGTCCATAAATAGATCGTTGATACGCTATTTGAAGGGAATAAGTAAACGAGGATAAGCATTTTGCGTTGAAAGAGTCTTGATTCTACCAGCAGTCGAATAGCCACCAGTAATAAAAAAAGCTAGAGCATTTACCAATGGATGCTCTAGCTTTTTTTATATTTATTTTTGCTTGTATTGTAAAACAAGGGCAAGGAGTAGTGTGAGGCATTCCGCAAGAGGCATGGTGAGCCAGACGCCTTGCATATGAAAAATTGCACCGAGGGGAACCACCATGAGGGGCAAAATGAAGCTCCGTGCACTAGAAAGGGTTGTGGAGTGGCGGGCATTGGCGGTGGCAGCCAGATAGCTGATCTCTGCCATGTTATAGCCAGTGAAAAAATAAGCGAGAAAATACAGTCGAATACCCATGAAGGCGGTATTGAGAAAATAAGCATCGTTTTCGCTATTGAAAAGACCTGCAAGGGCATCTGTGAATAGAAAGCTCAGCAGGTAAATGAGGGCGCCTAATACAAAGGCGACCTCCTTGGCATGACGTCGTACAAAACGAAGGGTCGTTGTGTCGTTGGCGCCATATGCAAAGCTTGCCAGTGGCTGAATACCCATGGCGATGCCGTTGAAAATGGCGATGACAACCAGATTGAAATTGGCAATGACACCATAGGCCGCTATACCAATGTTGCCTGCTAAGCGCAAGATGGTAAGATTAAATATCAAGACGATGAGTCCGCTGGCACAATCGTTGATAAAGGAGGGCAACCCTATTTTCAGAATACGAGGGAGCGTATGCGGAATAAAGTGAAAATCGTAGAAGTGTAGCCGAATGTCCTCCTTCTGAAAGTGGAGGGCTTGAATCGTCAAGCTGACAATGGGAGAAATCCCTGTGGCCAAAGCGGCCCCTCCGATGCCAAGATGCATCGGCTCTAATAGAATATAATCGCCAATCACATTGCAGATATTGCTAATAATCATGGCAGTGGTCGCAAGCTTTGGATTGTTGTCATTGCGAATAAAATGGAGCAAAATGTTGTTGGCAACGGCGATAGGGGCGAAGCACATCAGAATGGTGTAGTAGGATAGGGTCATATCGAAGGCGTTGGCATCGGCGCCAAGAGCAAGACAGATAGGGCGGCGTGCCAATAAGGCAAGGAATAAAATACCGATGCCGTAGAGCACCCCAGTGGCGAAGGTGGTGTGGAAGTAATGAAGGGCTTTTCGAAAGCGGCGATTGCCAAGAAAAATAGAAAAATGTGCCGCACCACCGACCCCGAGCATCATGGCAGGGGCACTGATGAATAGAAAATAAATAGGAATGACCAAATTAAGGGCGGTTAATCCAAGACTACCTACGTATTTTGCGATAAAAAATGTATCCGCTAAAATATAGAAGGAGACGCCGATCATGCTGAAAATATTGAGGGACACATAGGTCATGAATTTTTTTGTAAGGGTCGGGTTTTTCATCATACATCTTTCCTTCCGTTCGCTGGGTGGGTATGTTTATCCTAAAGAGCTCTAGGAAGATTGTCAACAAACCTATTTGAAAATAAAAAGAAAATAATTAAAGAAAAATGATTGACAA
The DNA here is from genome assembly GCA_947254645.1 of uncultured Peptococcaceae bacterium. GTDB lineage: Bacteria > Bacillota > Peptococcia > Peptococcales > Peptococcaceae > UMGS1590. The sequence goes on along the minus strand of CAMYDW010000006.1, from coordinate 18,298 downwards.
GGGAGCGTTTAGTTGATATACTAACATTCGTTGCTGAAAGAGGCAACACAAGAGAAGAAAAAATATTTGAAAAAATATTTGACGTTTCTCTTGGTAGTATGATATACTAAACAAGCTGTAGGGCGATGAGGCCCTGGCAGGTTTAGTAATATAGACCATGGCCTGTTGGAGAAGCGGCTTAACTCATCAGCCTTTCACGCTGACATTCAGGGGTTCGAATCCCCTACAGGTCATTCACAATTTCATATTGTGTTCTTTGGACGATTAGCTCAGTTGGGAGAGCGTCTGCCTTACAAGCAGAGGGTCGGCGGTTCGAGCCCGTCATCGTCCATTGGCGCAGTAGCTCAGTTGGTTAGAGCGCCAGCCTGTCACGCTGGAGGTCGTGGGTTCGAGACCCATCTGCGTCGGATGCCTCGATAGCTCAGTCGGTAGAGCAGAGGACTGAAAATCCTCGTGTCGCTGGTTCGATTCCGGCTCGAGGCATGCTTGAACATCGAAGAGGTCTTCGATGTTCTTTTTTTTGTACTGAAATTTGTGGCATAAAAAAAGGACTCTCTGATGAGAGTCCTTTTTTTATTGCTTCTTTTTGGATAAATTCTCTAAATCAATCACAACATTTTCTAATGGTGGCTCATTGAGAACAGAATCCCAGTGTTCATCAATAAGCTCTTCTGTTTTGGGTGCTTGTGCAACCTCTTTAATCTCGTCTTCTTCAATGGCGAGGGTGTATTTGTTGAGTTTCATCGTTATCACCTATTCCTTGTTTAAGTGAGCAAAAATAGCGTGGATGAATCAAACCATATAGATGCTGGGTGATTAGTGTTGCATGGTGTTATCTAGCTGTGGCTTTTCAATGAGCGTGGTGTGCTCCATCGCCATAGGTGCTTGAGGTGTTTCTGCTGGCACTGGTGGGGTCGCAATAGCCACTTCTAATTCTTCGATTTCACTGCGAAGCTGTTTGCTTTTTTTGTAATTGGCATAGGTGCGATAGATAAAGTGCCCCAATGTAAAGCTAAGAAGAATTTCAGCAACCACAGAAATCAACATATATTCTGTTTGAGAGAGTGTATTATTGAAACCGAGGAAGTTCAAGATAATAAATCCAAAGGCAATGAGCAAAGAAAGTAAAAATGTAAAAACGCGCATGTGGTTTTTTCTCCTCTTCTGTATTATAATAGTATCAAGTATATTTTACACAATTTTACAGGGATTGACAAGCGATGAAGGAGTCGATAAATAGATGAAGAAATGGCGTCGGGCGAAAAAAGGAAAGCGCATCATGGGTGTTTGTGCTGGCTTGGCAGACAATATAGGCATTGATGTGAGTTATATACGCTTGGCATGGTTGACGCTGGTTTTGGTGCCACCCTTCCACCATCTGCTTGCAATTGCTTTATACGTGGCACTGGTCTTTATCGTGCCGGAAGAAGAGGATTATTTGGATGTCTAATAACAGTGAGAAAAAACATGGTGTTGTTATTTTGGGGCATGGGAGTCGTCTAAAGGATGGCTTGGCGGTAGTGATTGATACTGCTGGTCATTTTCAGGAGCGTTTTCCAGAGTATGAAGTGACCCATGCCTTTATGGAGCTTTCACCCCCTACATTAGAAGAGGCAGTAGGTGTATTGGTAGATAGACAGCTAGAAAAAATCAGTATATTGCCATTGTTTCTTTCCTTTGGACACCATATATCAAAGGATTTGCCAAAAGCAATGGAAAAACTGGAAAATCTATATCCAGGAATTGTTTTTGAAAGAAAAGCGCCGATTGGTGCGCATCCAATGTTATGTGACATTCTTTACGAACGGATGTATGAAAAATAAGGAGAATGCTAATGCGTTGTTTAAGACAAATTGCGGATATTACGCCAGTAATTTCTGACATTCTCTCAGACAGTCGCATTCCGATTCAAGCGCAAAATCGTTTGGCTGATATGAAACTCTGCTTGTATGAATTGATGAGCAATATGATTATTCATGCTGGACGAGATTTGGCGGATTACGAAATGTATGTGAGCTGGCGTGTCGATGATGGGAGCATGGTTTTTGAATTTTGGGATGCGATTTGTTCTTGGGAAAAAGTAGATTTTCAAGCATATGCCGATCCTATGGCATTGGCAACTTTAGAAGAAAATGGTAGAGGGCTGTTTTTGGTGCAATGTATTGCAGAAGAGATTTATTACTCGCCAGAAGAAAAGCGCCTCTTTGCAAAAGTATCTTGGATGTAAGGAGAGGGTTGAATGGCAAAAGAAAAAATGGATATAGAAGAATTGGTACGTGAGTACAAAGCGGCACCCTCTAAAGAAAAATTGAATCATATTATTGAAGAAATGGAGCCATTGGTACGCTACTGGTGCCAATCCCAATGTTATTTGCCTTGGGAAAAAGATGATATGATGCAGGTATCGCGTATTGCGGTGATGGGCGCTGTTGAACGTTTTGACCCAGATAAAGGAGTGCGTTTTAAGACTTTTGCCTATCGTACTGTTTCGGGCAAGCTGATGAACTATTACCGTGACAATACTTGGCGAATCACCATTCCACGAAAATATAGAGAAATGAGTACCTATATTACAAAAGCAGAAGGGGAGTTTTATCAAGAGCACGGTGTAGAACCAACCAATGCACAAATTGCTGAGATGATTGGTTCTGATGAAAAAGAAGTCACTGAAGCCATGGAAGCAAAGCGTGCCACCCAAACGGCTTCTCTTTCTGTACAAGAGGATCAAGATGGCAATACCAATACCCTCAATAATTATCTAGGCATTGATGATAAAAATCTCGAGCAAGTAGAGTTGAAGCAAGACCTTAAAGCAGCCATGGATGAATTGGATGAAATGGAACGACAAGTGATTTATTATCGTTATATGGAAGATTTGACACAGACAAAAATTGCTGACCGATTAGGTGTGAGCCAAATGCATGTGTCACGCTTAGAAAAAAATGCCTTGAAGAAAATCCGACAATTTTTTGAAAAAAGTGGCTTATCAAGCTATTTAGATGCATAAAAAAATCCTGTGCCTTGTGGTACAGGATTTTTTTACAGCTATTATTGTTGTTAAAAAATGCACAAGCGTTCAAGGAAAAAAATGAAGAATGCTGTCAGAGAAAAATAATATTTATATATAACATAATAAATATTTTTAATCTTTAATGGTCCTTGATGTTTAATTGTTGAAGTTCCGATAAGAGTTCTGTTATAATATGGTTGGCGCATCATGTGGTTGCGTTTGTTTTAAAAGCTAGACAATTTCATTAAAGAAAAATGTCACAAGCTTGGAGGGGTTATGTATAAATTTATCTCATCGGTACGCTTGGCAATTATATTAATCGCCGCATTGGCAGGGATGGCTGTGTCGTCTACCCTTTATAATTTGCCTGAAATGTTTCAGTCACTGCCCTTTCGTGCCTTAGTCGTTGCATTTTTTATCAATTTGTTGACCTGTAGTGTCAAACTATGGCCTGGTGTTTTTCGTCAGTTGACTCACAAGCCTGAGGACTTGGTGGGAAAAACCACAGGTTATCCTTTATCAAAGCTTTCTAAAGAGGCCTTTGAAGGGCAACTTAAAAAAGCTCGCTTTCATGTGAAGGGGTTTGAAAACAACGAAGGTGTCTACCTAGTTGCACGTCAAAATCCCTTGGCACTGTTGGCGCCACATCTTTTACATATTGGTTTGCTGGTGATCTTGGTAGGAGCATTCTTTACTTCTTATGCCACCGAGGGCCAATTAATGATGACAGAGGGCGAAAAACAGCCGCTGCCAAAGGCTATTACAGAGGCCGTTGGTGAAGGTGTCATTACCCTAAAGGATTTTGAAACCGTTTATGACCAAAACAAAGCGGTGGAAAACTGGATATCGACCTTTGATTTAAAGGTGGCTGATAAAAATATTGATGAAAAAAATGTGACAGCAAAGGTGAATCATCCATTCAAAAAAGCTGGATTGAGTATTTACCAAATGGCTTATCAAAATGTGTATTTGATTCATGTGGAAAGTACAGATGCAAGCTTAAATGGGGATTATGCCGTACCAGAAAGTCAACGCTTTCCAGTTGGCAAGACCTCTGTTGATATTGAAGCGATGACTGAAAATATTGCGCTGCTCTATACCTTTGATGGTGCTGGAAAGCAATCAAAAGGCAAGGCCCTTAAAATTGGAGAGCCTGTGCAAATTGATGAAAATACCAGCCTGACTTATACAGAACCACTCAGTGCTACCGTATTGCAATTTAAATATAATCGTGCAATGCCAATTATCTTCATTGGTTTTCTCCTAGCCGGATTAGGCTCCTTCCTATTCTTATTAGGACGTTATAGCCAAATTCATGCATTCATAGGAAAAGATGGCCACGTACGCATGCGGATTTTTAACAAAAGCCCATACTTGCGCAAAAAACAATTTGCCGATTTTGCAATAGAGCAAGAGAAAGAAGGCCGGTAGATGTATTTAACCCTGCAAACAATTTTGTTGTGGGCGCTGATTAGTATTTCAGCAGGGAGTTTTATGGTTTTGTTTGGATTGCGAAAGAAAATGAGTGATTCTAAACTGGCCAAATCCTTGTCGGCACTAGCGGCGTTGGTTGCTGTCTTACTTTTGGTTGTCCGTATCTTGGATACCAAAAGTTTACCACTTGCAAGTGGACTAGATTTTGGTTTCTGGTTCAATGCAGTGATTTTGCTATTATTACTTTTTATGACACTCAAACATCACCTGGCTTTAGCTGGGGTGATTGTGTATCCATTGGTACTTGGATTGACGGGTTGGATGGCAACCTTGAATTTGAGCCATCAACCTAAAACGCCAGCACTCAAAAGTTACTGGCTAGAATTTCATGTTTCCTCTGCAGTCATCGCTTATGGTGCATTTTGCTTGGCGTTTGTCCTATCTGTACTTGTGATGGTGGCACGTCGCAATGGCAAACTAAAAAGTCATTTGCCATCAAGAGAACTCCTGAATGAATGGAGCTATCGTGCAGTATTGGTTGGGATGCCTTTCCAAACAATTATGCTTATTACTGGTGCAATATGGGCAGAATATGCATGGGGGACTTATTGGAATTGGGATCCAAAGGAAACATGGGCATTGATCACATGGTTGATTTATGCCGCTTATCTTCATTTGCGTTTACAAGGATGGAATGAAAAGCAGATGTTTTTTATTAATCTTTTAGGCTTTGCCGCTATCCTATTTACGTTCTTTGGCGTGAGCTATCTGTTACCAGGACTACACAGTTATTTATAATCAATTTGGAGGTCTTTTTGTGACAACACGATTAAAGAGTGTCTTGCAAGCCCATGAGGAGGACTTGCGTGCTGCATGGTTTGAACGCATGCTAGAATCTTATCCAGAAGAATCAAGAAAGTATTTCAAAAAAGTCAATCGGGATTTTGCAAATCCAGTCGGTTCAAATTTGCATCATAGTTTATCTGCATTGTTGCATGAATTGCTTCAGGAAAATCCAGATGCAAACATCATCAATGAACAGGTGCAAATGATTTTGCGCATTAAGGCGGTGCAAGAAGTATTGCCAAGTCAGGCAGTCTCTTTTATTCCTGCTTTGAAGCAAATTATTGAAAAGAATTGTGGAGCTGCATTAAAAAAAGAAGGCATTAGCCTTGAAGAATGGCTAGATTTTTATAGCGATATTGATACTGTGGCGCTCTATGCTTTTGATAGCTATAGCGAAAGTCGCACATTGATTTATGAAATGCGCTTGGCTCAAATCAAGGAAACCAATGATATTTTGGTAAAAGCCAATATTTTAGATCAGGCACTTGATATGGAAAATTTTATGCAATGTAGTAGTTCGCTTGACGGAGAATGTTCATCTTGTGGTGGGCAGTGTCAAGTTGACATAGTAAAAGGGGTGTAATGAAATGGCAAAACTTCCAAAACCAGAGGAGCTGCTGAATATCAATTATAACCCGCCAAAAACTCCGTGGATGGATACTCCAACAGAGTTTAAAGACGGGATGTATTGTCACGCCGGTAAACCGGAAAGTGTTGAGATGGTCAGCCTCCCTAACCCACGTGAATGGCGTGTGCCAGATGAAGACTGGAAACTTCCAGAAAACTGGCAACAAATCATTCTCGATGGTCTCCGCGATCGCTTGCATCGCTTCCGTTCTTTGAAAATCTTTATGGATTGCTGTGTACGCTGCGGTGCGTGCTCAGACAAATGTCACTTCTTCTTAGGAAGTGGGGACCCAAAGAACATGCCTGTATTGCGTGCGGAATTACTGCGTAGTGTATATCGTAAAGAATACACTTTGGCAGGCAAATTGATGTCTAAAATGGTAGGGGCACGTGAATTAACAGAACCAGTTTTAAAAGAATGGTTCTATTATTTCTTCCAATGCTCCGAATGCCGTCGTTGTTCCGTTTATTGTCCATACGGGATTGACACTGCAGAAATTACCATGTTGGTTCGTGAATTATTGAACCTTGTAGGCCTCAATATTGACTGGGTAATCACACCAGTTGCAAACTGCTTCTCTAAAGGGAACCACTTGGGCATCCAACCACACGGTATTGTGGACAGTTATGACATGATGCTCGATGATATCGAAGATATCACTGGGGTTCGCCTTGATTTAACTTATAACCGTAAAGGTGCAGAAATTCTTTATGTGCCACCATCTGGGGACATCTTTGCAACACCAGGGAACTATACCTTGATGGGGCAATTGATGCTTTTCCACGAATTGGGATTAGACTATACCGTTAGTACCTTCAACTCTGAAGGTGGGAACTTCGGTTTATTTACCTCCAATGAAATGATGAAACGTTTGAACCAAAAGATTTATGCAGAAGCACAACGTCTTGGCGTGAAGTTCATCATCGGTGGGGAATGTGGACACATGTGGCGTGTTATTCACCAATACATGGATACCATGAATGGTCCTGCCCATTTCTTGGAAGTGCCAAAAAACCCTATCACAGGGACTGTTTTTGAAAATGCACGTTCCACCAAGATGATTCATGTTACTGAATTTACTGCAGATATTATTAAGCACAATAAGATTACTTTGGATCCATCTAGAAATGCTGGTATCATCGCAACCTATCACGATTCTTGCAACCCATCTCGTGCAATGGGCCTCTTAGATGAACCACGTTATATTCTTGATCATTGCGTTGAATGGTATGAAATGCCAGAAGAAACCATTAGAGAAAAAACCTTCTGCTGTGGTTCTGGCTCTGGCTTGAACGCAGAAGAAAATATGGAACTTCGTATGCGCGGTGGTTTCCCACGTGCAAATGCAGTTAAACACGTTCATAAGAAGCATGGCGTTAATATGCTTTCTTGCGTGTGCGCGATTGACCGTGCTGCATTCCCACCTCTCATGAGATACTGGGTTCCAGGAGTAGAAGTTTGTGGTGTACATGAACTTCTTGGTAATGCCTTGGTTATGAAGGGCGAAAAACCAGATCGTACTGAAAACTTGCGTTTTGAACCTTTACAAAACCAAGAACCAGAGGAAGGAGGTAGCTTCTAATGCGTAATAAGACAAACATCGTTGTTGGTGTCCTTGTATTTATTATCGTGATGACAGCGCCAATTTGGTTGAATTTTGGCAAAAGTGCTGCAGCGGATGCGCCAGAAGTAAGCCTCGATACACCAACCATTAACGCGATGAGCGAAAAGAAATGTATCTACGATACTGAATACATGCGTGAAAACCACATGGAAATCCTTCATCAATGGAAGGTACAAGTTGTTCGTGATGGCAACCGTACCTTGGTGACTCCAGATGGTAGAAAATTTGAAATGAGTTTACAAAACACTTGTCTTGATTGTCATTCAAATTACGACGAGTTCTGCAAAAAATGCCATGACTACAATGGTGTTGAACCAAATTGCTGGACTTGTCACGTTAACCCTTCAACACAAGTTGGTGCTAATGTTGAAAAGGGGGATAAAGCATAATGGAAAATATGTCTAGACGTAAATTTCTGAAATTAGGGGCTTTATCTGCAGGGCTCGTCACCTTGGCTGGCTGCGCTAGCATTAAGAAAACCCCTGTTGGCGGCGGTTCATTTGAAAAATCCGATAAAGAAGCAAAGGTTGGCAAATGGGGCATGTTCGTCGACATGGAAAAAGTGGATGACATCAATGCAATTGCGGCAATTTGCCACAAAGAGCACAACGTGCCAAATGTTCCAGACAAACGTCACGAAGTAAAGTGGATTTGGTCGGAACCATTCATTGCTTTGTTTAGCGATATGAACCATTCTCAATTACAAGATCGTTACAAAAACAAAGATTTCGTTTCTATTTGTAACCACTGTCGTAAACCAGTCTGCGTAAAAGTTTGCCCAACACAAGCAACTTTCCAATCTGCAGATGGGATTACCTTACAAGATATGCACCGTTGCATTGGTTGCCGTAACTGTATGGCAGCTTGCCCTTACGGTAGCCGTAGCTTTAACTTTGTTGAGCCACGTGATTACATCGAAGAAGTGAATCCAGCATACCCAACTCGTATGAAGGGTTCTGTAGAAAAATGCGACTTCTGCTATGACCGCTTGAGCAAAGGACAACAACCACTTTGTGCTGAAGCGTCTGAAGGTATTGTTGTTGGCGATATTGATGATGCAAATTCTGAAATTTCCAAGCTGATTAAGGGAAATATGACCATTGTCCGTCGTCCTGGTTTAGGTACTGAACCTTGCTGCTATTACAAGGTCAGCTTGAAAGAGGAGGCGTAAACGATGATTGAAAAAACATTTGTGAAACGCAGTGGCGTGAAATTCTGGGCATGGATGATAGCTCTTGCAGCAATCATCGTTGTTGGTATTGCAGCGTATCTCTATCAGATGACTGTCGGTTTCCAAGTCACTGGGATGAGCCGCGATATTTCTTGGGGTCTTTACATCGGTCACTTGACCTTCTTCGTTGGGGTGGCAGCCGGTGGGGTTATGATTGTATTGCCATATTACTTCCATGATGCAAAACATTATGGTCGTATCACTGTTGTTGGTGAATTCTTAGCCATCGCAGCAATCATTATGGCCCTTTTATTCGTTGTCGTTGACGTAGGGATTCCTACAAAAATGCTCAACGTATACCTTTACTGGACACCACATTCCATGCTTTGCTGGGACTCCGTCGTTCTTCCTACTTATTTGATTTTAAACATCATTGTAGGGTATCAAGTATTACAAGCTGAAAACAAAGGCTTACATTACAAAAAATGGGTAAAAGTATTGGCCATGATCAGTGTGCCTGTTGCTTTCTCTATCCATATTGTTACCGCTTTCTTATATTCTGGTTTGCCAAGCCGTCACTATTTCTTGACTGCTGTCTTGCCAGCAAAATTCCTTGCAAGTGCATTTGCAACTGGTCCTGCGCTTATCATTTTGATTTGCATGCTTCTTCATAAATTGACAGGATTCAATGCAGGTGAAAAAGCGATTAAAATGCTTGCTACTACTGCAATCTATGCTTACATCGTCACCATGATTATGATGATGGGTGAATTCTTTACTGCATACTACTCTAATGTAGAAGGTCACAAGATTGCATTGACTTACTTGTTCTTCGGATACCATGGTCATGCTGAATTTGTACCTTTGATGCGTTTCTTCGTTCTTTGTGTAGTTGCAACCTTGGTGCTTTTGATTCCAACAAAATTACGCTACAACCCTACCACCTTGGCAGTGGGCTGTGTGGCACTCTTCTTGTCTATGTACATCGAAAAAGGCTTGACCTTCGTTATCGGTGGGCTTTCTGAAAACCCATTTGGCGAAATCGTTGATTACATTCCAGGCATGATTGAAATTATTGTAATGGTTGGTATCTTTGCAATTGGTATCTTCATCTTGAGTATCCTCTTGAAGATGATTGTTGTTGTAAAATATGACAACGATGAAGGGGCATTCCCTAATAAGCCAGACCGTGTACGTTTGGCATATCGTCTCAACGAAGCTGCGGGTACCTATCAAGATACTCGTCCAAAGCCAGAACCACCAGCTGAAGAAGCTGAGGGTGAAGACGATGCCAGCGAAAGCACTGAAGCATAACGACTACCTAAGAAAGTGAGGAAATAACAATGGGATTAATTGTTGCTATTGCCATTATTCTTGTAATTATGGCGATTACTTGCGTTGGGGTAGGCGTGTTAGGAATGACAGGATTGTTTGGTATTGTATTGCCATACATCGCTTTTGCTGTTTTTCTTTTCGGGATTATCTACCGCATCGTAAACTGGTCTAAGTCACCAGTACCTTTTAATATTGCTACTACTGCTGGTCAAGCAAAATCTCTTGACTTTATTAAACCAAACCCAATCGACAACCCAACCACTCGTGTGGGTGTTGTCATTCGTATGATTTTAGAAGTAACTGTTTTCCGTTCTTTGTTCCGCAACAGCAGAGCAGAATTGACTGAAGATGGTGACCTCGCTTATCAATGGGAAAAATGGCTTTGGTTATTTGCATTATTGTTCCACTGGGGCATGTTCTTTACCTTGCTCCGCCACTTCCGCATCTTTAGTGCCAATGTACCAGGTTGGGTAAGGGCGATTGAAACTGTAGATGGGATCATCATGGTAGATTTGCACCATGTATACATCACTGGTTTCTTCATGTTGGGTGGGTTGGTGTTGCTCTTGGCACGCCGTCTCTACATTCCAAAAGTACGTTATATCAGTCTTTTGAATGACTACTTCCCACTTTGCTTATTGATCGGCATTGCACTAACAGGGATGCATATGCGTTACTTAAGCCATGTAGATATTACTGCTATTCGTGAATTGATGATTTCTCTCATCACCTTCCACCCTGCAGTGCCTGCAGAACCAATTAGTGTTCTTTTCTACTTGCACTTAATCTTGGTTTGCACCCTCTTCATTTACTTCCCAACAAGTAAATTGATGCACGCATTTGGGGTATTCATGAGCCCAACTCGTAACATGCGTACCAACAGCCGTCAAGAACGCCATGAAAACCCATGGAACCCTGTGGTTGAATTCCATAGCTATCAAGACTATGAAGATGAATTCCGTGAAAAAATGGTTAAAGTTGGTTTGCCTGTAGATAGAACCATCGAAGAAGCTGCTGCCGAACGTGAAGCACGTGAAGCTGCATTGAAAGCTGAACTCAAATAATAAATAAAAAAGACGATGCCGATGGGCATCGTCTTTTTATTAATGATAAATTTCTTAGCAATGCTATCTATAAGGCGCATGATAATATAATGAATAAGACTGTAGGCCATATACAAGATAATATTGTGTTATTTGATTATTAACAGCCAACTCTCTACAATAAATATACATTAAACATTCAGTGGGGAGGGCTTAGTATGTCAATTCAAAGTAGAGCGTGTGATGGGGTCTTAGGTCGTTTATTAAATGAGAATTGCAGTGAGTGTCTGACACTGGATGATAAGGAATACAGTGATTTCTACGATAATTATGAACGTTATTTTACCTGCAAGCCTAGTTTAGAGTATCGCTTTTTTAAGGAAAAGGGCTTTATCTTTGGCAAGGAAATTGCAGTCGGCTGTGATAATTACAGAGACATGAAGGCTGTTTACAAAGAATTTTATTATCATCAGCATCCAGAGGAACGTCCAAAAACCACACTCCTTGGGCATCTTTTGACGGTGCTATTTGATCGACTTCATTAAAAAATTATAAAAAAAGATTCTTCCATATGAATGGAGGAATCTTTTTTTTACACTAAAAGTGGTATAATTCGTGTATATTTAGTATAATAAAATGATTCATTACTAAGGAGGAAAATGCATGAGTTTTCCAAGTTTGTTAGATTTATTTTTGACGGCATTGGCTGTGGTGCCATCATTGTGTATACATGAATATGCACATGGTTATGTGAGTTATCTTTTGGGAGATCCGACCCCTAAAACCGATGGGCGTTTGAGCTTAAATCCTCTACACCATTTGGATCCTATCGGGACGTTGTTTCTCATCATCTTTAAGTTTGGTTGGGCAAAGCCTGTGATGGTCAATCCAAGCTATTATGAAAAACCAAAGCAAGGCATGGGCTTGGTGGCATTGGCAGGTCCTGTGAGTAACTTTATAATGGCCTTGTTGTGCCTGCTTGCAACAACCGTCATTGCAAAAACAAGTGGTGGGCATGTGAGTGAAGGCATGTATTATATGTATCAATTTCTTTCAATTACCGCAGTGGTAAATACAGGTCTTGGCGTGTTTAACCTCATTCCCTTGCCACCTCTGGATGGGTCTAAGGTTTTAGGGATGTTACTACCAGATGAACTCTATTTTAAATATATGCGCTTTGAACAATATGGTTTTATTTTGCTTTTTGCGCTCTTGATGCTTGGCTCATTAAATACACCCTTGTATCTAATGCGTGCAGGCGTCCTCGATTATCTGCAATTTGTGGCAGATAAGTTGACTTTATTCTTGTCTTAGAAGGAGATGGCTCATTGTCTATCAATCAATATACTGTGGCCTTTCACACCCTAGGGTGTAAGGTCAATCATCATGATAGTGATATCATGGCGGCATTGTTTCAAGATGCTGGCTATGCTGTTATCGATTTTGGGGAGTTGGCCGATGTTTATGTCATCAATACGTGTACGGTGACGCATTTGAGCGACCGTAAATCACGCCAAATGATTCGCCGTGCAGCTAGCCTAAATCCAGAAGCTACTATCGTTGTTTGTGGCTGTTATGCACAAACCTCACCAGCAGAACTACAAGGTCTGCCTGAAGTAGACTTAATCGTTGGCACAAACGAGCGTCACAAAGTCGTTGATGCCGTGGAAATTTTTAGAGAAAACCGTCAAAAGGCTGTTTATTTGCCAGATGATGAAGAAATGTTCCATTTTGAAAATCTCCCTCATGAGCGTGTGAGCGGGATGACACGTGCTTATGTGAAAATCCAAGAGGGATGTGATCAGTTTTGTACTTACTGCGTGATTCCTTATGCAAGGGGACCATTGCGCTCTCGCAGTGAAGAAGATACCCTCGAAGAAATTCGTCAGTTGGTTGAAAAAGGTTACAAGGAAGTGATTCTCACAGGCATTCATATTGGTGCCTATGGGAAAGGGGTCAAAGACAATACGGGTGATTTGACTCATCTTTGTAAGCGCATCATTGCAGAGACAGACATCCAATGCTTGCGACTAGGCTCTGTGGAGGTCACAGAAATTACCGATGAAATGATTGACCTCATTCAAAACGAGCCACGCATGGCACAGCAACTTCATCTGCCATTGCAAAGTGGCTGTGATGCCACATTGAAACGTATGAATCGTCCGTATACCACTGGTGATTTTAGAGAACAAATGCGCAATATTCGTGGCAAAATGCCACACATTGCTATCACCACTGATTTGATGGTGGGATTTCCTGGTGAAACAGACGAAGAATTTAGAGAAAGCCTTATTTTTGCCAATGATATTGCCTTTAGTGGTATGCATATTTTTAAATACTCTATCCGTGGGGGCACCCCTGCAGCGGAAATGACCAATCAAGTGGACCCCAAAATTAAAGACAAGCGTGCCAAACAAATGGCAGATGTGGCAAGTAAAAATAAGCGAGATTACGAAGAACGCTTTATTGGACAGACAGTGGCAGTGCTTTTAGAGGAAAAAATTGACGACAATAAATGGGTAGGTCATACCTCTAATTATTTATATGTGACTGTTCAAGGTGAAAACTTGGCTTCGGGAGATTTTGTAGATGCGTATTTAACCAATACAGATGGCAATCGTCTGATTGGTGAAATAAAGAAAGAACAATAGAGGAGGTTGAAACGATGAGTGATTGCATTTTTTGCAAATTAGCAAATGGTGAAATACCAACAGATGTCGTTTTTGAAAATGAACTCGCAATGGCATTCCGTGATATGGACCCGCAAGCACCTACCCATGTGTTGGTGGTGCCAAAGCGCCATGTTCAAAGCTTTAGTCAATTGACCCAAGAAGATGGGGAATTGCTATTAGCGCTCACTGAAGCCATTCAAGAAGTGGTGAAGGGTGAAGGATTAGAAGAAGGTGGCTATCGTGTGGTGACCAATACTGGCGAGCTCGGTGGACAAAGCGTATTACACTTGCATTTTCATGTACTCGGTGGCCGTCAATTACAATGGCCTCCAGGCTGATTTGGTAAATGGTATTGTAGAAGTGTCACCCTCATAGGAGGAATGATTCATGCGTTTTCTAAGAATTTTTCTTGGCAATATATTGATTACCTTTGCCTATGCAACTATTACTGTGCCACGGCTTATCTTAAATGGTGGTGTGACCAGTTTTTCTTTGGTATTGCAGGCGTGGACACATATTGACATTGGCATTTTTGTCAATTTATTGACGATGCTCTTGATTTTGATTAGTTACATATTCTTAGGCAAACGCTATTTTATTGGTGCGCTTTTTTCTAGTTTTTGTCACATGGGCTTATTTAGCCTGTTTCATTGGACAGGCTGGGTGGTCAATATTCCTTTTATACTGGCGGTTCCTGTGGCGGCGCTTATGGTGGCGAGTGGGTATTATCTTTGCTTGAGTGCAGAGTCTACTGCTGTGAGCTTTGATACCATCGCCCTCATCTTGCACCAAAAAAATCCGCGCTTTGATGTGGCAATCACCATGACGACCATCAATATGCTGGTGCTTCTCAGTGGTGGCTTTACCTACCATTTGACATCGGTGATTGCAGGGATTATTTTTACAACCATTCAAGGCTTGAGTTTTAAAACATTCCTCTATCTAGGGCATACAGGAATTGTTGAACCTGATGACTATCGAGGTGGCACAGGGATTGTAGAATCTGACGGAATATAAAGGATTTCTTATAGGAATTTACATGTTTATGCTTGCATTTATGCCACCGTTCTCGTATAATACTATTTGTGTTGAAGTCCAGATATCAACAGACTTAGTCTTCTCCTGTTGATTCCGGAGGGAGGGAAAGAGTCATGTCATCAGAAATCAAGGTTCGTAAAGATGAATCATTAGATAGTGCATTGCGTCGTTTTAAGCGTTCTTGCCAAAAATCTGGCGTATTAGCTGAATGTCGCAAACGCGAACATTATGAAAAACCTAGCGTAAAGCGTAAGAAGAAATCTGAAGCCGCTAGAAAGAATAATCGTAAGAAATCTTTTTAATTCTATTATATGAGAATAAAAAAGACCGACTGGTTCTACCAGTCGGTTTTTTTGTTTATTTCTCGTAGAGTTCATCAAGTACATGGTCACAAAGAATGCGCAATTCTAAGGGACTACGATTGAGCCCAATCAATGTTTGAAAGCCCACATTCATTTCTGCCATTTGCAGGGTGCGTGGTGTAGGAATAAATTTAATTTTTAAATAGCCAGTATCCTTTAAATACTGGGCATCATAATGAATGGTAATAGAGCCATCCTTGTTAGGGACCTCTTTAACAAATGTAAAGTGCTCTAGTAAAGTCTCTTTATCAGCGACCTGCATGAGGCGAATAAAATAAGTTTCTTCATCACGAGTCATGATAGAATTCCTTTCTATAAGAAGATACTTTATATTAGCACAAAATGTGTGCCCTGTGCAGTGTTGCCCTTGTATGTTATGTGTGATAAACTAATAGAATATTTCATTTGGAGGGAAAATTCATGGACGTAAGTCAGCAAAAAATATTGGTTTCAAAAGAACAAATTGCCGAAAAAGTACAAGAAATGGGTGCACAAATCACAGCAGATTATCGTGATAAAACTGATAAAAAATTAGTGATTATTTCTATATTAAAAGGCGCTATTCCATTTACTGCTGACCTTATTCGCTCAATCAAGCTGCCTTTGCAATTGGAAGCCATTGTCGCCTCTAGCTATGGCAGTGGTACCGTTTCTAGCGGTACTGTAGCGCTCAAATATCAAAGCTTCAAGGATCTTACGGATTGTCACGTCATTTTAGTAGATGACATCATCGACAGCGGCTATACCTTGCAAGCCATTGGTAAAACCATTCAAACATTCAATCCAGCAAGCGTGGCCTATTGCACCTTCTTGAGCAAACCATCACGCCGTGAAGCAGATATTGACATTGATTATCTTGGATTTGAAATTCCAGATAAGTTTGTCATTGGCTATGGCTTGGATTTTGATGGCCAATACCGTGAACTTCCAGATATTACTTACATCGAAACACAAGAGGAGGCATAACATGCAAAATACCCAAGAAATGGTATTGGTAGTCGATTTTGGTGGCCAATACAACCAACTTATTGCACGCCGTGTGCGTGAGTGTCATGTTTATTGCGAAGTTGTGCCTTATCATAAAGCCATGGCAGCCATTGCCGAAAAACAACCAAAAGGGATTATTTTTACAGGCGGGCCAAATAGCGTTTATGAAGAAGGTGCTCCACAAATTGACCCAGCCATCTTTGATTGTGGCAAGCCAGTACTAGGCCTTTGCTATGGCATGCAAATCATGGCCCATACCCTCGGCGGCAAAGTAGAAGCTGCTGAAAAACGCGAATTTGGGAAAACCCAAACCACCGTTAATACCGAAGCAGCACTTTTTAAAGGCTTGCCAGAAGAAAGCATCACCTGGATGAGCCATGTCGATTACGTTGCAACCATGCCAGAAGGCTTTGAAACCATCGCTCATACCGCAGATTGCCCAGTGGCATCTATGTGTCACGTAGAGCGCAAGCTTTATGCCATGCAATACCACCCAGAAGTGAATCACACCGAAAACGGCACAGAGATGATCAAAAACTTCCTCTTTGAAGTGTGTGGTTGTGAAGGCACATGGACCATGGCCAACTATGCCAAAAAAGCCATCGAAGACATCCGTACCAAAGTAGGCGATGGCAAGGTCCTTCTCGCTCTTTCAGGTGGTGTGGATTCCTCTGTTGCTGCAGCCCTTATTTCTAAAGCTGTTGGCAGCCAGCTCACCTGTATCTTTGTAGACCATGGCCTCATGCGCAAAAACGAAGGCGATGAAGTAGAAGCCGCATTTGCAGACAGTGGCATGCACTTTATTCGTGTGGATGCCGAACAACGCTTCCTCGATAAATTAGCAGGCATAGACGATCCAGAAACCAAGCGTAAAACCATCGGCGAAGAATTTATTCGCGTTTTCGAAGATGAAGGACGCAAAATTGGTGCTGTAGACTATCTCGCACAAGGCACCATCTATCCAGACGTCATTGAAAGTGGCACAGGAGATGCCGCTGTTATTAAGAGCCATCACAATGTGGGCGGCCTTCCAGCAGTAGTAGACTTCAAAGGGCTCATCGAACCCCTTCGTATGCTCTTTAAAGACGAAGTGCGTCAACTCGGCTTAGAGCTTGGCCTAGCAGATTACCTCGTGTGGCGTCAACCATTCCCAGGCCCAGGCCTTGCCATTCGTGTCATGGGTGAAATTACCAAAGAAAAACTCGATATCCTTCGCGATGCCGATGCCATCTTCAGAGAAGAAATCGCTCTTGCAGGACTCGATCGTAGCATCAACCAATACTTCGCCGTCCTCACCTCCACCAGAACCGTTGGTGTCATGGGCGACTTCCGTACCTACGACTACACCCTCGCCCTCCGAGGCGTCACCACCACCGACTTCATGACCGCCGATTGGGCAAGAATCCCATACGACATCCTCGACAAAATCTCCTCAAGAATCGTCAACGAAGTCGACCACATCAACCGCATCGTCTACGACATCACCAGCAAACCGCCATCAACCATTGAATGGGAATAAAAGCTGACGAAATAAAAATAGCTTAGAATTGAATACGAAGAAAGACCGTAGCTTAATTGCTACGGTCTTTCTTCGTTTTGTTAAAAGTAGATATTTTTTCAAATGACATTTAGATAAAAAGAAATTTAATGGTCGTCTGTAAAACTAATCTGTCAATTCTTCCTAGGTTTTATCATAGAAAATATCAAAATGTATGTAGAATAGATGCTAAAAAAATATTGGGATAAGTTGTGGACATCTATTTTGTGTCAGGACTTGGGAAAGGAGCAGTAGCTGCTGTTTCCGTTGCCTTTCCAATTCAACTTATCTTTTTGGGGATAGGATTAACATTTGGTGCAGGAGCAGGCTCTTATATATCAAGGCTACTTGGAGGAAATAATAAAAAAGAAGCAAGTATTGTAGCAACAGTTGCGCTGATGTCAAGTGCAATTTTAGGGATAATTACAGCTATTGCGACACTCATAGCCAGAGTGATAACCAGTCTAATGTATCTCAGTTACTTTGTAGGAGATAAAAATTTAATTGAGATACAGTTACCTAACTTCAAACCCACAGTTGCAATTTACAAGGAGAAATTAAAGATAGGTATCTCCATGTTAATACTTCAAATTCTACAAACAATATCCATC
>CAMYDW010000005.1 GCA_947254645.1 uncultured Peptococcaceae bacterium | reverse complement strand
ACTCCTCTTTTAAGGTTGTCGACCTTATCACCTCCAAGTGTTGGCTGATCCAACAACTAGAGACTCCTGTCCTCCACAGGAGTTTTCTTTTTTTTAAAATATTTTTTTTAAAAAAAGATTGACAAGAGGAGGGTGTGGTGCTATTCTAATATCAGAAGTTAGCAAAAGCTAATTTCAACACCTCTATACTCCTCTTTTAAGGTTGTCGACCTTATCACCTCCAAGTGTTGGCTGATCCAACAGCTAAAAGCTCCTGTCCTCCACAGGAGCTTTTATTTTTTTATCCACTGACTTGACAGTAAAGGAGTAGGCACTCATAATTTGAGAGAGAATTTGAAAGTAGGTGAAGACATGCCCTCAATAAAGCTTCAAAATATGCTGTGTTGTGTTGCTCTTATGGCAACTGTTATTTTAGCCCTTGTGATGCCACCCAATACAGTCCCAAATGAATGGATTGTTATCTCAGGAAGCATAACAATAGCGCTGATAGCAATCAAAATGGTGATGGATTTAAAAAAGCATCATTCTTTTTATGGCTTGGTTCAAGTGATTTTAGCAATTGCCTTGCTTCTCATCATTGGTGGGAGCCTTGCGACAGCTAAACTTGGTATATCAGAGTCATTCGTGTTAGGAGAGCAGCAATCAGTCGCTATTCATGTGGGTGAAGAGAAGCCTGCTCAAGAAATTAAAATTGAGAAAATAAGAGGCAAACAGTTTCAAGATACTAATGTTCACTTTGCCTGGACATTCAATCATGATACAACCTTTCATGATACCCTTTCTCAAACAAATGCCTTTACTTACAAAAATACACGTATCCAATTAATTGGCACGGATAATGGAAAGGCACAAATCGTTGTACAACAAGATCGCGGGAGAACCTTCTCATTAATTGGTGGTATTTTACTGTTGATAGGACTATCCTTCTATGCGATTCCGTGGGCACGACCAAAAAGAGGGGGAAGCAAATCATGATATTATTCTATTTTTCTCTTGTTTGCTTTACTGTGGGGCTTTTAGCATGGTCTATTGGAGAACTACTGAAGTCCTGGCAAATTGCTATTGGTATGAGCATTTTCTTTGCCTTAGGAACCGTTGGACTATGTATTCGCACTTTTATCGCATGGCGTCACTTTTCGTTGGAAACACCTGCTTTTTTTGTCCTCATGATGATGAGCGTTTTTTGTATCACGGGATTACTCTTACATATGGCGTTGATGCGCACCATGATACTGCCAGTTTCTAGTGTTATAATGGTTGCAGTAGGTATATTAGAACAAAAGAATGGTTTTGATGGGCTAAAAGGTTGTATATCCTTTACAGAACCATTATATTGGTGGGGAAATTTCAGCTTGAGCTTGCTCTATATTGGACTCGGTATTGCTGGCAGTGCAACGCTGCTCGGCATGATTTGCTTTTGGCGACGGGGAAAAGACCTGTCAGAAATGCACACTAGTATTCGGGAAGTGACCCTTAAATGTCCAATTATTTTTAGTAAATTGAATTGGCTCGTATTGTTTTTATTGGTGATGTCCATTGCTAGCTATATGATGTATGGGAGACTGGTAACCGGGGAATATTGGCAATGGCAGCCATTGTATGCAGTTGCAGTTGCGGTTGCCCTAGGCTTCGGTATTGTAAAGCATTTGAGTATTCATCATTAAAAAAATAGCACAACACCATCATGGTGCTGTGCTATTTTTATTTCATTTAGAGAGGTAATGGATTGCCATCTAAAATAGCCTCTAATAGATCATCATTTCGATATACAAGCTTCAAAGAGAAAGGGGGGTATTCTTTTGCAAGTAGCTCTAAAAAAATACGGTCGCCCTTCCAAAGAGATAATTCGGGAATCTCTTTTTTTGGCACCCATCTCAAATCTCCTTCATTGCAATTTTCTAGAAGGGCTCCTTCAAAAGCGGAAGCAGTATATAGATGCATATATTCGGCATCGTGGTCGTTGTAAACAAAGGTAATAACCCCACGATAACGATAGTTTGTGAGCGTTAAACCAGTCTCCTCAAGAACCTCACGACGCAAGCAATCATCAGGGGATTCTCCGGTTTCAAACTTGCCACCAACCCCAATCCATTTGCCCGCATTGACATCGTTTTTCTTTTTCGTACGATGCAGCATAAGATAAGCATCATCTTTTTCAATATAGCATAATGTGGTTAATTTCATTTGCTAGCCTCCTGAAAATTTATGTTTTCAGTATAAATTTAATAGGATTGGAATGCAAGTGAACATAAAATATAAATAAACTGTTTTTTATATTGACAATACATCTGTGAATCTGTATAATTATTTTTGTTGCTAAATAGGGAGAGATGTCCGAGTTTGGCTGAAGGAGCACGCCTGGAAAGCGTGTATACGGGAAACCGTATCAGGGGTTCGAATCCCCTTCTCTCCGTAAGATATTTTTATAAAAGTTGCGTAAACCTTGATATGAAGCCGTTTCTTCATTGAGGTTTACGCTCTTTTTTTGTCGTGATACTGTTTTTGATACTGTTCATAGTATTTTATGCTTTAAAGTGCCATATAAGAATCAAAAAGCTTTGCAGTTTCTTGTCTGCTTTTCTCTGTGACATGGGCATATAGATTCATGGTAATACCTATATCGCTATGGCCGAGCCTGTCTTGTATTTCTTTATAGCTTGTCCGATATTTATTAAGTTGTAGCCTCTTATTATGGGTTATTTTTCGGAGGGTCTGTTTGGGTATTTGAATAATATTTTATTATTTCAGGAGGTCCTTTTCGGAAGACAATAAAAGGTTGTTTGTCTACTCATTTATATGATATTCTGACAAAGAATACACTAGTAATTTTATATTATATAGGAGTGAGGTGCTGTGAAGCTAGAACAACTTCATTATCTTGCGGAAGCAATTAAGTATCAGTCGATATCAATTGCAGCAGATAATAATTTTATTTCACAACCGTCTTTTAGCAATGCCATCACAAAGTTTGAGCAAGAATTAGGTGTTAAATTATTACGTCGTAGTAGTAAGGGGGTATCTCCGACTGAAGCTGGCCGTGTTGTACTCGAAACGGCGGAAAAAGTTTTTAAATTATTAGAGGAAATGACACAAGAAATAAGTACAAGTGCCGAAAAGGTATCGTAAAGATTTCATCGATTGTATTGTTTTATAACTATTTTGTCCCTAAAATAAAAGAGCATATATTGAACCAGTAACATCTCCTTCAGCGCAACTAATGGCCGGATTTAAGGTGAGTGCTTTAATAGCTTGACCAAAGTAATGCGTTGATTTACTGAACGATATTTACTATTACTATCGTATTGGGTAGTGAATATATCACGACCTGTGTATGATTTCCGTTCAACTGCTGTTTGCAACATTAGAAGATTATCAGGAGGGAAAACAGGGGAATCGCTATGAAGGCTATATACCAAATTTCTATCTTCAGCATCACGAGTTGCGCTCATACGTGCAGAACGTTCAGGACCAAAATATTCCTCCCAGTGTCTGTCGCCTAGATAATATGGATGCATCATAAGGAAAGAAAGAATCAGATTTTTGTTTAAATGAATAGGGTATATTATAATTATTCGTATTCTGATGATATTTTTTAGGAGGAAACTGAAATGGAAGGCTCAAGAGCACAGAATTTTAAAATAAATAATGAAAAGCTTCGTAATATACAATCCCAGACAGTATCTGGTGACACTGGAACGGTGGTAATAGATTATTTTGGACATTCTTCTGTTCGAATTACATCACCACAAGGTATTAGTATTTTGATTGACCCATGGCGTAATGATGAAGCTTGGGGATGGTGGTTTCCAGAAACATTTCCAGAAATAGAGGTTGATCTTGCTATTTCTACGCATGCCCATTTTGACCATGATGCGTTACATTTGCCACAAGCTCGTATGACAATGGAGCGGATGATAGGCACTTACACATTAGGGGATGTGACTATTCATGGGCTAGCGGATAAGCACATGTCTCATGCTTTAGGAAAAACGCGTTGGACAGAAATTCAAGGAGACACGGGAGAAGATTTTACACCACCTGATAATTTCTTACATATGGATAATATTATTTATGTTGTTGAAATTGCTGGTGTTAGCATCGTTCATTGGGGCGATAATCGTCCTGAGCCTGATACCTTTGTTGATACATTTCTAAAAAATACTGATATTGATATCATGTTTATTCCGATTGACGAAAGTGAACATATTCTCACCTATGATCAAGCAGACCATTTAATGGAAATATATCAGCCAGGTTTAACAATACCGATTCACTATTATTTTAAAGGTGTTAATACGGTATTGAGTACATTACAGCCTTGCACGCCATGGATTAAAACACATCAGGATATTGTCGACATACCAAGTCATCAACTTAAATTAACTTCAGACAGCTTTCCTAAAACAGGCTCGAAAGTGGGAGAATTTAAAGAGTATACACGAGAATAAAAACAAACAGCATGCCTAAGGCATGCTGTTTGTTTTTTCAAAAAAGAATAAATAAGGCAACTATTTACATCGTTCAAAGGATGGCGTATAGTTGAAATAATAAAGTTCGGAAAGGAGATTATCATGCCGTTTACAGACTTACCAGGGGCAGAACCTTGTTTTTTCAAACGTGGAGAGTGTTTAATTAAAAGAGATGAAGAACTTACCTATGTGTATTATCTGAAAAAAGGCATGGTTAATAGAGAATTTCTCACAGACAATGGTGTAGAAAGTATTGTTTCAAGTAAAGAAGGAGGCCGACTTACCAGTTCTATTGTGGGATTGCTTGTCTTATATAGAGGATATGAAGCAGGTATTTCTCATAATGATTTTGTAGCAATGACAGATTGCTATTGCATTAAAATTCCTGTGAAAGTTTGTAAAGATTTTTTCTATCAACACCCTTCTTTATTGGAAGAGGCCGTGGCAGCGGCTCTTTATGAATGCGAGTATTTGATGAAGCTCTATCTCCATAAATCAGAATCGCCAGCCTCTGCAATGCTTTGTCGATTTATATTGTCACGTAAGGAAAACATTGGAAATGAGTGGTATTTACCAAAAACTTACACTAATATTGAGCTATCTAAATTGCTTAATATTCATAAAGTGACGATTTCTCGTATTCTTGGTGTATTAAAAGCGCAAGGTGCAGTCGCTCGAAGTGCAAAGGGATTGCATTTAATTGATCTAAATTTATTAAATCAATATGCCAATAATGAGCAACAAATGGAATATTCATAAAGACATCGAAAGATGTCTTTTTTATTTTTATAAAAAAAATAACGCAAGTTATTTTTAAAAACGAATAATTGTAATAAAATGTGCTTATAGAAGATGATTATTCAATATAAGGAGGATAAAAATTATGGGTATTCCATCAGTATTTCCAACAGGTACAACAATTTACAATCCAGAAAAAGCATATAGTGGTTACACCTTAATGCCAATTCAAGATGTTGGTGCAGTTCTCATCAACATGAACGGTAAAGTCGTAAAGGTTTGGAAAGACTTCCAAGGTTTTCCAAATAAATTATTACCAGGCGGCTACTGCATGGGTAGTCTCGGTATTCGTCCTAACGAATATTCTTACCAAGACCAAACAGACCTCACCCAAATTGACTGGGATGGTAATGTCGTTTGGAGTTATGACCATCATGACTACATTGAAGATGAAGGTCATGAACCACGTTGGATGGCTCGTCAACACCATGACTATCAACGTGAAGGGAACCCAGTTGGTTACCCAGCACCAGGTATGGAATGCAAAACCAATGGTGGTAAAACATTAATTCTTTGCCACAATACCCTTCATAATCATAAAATCAGTGACAAACAACTCTTAGATGATACTTTCCTTGAAGTAGACTGGGAAGGAAATGTAACTTGGGAATGGCATGTAAACGAACATTTCAGAGAATTGGGCTTCTCCGAAGCAGCAAAGAACGTATTGTTCAGAAATCCTAACCAACACTTCACTAAAAATGGTGAATTGGGTGACTGGATGCACATTAACTCTCTAAGCTATCTCGGGCCAAACAAATGGTATGATGCTGGTGACGAACGTTTCCATCCAGACAATGTTATTTGGGATGCACGTGAAGCAAACATCATGGCAATTACCAGCCGCGAAACTGGTAAAATTGTATGGCAAATCGGCCCAGACTTTACTGTAAGTAAAGAACTTCGTCGTATCGGCCAAATCATTGGTCAACACCATTGCCACATGATTCCAAAAGGGCTTCCTGGTGAAGGTAACATCTTGATTTTCGACAACGGTGGTTGGGCTGGTTATGGAAACCCTGACCGTATGTCTAAGGATGGTACTAAAGTAGATATCCGTGACCACTCTCGTGTACTTGAAATTGATCCTGTCACCTTGAAAGTGGTTTGGTCCTTTAAAGCGAGTGATATTAGACAAGGAATGATGCCAATCGTTGATAACACTCAATTCTATAGCCAATTGATCAGTGCTGCACAACGCCTTCCAAACGGGAACACTTTGATTACTGAAGGTTGCTTCAGCCGCTTGTTTGAAGTCACTCCAGAAAAAGAAGTGGTTTGGGAATACCGTGCACCATTTGACGAAGTAGGACATCCTATGGTATATCGTGCATATCGTTATCCATATGATTATGTACCACAACTTGATAAACCAGAAGAAGTACCAGTAGAACAACTTAACAACATGACCTTCCGTGTACCAGGTGCTGCACCAGGGATGTTGGATAACATCACTGAAGTACCAGAAGCACTCGGCTATACTTCTGCAATGGCAGCTTGTGTTACTGAAGATTCTCTTGATCCAGATGAAGAAGCAACAGGCGCAATGTTCTAATTGAAAAAATTCTATTGATTGATACACTTCCATTTTCTTCTTTCAAAATTGTTTGTGGCTGTCATCTTGTATGACAGCCATAAGCAATAGCCCTTATCTATTATTATAATTTTAAAATGTACTATTTAAAAATCAGGGAGATTTAACATGAGTACAAAGTCTAGAACTTCTTGGAGTCATTGGCTTGTTGTTGCTATTGGTCTCGGCTTTATGCTAGGGTTTCCACGCTTGGCACCGATTGAACCAATCACACCAGTTGGGATGACCATCCTTGGGGTATTTATTGGGATGGTATTTTTATGGTCAGCAAGTGATAGCATTTGGCCAAGTCTTTTGGGGCTATTAATTGTTAGTTTGTCGGGTTTTGTGCCAAATTTAAAAGGATACTTAGCAGTAAAAGCGGTTTTCTTAAATGCATTTGGTAATGAAACAGTTGTTGTTGTTATTTTAGGGCTTGTATTTTTTGCTGGGCTTGAATATGTAGGCTGTACAAAATACATGGCACGTTTCTTCTTGAGTATTAAAGCCCTTGAAGGCCGTCCATATGTATTTTTATTCTTGTTCTTCTTTGCATCCTATTTCATTGGTGGCTTAGCAAACCCAATGGCAAGTATGCTTTTATTATGGCCAATCGCTATTGAAATTTGTGCCAAGTTTGGCTATAAAAAAGACGATAAAATTTTCTATACCATGATTGCAGGTGTATACTTTGCATCAACCTTGGGACAACCAATGTTCCCATTTAAGGGCGCATCTTACATCGTTATTAGTGCATTTGAAAAAATGTCTAAGCTTCATGTCAATTATGGGGCATATATTTTATACAACGTCATTATGTCCATGATTATCTTGCTTTGCTTTATTGCATTTATCAAATTTGTTGTGCGTCCAGATGTGGAAGGCTTCAAGAAGGTAACAGTTGCTGAATTAAATACTGAAAAATTACCGAAGATGAATATTCAACAAATTATGTATTTCTTAACTGCTTTGATTTATATCATTGCACTTATTATTCCAAACTTCTTACCAAAGACGATTCCTTGGGTTGGATTCCTTAGCAGAATTGGTATCATTGGTGTAACTATTCTGTGTATTGTCACCTTGATGATTTTGCGCTTCGAAGGCAAATCCATGTTTGACTTTAGAGGAATTGCAAAAAAATCCTTCTCATGGGATATTTTCTTCTTGGTAGCCGCAGCGCTTTATGTATGTAATGCAATGACAGCAGAAAGCACTGGTATCAAACCATTCTTGCTTCAATTCCTTCAACCGATTCTTGGTGGGCGCTCCGAAATTGTCTTTATTGCAATTTTGTTGGCGTTTGCACTTATTACCACAAACTTTGCAAATAATGCTGGGATGGCACTGATCCTTTTACCGATTGTTATTACCTTTGCAGATCAATATCAAGGCGTTCAATTGATGCCTCTTTATATGACTATTGCAATGATGGTATTCGTGGCAATTTTGACACCAGCAGCTTCACCATACTGTGGTATGCTCCATGCACAACGTGACTTAATTAGCTTTAAACAAATTACAATGTTGTTTGTACCGATGTTCTTTGTAGCCTATTTTGTTTATGTATTTGTTGGATATCGTATCGCAACCATTTTGTTCCAATAAAAATGAAAAGAGCACCCTTGTTGGGTGCTCTTTTTTTATTTATGAGAATAAAAGGGAACGCTTTACAGAAACAAGTCTATGGGTTATATTTGAACAAAAAAATGAAAGGGAGAGATAAAATGCCATTTAAAGATTTACCTGGTGCAGAACCTTGTTTTTTTAATAAAGGTGAAAATTTAATCAGTGTAGACCAAAAGCTAGAGTATGTTTATTACTTAAAAAAAGGGAATGTAAATCGAGAAATCATCACCACAAATGGGATAGAGAGTGTTTTATCTTTTAAACAAGCTGGGCAAGGAATTTATTCGATTGTAGGTATTTTATATTTGTATAATGAAGACTTTAGATATGTTTCTGCCAATGATTTTGTAGCCATGACAGATTGTGAGTGCTATAAAATTCCAGTGGAATCAATCAAAGCGTATTTGCGTCATCATCCAGAAGAATTAGAAAAAGTTATTACTGTTGCGCTAAAAGAAAGCTTGGCTATTACTCAACGTTATCTTGCAAAAACAGAAACACCAATCCATGTGGTATTCTGCAGATGGATGATTAATCATTTAATCAAGGAGGGTGAAGAATACTATCTACCAAAAAAATATACCAATATTGAAATGGCAAAACATATGACGGTGCACAAGGTGACTATTTCAAGAATGCTGCGAGCTTTGCGTGAAGAGGGGACATTGGAAAGAACCAAAAAAGGGCTACATGTTCTTAATTATGAATTATTAAGAGAGCATGCTGAGGATGTTTGTCGCTTAGAGTATCGATAAATAATGACGATAAAAGAAAAAGTATAAAAAATTTTTTTCTTTTATATGGCTTATTAACAGTGGTTATTTACAGTCAACTATAGAACCCATAAAATGTAATTATGAAATACAGTTTATACTTTTGAAGGAGGAAATAAAAAATGGCAACAACAATTTATCCAACAGGTACAACAATTTACAATCCAGAAAAAGCATATAGTGGTTACACCTTAATGCCAATTCAAGATGTTGGTGCAGTTCTCATCAACATGAACGGTAAAGTCGTAAAGGTTTGGAAAGACTTCCAAGGTTTTCCAAATAAATTATTACCAGGCGGCTACTGCATGGGTAGTCTCGGTATTCGTCCTAACGAATATTCTTACCAAGACCAAACAGACCTCACCCAAATTGACTGGGATGGTAATGTCGTTTGGAGTTATGACCATCATGACTACATTGAAGATGAAGGTCATGAACCACGTTGGATGGCTCGTCAACACCATGACTATCAACGTGAAGGGAACCCAGTTGGTTACCCAGCACCAGGTATGGAATGCAAAACCAATGGTGGTAAAACATTAATTCTTTGCCACAATACCCTTCATAATCATAAAATCAGTGACAAACAACTCTTAGATGATACTTTCCTTGAAGTAGACTGGGAAGGAAATGTAACTTGGGAATGGCATGTAAACGAACATTTCAGAGAATTGGGCTTCTCCGAAGCAGCAAAGAACGTATTGTTCAGAAATCCTAACCAACACTTCACTAAAAATGGTGAATTGGGTGACTGGATGCACATTAACTCTCTAAGCTATCTCGGGCCAAACAAATGGTATGATGCTGGTGACGAACGTTTCCATCCAGACAATGTTATTTGGGATGCACGTGAAGCAAACATCATGGCAATTACCAGCCGCGAAACTGGTAAAATTGTATGGCAAATCGGCCCAGACTTTACTGTAAGTAAAGAACTTCGTCGTATTGGCCAAATCATTGGTCAACACCATTGCCACATGATTCCAAAAGGACTTCCTGGTGAAGGTAACATCTTGATCTTCGACAACGGTGGTTGGGCTGGTTACGGTGTACCTGACCGTATGTCTAAGGATGGTACCAAAACTGACGTTCGTGACCATTCAAGAATTCTCGAAATAGATCCTGTCACCTTGAAAGTTGTTTGGAGCTACATCGGTAGTGACAATGGCACTGGCATGATGGCTATGATTAACAACACCACTTTCTACAGCCAATTGATCAGTGCTGCACAACGTCTTCCAAACGGCAACACCTTGATCACTGAAGGTTGCTTCTGCCGTATCTTTGAAGTAACCCCAGAAAAAGAAATCGTTTGGGAATACCGTGCACCATTCGATCACGAAAGCCGTTCTGCATTTGTATATCGTGCATATCGTTACCCATATGATTATGTACCACAACTCGGTGAACAAGAAGAAGTTGCTATTGAACGCGTAGACAACATGACCTTCCGTATGCCAGGTGCAGATGCAGGGATGTTGGATAACATCACTGAAGTACCAGAAGCACTCGGCTATACCTCTTCTGTAGCAGCTTGTGTTACTGAAGATGAACCAGAAAAGCCAGCTGAAGTTGATTCAGATGATGAACCAACAGGTGCATTGTTCTAATAGATAGGTTATAAGGGACGCCCATGTGTGGTCGTTCAAAAAACGATCTTATTAAATTATTTATTACAATTGCTTTTCCATTGGCACTCATTTTTGTTCCAACCAATGAAGTTTTCACACCACAAATGAGATTATTCTTTATTGTTACATTGATTGCTATTTTTTCATTCGCAACAGATTCTCTTCCACAAACGGGTGTGGCACTTGCATTACCAATTGTTTATATATTAACAGGCTTGGCACCAGGTCAAGTGGCTTTTGCCCCTTGGTTGAACTATATTCCATGGATGGTTATTGGCGGCTTGCTTTTGGCTGTTGTTCTTGAAAAAACAGGTTTGTTAAAACGTATTGCGTACCTTTGTATTTTAGCAACAGGGGCAAGTTATAAAGGGATTATCTGGGGATTAACCCTTACTGGTGTAATCATGAACCTTTTGATTCCAGGTCAAGCAGTTATTCCAATGGCTGCATTGTCTTATGGGATTTGTAAAGCCCTTGATTTACAACCAGGCAAAGCGGCAGCTGGTATCACCTTGAGTGCTGCAATGGCCTCTCTTTTACCATTAAACTGGTTGTACAACTCAAACCTTATGATTATTGTTGGTTTAGGGGTTTCTGCTGGTGGTCCATCCACAGTAGGTTGGTTTGACGTTTTAACCCACAACGTTCCAATGATTTTATATACTGCTATCATGGCGTTCCTTTGTACTGTATTCTTTAAACCTGAAAAAACCATTTCTGGTAAAGATTATTTCCAAAGTGAATTACATAAAATGGGCAATATGCAAATGAATGAAAAGAAAGCATTAGCAGTTACTATCATTTTGTTTGCTTTCTTATTGACCAGTAAATTGCATCATCTTGACCCAGCTTGGGGTTTTGCATTAATCCCTTGCTTGTACTTCTTGCCAGGCATTGACTTGGTTGATAAAGATGACATTGCAAAAGTAAACTGGGGATTTGTATTCTTCGTTACTGCATGTCTATCCATTGGTAATGTTGCTGGTGCTCTTGGCATGGGTAAAGTTATTGCAGGTATTGTATTGCCTATCCTTCAAGGAAAGAGCTACTATGTGTTCTTCTTATTTGTATGGTTCTTGTTCTTTACTTGCAACTTCTTAATGACACCGTTGGCAATGGAAGCAGCATTTACTCAACCACTTACTGAAATCTGTATCAATTTAGGCATTGACCCAATGAGTTTATACTATGTTATCATGAGTGGTGTTGACCAAGTGGTACTTCCATACGAGTATGCATTGTACCTCATTTTCTTCTCCTTTGGGATGGTTAAAGTCGGCGACTTTGCAAAGATTATGTCTGTAAAAATAGTTGTAAACTTTATCTTGGTATTCGGTCTTCTCATTCCATATTGGAATATGATGGGCTATATTTACTTGAACTAGAAATAAAAAAAGATGGTTGCCTGAGCAATCATCTTTTTTTTATAAAGTTTTTCAAAATAAAAAAGCGAACAATCACCGTTCGCTTTTAATGGTCTATAGAAGTCGTACATCGACCTTCGAAATATTTTCCTAAGCGGTAACTTACCAGCCAGCTCGAGTCAGGCGCCCCTGTGGCACATACACGGGTCTGTTTAGTGCTGCTTCCTTCCGGACCTGACACGGTTCACAGGTGTGCATTGCACAGGACCCAACTGTCAACACTACTTAATAAGGCCAAGACCTCAAAATCATATCCCTCAGGTCGACATCAATCCTGCTGTAGCGGGTTGCAGGTTACAGGGCACCGCTATCTCCCCATTTAGTACGACTAAATAATTATAACATTAGTACTTGTATAAATGCAAGTTTCAAAAAATGATTCAATGATATGATTTTTAAATTAACTGGTCAATAATAAAAATACCTATATTTATTATATTTTAGTTTTCTTTTCTTCTAAAATTTGTTATAATATGAAATAGATATTTTGTAGTTTTAACACTACAAGGGAGGGGGTAAACTGATGAAACAGCACAAATTTTGGGCATGGGCATCTATCTTTTGTATGGTGATGGTTATGTTGACGGGCTATGATCATCAATAATTCCCTTATATGTATCTGAATCTGTTTAAAATTTCTATATCGAAAGGATGATTGATTATGGTTTTGAGAGAATATTGTGAAAATCATTGGGTTTGTGTAGGTGCAGGAGTTGCTTTGACTATTCTTGGAAAAAAATTTTTAAAAAGTAAATCTGTACGTGACGCAGCTGTAAAAGGGATGGCATCTACCATGAAGTTGCAACAAGATGCAATTTATAAATTAGAAGTCATGAAAGAAGATGCTCAAGACATTATTGCAAAGCAAGATGCAGAAGAAAAAGCAGAATAAGGGGCGATGACTGATGAAAATCGTCGTTGCATGTGAAGCACCTGGATATCTTCGTTTACGTGCTCCTCGGTATAGTATTACAGAAGAACAATCCCATGCTTTACAACGTTTTATTAGCAAATTAACGGATATAAAATCTGTCGAAGTGAATGCTTACTCAGGAAGCATACTGATTAAGCATCATGGGAATGCTGAATCTATTATTGAAGCAGTTTCTAAAGTTTCTTTAGCTGATTTACCAGTTGTGTCACCTCATGAAAGAGATTTAAAATATAAAATCGATCATGATTTTAAAACTTTATTGACAAGTGCAGTTGGTGTACGCTTGTTTACACGGTATATCTTGCCGAATCCACTGTCTACTGCTTGGACGATTTACTGTGCGGGACGTTATGTGGCAAAGGGCCTCGCGGCTTTAGGGCGTGGCAATATCAATGTGGATGTGCTTGATGGCGCCGCTGTTGGTGTCTCTGTAGGTTTTGGTCATTTTAAAAGTGCTGGCAGTATCATGTTCTTGTTAGGCATTTCTGAAATTCTAGAGGATTATGCGCGTCAACGAACACGCAATGCCCTAAGCACATCCTTAATTTTTAATGTGGATGCTGTATGGGTGCGTGTAAATGATGTTGAGGTCCAAAAATCCTTGAGTCAGATTGAAATTGGTGATCAAGTCATTGTACGCTCTGGCTCCATGATTCCTGTGGATGGAGAAGTGATTGAAGGAGAAGCTGGTGTCAATCAGTCTAGTATGACAGGTGAAAGTGTTCCAATTCTTAAATCAATAGGAGATTCTGTTTTTGCAGGAACTGTGATTGAAGAAGGACATATTGTGGTAGAAGTGAGAGCCCTTCCAAATGATAGTAGAATTCATTCAATTCTTTCATTATTAGAAGAAAATGAAAATGCCAAAGCAGCAGTCGCTGCAAAAGCGGAAGCTTTGGCAGAAAAGATTGTTCCATACAATTTCTTATTTGCAGGCTTGGTCTTGTTATTGACAAGAAACGGCCATAAAGCACTCTCGGCATTGACCGTTGACTATTCTTGTGCGATTAAACTTGCCACACCGATTGCAGTGATCTCAGCCATGAGTGAAGCAAGCAAAAAGCATATCATGATTAAGGGCGGTAAGTATATGGAAGCCCTTGCTGAAGCAGATACTATTATTTTTGATAAAACAGGCACCCTGACAATGAGTGAACCTGTTGTCAAAAAAGTATTGCCTTTAGGCGCGATGGCGCACGATGATGTATTGCGTCTGGCTGCTTGTTTAGAAGAACATTTTCCTCATAGTCTAGCACGTGCGATTGTGCGTCAAGCTGAAAAGGAAGGCTTGTTACACAAAGAGGATCATGCTGAAGTAGAATATATTGTTGCACACGGTATTGTTTCTAAGCTTGATGGCAAGCGTGTGGTAATCGGAAGCCGTCACTTTATTGTGGAAGACGAAAAAGTGATAATTACAGCAGAACAAGAGGCTGAAATCGAGCGTCATCAAGCAGGTTTCTCTTGTGTTTATCTTGGCGTAGATGGCCAACTTGAAGGTGTTATCTGCATTCAAGACCCACCAAGACCTGAAGCCAAAGAAGTGATTGAGCATTTACGTACGCTTGGCATTAAAAATATTGTGATGCTGACTGGTGATGGTGAGCATATTGCTAAGTCGATATGTGAAGAGCTTGGGATTAATCATTATGCGGCACAGGTACTTCCGGAGACAAAATCCAATGAAGTAAAAAAATGGCAAGATGCTGGGCATCGTGTGATCATGGTTGGTGACGGCGTGAATGACTCACCCGCTTTGGCACAAGCAGATGTATCTGTTGCTCTACGAGATTCTTCTGATATTGCACGCGAAGTGGCAGATGTTGTTCTATTGAGTGGTGACTTAAGGGCTTTGTGTACAGCACGAATGCTTAGTCAACGTTTAATGAAACGCATTTCTTCTAACTTTGGTTATATTGTCGGAATTAATACTGGACTGTTGGTATTTGGTGCAATGGGAGCGCTTCCTGTTGAAACAACAGCAGTACTTCATAATATCTCAACGGCAGTGATGAGTGGCAGATCAACAAGACCGCTTTTACCGCTGTCTTATAGAGAAGAAAATACGATAAGCTAATCTTACTTGCATAAAAGAAAAACACCTCTATGTGGCCGCATAGAGGTGTTTTTCCTTTATGAGGTTGTATATATATATCAATTCCTTCTTTACAGAAGACATTGATGGCAATAAATATAAAATACAAATAGTTAATTTTGACTAACTTATAATACCAATTTTATTGCAGCCTTTCAAGAGGAAATTGAAGTCATTTACTAAAAATAAATGAGTGGTTGTTTGAGGGATCAGATTTGCTACTTTTTGATTTAAAGTGATACAATAAGGTTAAAAAATAACGGCTTCATATGGGATAGGTAGAGACAATATGATAGAAAAAATAAAACAAAGTATTCTTTTTCGTGGGATGACAGTAGATGAAATTCAATCTTGTTTGGGCTGTGCTCGCTCTCAAGTGGTGACTTATCAAAAAAATGAACAAATTTTTCGCCAAGATGATTTGCCAGAATATTTGATGATGTTGATTGAAGGGAAAGTTGTGATTGGAAAAGACTTTATTGATGGTAGAAGAAATATTCTAACCACCTTTCAAAGACCTGGCGATTTGTTCGGTGAAGTGCTGTTGTATTTGGAAAAAAATCGGTATGATTATTTTGCTCAAGCAGAAATGGAAACGACGGTCTTAAAGATTCCTAAAGACTTTGTATTGCATTCATGTGCCAATGAATGTCTTTCTCATAAAAAAATGACCGATAACATGGTGTTTATTTTTGCAGAAAAAGCTTATTTTTTGAATCAGCGCTTACAAATTATGTCTAGTACCTCTTTACGGCAAAAAATTGCACGGATGTTGATTACCTTTTGCGAGGAAAAACCTGAAAAACCTTTGTCCATGTCCCGAGAAAGCATGGCAGACTTTTTAAGTGTCGCACGGCCATCCCTTTCAAGAGAGTTAATGAAAATGAAAAAGGATGGCCTCCTTAAAATTGAGGGACAAAAAATTTTTGTTGTAGATTTTCTTGAATTAGAAGCATTACTGTAAAATTTATAAAAAAATTCCTCCTGTAACAATTGTTACAGGAGGAATTTGCTTTTCGAGGTATATTATATACAAAGACAAGAGCAATATCGCACAATCATACATCTCTACGAGGATATGGAGGAATCATTATGAATAATAAAATGTTTTGTTACCAATGCCAAGAAACCGCAAAGGGTACTGGCTGTACAATGAGTGGCGTTTGTGGTAAAAAGCCTGAGGTGGCTGCTATTCAAGATTTATTGGTTTATGTGACCAAAGGCCTTTCAGCAGTGACAACTGCTTTACGTGCAGAGGGAAAAGAAGTGGGCGTTGATGTTAATCATTTAGTCACTTTGAATTTATTTACCACTATTACAAATGCAAATTTTGATAAAGAATCACTAGCAGGTCGTGTAACAGATACCTTAAAAGTGAAAGAAGAATTGTTGGCAACCCTTTCTAATAAAGATGGATTGCCAGAAGCGGCACTTTGGTATGGCACTCCTAGTGAGTACGATGCGAAAGCAGTGGCGCCTGAAGTTGGGGTATTGGCAACAGAAAATGAAGATATTAGAAGCTTAAGAGAACTTATTACTTACGGCTTAAAAGGACTTTCAGCTTATTCTAAACATGCCAATGTATTGTTAAAGGATGCCCCTGAGGTAGACATCTTCATGCAAGAAACTTTGGCGAAGCTATTGGATGATACCATGTCAGTAGAAGACTATATCGCTTTAACCCTTGAAACAGGTAACTTTGGTGTAAAAGGCATGGCTGCTTTAGACGAGGCCAATACAAGTGCTTATGGCAATCCTGAAATAACAAAAGTCAATATCGGCGTTCGAAACAATCCTGGTATCTTAATCTCTGGCCATGACTTACGCGATCTTGAAATGCTTCTTGAACAAACCAAGGGTACTGGGGTAGATGTTTATACCCATTCTGAAATGTTGGCAGGTCATTATTATCCAAAATTCAAAGAATATGAACATTTTGCAGGAAATTATGGCAATGCTTGGTGGAAGCAAAAGGAAGAATTTGCAACATTTAACGGTCCTATTTTAATGACTACCAACTGCATTGTCCCTCCAGCAGAAAGCTACAAGGATAAAATTTTCACCACTGGGGCTTCTGGCTTCCCGGGATGCAAGCACATACCAGGCGCAATTGGTGAAGTGAAAGATTTCTCTGAAATCATCGAATTGGCAAAAACCTGTGAACCACCTCAAGAAATTGAAACAGGGGAAATTGTTGGTGGTTTCGCTCATGAACAAGTATTTGCTCTTGCTGATACCGTGGTTGATGCAGTAAAGAGCGGTGCGGTGAAGCGCTTTATCGTCATGGCTGGCTGTGATGGTCGTGCAAAATCCAGAGATTACTATACTGAATTTGCAAAAAAATTACCTAATGATACCATTGTTTTGACAGCAGGCTGTGCAAAATACAAATACAATAAATTGCCATTGGGCGATATTGGTGGTATTCCACGTGTGCTTGATGCTGGCCAATGCAATGACTCTTATTCCTTGGCGTTGATTGCATTGAAGTTAAAAGAAGTTTTTGGCTTGGCGGATGTCAATGAATTGCCAATTGTGTATAACATTGCTTGGTATGAACAAAAAGCAGTAATTGTTTTGTTGGCGCTTTTGGCATTGGGTGTAAAGAACATTCATCTAGGACCAACCTTGCCAGCATTTTTATCTCCTAATGTGGCAAATGTACTAATTGAAAACTTTGGTATTGCTGGTATTGGTGAAGTGGAAGATGACTTGGCACTTTTTGGCTTGAACTATTAAAAACAATAAAACCATGCTTGAGCACGCATGAATCTGCATCTTTCATGCATGCTTTTTTATCAAATAGAGCGCTTTTTAGGAGCGCTGCTAAGGAGGAAATAAGATGAGCGCATTTTTAGCACCAATTCATTTTTGGTTGTATCATAAAATTATTATGCAGGAGCGTTTAACCAAAGCACTCGCCGATGGCGCTCGAAGAGAAGGCTGGCAGGTCGTTGCTTCTGGTGAACTGATCAATGAATGTGTCAATACGGATGAGACCCCTCTTGAAAATATCATTGATCAAGGAAACATCCATGCGTGGCTACAAGCGCGTATCATTGATGCAGAATCAAGATATGCACGATTGGTAAAAGAAATACTCAATGAATCGTCAGCGCGTTTAGTGATTCTTGAAAACTTGGCTTACGAATTTGGCAGAGAAAATCAATTAAAACCATGTAATAATGCCACAGAAGCCTTTCGGGCATTAGATGAAATCCTTTTAGATGGGATGCCTTGTGATCGGGTAAACCAACCCCTTGAACAAGATGAGAAAAGATATCGTTGGAAACGTACAGCGGATATACATGGTATGCGTTGGACAGAAATAGGGGCTGATGGCACAACCTACTATATCTTGCGCGCAGCATTTGTGAAGGGGGTTTTCGAAAATAGTACCTTCGATTTTATCGACTATCAAGATGGCAGCTACGAAATCATAAAAGCATAAAAAAGCTACTGCATGATCTGGGAATATCCCATGACATGCAGTAGCTTTTTTTATACAATTTTTGCATTTATCATTTGACAGTAAGTTGCTGCACCATTGGCTTCAGTAGACAAGGTACCAATAACCGTGATGTCAGAATCAGGAGCAGGATAATCAGCAGAATTTTGGCTTCCGCTTTCAAGGATAAAGGCAATGCCTTGCTGACAACAGCCAGGCGCATCCTTGACGATGACCACAAAATAGTTTTTTCCTTCATTTGAAAAAATCGTAAACCTACCATTTATTTTTATTGTTTTACCTGCATATTCTTTCGGCTTCATGGTCATATTGGAGACCTCTGCGAAGACCATGGTGGTGCTTTGTACTGTCAGATCAATATCAACCGTCTGATCTGCTTGTGCTGCTTTTTTTTCTTGTTCGGCTTCGATATCCTTCCTAATATCAGCAGAGGAAATAGGGGCCTGTGTATTTGCTGAAGAAGCTTCTTTAGAGACAGTATTCCTTTTGCTACAGCCTGCATTGATGCATAAGCAGGTCATGAGACATAAGATTAAAAGTATCTTCAACGGTTTCACATACGTACACCTCCGCGCATTATTATACCGATTATGGAAAAAATCAGGAAGCCTATGGCATCGACGACCACAATAGTAGAGCCCACTGGGGTACCTGCTAAAATAGAAGTAATCAGTCCGCCAAAGGCACAAACCACAGAAAAAATAGCAGAGCATATCGTCACAGACAAAAAGCTTTTAAAGACACGCATTGCCGACAAAGCAGGAAAAATGACCAGTGCTGAAATCAGTAATGAGCCAACAAGGTTCATTGCTAAAACAATGATGACTGCGATGATGACTGCAATCAGCAAGTTGTAAGCAGAGGCATTGGTGCCTGTAGCACGTGCAAAATCCTCGTCAAAGGTGACAGCAAATATTTTGTTGTAGAACAAAATAAAGAGTATGACAACAATGATTGATAGCACCGTGCAGAGGACCACCTCAGAAAACTTTAATGTGAGAATGGAGGTAGAACCAAACAAGGTGCTGCACACATCGCCAGAGATATTTGGGGAAGATGAAAATAAATTCATCAATAAATACCCCATGGCAAGGGCGCCTACTGATATCATTGCGATAATGGCATCGCCCTTTATTTTTGCATTTTGTCCATTGCGTAACAGTAAAATAGCAAAACCAATAGTGACAACAAGAACAAATGGCATACTATTTGTAAATTGCATAACCGCTGCAATAGAGAGTGCACCGAAGGCCACATGAGATAGTCCGTCTCCAATGAATGAGAAGCGTTTAAGTACCAGGGTGACACCGAGAAGAGAAGAACAGAGTGCGATAAGCACCCCTACAATAACAGCATATCGCACAAAAGGTTGTGCCATATAGAGAGACAGTTTTTCGATGATTTCTATCATGGTATTTTCTCACTTCTTTATATTGCAAATTGCATGGCGATAGGACTATTGACATAAGCCTCAGTGGTACCAAAAAACTTTGTGTCACCAATATGAAGAATTTTATTGGCATATTGGCAGGCTGCTGAAATGTCATGGGTAATCATGATGATAGTAATACCATCATCTTTGTTGAGGCTTTGAATTTGTTGATACATTTCAGCAGTGACTTTTGGATCGAGCCCTGCCACAGGCTCATCTAAAAGCAGTATTTTGCGTGTGGCGCAAAGGGCCCGCGCAAGTAGCACGCGCTGTTGTTGGCCGCCCGATAACTCGCGATAACAACGATTAGCGAGATGGGTGATTCCCATACGGGCCATATTTTTCTCTGCCAGGGCTTTTTGTGCTTTGCTATAGAAAGGACGCAATCCACAAGCGCCTTGAAATCCTGAGCGTACAATTTCACGAACGGAAGCAGGAAAATCTTTTTGCACAAGGGTTTGTTGTGGGAGATAGCCAATTTCTTGTTGTTGTAATCCATCGCCCATTTCAATAGTGCCTTTTATAGCAGGTTGTAAGTGAAGAAGGGTTTTCATAAGCGTTGATTTGCCAGCGCCATTTTCTCCAACGATACAGAGATAATCACCTGCATCGACATGAAAACTTAAATCACTGCAAATGATATGTCCTTCATATCCTAGATATAAGTGCTGGCAATTCAACAAAGCCATAGTAAATCCTCCTTAAGCGAGCGCTTCTTTTAACACCTCTAAGTTGTCTTCCATGATAGAGAGATAGCTTGTACCACCGTCAATATCTTTTGAATTAATAGACTGCATAGAATTCAATGTAA
This sequence comes from uncultured Peptococcaceae bacterium, assembly GCA_947254645.1. Classification (GTDB taxonomy): domain Bacteria; phylum Bacillota; class Peptococcia; order Peptococcales; family Peptococcaceae; genus UMGS1590. The sequence goes on along the minus strand of CAMYDW010000005.1, from coordinate 70,198 downwards.
GAATTTTTTGGTCTTTTGATGTGGTGTTATTCTTAATGGTTTCTGCTAATTTTTTATCAGAGTTTTCAATGGTGATGATACTCTTTAATTTCAACTCATCGACTTTTTTAGCGAGGAAATTAATCGTTTCGAAACTTGCTTCAGTTTCTGCAGAGCAACCGATGAAGGCAGCATAATAATCAAGTCCATAATCATCTACGAGGTAGCGGAATGGGAATCGATCACCAAAGAGTAAGGTTTTTTGTGCTGCTTTTTCAGTGGTCTCTTTGTATTGGATATTAAGCTCATTCAGCTTAGCGTTGTAGTTGGTTGCATTTTTTTCGTATGCATCTGCATTATCTTTATCAATAGAAGATAATGCGTCTTCAATGCTCAAAACGAATTTTTGAGCATTTTGTAGAGAAAGCCATACATGTTCATCTTGTTCAGCTTCATGCTTATGGTCTTTATCGTGCTCATCTTCATGTGTCTTGTCGTCTTTATCGTGCTCATCTTCATGTGTCTTGTCGTCTTTATCATGATGGGCTTCATCTTTGTCATGATCATGATCGTGGTCGTGGTCGTGTTCATCTTCTGCTTGCATTCCTTCGACCATTTCTTCATTTTTGACATTATCGCCAAGAACTTCTAAAAGATTGATGACTTTCATGTTTTTATTTTTGCTTTGTGCCAAGGCATCTTTTACCCATTTGTCTGATTCGCCACCGACATAAATGAACAAATCGCAATCTGAAATTTTCATCAAATCATCAGTCGTTGGTTGATAACTATGTAAGTCTACGCCATTATTCAAGAGGAGAGTGATATCTGCTTGATCTGCTTTGTCGCCAAGGATTTGCTTTACCCAGTCGTATTCAGGATAAATTGTTGTAACAATCTTAATTTTGTTAGATTTATTGCTGTTGTTACTTGGTGCTGTACTGCCACAACCAACCAATAGGGTGGTGCACATGGCCAAGGTTAAAATAAGAGCTACTAGTTTTTTCATTAAAATAAACCTCCTATTTATTTGATTTGTGTGCATTTCCCTCGTTGTTTCTCAATTATTTAATCGCACTTTTAAATCAAAGAGCGAATGAGAAAAGCCAAGGCTTGTTAAGACTACAATCACTGCAGCCATAATCGATATATAAGGCGTTACAGATAAGAATACTGGTAGTACAAAAATGCCAACTTCATCATATTGTTCTAATAAGTGGATGCAGTTACAAATCAAACAATCTTCGCCATCGCAATCATGATGGAATTCTAATGCCAATAAGGTAATAGAGAAAATAGTAACGGACATCAATAAGATACATAGAGAAAGGGCAATGAATTTATCAATTTGTTTTTTTGTATGAATCACGCTTGGGTTTTCACTCCCTTCTCATCCAATGATTCTTTACAGGATTGGCAAACGCCATGAAAAATGGTTTGTTTGAAATCAATATCAAAACCATGTTCCCTAAGAGCATGTGTTTTGAATTGATTCAGTTCATCACATTCGAGGTGAATAAGTTTGCCGCATTCTTGACATTTACAATGGTAACAAACAGGTGGGTGACAATGCTTGGGCCCATCGACATATTCAAAATGGGCGCTATTAGAGGCACTTGTTACATATTTTATAACAGAGCCATCAGCAACCATCTTTTCTAAGTGTCGATAGATGGTTGTTTTACCCATTGAAATATTTTGTGTATTAAAATAGGCAGCAATCTCTTGGACAGTCGTATGCTTGCCGGGCATGCTTTCGAGATAGGTGCGTAAGGCATTCATTTGTTTTGTATGATAGGGTGCCTTTTTTTTCATTTTTTCCCTCCATAGCAAATAATTTGAAAACCATTTTCATATTATATGAAAAAAATGTGGAATGCAATATGAAAATATGTTTCAAATTGTGAAGATTTTTTATCAATGACAGAGATTTTCAATAAAAAACACCTCGTTCCGTAGAACGAGGTGTGAGCAATCTAAAGCAGTAGTTCAAATCCATAACAACTTTTTTCAAAGCCATATTTTTCATAGAATTGATGTGCTTTTAAACGAGGAAGTCCTGAATCCAGAATCATTGCCTTACAGTGGCGTTCTTTTGCCAGTTGTTTTGCATGATCCATTAGTTGAATACCATAGCCCTTCCCACGATAAGCTGGTAAGGTCATGATACTAGAAACATAGCACGTTAGCCCTGCCATCCAAAAGGTGTTAAAGTAATCTCCGTGACAGAAGCCGCAATATATGCCATCCTCAATGATGAAAAAAGCAAAACTGTTCTTGTCGTTGATGACTTCCTTGTAAACCTCAAGGACTTCTTCCTTTTGATAAGTGTTATAGTCCCAAAGCTGTTCGATAAATTCGAAAGCGATGTCAAAATCTTCTAATGTCGCATTTTTGATTTCCATTGGAGCGCTCCTTTCTTAGCGTTTTAACAAACCTTGTTTATGTAATACGTCTAGAAAATTAAAGCGAGAGGGTGGAACATTGGTCATACATTTTGCCATTTGATTGGTAAAAGTATCCACGCGATTGTTGGTATCACGCAAATCATAGTATTCGTGAACAATGGCATCATATTCTTTTAATGTTTCAAGAGGTTTTTCAATTGGTTGGTACTTGTTTTCCATAAAAATGTATTCTTTTGGCAAGCGTGGTTTCAATGTTGGGCTTTGGTCTGGGATACCAACCGCGAGTCCCAAGCAAGGGAAGGTATAGGGTGGCAATTCTAATAAATCTATCATTGCTTGCATATCATTATTGATACTGCCAAGGAGTACGTAGCCTAAACCCATGCTCTCTGCTGCTGTTGCCATATTCATTGTCATGAGTGTGGCATCATAAAAGGTTGCAAAAAAGCGATCAGCTCGATCGATGTTTTCGAGAGAGACTTCTTTGGCTTCGGCGATACGAGCATTTCTATTCATATCTGCCACGATGACAAAGAGATAGCCTGCCTCGGCAACATAAGGTTGTTTGCAAATAGCAGCAATTTTTTCTTGCTGGGTTTTATCAGTAATTCCAATAATAGAGGCAGCTTGTAAAAAAGTATAAGTTGGTGTCATGCTGGCTGCATGAATAATGGCTTCTAATTGCTCAGTGGTGAGAGGGGTATCTTTAAACTTTCTAATCGTGCGATGATTAAATTGATGCTCGAGGGTGGTGTTCATAATCATTAAACGTCCTTTCGTAAGAAGTTTTACTTTATTTTAGCACTTTTTCATATTAAAAGCACAAAAAAACCACGTTCAATTGAACGTGGTTATCATTTATTTAATCCAGAAAGCTGATGACCGGATTTGAACCGGTGACCTGCTGATTACGAATCAGCTGCTCTACCAACTGAGCCACATCAGCACAAATAAGCCGACAATGGGACTCGAACCCGCAACCTGCTGATTACAAATCAGCTGCTCTACCAATTGAGCTATATCGGCAAATGGAACTATTACATAATAGCACCAGCTTTGTTTTTTTGCAAGTGCTTTTTTGCAAAAAAATAGAAAAAATAATGTAATCTAGTTAATTTAAATATTAAAGGATAAAAGTAGGGTTAAATTTTCTCTTGACGTATACACATAGAATATGGATAATATGAATAAGTGATTTTCATAAATGATAATTCGATAAGGGCACTATTGGCGTTGTCGTTCTATGGAATGAATAAACTATAATATGCACCTTGATAAGTATCAGCTTATAGGGAGAAAAGAAAGGGACGAAAAAAAAATAAATGAAATCAACTGAAGAAATTTACGAAACAAAGCAAAACCTTGTACATGAAATTCTCAGAACTCGTCGAGAAATGAACATGACACAAAAGAACATTGAAGCAGCTTGTGGCGTAAAACAACCCGTTATTGCACGAATGGAACGTGGCTTAACAGACCCACAACTCACCACTATTTTAAAGGTACTTCAACCATTAGGCAAAACGTTGGCGATTGTTCCAATCGAAGACTATAAATAATGTAAAAAAAGCGAACTGATAGGAGGCATTCAGTTCGCTTTTTTTATGCGCTACACGGTGTTCTGTTGTCATTTGAAGTGTCATAACATATAATATGTAGTAAGGATATTGAAGGATGTGAGTAGGGGCCATGGCAAAAGTTAAAACAAAGTACACTTGTCAAGAGTGTGGCTATCAAACGCCAAAATGGATGGGAAAATGTCCAGATTGTGGCGCTTGGAATACGATGGTGGAAGAGGTTAGCGTGGAACACCCCCCTCAAAAAAATCATCCATTACCTATAGGACAATCACGACCTCAAGCTTTGAAAGAGATTGATGTCACTGCATCTGCTCGTATTGACACGGGTATCAAAGAACTGAATCGTGTTCTTGGTGGCGGCTTGGTAAAAGGAGAACTGGTGCTTCTCAGTGGAGATCCAGGAATTGGGAAATCAACTATTACGATGCAATTGATGGCATCGATAGCAGGGACTGGCCAGATTCTTTATGTGTCAGGTGAGGAATCTAAAGGTCAGATTCGTCAACGTGCAGAACGCTTACAAGTCGATAGCGAGCGTATTCATGTTGTGACAGAAAATAATATTGCTATTTTGGATGCAACAGTGCGCCAATTGTCTTTGGATTTGCTGATTATTGATTCAGTACAAACCATTTTTGATGGAGAGCTACAATCTGCGCCTGGAAGTGTTTCGCAATTAAGAGCAGTGACAACTTACTGTATGAACTGGGCGAAATCTCTGGGAATTCCAACCATTCTTATTGGGCATGTGACAAAGGATGGCAGTGTGGCAGGGCCTCGTGTATTAGAGCATATGGTAGATGCGGTTCTTTTCTTTGAAGGGGACCGTCAATCTCAATACCGTATCCTCCGGGGATTGAAAAACCGCTTTGGCTCGACCAACGAGATTGGCCTTTTCGATATGACGGAAAAAGGTTTGGTAGAAATAAGCAATCCATCCGCGGCTTTTTTATCTGAACGTTCAGCCAGTGTTAGTGGGTCGGTTGTGACGACGAGTTTAGAAGGCACTCGCCCAATTTTAGTTGAAGTACAATCCCTCGTAACCAAGTGCTTTTATGGACAGCCAAGATGCATGGCAACTGGTACAAAATATGATCGTGTAGCAATGATTATGGCTGTACTAGAAAAACGAGCAGGTTTGCAGCTTGGCAATCAGGATGTATATCTTAATGTGGTAGGTGGGTTGCGAATCGATGAACCTGCATGCGATATTGCGATTGCGATGGCAATCATATCTGGGTATCTAGATAAAGAAGTGCCAAACGATATGGTCTTTATTGGAGAAGTTGGTTTGACTGGAGAAGTTAGAAGAGTACAGCAATTGGAAAGACGATTGCAAGAGGCTGTGCAAATGGGATTCACACAAGCGGTGATTCCGCTACAAAAAAAGAAATTATCTATTAAAAATATGAAGCTTATCGAAGTTGCCTTTATTGGTGACGTGATAAAGAAAGTTTGGGAGGAATAAACATATGCAGTCTTCAAAAAATGTATATACTGAAATGCTGGATGTATTAAAATTGACTGCACCAGGCACTCCTCTTCGAGAAGGCCTGGAAAATGTATTGCGTGCCAATACGGGTGGGTTGATTGTCTTTGGAGAAATTGATACCATCCGTCCACTGATGAGAGGTGGTTTTAATATTAAGGCAGAGTATTCACCTGCACATCTTTACGAATTAGCAAAAATGGACGGGGCAATCATACTATCAGCGGATGGCAAGCAAATTATTTCAGCAAATATCCATTTAACACCAGATGCGATGGTACCATCCTCTGAAACAGGGATACGCCATCGTACTGCAGAGCAAACAGCACGTCAAACAGGTGCATTGGTCATATCTATTTCTCAGCGTCGAAACGTTATCAGTTTGTATCAAGGTGAGAACAAATATGTCATCAAGGATGTGAGTGTGCTTTTAAATATGGCAAACCAAGCCCTTGGCACATTAGAAAAATATAAAGATGCGCTGACAGAGGCATTATTGCGCTTAAGTGTGCAAGAATTTGACAATGTTGTTACATTGCCTGATGTTCTTCAGGTGGTTCAGCGTGCAGAAATGTTTAAACGCATAGAAAATATGCTGTCAGGATACATTATCGAACTTGGTGATGAAAGCCATTTGATTCAGATGCAAGTGGATGAGCTGAGAAGCAATGTTGATATTGATGAGCGTTTGACGATTCGTGATTATATGATTCGCGAAAAAGGAAAAGATGACAATCAAGTCATTGATGCATTTCTTGAAACTCTCTCCAAATACGACAATGAAGATTTATTTGATTTTGATTTATTGACCAAAGGTTTGAACATGGGCGCCTTTCATGATAAAGAGAAGCGTGTCACGCTAGAACCTCGTGGCTATCGCGTATTGAATAAAATCCAACGGTTGCCAAATTCTATTATTGACAATATTGTGGATGTTTTTGGCAATTTACAAGAAGTGGTTTCTGCTACAACCGATGACTTAGATGATGTTGTTGGGGTTGGGCCAGCACGTGCGCGTCAAATTAGTTTAGGGTTAGAGCGCATTCGTTCACAGCTGATTGCAGAAAGTAACTGGACTTAAAAGGATAATTATGGCATATTTTAGTGAAAGGAGGTGAAATTATGTCAAGAAGCAAAAAAATCGTACTCAACCTCACACGTGGTGTTCTTTTTTTCGCTGGTATGTTTTTTGGTTATTGGTTTAGTGAGCCGCTTTATTCTTTTTTATCGTCAGTAAGCCGTTTTCATATCGAAATGCCAGTGTTTATAGGTATTACAATGGCACTATTTGGACTTATAGGATTGATTATTGCACAGCCATTGGCGAATGGGGTGATTACAGGTACAAAGTGGGCAGAGCAATGGCTTAAACAATTGCCTTTTAAAACATTGGTATCCAGTACCATTGGATTAATCGTAGGGCTTTTGGTTGCGATGCTGGTATCGGCTGCGGTGAATAAATTGCCCATTATAGGTCCATATATGCCTGTAGTGATAAGCATTATCTTTGGGTACCTTGGTATTTCTCTTGGTTACCGCTGGGAAGACACCATTGATTCGTGTATGAATGCGGTGCGTCGTTCCAATAAAAAGAACCGTAAAGAAGCGAAAGAGGTCAAAGTCGTACCTGATATCACAACGCTGCTATCCTTTAAATCAACAGTACATCCTAAAGTGTTAGATACCAGTGTCATCATTGATGGGCGTATTATTGAAATTTGCCGTGCAGGATTTATTGAAGGGCCGTTGGTTATTACCAATTTTGTTTTAGATGAATTAAGACATATTGCAGATAGTGGCGATTCCTTGAAACGCATACGAGGCAGACGTGGCTTAGATATTTTAAATGAGCTACATAGTTTGGATATTGAAATTTTAAATGTCAATTTGACCTATGATGACATCCCTGAAGTGGATGCAAAATTGGTGAAGCTTGCCAAAGATTGCAATGGATATGTGGTGACCAATGATTTTAATCTAAACAAAGTGGCATCCTTTCAAAAGGTTAAAACCTTAAATGTCAATGAGTTGGCAGGTGCGATTAAAACAGTGGTATTACCTGGTGAAAATATGCGTGTTGAAATAGTGACACGTGGTAAAGAAAATGACCAAGGGGTTGGTTATTTAGAAGATGGTACCATGATTGTTGTTGAAAACGGTAAAAATGCAATAGGGAAAATAGTAGATACAGTAGTGACATCGGTGATTCAAACAAATGCAGGACGAATGATTTTTGTGAGAATTGCAAAGTAAACAAAGGCGAGGTTTTACTCGCCTTTGTTTACTTTGCAATGAAAATTATGCTATAATAATGAATTAAGAACTTATCGAGAGGGTTGTAGAAATGAATGGTGCAATTATATTAGCAGGTGGACGTGGCAAGCGCATGGGTGCTGGGATGAATAAACAGTATCTAATGCTTCACGGTCGATGCATTCTAAGCTATGCCATTGAAAGTTTAGCAAAAGTGGTAGATGAACTCATTATTGTCATTGCCACAGGAGAAAAAGATGCTGCAGCTCAAGCTGTAGTAGAAGCAGGCGTTGCCATCTCTCGATGTCAATTTGTCGGAGGTGGTAAGGAGCGCCAGGATTCTGTACGAAACGCACTATTAGCCATGCCAAATACATGGGACAAAGTGCTCATTCATGATGGCGCACGTCCTTTTGTGCCAGTGACAGTAATAGAGAACTTACTAGAACAGACAACAGTTGGGCTTGGGACGATTCCAGGATTATCAGTGACCGATACCATTAAGCGTGTTGATGAAAAGGGATTGGTGGTTGAAACACCTAATAGAGCACTTTTAAGAGCGATTCAAACACCCCAGGCTTTTGTGGCAAAAGACATTCAAAAATTACATCTGATGGCCGCTGAAACATCAGCGGTTTTTACTGATGATGCATCTATTTGTGAATATTTTGGGTATTCGATACAGGTGGTTGAAGGTGCTTTAATGATGCAGAAAATGACAGTAAAAGAAGACTTTATTTGGGCAGAAAAAATGCACAGTGAATGGGAGGAAATGCATCAATGAGAGTAGGAGTCGGTTATGATGTACATCAATTAGTGACAGATAGAGCGCTTGTATTAGGAGGCGTGGACATCCCTTATGAGAAAGGCCTATTGGGGCATTCTGATGCAGACGTCTTGGTACATGCTATTATGGATGCTATTTTAGGCGCCGCAGCATTAGGGGATATAGGCAAACATTTCCCAGACAGTGATCCAATCTATAAAGGTGCAGACAGTTTGCAGTTAATGGCGAGCTGTAAAGATAAAATTTCAGAAAAAAATTTAAAAGTTCATAATGTGGATGCTATTATCTGCGCCCAAGCCCCTAAAATGGCGCCTCATATCCCAATGATGAGAGAAAATATTGCGAACGCCCTTGGCGTAGCACTTGAATTTATCAATGTGAAAGCGACAACGACCGAACATTTGGGGTTTGTTGGGAATGGTGAAGGCATTAGTGCTTATGCTGTCTGCACGTTGGAGGAATTACATGCATAAAGCAAATGACTTGTGTAAAAAAAATATTGATCGTCCAGAACAGCTACCAGGATTGACCTTAGCCTACATTGGGGATGCTGTTTATGAACTTTATGTAAGAACCATGCTTTTAGAAAAAAGTGTTAATGCCCATACTCTGAATAAATTTGGTGTAAAGTTTGTCAATAACAGAACACAATCGGCCCTCTATGGGCTGATCGAACCAGCGCTAAACGAAATTGAAGCTGGCGTACTCAAAAGAGGACGCAATGCCAAAGGTATTGTGCCTAAAAATGCCAATACTCAAGACTATCGCCGTGCCACAGCTGTGGAAGCCATTATCGGTTATTGGTATCTATGTGACGATGAAAAGCGCTTGCAATGGGTATTTGATAAACTGAAAGAGTTACAAGAAGGAGAATAAAAACATGACCTATGCGGATGACTTGTTTAAAAAAAATATGCGTCAAATTCTTGACACAGGTGTCTGGGATACAGCGTATGATGTTCGACCAAAATGGTCTGATGGCACACCAGCACACACGATTAAATGTTTTGGCTTAGTGAATCGTTATCAACTTCAAGATGAATTTCCAATTCTTACCCTTAGAAAAACAAATATGGTCAATGCCATCGATGAATTGCTATGGATTTGGCAAAAAAAATCCAATCGTATCAGTGAGTTGCGTAGCCATATTTGGGATGCCTGGGCAGACGATGAAGGAACCATTGGGAAAGCATATGGTTATCAGCTAGGATTAAAGCATCAGTATGCAGAAGGCTTATTTGACCAAGTTGATCGTGTTTTATATGATTTGAAGCATCAGCCAAATAGCCGCCGCATTATGACCAATATCTATAACCATCATGATTTACATGAAATGGGCCTCTATCCGTGTGCTTATAGTATGACTTTTAATGTGAGTGGGAATCGACTCAATGCTATATTAAATCAGCGTAGCCAAGACATGTTGACTGCAAATAATTGGAATGTTGCACAATATGCCACCTTGGTTCATATGATTGCTCAGGTGAGCGGTTTAGAAGCTGGAGAGTTTGTACACGTCATTGCAGATGCACATATCTATGATCGTCATGTGCCATTGGTGGAAGAGCTTCTGGCAAAAGATGGCTTTGCAGCACCTACGTTTAAATTAAATCCTGATATTCAAGATTTCTACGATTTTACAGTAGAAGATGTTGTGCTAGAGAACTATCGATTTCACGAGTTTGGGCAACGCATTCCAGTTGCAGAATAGGAGTAACAATGGAGTTTATTGTTGTAGCAGATAGCAATTGGGGCATTGGCTATCAAGGGGGCCTATTGGATCATTTGTCAAAGGATATGGCGTTTTTTAAAGCAACAACAACCAATCATGTGGTGGTGATGGGGCGCAAGACATTAGAAAGTTTCCCAAATAAAAAACCTTTGCCTAATCGTGTCAATATTGTTCTTACTCGAGATTGTGATTTTGTCCCAAATGGCGATGTGATATTAGTCCATTCTATTTCAGAACTAGAAGCGACCCTTACCCGCTTGAATCGAGAAGATGTCTTTCTTCTTGGTGGGGCAAGCTTATATGAATCCTTGCTGCCTTACTGTAAAGGTGGCTATGTCACTTGTCTTGAATATGCTTATGAAAGTGTCGACAGTTATTTTCCGAATCTAGCAAAAAATGTTGACTGGGAGTTGGCAGAGGTTTTGCGAGAAGATGAAGAAAAGGGAAAAGCATTCAAAATTTGTTACTTTAAAAATAATAATCCTAAGTGTTTGGAGGCATATCAACAATGAGTGAAATTTATGGCCGTAATCCTGTCAAAGAAGCAATTATTAGTGGGACAGAAATCAATAGAATCTATATTGTAAAAGGGACCAAGCATAAAATCATTGATGATATTTATCAACTTGCAAGAGAAAGACAAATACCAGTTCAGCAGGCAGAACGAAAAAAGTTGGACCAGTTATTTAAAGGTCAAAATCACCAAGGGGTGTATGCTTCTGTTGCAGAAGTCTCTTTTGTGGAATGGCAAGAAATCTTAGAACGTGCACGCGAAAAAAGGGAAAAACCAATTGTATTGGTTTTGGATGAAATAGAAGATCCACACAATCTTGGTGCCATTATGCGTAATGCCGATGCCTTTGGTGCACATGGCTTGATTATTCCGAAGCGTCGAGCCGCTTCTTTAACAGGTACCGTTGCAAAAGCCGCTGCTGGGGCTATTCAATATATTCCTGTGGCACGTGTGGCCAATATTGCACAGACCCTTAAGGATTTAAAAAAGGAAGGTCTATGGGTTTGCGGTACGGCTATGGATGGAGAAAACATCTATAAAGCTAAATTAGAAGGGGCCTTGGCGATTGTCATTGGTAATGAAGGCCATGGCATGCGTCCCTTGGTGAGTCAACAATGCGATTTTACGGTATCAATTCCTATGAGAGGAAAAATTAATTCACTGAATGCATCTGTCGCTGCAGGGGTAGTGCTCTCTGAAATAAGTAGACGTATGGAGGGATAGTATGAAGACCTATCTGGTCGTTGACGGTTATAATATTATTGGCGCCTGGCCAGAATTGGTTAATGTGCGTGAAGACTCCTTAGAAGAAGCACGCAAAAAATTAATTGATTATTTAACAGAGTATGCTGTATCCAGCGGCTTTCATACCATATTGGTTTTTGATGGCTGGCGTGTTAAAGGCAATAGAGGCACTTATGTAGAAAATCCATATATTGAAATTATCTTTACAGCAGAAGGCAGTACAGCAGATATGGCCATTGAGCGCTTGGTGGCTCAACTACCAAGACATCAACAGATTTATGTCGCCACAAGTGATCGCCTTGAGCAAGAAACCGTTCTTGCCCAAGGTGGGTTACGACTATCAGCGATGGAATTGCACAGCATGGTTTTCCATCAGAAAGCGCTGAGTCGACAAGAATTAAAAAAAATACCAGAGGCATCCAACCCTTTAGATGCTCAATTAGACCATGATATTAGGCAAAAATTGTATGAAATGATTCATTCTGGCAAAAAAACTAAAAAAAAATAAAAAAACTTTTCAAAAACGATTGACATTCAGCGAATTGCATGGTAATATTATCTTCGCTGGTTGAGTTAAAGCAAGTTCAACAAGCTTCATATGGAGGGATACCCAAGTTGGCCAAAGGGGACGGACTGTAAATCCGTTAGCTGTGCTTTCACAGGTTCGAATCCTGTTCCCTCCATTTTATAATGCCGCGGGGTGGAGCAGTTGGCAGCTCGTCGGGCTCATAACCCGAAGGTCGCAGGTTCAAGTCCTGTCCCCGCAATCTTGCTGATATAGCTCAGTTGGTAGAGCGCCACCTTGGTAAGGTGGAGGTCACCAGTTCAACTCTGGTTATCAGCTTATGGCGGCATAGCTCAGCTGGCTAGAGCATACGGTTCATACCCGTAGTGTCCGGGGTTCAAGTCCCTGTGCCGCCATCAGTAAACAGATAAATTTCAACTTAGAAATTTATCTGTTTTTTTATTTATAAAATTATTAGTGGCATCAAAATGATTGCTAAAGATTTTGTTTAATATATATTTTTTTGTGATAGAAAATCTGCATTTGTTATTTATTGATGATTTGTTATTTGATATAATAATATCCTTGAATTTATTAATATTTATAAATAATTTGCTGGGGAGAGAATAATGGAAGAAAAAATGATGAATGATGGTGCTGAGAGTAAAACAGACCGCCTCCTTTACGGTATTGATGATAAGCCACCTTTTGCGATGTCTTTGGTATTGGCGCTCCAACATATCTTAGCAGCCTTTGCGGGGATTATTGCGGTGCCCTTGGTGGTGTGTGCGGTATTAAATTTTAGTGTTGAACAAACCTCTATTATGGTGAGTGCAACCATCTTTGCTTCTGGGATTACCACAATTCTTCAATCACGAGGAGTGGGACCTATTGGATCAAGGGTGCCAGGTATGATGGGGACGGACTTTACTTTTGTAAATCCATCCATTAGTGTTGGGAGTCAGTTTGGTATTGCTGGGATTATTACTGCGACAATCACAGGCTCTTTAGTAGAAGTGATTTTGAGTCGTTTTATTAAGCCCTTAATGAAGTTCTTTCCGCCACTTATTACCGGGACAGTAGTCAGCTTAATTGGTATTACCTTGTTGCCTGTTAGTATTGACTGGGCAGCTGGGGGCGTGGGTGCACAAGATTACGGTTCATTAAAAAATCTTGGTGTCGCTTTCTCTATTATGTTATTTACTTTATTTTTGCATCATTTTGGAAAAGGGATTATGAGTACTGCTGCTGTATTCATTGGAATGGTAGCAGGTTATATTGTTTGTATTCCGATGGGGATGGTTAATTTACAAGCAGTGGCAGATGCAAAATGGATTGCTTTTCCAAGAATCTTACAATATGGTTTTCATTTTGATTTGGCTTCTACTTTAGCTTTTGTGCCAGCTTTCTTGGTTTCCACGATTGGGACAGTAGGGATTATGATTGCGATTGGCGAATCTTCAAATCAAAAGCTTTCTAGCGACAGAGTTGCTTCAGGGGTGCTTTGTGATGGGATTGGTTCCGCTATTTCAGGCTTGTTTGGTGCAGGACCAAACACTGCTTTCTCACAAAATGTTGGCTTAATCACCTTAACAAAGGTCGCAAGTCGTCGTGTGATGATTTTAGCTGGGATTATTTTGGCTTTTTTAGGGGTATTTCCTAAATTAAGTGCCTTGATTGCTGTCATGCCATCTGCTGTTTTAGGTGGTGTAGGGGTGATTATGTTTGGCCTTGTGGCGGCGCAAGGGATTAAGACCCTTTCTTTTATTCATTTAGGAGATAGAGAATTGCTTATTATTTCAGTGGCTTTTGCACTTGGGATTGGTGTCACTGTGAAGCCAGACATCCTACAAAATCTTCCTAGTGCAATTCAAATGATTTTCTCATCAGGTATTTCTACTGGTACATTAGCGGCATTAATTTTAAATATGGTACTTGTTGAAAAGAGGGATGAAAGATAATGAAGCTTTTAGAGGAAAAAATTAAAAGTGAAGGGCGTGTTTTGCCTGGCAACATCTTAAAGGTCGATCATTTTTTGAACCATCAGATTGACACTGCTTTATTTATGGAAATGGGCAAAGATTTTGCAGAGCATTTTGCAAATTCTGGTATTACTAAAGTTTTCACTCTCGAGGTTTCTGGCATCGCAGTGGCATTTGCAGCAGCACATTATTTGGGTGTGCCAGTTGTTTTTGCTAAGAAAACAGAATCTGCCACCCTTGGCGATGAGGTGTATACGAGTAAGGTTTACTCTTACACCAAGAAAAAAGAGTATAGCATCCGTGTGGACAAGAAATTTCTTACAACAGAGGACAAGGTGCTTTTAATCGATGATTTCCTTGCTGTAGGACAGGCCCTTGGTGGCATGTTAGATGTATGTGCTCAATCTGGTGCTGATGTGGTGGGAATCGGTATTGCCATTGAAAAGGTATTTCAAGGTGGTGGGGATAAATATCGTGCAATGGGCTATGATGTCTATAGTCAAGCACGTATTGCATCCTTTACTGATGATAGTGTTATTTTTGAAAACGCTGAATAAAATATAAAAAGGTATCTGTCTGAAAGGCAGATACTTTTTTTATTGAGAAAATTTAATGTCATGTATTTCTATAGGAGTGATGTGGCTGAATTGTGCTATTATAATGAAGTAGCTCGTGAGCGCTCACAAAGGAGAAAGGTATGGAAAAAACAGATTAGCTGGAAGCTCATCCTACTGCTATTGGTTGCATTATGTTCCGTTGTTTTTCATCGGCCTCATTCCGCTTAATAAAAGAATAAATGAAAAAGATGCTTTGGGTTTTCCCATGCATCTTTTTTTATTAAAAGATGATTTTACATAGATTTAACATAAAAGCCGTTTTTCATTTTACACTGGTACATTATCATCAAGACTATAGAAACCAGTTCAACAAATAAGAGAAAGAGGGAATTGAAGAATGAAACAATGGAAATGGGTCGGTTTATCGCTGCTTTTATGTGTCGGTGTGTTAGCTGGTTGCGGGAACGGCGCAACAGAAAACGGTGGAAAAGCGGATGCTTTTGATTGGTCAAAAAGTATTCATGCAACAACACGAGAAAATGGTTCTGGTACACGAGGCGCTTTCATTGAATTGTTAGGGATAGAAGTAGAGGAAAATGGGAAGAAAGTAGATAAAACAAGCACCTCTATTGTTGAAACAAACAACACAAGCGTGATGATGACAACAGTTGCTCAAGATAGTTATGCAGTGGGTTATATCTCATTAGGCTCTGTCAATGATACGATTAGAACAGTTGCCATTGATGGGGTAAAACCAAGCCCTGAAACCATCAAATCCGGTGAATATAAGATATCTAGACCCCTTAACATCGTCTATAAAGAAGGATTATCTGAGATTGGTCAAGATTTTGTTGCCTACATGATGAGTAAAAATGGTCAACAAATTATTCAAGATGCTGGCTATGTTGGCAGCGATGATGGCGCAGCTTATGAAAAAAAGAGTGGCTTGAAAGGGAAGCTGGTTGTTTCTGGCTCTAGCTCTATTACGCCAATTATGGAAAAGCTAAAAGAAGCTTATATAAAGGTTAATCCAGATGTTAGTATTGAAATTCAACAAAGTGACTCTTCAACAGGGATTACAAATACTATTGATGGAACTTGCGATATCGGGATGGCATCACGCGCGTTAAAAGGTGCCGAAACAAAAGAAGCGCTAACGGTTCAATCTATTGCGCAAGATGGTATTGCTGTCATCGTCAATAATGACAACCCTATTAAAAATATGACTGCGAAAGAAGTAAAAAGTATTTATTTAGGAGAAATCAATGAGTGGCAAGGTATCAAACACGATGAAGCATAAAAAATCGTCAAATCAATTATTAGAAAAAGGCATGCATGGTATTTTTTTAGCGGCTGCCAGCTTGTCTGTTATTGCAGTGGCAATCATCTGTCTTTTTCTCTTTTCAAATGGTCTACCAGCAATTAAAGAAATTGGTTTGTGGCAATTTTTAACTGGGATGGAGTGGCGGCCAACCAACCATCTTTTCTCCATTTTCCCAATGATTGTTGGGAGTGTGTATGTGACAATAGGTGCACTGATTATAGGTGTACCTATTGGTGTGCTCACTGCTATTTACATGGTGTATTATTGTTCAGCTCAATATTATCGGTTTTTTAAATCAGGCGTACAATTATTGGCAGGTATTCCTTCTGTGGTTTATGGCTTTTTTGGTTTAATGGTTTTGGTGCCTTGGATTAGAGAAAGTTTTGGAGGACGTGGACTGAGTGTGTTGGCAGCGGCTATTTTACTTGGCATGATGATTTTGCCAACCATTATTAGTATGGCAGAAACGTCTATTCGTTCAGTGCCAACAAGCTACTATGAAGCCAGCATTGGTTTAGGAGCGAGCCACGAAAGAAGTATTTTTCTAGTCATGGTTCCAGCGGCTAAATCAGGTATCTTAACAGGTATTGTTTTAGGGTTGGGGCGTGCAATAGGTGAAACCATGGCTGTGATCATGGTTGCTGGCAATCAAGTCATGATTCCACAAAGCCTGCTAGATGGCGTGCGAACGATGACCACGAACATTGTGCTAGAAATGGGCTATGCCACTGATTTACATCGTCAGGCGCTTATTGGTACAGCCGTCATTTTATTTGTATTTATTCTTCTCATTAATCTGGTTTTAGCGCTTTTAAAAAGAGGTGAGCGACATGGTTAAGCAAAAGTCGGATCATAAAAAAAGTTTGTTCTCCATCGTGATGTCCTCGCTGGTACATTTGGCTGCAGGTCTTACTTTTTTGACGATTATGGCGATAGTTGGCTACATTTTAGTCAAAGGGATTCCATACATCACCCCGTCATTATTTGCTTGGACATATACCTCTGAAAATGTGTCGCTGCTGCCAGCTTTTATCAATACATTGTTTATTGTCATCGTGACCCTTATTGTGGCTTTGCCGATGGGGATTGGTGGAGCAATTTATCTAGTCGAATACGCCAAGCAAAATAATCGATTTATTTGGTTGATTCGATTAACAGCGGAAACCCTTACTGGTATTCCATCCATCGTTTATGGGTTGTTTGGTGCCATTTTTTTTGTGAAGTTCTGTCATTTGGGGTTATCTCTTTTATCAGGTAGTTTAACCCTCGCTATTATGGTGTTGCCTATTATTTTACGTACCACAGAAGAGGCCTTAGTTATGGTGCCAAATAGCTATAGAGAAGGCAGTTATGGCTTAGGGGCAGGCAAATTGCGTACGATTATGCAAGTGGTCTTACCAGCGGCCATGCCTGGTATTTTATCTGGGGTCATTTTGAGTATTGGGCGAATTGTTGGCGAATCAGCGGCATTGATTTTTACCGCAGGGACTGTGGCAAAAGTGGCCATGGCAACTTCAGATTCAGCACGTAGCTTGGCGGTGCATATGTATGTTATTTCTGGAGAAGGCCTTTTTCTTCATCAAACCTATGCAACAGCAGTCGTGCTTTTATTTATTGTGATTGGCTTGAATTTATTAGCAGAAGCTGCTGCAAAATTTTTGAATAGGGAGCATTAATATGGGAAAGTTTGATATAGAAAATTTACAATTATATTATGGTGATTTTCATGCGTTGCATGATATTAATTTATCAATTGCTGCCAATGAGGTGACTGCTTTTATTGGACCATCTGGTTGTGGTAAATCGACATTACTAAAATCATTAAATCGTATGAATGATATGATAGAGCATTGTAAAGTCGAAGGTCGGATTTTGCTAGATGGTGAAAATATTTATGAATCAATGGACGTGAATCACCTTCGTAAACGAGTGGGGATGGTTTTTCAAAAACCCAATCCCTTTCCAATGAGCATTTATGATAATGTGGCCTATGGCCCTCGTACGCATGGAATCCGTTCAAAGGTACAGGTGGACGAAATTGTTGAAAAATCATTGCGTGATGCTGCTATCTGGGATGAAGTCAAAGATCGATTAAAGCGCTCTGCGTTAGGACTATCTGGTGGACAACAACAGCGTCTCTGTATTGCTCGTGCTTTAGCTGTTAATCCTGAAGTATTGTTAATGGATGAGCCGACCAGTGCGTTGGATCCTATTTCCACAGCAAAAATTGAAGAGTTGGTGTTGCAATTAGCAGAAAACTATACGATTATTATAGTAACTCATAATATGCAGCAGGCTGTACGTATATCAGATAAAACGGCGTTCTTTTTGCTTGGTGATTTAATTGAATACAATAACACAGAAACACTTTTTTCCGTACCGAGAGATTCACGTACAGAAGATTACATCACAGGGAGATTTGGCTGATGAAAAAAAACTTGTATGGACAATTAGAGCTTTTAAGCCATGAAATGATTATTATGGGGACCTTATGTGAAAATGCCATTGCAGGCGCTACTAAGGCTTTATTGCAAGGAAATGCACAGTGTGCAGCCGAAACCATTGAGGAAAATAATACGATTAACGAAAAAGAAAGAGAAATTGAAGCACTTTGTTTGAGATTACTCTTACAACAGCCAGTAGCGTGCGACTTACGTGCCATCACCTCCGCTCTTAAAATGATTACAGATTTGAGTCGTATTGGGAACCAAGCCACAGATATTACTGAAACGTTGCTGATGCAAGAAAAATTGACACCAGTGACCATTGCTTATTTTGCAGAAATGTCTGAAGCAACGATTAAAATGGTCACCGATGCCATTGACGCTTATGCCAAAAAGGATTTTGTTTTAGCAACAGAGGTTGTGGCATATGATGACATTGTGGACGATTATTTTGTTAAGACAAAAAACAACATTGCAGAATTATTTAAGGAAGCACAAACAGAGGCTGAGAGCAACAGGGCATTGGATTTATTGATGATTGCCAAATATTATGAACGTATTGGAGATCATGCAGTCAATATCGGCCAGTGGGTAGAATATTCTGCAACAGGCTGCAGAGGGGAGGCTATAACATGATTTTTTGTGTAGAAGATGAAGATGGCATTAGAAACATGATGTGTTATGCCTTAGAAGCGGCAGGCTTTCAAGTGACGGGACTTGAAAGTGCAAAAGCCCTCTGGGAAGCCTTGGATACATCAATCGCACCATCCCTCATCTTGTTAGACATTATGCTGCCAGATCAAGATGGCATTGATATTTTAAAGGCCTTAAAAAATCAAGGACATACCCAGGATATTCCAGTTATTATGGCAACGGCAAAAGGCATGGAATATGATAAAGTGATTGGCCTAGATTTGGGTGCAGATGATTATTTAGTGAAGCCTTTCAGTATGTTGGAAATGGTTTCTCGTGTGCGTGCAGTGCTCAGACGTTGTGAAAAAAATAAGCCAACCACGCTTAGTATTGGTCAATTGGTGTTAGATCCTGTGCAACGGAGTGTCTATGCGCAAAGCCAAAAAATAGAATTGACCTATAAAGAGTTTGAACTCTTGCATATTTTTATGAAAAATCCAGGACGTGCTTTTTCTAGAGACCAGATTCTAGAATTCATTTGGAATCAAGATTATGATGGAGAAACACGTACCGTTGATGTACACATTCGTAGTTTGAGGCAAAAGCTAGGGGACTGTGGCGATTATATAGAAACCATACGTGGTGTAGGCTACAAAATGGAGAGCGAAGCATGAAAAAGAAAATATTTCTTTATATTTTTGGCACTGCTTTTTTAACGATATTGATTGCTTTGTCTATGATGCTGGGTGTGACCTATCAACATATCAATGCCGATAAGATGAATCAACTGACCGCCCAAACCCAATATGTTGCAAAAGCAGTAGAAACAGAAGGCATGGATTACTTAAAGTCTATTGATACAGAAGAATACCGTCTGACCTTTATTGCTCAAGATGGTAGGGTTTTGTATGATAGCGTAAAAGATATCACAAAAATGGAAAATCATCGCAATAGACAAGAATTTATAGATGCACAAGCTTATGGTATTGGCCGCATTGAACGCCAGTCTACCACGATGCTTGATAAAGAAATTTATGTGGCACAAAAATTAAATGATGGCAGTGTGGTGCGTATCTCCACCAGTGTAGATACCACGATTGCTTTTCTATGGCTGCTAGCAAAGCCATTGTGTTTTTTCTTTGTTTTAATGATTGGCATTGCTGTGTGGATTGCATCACGCCTCTCAAAAAGATTGATTGCGCCCCTTAATCGCATTGATTTAGATAGCCCATTAGAAAATGATACCTACGAAGAAATGGCACCATTTTTGGGACGCATTCATCAACAGCACAAAGAAATCGCTGCTCAAAAAGAGCAACTCAATCATCAGCATGAGGAATTTCAAACAGTGGTGGACAACATGAAGGAGGGGATTGTATTACTCAATAGCGAGGGAGCTGTTTTGAGCATGAATAAAAGTGCAGAACATCTCTTGGATGTCAAAGACAATCCTCAAGGCAAAAATATTTTAACCATTTATCGTCATATCACTCTTCAACAACTTCTTGAAATGCCAATTGGGAAAAGTGGTGTGGATACATTGGCAGACATTCATGGGCGCCACTATGTTTTAAATATCAATCCCGTGTTATCGAATGATGATATACATGGATGGGTCTTGCTTTTTATGGACCGTACCGAAAAGATAGAAGCGGAGATATTGCGAAAGGAATTTAGTGCCAATGTTTCCCATGAGCTTAAAACACCATTGCACAGCATTTCAGGATGTGCAGAGTTATTGATGAATGATATTGTTAAAGAAGAGGATAAAAAACAATTTATTCAACAGATTTATCAAGAAGCCAGTCATATGAATGCGCTCATTGATAATATTATTAAGATATCTAAAATGGATGAAAATAAAGAGTCTGATTTGGCGAGGGATGTTTCTTTGGAAGAAATTGTTCAACAGGTTTTCAAACAGCTTTCTGAAAAGGCGTCAAAACACGACTTAAAATGTACTTGTCACGGAAAAGTTTCCCCAATTCATGGCATACCTGCCTTATTATATGAACTGGTTTTTAATCTTTGTGACAATGCCATCAAATACAATCATCCAAAGGGATTTGTTGATGTATCGTTAACAGAAGATGACGATCATGTTATTTTGTCAGTGACAGATAATGGTCAAGGCATTCCTGCTGCACTACAAGAGCGTGTTTTTGAACGCTTTTATCGTGCCGATAAAAGTCATTCACGTGCGATTGAGGGCAGTGGTCTAGGTTTATCCATCGTTAAACATATTGCACAAAAGCATTGTGCCAATATAGTTCTTGAAAGTGATGGTAGTTCTGGCACGACGATTCGTGTATCTTTCAAAAAAAATAAAAAAAGCAGTCAATAGACTGTTTTTTTATTATGTAATATAATTTTGAAAACTAGATTGACTAGTCACTATAAACATGTTATATTAAAAATAATAAGGAGGGATTGAATGTCTCATTTCGCAGAAGCACTGAATCAATGGTCTAGAGAATTGAAGGATGTCCACTTACCTCGTTGGGAAGAATTACCAGAATTTGATTTATATTTGGATCAAGTGTTGTCCTATATTAATGAGCGGCTCCAATTTTTGAACATCCAGGAAGGCTATCAGAAAGAAGTCGACCCTTTATTAACAGCAGCAATGGTTAACAATTATGTCAAAAAAGGATTGATTCAAAAACCAGAAAAGAAACGTTATAAACGTGTTCACATAGCCTGTTTGATGATTTATGTTCTGTTAAAACCAGTACTTTCTTTGACGGATATTCAACAGGGTATTTATTTACAGGTGCATTCCTGCAAAGGGAGTTATGGCACAGCATACAATTTGTTTTGTAGACAATTTGAAAAAAGCTTAGATTATATTTCTCGAGTCGCATCTGGTGAAGATGTGAGTAAAACATTTCTATTAAGCATGCCTATTTATTTACAAGGAACTTACATGGCTACATTATCTTTGGCCAGTAAGATGTTTTCGGAAAAAGTGTTGCATTTAAATCCTCAAACCATGAATAGTCATGAAATGATGGATTGGATTAACGGAGGCAATCATTCATGAATAAACAAAAATTAGCAATCATTGCAGACACAGGATGCGATATTCCACGTAGTTATTATGCGCGCGAGGATTTATTTATTGTTCCTTTTCGTGTGATTTATAAAGATCGTGAATATATTGATGGTGAAACGATTACAACAGAAGAGGTATATGCTCGTCTTTCGGAAGAAATCCCTACAACTTCCTTGCCTAGCGGGGAAGATATTATTGCTATTTTAGACCGTGCACGCAATGCAGGCTTTGAAAAAGCAATTATTGTGACTGTTTCAGCAGCATTGAGTGGTACCAATAACTTTATGAATCTTTTGACCAAAGATTATCCAGGAATGGAGATTAAGGTGCTTAATACAAAAAGCATTGGTATCGGCGCTGGGATGTTTGGCATCGATGCCTTACAATGCATCGATGCTGGAATGAGTGCGGAAGATATCTGGAAAAGATTAGAAGCGCAAGTGACTAAGACGGATATTTTCTTTTCATTGGACACTCTTGAATATCTGCGCAAGGGTGGGCGTATTGGTCATGTGGCTTCCCTTTTGGGGATGGCTATTAAAATCAAACCTGTTATCTCTTGCGATAAAGATGGCGTGTATTATATTGCTAGAAAAGCACGCGGACGAAAACAAAGCTTGCAGTTCATTGCAGATGCGATTAAAGAGTATGTGAAGGGACATTCACGTTATATCCTCGCTTATTGTGAAGCAGAAGCTAAAAGTGATATGGAAAAAGTTAAGATGCTATTAGCTGAAGAAGAAGGCAAGGCGACATTGTTACTAGATAATATTGTCTTAAGTCCTTGCTTAGGCATTAATACTGGTCCAGGACTAGTGGGTGTGGGTGTTTATTTGCTACCAGAATAGTAGGTAGCATAAAAGGAGAAAATGGACATGTGTTCTCAGCCTAGAAAGAATAAAGAGAAAAAGTTCTTTTTCTTAGATAAGCATAAGGATGTCTCTTATGAGTCCTATATCCGCT
The DNA here is from genome assembly GCA_947254645.1 of uncultured Peptococcaceae bacterium. Taxonomy (GTDB): domain Bacteria; phylum Bacillota; class Peptococcia; order Peptococcales; family Peptococcaceae; genus UMGS1590. The sequence goes on along the minus strand of CAMYDW010000005.1, from coordinate 47,249 downwards.
GGTTAGAGTGTGAACTTTTTAAGCTAAAGGCAGAAAATGCTTATTTAAAGGAATTGCATCATCTACATTTTTTAACGCATCCTACAAATTCATCATACGAAGCATATAAAAAGAGTCCCTTTTCTTAAGAAAAGGGACTCTTTTATAATAATTAAACGTTTTCGTTGGTCATTGCTTTATAACGACGAATACCTGCAGCAGTTTTAAATTTTGCTGTTGCTTCTTCAAGAACAGTCGCATCTATATTTTCTTCGGTTAGACGAACCAATAAGTCAGTTTCTAACAAGAGTTGATGGAGTGGGTTATCGAAATCGTTGCCATACTCTTTTAATCCAACCAATGATGCAATGGCAGATGCTTCAAAGGGTGGGACAGTGGTTTCTTCTAATAATTGTTTAATGTAGTTAGAAACCTTGATTGGTTGATACATATTGCCTTCAAGGCCTTCTGCAGCGTCTCCAGGACCATCATTAAAATCATATAATAAGGTAGCAGCACTTAAAATATTGGTGTCATCATCAGAAAGTTGTTCTTCAACAGCCAATGCTTGTGCAATGCCATATCTTTTCAATAAAATATTGGTTTCATTTTTGTTATCTGCTACTTTGTCTAAAGCAGTTGCTAAAATTACGTGTAGTTGATTATTTGTCATGTTTTTTCTCCTTCACCGATTGGACTCTTTCACTCATAGATTGGTAGCGATCGCGTCTATCATCAATTTTAATGACGGTGTATACACGTTCCACTCCAGTATTAAAAATAGTTTCTTGCATTTCCTGAACACATTGGAAAAGCTCACCTAATTCACCCTCAAGGGTGGTTCCCATTGGATTTAATTCATAAGAAATAGTTGGATAAGTGTCTATTACATCTAACACCTTTGCAATATAAGGGCTGCAACTCGTGGTGTTGGTGCCAATAGGTAATAGTGTGATTTCCATAAAAGCCATAAAATATACACTCCTTACTATTCTTTCTTAATTTTTATATAGACATCTTTTTATCTATTAAAACAGTATCATAATAGATGGGGGCTGGAAAAATGTTTTTTATTATTTTATAAAACATTGGCTTTTTTATGGCATGGACAAGCGATTATAGGTATAATGAAACATAGTATAAAAACGAACAAAGAATCATTAAAGGAGTGTCGATGATGAACAAACGTGTATGTGTATTATTGGCGCCAGGCTATGAAGAGGTAGAAGCGCTAACACCAGTTGATTACTTACGTCGTGCAGGTGCAACTGTAGATATCGTGAGCATCACAGATGATATCACAGTGGAAAGTGCGCACCATGTGATGGTACAAGCAGATACATTTTTGGCAGACATTGTGCCAGAAGATTATGATATGGTTGTGGTGCCAGGGGGTGTACCAGGCGTACCAAATCTCATTGATAACAAGAATGTGTTGTCATTTATCCGTACAATGGCAGAGAATAATAAGTGGATCAGTGCGCTATGTGCAGGCCCAAAGGTATTAGATGAAGCAGGTGTTTTAAAGGATAAGGTAGCAACTTGCTACCCAACATGGCGTGAAAAAATAACCACTGCAAAATGTGTAACAGATGAAACTGTGGTAACTGATGGCAATGTTATTACCGCATGTGGAGCAGGGGCAGCTGGTTATTTTGCGTTGACATTGGTAGAAAAACTTTTTGATAATGCTACTGCAATGGATGTAAAGTCAGGTGTAATCATGGATATTGTAGAGAAAAATTTGGGGGTAAACTAGTCAGTGGAAAAAAATCAAAAAAGAAAAATAATCAGCTTGATCTGTATGACAGTGCTGACATTGGGCTTGGCTGGATGTGAAAGCAGTACCTATAAGAATCATCTAAACAGTATGGTAGATATTTTAGAAACACAAGATGCAGAGAAAATCTATGCTGCATCTGATGAAGGCACTCAAAAAACATATAGCAAAGAGGATATTAAAAATCGATTAGATTCTTTTTATAATACCTTAGCCGTGAAAAAAGTCGATTATAAGCACCTAAGAAAAGATTCAAAAGCAAGCAAAGGTGATTTGATAGCCTATCGTGCAAAAGTTGTTTTAACAACAAGCAGTGGTGATATAGAAAAAGAAACAACCCTTGTTTTCAAAAAACATGGGGATGATGTAAAAATTCATTGGCAGCCAGAATCTGTTTTTCCACAATTAACAATGAAAAATGACGTAAAAATTGATGTAAAGTCAGGGAAACGAGGCACTATTTTTGCACGAAATGGAGAAATACTGGCAAAGGATGATGCCAACGGCATTCGTCAATATCCATATGGTGAAATGACTTCTGCTGCTGTGGGGTATGTACGTGCTGCAACAGGTGCCGAAATTGACAGTGGCAGTGTGAATGATGTATCTATTGGGACACAAGTTGGACGTGCAGGCTTAGAGAAGGCTTATCAAGATAAACTCAGAGCCAAGAGTGGTATTAAGGTGACCCTTAGTGATCATCCAAAGGATATTGTTTTTGAAAGCCAATCAGAAGATGGTCAAGACATCACTACAACAATAGATATGAAGGTGCAACAAAGAGCTTATGAGGTAGTAAGTGGTGAATTTTCAGCAGTCGCTGCAGTAGAACCTTCTACAGGGCAAGTACTGGCCATGGTAGATGGACTCTCTTATGATCCAGAGCGCTGGCTTGATAATAGTATGACGGTAGAGGAATATAATGATATGGTAGCGGCGAATAGACAGCCAGATAATGGTATTTTTGCAGACCGTTTTACACCAGGCTCTACACAGAAATTATTAACCACACTTATTGGATTGCAGGCAGGCACCTTAACAACAGATACCACCTATCCAATTTACGGAGAGGACTGGGCGCCACCTGGTGGTTGGGGCAGTTATAAAGTCCATCGTGTAGTACCAATCAATGGCTATATAGGTTTAAAACAAGCACTGATTTATTCGGACAATATTTTCTTTGCGCGTGTTGGTTTGGATATGGGCTATGATAAATTTAATAATGGTATGAAAAAACTTGGCATTGGTGAAAAAGTACCAGGTGCCTATCCAATTCAAAAAAGCCAAATTACAGAAAAAGGTGGCATAGACGATGGTCACGAAACAGGATTGGCAGATTCTTCTTATGGTCAGTACCAAGTGCAGGTCAGTCCATTACAACAGACCTTGATTTATGCATCTTTACAAAATGGTGGTAAGATTATGAAACCATGCTATCTGCTCGAAGAAAGTCCAGAAGTATGGATTGATGGTGTGGCTACTCAAGCCCACATTGATTTTATCAATAATGCCTTACGACAATCTATTCTTATTTCACACCCATATGCAGATAGAAGCTTTGGGGCTTTTTCTGGTAAAACAGGCACTGCTGAAGTTGGACCAAATGGCTCTATTAATTTAGGCTGGTTTGTTGGTAGTGATTTAAATAATCCTACCTGTACGATGTGCGTGATGGTGAATCATGTGGAAAATCGTGGTGGATCCGATGTGAATGCAGCTTATTTTGGCCGTATTATGGATGGCGTGTATGCAGATGGTGCTTATAAGGCAAGTGTTCCTGCAAATAAAAACGCATAAGAGAGTAAAAAATCAACGTCTTAAGACGTTGATTTTTTTTGTCTTAATAAATATAAAGAGAATGCTTGCCTGATATTTTTTTCGTAGTAGAAGTATGATATAGTAATAACGATTATTGATAAAGAAAAGGAGGGCTAGTGTGAGAGGCTTAAGATTATTTTTCATGCTGCTCTTGGCAGTGATTGTAAAAATGTTTTTATCTACTATCGGTATCGATACCAATTCATTGGCCAGTGATGGTACCGTTGTCGGTATGATTGAATTACAGGTGTATCAATTTTTAATTGGGCTTATTTTAGGGGCGGGTATTTTAGGAGTAGCAAGTGGTTTTCACGTAAAACGATATGTACTTCTTTTATGGATTGTGTGTGTGCTAGCGATTCCATGGGTTGGCCGTTATATTGATCCTTATGTGCCATCTACTTATGATTTGGCCATGCTGCTTCTCAATCAATCTTTGGCTTGGACAGGATTGACTGCTGGATTTTTGGCAGCAGGTGGTTTTTACAGATGAAGGGATAAGCGTTGAGAAATTTTCTCGACGCTTTTTTATTGGTAGGACGATGGTGAATCGTCAGAGAAGAAAGACATTTATTGCATGGATGGAGGATCGAAAATGGATTTTAGAAGAATGAGAAGGTTTCACCAAGCAATCAGTATAGAAGAATGCGAAAGCATCTTGACTCAAGAACCGCGAGGTGTCATGGCAGTATATGGTGAAGAAGGCTATCCTTATGCTTTTCCAATGAACTATGTTTATGATAAGGAAGATAAAATACTTTATTTTCATACTGCAAAATCAGGGCATAAAATAGAGGCACTAACTCATAATAACAACGTATCCTTTTGTGTGTATGATAAAGGTTTTGTTAAAGAAGGAGAATGGGCGCTCAATATTAAGAGTGTGATTGTCTTTGGGCAGGTTGAACTGGTAAATGATATTAATAAGACCAAAGAAATGGTTCGTCGTTTAGGGATTAAATATTATCCATCGGCAGAGGAAGTGGATCAAGAAATTGATAAAGCGATTCAACATGTGCAACTTTTAGCATTGCACATTGACCACATGAGTGGAAAATTAATCAATGAATCCTAAGCAAAAGGAAACATTCATAGTATTTCCCTGATATGATGCGACATAAAACAGGCTTTATGATATAATGATTCGAGATTATGCGAAAAAAAGGTGATTTTTTTGGACTGGAAAGAAGTGTCTTGTAAAGTTGTTAATCGTCAACATTTAGATGCTATTACTGATATTTTTAATATTCATTTTCCAAATGGGACAATGGTCTATGATCCAGAATCGATTCTTGCACATACTAGAGGGAATGATTGGGATGCGCATGAATTTTCTGAGGGTATTTTATCGGCAGATGTGCCAAAGGTGAGTGGCTATTTTGAAAAAAATGCAGACTTTCATGGACGCTATCAAAAGCTACAAGAGGCTGTTCATGCCATTGATGAGACGGTGGTATGGGAAACACAAGATATTGTAGATGAAGATTGGGCAGAATCATGGAAAGAGCATTATCATATTTTGCATTATGGCACACGTATTCAAGTGGTGCCCGAATGGTTAGAACCTGATATTCCAGAGGATATAGTGATTCGCATTGAACCAGGAATGGCTTTTGGGACAGGGGAGCATGAAACCACCTCTCTTTGTATGGCTTGGTTGGAAGAACTGATTGTGCCAAATATGACAGTGTTTGATGTGGGGACAGGCAGTGGTATTTTAGCGATTGCTGCTCAGGCGCTCGGTGCTGATCGGGTAGATGCAATGGATTATGATGACATAGCTGTGCGTGCCGCGGCCATGAATGCAGCTAAAAACAATGCAACGATTATGAGCTATAAAAGTGACTTGCTCAAGCAATGTACAGGCAAGGCAGATTTAATTATTGCCAACATCGTGGCTGATGTCATTTTAATGTTGGTCCCACAGCTAGAAAGCCACCTTCAGGAAAAAGGACAATTTCTCTGTTCAGGTGTGCTTATTGAACGTGCAGAGGAAGTTCAAAAAGCATTGACAGATGCAGGCTTTCATATCAAGGAAGTGCGAGAAGATGGTCCTTGGTGCGCTATTTTGGCAGAAGTTCATGTGAAGGAAGGGGTATAAAATGAGACATCAAATTCCTCTTTCTGAGTTTATTATACGTTTGCGCGAGGAGGACTTACTGATTTATTGGCAAGGCGATGCCAATGCCATCATTGAGGATATTCAGTATGATTCCAGAAAGGTCAGCGCCAACACCTTATTTTTATGTAAAGGGGCTCATTTTGAGCCAGAATATATCGCAAAGGCTAAAGAGGCTGGTGCTATTGCTTATCTTGCGATGCGACCTTTTGATGAAGGGGAGGAATTAACTTCCCTCATCGTAAAGGATATACGCAAGGCATTGGCTGTTGTGGCAGATGTATTCTTTGAATCTCCTTGGAAAAAGCTTACCATGATTGGTGTCACAGGGACAAAAGGGAAGTCCACCACAGTAACCTTATTGAAAGCCATCTTAGACGCTGATGCGCGAAAAAATGCTGCGCCGATGACAGGACTGACTTCTTCTGCACGGGTGGTAGATGGCAAAGTGGACCAAGCGGCCGTATTGACAACACCAGAAAATATTGACTTATATCGTCATCTAGACAATGCTGTGGAAAGTGGATTGCACCGAATGATTGTTGAAGTGTCTAGTCAGGCGCTAAAGTATCATCGTGTAGGGCAAATTCAATTTGATCATGGTGTGTTTTTAAATATTGCCCCCGATCATATTAGTGATATCGAACATCCAGATTTTGAAGACTATTTTTCAAGTAAACGTATGTTGTTTGATGTCTGTAAGCATGCCTATATTAATCCCAATAGCGAGCATTATGATGTTATTTTAGAGAGTGCGCAGAAGGTTGGAGCAGTCACTACTTTTGCCATTGATAATGAAGCCGATTATCGAGCTGTTCATATCAGTGATGAAGGAAAAGGGACGGCTTTTGAACTTCAATATGAAGATAAAGCTTTTAATATTTGTACAGCGATGAAGGGGTTGTTTAATGTTGAAAATGCATTGGCGGCCTCAAGTGTGGCCCTTACTTTAGGGGTTGATGAAGATACCATTAGAGAGACGCTGGCGGAAGTACAATTGGCGGGACATATGGTTTATCGCCACAGCGCTGATGGTGTCACCGTTATTGTGGACTACGCCCACAATGATATAAGTTTCAGAAAAGTTTTTGAAACAGTGCATCACGAATTTCCTAATATGCCAATTTATTGTGTTTTTGGTTCAGCTGGAAGCAAGGCACAAAGTCGACGTCCAGATTTGGGACGTGTAGCAAGTAAAGAAGCGACACGTATCTATCTAGTGCCTGATGATCCTGCAAAAGAAGAAATTGAAGCGATTAATGCTGAAATTTCTGCTGCGTTTACCTGTTCAGTGCCTTTTGTGTCCTTGACAGATAGAGAAAATGGCATTAAGGACGCCATTTTATCTGCACCAAAGGACGCTGTTGTGCTTTTGCTCGGAAAAGGCGGGGAAGTGGCGCAAAAAGGACCAAATGGGGCAGAACCGTATGCTGGTGATTTGGCCTTGGCTGAAGAATATATTGCACAACGAAACAGTCAAGGACAGCAACCATCGGTATATTTCTTATAAGAACTTTATAAAAGAAAGTACAAGTTTCTATTTTTATGCTATGATAAAAACATCTGTTAATTTGGGAGGAATCCTATGAATATTATTGAACAAACAACATTATCTTTAAGAGAAAATATTATTGCTGCTTGCCAAAAAGCGATGGATGAAGAACGCTTACCAGCATTAGAATTGCCTGAATTTGTTATTGAAACCCCTAAGAATGAAGGCAATGGGGATTTTTCCACCAACTTAGCCATGCAACTCACACGAGTGGCTCGTCAAAATCCACGTATGATTGCAGAGCAAATTGTGGCTGGTATTGATTGTCCGTCTCTTATTGAACGCATTGATATTGCAGGTCCTGGCTTTATCAACTTCTACTTGGTTGATGGTTGGTTAAATCCAATTTTAGCGGCTATTCAAGAAGAAGATACGGATTATGGACAAAGCAATGACGGCCAAGGTGAACGCGTACAAGTAGAATTTGTTAGTGCCAATCCAACTGGACTACTTCACATGGGAAATGCCCGTGGTGGGGCGCTCGGCGATGTATTGGCTGCTGTTTTAAATAAAGCTGGCTATGCATGTGATAAAGAATATTATATTAATGATGCAGGCAATCAAGTAGAAAATCTTGGTAAATCAGTAGAAGCACGCTATTTTGAACTTCTTGGTAGAGATGATTATACGATTCCTGAAGATGGCTACCACGGGAAAGATATTATCACGACAGCTCAACGCCTGATTGATGAAAAAGGTGAAAGCTTTGTAGAAATGTCTGAAGCAGATCGTCGTGAAGCAATGAAGGCTTTTGCACTAGAAGAAAAGGTCGCAGGCATCCGCCGTGGTTTGGAAAGCTTTGGGGTCACCTATGATCAATGGTTTAGTGAACAAAGCTTACACCGTGCAGGCGATGTCAAAGAAGTGGTAGATATACTACGAGAACGTGGCTTTGTCTATGAAAAAGATGACGCTCAATGGTTAAAATGTACTGCTTGGGGCGAAGAAAAAGACGAAGTGCTCATTCGTTCCAATGGAACCCCAACTTATTTTGCTGCTGATATTGCCTATCATCGCAATAAATTTGAACGTGGGTATAAAAAACTCATTAATATTTGGGGCGCTGATCATCATGGTCACGTTGCACGCTTAAAAGGGGCGATGACTGCCCTTGGTTATCCTGGTGAGGATATTACCGTTATTTTGATGCAATTGGTTCGTCTCTATCGTGGTGGCGAATTGGTGAAGATGAGTAAGCGTAGCGGCCAATATGTTACCCTAGAGGAATTGATTGAAGAAGTTGGAAAAGAAGCTGCTCGCTTCTTCTTTGTGATGCGCAATCCAGATAGTGCAATGGATTTTGATTTGGATTTGGCAAAAGCCCAATCCAGTGATAACCCTGTCTATTATGTGCAATATGCACATGCGCGCATTTGTAGTATTCTTTCGGTTGCAGGTGTGCCAACACCAAAAGCCAGCGATGTTGACTTGAGCGTTCTCATCGATGACAATGAACGTCAACTTATTCGCCAATTGGCTGAATGGCCACAAGAAGTGGCTGATGCTGCTAGAGAATTGGCGCCTTATCATTTGGCCTATTATGCTAAAAATCTTGCAACTGCATTTCATAGTTTCTATAATAGTTGTAAGGTGCTTACAGACGATACAGCAGTGCGTGATGCAAGACTTGTCTTGGTAGATTGCACACGTATCACTTTGCGTAACGTCTTAAATTTATTGGGCCTTGATGCCCCAGAACGTATGTAAACTTTTAAAGGAGGATATAAATATGCCATTAGTAAACGTTGATACACTTCTGAATGCTGCTGAACAAGGAGGATATGCTGTTGGTGCCTTTAACTGTAACAACATGGAAATTGTTCAAGCAATTATGATGGCTGCAGAGGCAGAGCACTCTCCAGTAATCATCCAAGCAAGCCAAGGGGCTTTGAAATATGCAGGCTTAAATTATATTGTAAGCCTTGTTAAAACTGCTGCGGAAGCAGCAACAGTACCTGTCGCTTTGCACTTAGACCATGGTACAAGTTTTGAACAAGTTATTAAATGCATTGGTAACGGATTTACCTCTGTTATGATTGACTGGTCCAAACATCCATTGGAAGAAAATATTGAAATGACCAATCGTATTCTTTCTGTTGCTAATCCATTAGGTATTTCAGTTGAAGCAGAATTGGGTAAAATCGGTGGTACTGAAGATGATGTCACTGTTTCTGAACGTGAAGCATCCTTTACCGATCCTGATGAAGCAGCTTACTTTGTGCAACAAACTGGTATCCGCTCTTTAGCTGTGGCTATTGGTACTGCACATGGTCAATATAAAGGGATTCCACAATTAGACTTTGACCGTTTGACAACCATTAAAGAACGCGTTCAAATTCCAATTGTATTACATGGTTCTTCTGGTGTGCCTGATGAAGCATTGCAAGAAGCTGTTCGTCGTGGCGTGCGTAAAATTAACATTGATACCAATTTGCGTGAAGCGTTCACAGATGGTGTGAGAGAAGTGTTGGCAGAAACACCAAATGAAATTGATCCACGTAAGATTTTAGGCCGAGCAAGAGAACAAATGGCAGCACGTGTTGCAGAAAAAATCCGTATTTTCGGCAGCAACGGAAAGGCGTGAGGATATTATCATGGAAAGAGATTTAGTTATTGAATTTGCTCGTGTCACAGAAGCAGCAGCTATTAACTGTGAAAAATGGATTGGACGTATGGAAAAAAATTCTGCAGATGGTGCTGCAGTAGAAGCTATGCGTAAAATGTTTGATACCATTCACATTTCAGGCACTGTTGTGATTGGTGAAGGTGAAATGGATGAAGCACCAATGCTCTATATTGGTGAAAAAGTTGGTTTAGGGGGCAATGAAGTAGATATTGCTGTTGACCCACTTGAAGGCACCAACCTAACTGCAAAGAACCAACATGGTGCGATTGCTGTTATGGCAATTGCAGAAGCAGGTGGCCTACTTCATGCACCAGATATGTATATGGATAAAATTATTGTTGGACCAAAAGCCAAGGGTGCCATTGACATTGATAAAACCGTTGAAGAAAACTTGAAAAATGTGGCAAAAGCCATTGGCAAGGATTTGTCTGAAATGACGGTTTGTCTTCTTGACCGTGAACGTCACGAGCATATCAAACAAGCCTGCAAAGCGTTGGGCGCTCGTGTAAAATTGATTACCGATGGGGACGTGGCACCTGCTTTAACTGTAGCGATGGAAACAGGTGCTATTGATATGATTTTAGGGATTGGTGGCGCACCAGAAGGGGTTTTGGCAGCAGCCGCTGTTAAATGTCTTGGTGGTGATATGCAAGCACGCTTGGTTCCTGAAAACGATGAACAAATTCGTCGTGCTGAAACCATGGGCCATACCGATATGAATCATGTATTTACCTTGAATGAATTGGTAAGCGTAGATGATGTCATGTTTATTGCGACAGGTGTGACCGATGGCGATGTGCTTCGCGGGATTGTACAAACTGGCGAACACATTAAAACCCATACCATTGTTTTGAGAAATAAAACGAAAACCATTCGCTTTATCGAAGCAATGTATAAAAAACCATCTGAAGTAAAAGCATAATTCAATAAAGAAATGAGATGCTTTTAAAATGTCTGTAAGCAAGTGCGAATATTGTATGTATTATGACTATGATGACGAACTCGAATATTACGTTTGTGATATGGCTCTGGATGAGGATGAGTTGCAGAAATTTATGTCAGATACATTTTGTGATTGTCCCTATTATCGAATGGGCGATGATTATACGATTGCTCGAAAACAATAATCATAAAGGTCATGCTATGGCATGGCCTTTATTTGTTGTAGAAAAATTTTAAAGGCTTCTCTCATCGTAGAAAATATTGAAATATACATCTTCTTATTTGTTTTTATCTTGAGTACAATAGAAGGAGAATAAAAAAGGGGAGGGGCGTCTATGGACAAAAATCAATTAATGAAATTGACACAGACGGCTTTAATGGCAGCATTATGTTTTGTTGTGTTTACTTTTTTGCAGATTAAAATCACAACACCTGGTGGTGCAACCTCTATTCATCTAGGGAATGCTATGTGTGTGTTAGCAGCGCTACTGTTAGGCAGCTTACCGGGGGATGTGGCTGGTGCAGTTGGAATGGGACTTGCTGATTTGATGGATCCTTTAGTGGGATATTTCTACAAGCGCTATCTTTTAGAAATGCCGCAAGAAGCTGCAGAAATTTTGGCAAAAATGACTTCTGTCACAACATTTATTAATGCGATATTATCGACGATTCTAGTGGTGCTCTTATATCGATTGTTGAAGCCAACCTTGGATCGAGCTGAGTTACATATTGAAATTGAAAAATATAAAAGAACGTGTACAAGTGATTGTACACGTTCTTTTTTTTGTGTGCATGAACTGTAAATAGTTTTAACCAAATCATGATGAATTCTCGGAATCAATGTTGTACAATAGAAATAGACTTGTTCATAGAAAGGGTGTGGAAGTGTGACGAGTTTTCTCACAAATTTTCCATCACTAATCTATCCAATAAATTTAATAGACATTCTTATCATCGCCTTTGCCATTTATAAGATTTTAGAAATGGTTCGAGGAACCAGAGCAGTTCCGTTAGCAAAAGGGGTTGCTGTGTTATTAGGTTTTACAGTGATTAGTGAATACATCGGCTTATCCACAGTGAACTGGGTATTGGTACAGTTACAACGGATGTTTATTATAGCCATTCCAGTGATTTTTGCACCAGAATTACGTCGTGCGTTGGAACGACTTGGCTCTGGAACAGCTGTTTTTTTAAATCATAAAACGATTGATGAAAAAGCCGCAACAGAGCAAATTGCGCATATCGTCAGCTGCATGGAGGCCGCCAGTGAGAGCAAAACTGGTATTCTTATTGCCATAGCACGTGAAAACCAACTGATGGAATATGTGGCAACAGGTATCGCCATCAATGGACAATTATCAGCAGCACTTTTAAAAAATATTTTTATTGTGAATACACCTCTGCATGATGGGGCCGTCATTATCCACGGAAATCAAATTATAGCGGCAAGCTGTTTTTTGCCACTTTCGGATAATGCGAATATTTCCATGAAGCTAGGGACTCGTCATCGTGCTGCGATTGGTCTTTCAGAGGTAAGCGATGCAGTTGTGGCAGTGGTGTCAGAGGAAACAGGTGCGATGTCTGTCGTTGAACATGGCCGCTTGCGCTATAATCTATCAAAGGAAGATCTTATCAAAGTGTTGAAAAAAAGCTTGGAACAGCCTCAAAATACCTCTTTTTGGGATCGTGTAAAGAAGGTGTTTAGCTAATGCAGTGGAAGAAAGATGATGTAACATTAAAACTGTTGGCACTTATTTTTGCACTTATTTTGTGGCTTTATGTAGGAATTGAAAAAAATCCAGTAGTGGAACACACCATTCAAGTCCCTGTAAGTATTATTAATTTAGCAGAGGATAAGACAGCTACGCTATCAAGTGATACCATCAGGCTCACCGTAAGGGGCAGAGAAACGAAGTTGTCTGCAGTGAATGAACAAGATTTTCGTGCTGTATTGGATTTGAAAAATAAGGATGTTGGTGAACATCAAGTGGATGTTAAGATCAATGGTCCAAGTATGATTAAAATTACAAAATTAGATCCTGAGCAGGTTTCGGTTCATATAGAGCAACGAGAAGGTATGAGAATGAAGGTTTCAATTTTGCGTTCAGGTACCTTACCAGAGGGTGTTACCCTAAAGAATCTCTCTGTAGATCCAGGGGAAGTTTTTGTTTCTGGAAATTTGAATATGTTATCACAAATTTCTAGTGTGGGTGTTGCGGTGGATCTTTCTCAATTGACAGAAAATGTAGATAAGGAAGTACCAGTGGTATTTTTTGACAAAGACGGTACTCGAATAGAAGCGGAAGAAATAAAAGCCTATCCATCACGTATACACTTGCAGGCAACCGTTGAACAGAATGTGATAGAGAAGGAATTGCCAATTCAAGCACAATTAACAGGTAGCTTGCCAGCAGGTTATGAATTGACGGCTGTAGATGTGACGCCTACCATGGCCACTGTATCAGGAACCCCTGATGAACTCTCTAAAATACTCACTGTAAAAACAGAAAAGATAGATATCAGCTCCTTGACAGAGAGCACCACAAAAACAGTGAATTTAATGGGCAAGCATTTGTCGCAACCAATGGCCGTGCAAGTGACACTGACAATTAACAAAGGCAATAAAAACACTGTTGAGAGGACCATGACAAAAATGGTACCAGTACAATTACAAGGAAAGGCGGCAGGCAATTTTCAACTTGAAACATCAATCGTGCAAGTGACTTATCATATGGAGGAAGGCTATAAAGACGCTGGGGATAAGTTGAGCGCCTTTGTCAATGTAGATAAAATAACAGATTTTTCGATGATGGAACGCGTACAACTGATGAATATTGAAGGATTAACGGTAGAGAACATCTCACCAAGTAGCGTTCAACTCATTAGTAAAAGTTAAAAGGAGTATGTTTATGGCAAAATTATTTGGAACAGATGGCATTCGTGGGGAAGCTGGCCGTGTGCTTACAGTAGAGCTTGCGATGAAGCTCGGGCAAGCTGCTGGTCGTGTTTTTTTAGATGCAAATGAGGCTGAATCAGCAACAGTTGTGATTGGTCGTGATAGCCGTATTTCTGGCCAGATGCTTGAAGCGGCTCTTAGTGCAGGCTTGACATCTGTTGGGGTGCAGGTAATCAGTGTGGGCCTTTTGCCAACGCCAGCAGTGGCTTATTTGGTAAGAAAATATCATGCTATGGCAGGGGCAGTGATTTCAGCAAGTCACAACCCTTTTGAAGATAATGGGATTAAATTTTTTAACCATACAGGACATAAATTGAGTGATGCGCAAGAAGCTGCGATTGAGGTTTATTTGCAAAGCGATGCCCCTATAGAAGGTGTAAATGGGGACAATATTGGTCGCATCGTCGAGGACCCTGTAGGTATTCTTCATTATCAAGACTTTTTACAACAAATGATTACTTGTCAAAATACGAGTTATCATTTAGTGATTGACTGCGCCAATGGTTCGGCCAGTCCGATTGCTGAGACGATTTTTAAAGAAGCTGGTTTCAAGGTAACAATGATTTCACATCAACCTGATGGTGTGAATATTAATGTAGCTTGTGGCTCTACACATCCAGAGCGCTTGCAGGAAATGGTACGCCAAGAAGGGGCGGATATAGGTTTGGCCTTTGATGGTGATGCCGATCGTTTTCTGGCAGTCGATGAATTTGGTCAGCTGGTCGATGGAGATCATTTAATGGCCATTTATGCCATTGCCCTTAAAAACGAAAATCGCTTAGTCAATAATCAACTCGTTGCAACTGTCATGAGTAATCTTGGATTGCGTATTGCAATGGAAAATGCAGGCATTGAAATAGTAGAAACCAATGTTGGCGATCGCTATGTCAATGAAGCTTTACAAGCAACTGGTGCAATCATCGGTGGCGAGCAATCAGGACATATTATTTTTAGAGATTACAACAGCACTGGTGATGGATTAATCAGTGCCATTATGCTACTGAATATCATGTGCCATACGAATAAACCATTGAGCACCTTAGCAAAAGAGATGATGAGCCTTCCACAAGTGCTTATTAATGTACCAGTACGACAAAAAGAAGGCTGGGAAGAGCAGACGGCAATTCAACAAGCAATTGCTGAGGTGAATGCAGCCTTAGGCCGCACAGGACGTGTATTGGTTCGTGCTTCTGGCACAGAGAATCTTTTGCGTGTCATGGTAGAAGGTGAGGAGCAAGAAACCATCAATCAAATGGCAGAAAACATTGCAGATACTGTCCGCAATGTTATTGGAAAATAAAGATGGCAATCATAGGAATTGGTATTGATTTGGTAGAAATACCACGCATTGAGTCGGCCTACAAACGTCATTCGCAGTTTGTTACACGTATTTTTACAGATAATGAACAAGAAATTTGCTTAGCACCAATGGTAAGCTTTAGCCACTTAGCAGGACGTTTTGCGGCTAAAGAGGCAGTATCAAAGGCGCTGGGAACAGGCATTGGCAAAGTGGGATGGCGTGATATTGAAATTCTAAAATCGAAGGCAGGTGCCCCTGAGGTTATTCTTCACAATGAAGCAAAACAAAAGGCGGAGGCACTTGGTGTAAAAAGCATTCATTGTACCATCAGTCATGAGAAAAACATGGCGACAGCAATGATTATATTGGAGGGATAATGGAATGTTCTTGGTAAATAATGAAGAGATGCGTCTCTTGGATCAAGCAACCATCCATGAATGGGGGATTCCTTCACTCATTTTAATGGAAAATGCTGGCATAGCAATTTTTCAACAATTACAAAAAGACATCATCCCATTAGAGGATAAGCGTATTCTGATTATCTGTGGCTGTGGCAATAATGGCGGAGATGGTCTGGTGTTGGCGAGACAGTTATGGCAACACGGTCATCAAAGTGTGGTTGTCGCGATGCTCTATGAAGGCGAAAAAAATCTTTCGGAAGAAGCTGCTGTGAATTTTCAAATCATAGAAAACTTAGGCATCAAATACATCGATATCGACAATTTACAGAAACTCAATATTCTAAAAGCGCAGCTGAGCTTTAGCGATGTGGCAATTGATTGTCTCTTTGGGACAGGCTTAACACGAGGCTTGAGCAATATGATGATGGAAGCCATTCAAATTATCAATGCTAAGAAAATCACACGTATAGCTATTGATATACCATCAGGGCTAAATGGCAGTAGTGGTGAAATATTAGGGGATTGTGTGCAAGCGGATTTTACCTACACCCTGGGTTTTCCAAAACAAGGACAATTTCTAAAAGAAAGTGCGAATAAAGTTGGGATGTTAAGGGTGTTATCTATTGGCATTCCAGAAGAAACCGCAGAACGTGCAGGTATTCAAGGACGCTTACTGGAGGAAACTTGGCTTAGGAAGATGTGGCTTAAAAGAGAACCGCATAGCCATAAGAATAAATTTGGGCATATTGGTATTGTTGCCGGACGTATTGGCATGGGCGGGGCCTGTGTGCTCGCTTCAAAAGCGGCATTCCGCGCAGGGGCTGGGGTTGTAACCGCTCTAGTGGACAAAGGAATCTTTACTACTGTGGCGACTGCTATTCCAGAGGTGATGGCTCAACCAATAGAGTGGCCAAATCCTGCCGCTATATCTAGCTTACTAGAAAAAACCAATGTTCAAATTATTGGACCTGGCATGGGAACCAGTGAAGAAAAGCAAAATGTGCTATTCGAATTGTTAAAACGAGCAACAGGCACCGTGATTATTGACGCAGATGCCCTTAATATACTTGCTGAAGGCGATGGTGAGCCATTACGCAAAACACAGGCACAGTGCATTCTAACACCACATCCAGGAGAAATGGCAAGACTATTAGGAAAAAGTATTCTAGAAATACAAGAAAATCGCCTTTCTTTGACGAGAAAAATGGCACGTCAGTTTAAATGTACCGTGGTATTGAAAGGACATCATACCATTATCGCAAGTCCAACAGGTGCTTTTTCCATCAATCCACATGATAGTGTTGCTCTTGCAACAGCTGGAAGTGGAGATGTTTTAACAGGCATCATTGCTGCTTTTGCAGCCAATGGTTTAGAGGCTTATGATGCTGCCTGTGCAGGCGTTCTTTTACATGGACTATCAGGAGAGTATCTGGCATCGCAAAAGGGCGTTGTCTCTTCTATGGCAACAGATATCATTGATAGCCTTTCTGATATTGTGAGGAAATTTGAGTAATAAAAAGCGTATGTTTCTCTAAGGGGAAATATACGCTTTTGTTTATTTTGTTACTTTTATCCTTGCTTTCATTTACAAAAGATAAACTGTTGAATGTTTGTAAATAATAAATTATATGAATATATATAATAAATTGAGTTTATGAAAAAGCAGTCATATAAAAGAACAGATGATACAGTAAAAACAACTTTAAAAATAAATAAGACGTTACAAAATTAAACCATAATAGAAAAAAATAATCTAAAAAATATAATAAGTGAATGAATGGTTAAAAATTCCTACATGCGCTCCAAAAACTTTACCTCGTATTTAATCTACTTTATAATTATCGTTGTGATGTGAAAAAGCTAAGAACGCAAATTCACAGAGAAAGTGATCGTGGTAAAGACGGTTACCTAAAAATGAAGGAGTGTATTTATTTGAATAAAAAGGTAAAGCAATTTGTGGCAGGTATGACAATGATGGCAGTGGGTACTGTCGCAATGCCATTCTGGGCCAACGCCGCTGATATGAATACTCAAGCAGATAATGGTGCGTATACTGCTGTGGCAGAAAATTATTATCCTGTACGCGACATGATGACCAAACTTGGTGTTGAAGTTGGTTGGGAAAAAGTTCAAACCGAAAAAATTACATTTGCCATGAACGGGCAAAAGTATGAAGTAGTCGTTAATCGTGATACGCAACAAGTTGAAACCCCTGTTGGTGGATTTCAATATTCAACCGTAGATAATAGAATCCAATTACCTACTAAGTTTTTTGAAACTGTTCTCAGTAATGTATCTTTTACTGAAAAAAATGGTGTATTGAAGAGTCAATTATTGGATGCGACACAACCAATGAGCCTAAAGAATCTCAATACCTATGTCCAAGAAAGCCAACCCGTTGCACAACCACAAGCACAAACGGCCACCTACTATGAAAGTGGTATTGCAACTTGGTATGGTGCTGGGTTACATGGCAATTATACTGCAAGTGGTGAAGTATTTAATATGTATGATTATACTGCTGCACACAAATATTTACCTTTTGGTACCCGTGTCCGTGTTACCAATCAAAATAATGGAAAATCTGTTATTGTCCGTATCACCGACCGTGGACCATTTGCGCCAGGACGTGTGATTGATCTTTCTATGCAAGCTGCTTCTGATATTAATATGGTATCTAGTGGTATTGCACCCGTTTCTCTTGAAATTTTAAACTAAGCAAAAGCCATTTAGCGTTGCGCTAAATGGCTTTTTTGTTTGCAAAAAAATATTAAGTTCATTATTATGAAAGTATCGCGAATAAGAAAGGAATTCCTATGAAAAAACGAAATAAAATATTATCATTTATTTTAAGTCTGGTGCTTCTTCTTGGAATGACAGGGTGCTTGCCAGCCCAACAAGGGTCATCCCCTTCAATCAGCCAACAAAATCAGCTGTCAGAAGAGGGGAACTATACATCAAAAGAGGACGTCGCACTTTATTTACATACCTATGAGAAATTACCACAAAATTATATCACCAAAAGTGAGGCGCAAAAATTAGGTTGGAAGCAAAAAGGGACATTAGATGAAGTGGCACCAGGCAAATCAATTGGTGGGGACAAGTTTGGTAATTTTGAAGGAAAACTACCGAAAAAAAATGGACGAATATATCGAGAATGTGATATTGATTATCAAAAGGGCAACCGAAATGCCAAAAGAATCATCTATTCGAATGACGGACAAATTTACTACACCGAAGATCACTATAAAACCTTTGAAGAATTATATGGAGAGAAAAAATGACTACACATATTATTAATTTCAATCACTATCAAACCATCGATGATTTTCACAAAGACATCGCTGAACGCTTATCCTTTGATGCGTACTACGGCGCCAACTTGGATGCATTACATGACCTTATCAGTGAATTAGATCCAAACCTCCAAAAGTTTGCTGCGATTTACGGCGGGCCAATCCCACTGGAAATGCAGCAGATGGTCATGAAAATATTAAATCAGGAAGTTTAAGGTTATACTTATCACATCAATTAAACAAAAGCCAGTTACACCCCTTGCAAAATGGGGAGAAAGTAGGCATAAAGGAGCAAAACATGACAGTAACTAAAATTCTCTTCGTCTGCCACGGCAATATTTGTCGTTCGACGATGGCAGAATCTGTTTTTACGCACTTAATTAAAGAAGAAGGATTGGAAAATCTGTTTGTTGTTGATTCGGCTGGAACCTCTAGAGAGGAGATTGGGAATTCGCCTCATGCTGGAACCATTAAGAAGCTTGGGGAAGTTGGGATTCCTGTTGTGCCACATCAAGCAAGACAGATGACGTTGGAAGATTATAATATGTTTGAGTATCTGATTGGTATGGATGAGGCGAATTATCGCAATATGTTTCGTTTAGCAGGGGAGGACAGGAAGCTTTCTATGCTTTTGGACTATGCTGATAAAAGTGGTGATATTGCAGATCCTTGGTATACAGGTAATTTTGAACAGATCTACGAAGATGTTTTAAAGGGATGTAAGGGGTTGTTGGCTTATATCTTAGAGCATCGTAACGAGTAGTAATTTTAAAACAATAAAAAAACGCTTTAGACTTTCTAAGAGTCTAAAGCGTTTTTTTATTATTGTGCAGGAGCGGTATTGCCGCTACCACTATTATCTGGTGTTGCAGGAACGATGGTGGCATTGCCGCCAACACTTGGAAGCGCTGGAGTGGTTTGAGTAGAAGACCCTCTGCTAGATTGTCCAGTGTTTTGTTCGCTAGGTGGCACGTAGGCCCCTGTAGAGCCCTGATAGGTTGAGCCGCCATGACGGCTGTTTGGATAGGCTTTGTTGGTATCGTAATAAGAACCGTCTACATCATCAGACTCATTGAGCGCTGGTGGTTTGGTATCATTTTGATCAATTTCGCTGATGGCGTCTTTTGCCATTGGGACGAGATTTAAGTCACCTGCTTTAATAAGATGGCCTTTTTCTAAGAACTCTTTGTTGACGAGTTCTAGAATACCTTGCTCAGAAGGAATGTAATAAGAGATTTCGTCAACATATTGAGCCACCCCTGGGAGCATAAACATTTTTACATTGTCTGCATTAACGCCACGTGCTTCTTTAGCAAACCATAGCATTTCGGGAATGGTGAGATCTGTCTCCATTTTATTTGAAATGACACGTGCTAATGCGGGAATTTTCGTGACATTGCCTGAATCAAGGAGTGTTTTGCTTAATGCTTTAAAGAAAATTTGTTGTGCTTTGATTCGACCAATATCACCTTCGGCATAGCCAGAACGATAACGTACAAATTGTAAGGCATGTGCACCGTCAAGGGTTTGTGGGCCTTTTTTGAGATCAATTTCAAGGTCTTGGTATGGATCTGAATAATGAAGGTCTTGAGGCACATCCATCTCAACACCGCCGAGGGCATCGATTGCTTCTTTAAATCCATCGAAAGTGGTAATGGCATAGCGGTCAATCGGAATGCCAGTGAGCATTTCTACTTCTTTGATGGTTTGGTCAATATTGCCGATATGGTCTACGCTATAAGATGCATTGATTTTTTGAATAGAGCGCTCTTCGTTGCTCATGGTATCACGTGGGATACTCAGTAATTTAATCGATTTATCTTTTGCATTAAAGCTTGCAATTATAATCGTATCTGCATTTTCATGGTGCTCATCTACACCACAAAGCAAAATATTATATGTATCATCGGCATTTAATCCAGCTGCTTCAGCATCGGTCGATGTTGGTGCTGTTGGCAAAAGATAATATGCAGCAGCTGCTGTTCCGCCTACTAAAACAAAGGTGGTGACAATAACAAGTATGAGTCGCTTAAAAAATTTCAGCATGATAGCCTCCTAAATTTTTGCTAAATCGAATAGCTTATTGCGATAAAAATGGAGTGCACCTGGCACAGCATATGTATCACGAATACGGTCAATAGATACCCATTGACCTTCACACACTGGTTTTTCAGAAAGCATGACATGATAACCAGTCATGTGCCACTCTTTGTGTGTGAAGATATGACGTGCTGGCCCAAGAGCGGTTACTTTCGCTGCTTGGAATTGTTGTGATATTAACCAGCGGTTGATGGCTTCTAAATGATATTCTTCAGAGAGGTCAATAAATTGCCACAGGCCAGCAAGTAATTGCCCTTTTGGTCGCTTTTGAATGAAGATATCGTCTTTATACTGTAAAATAACAATGGTGTGTTGTTCAATTTGGCGCGGTTTCTTGGCTTTTTTTAAGGGGTAAATTCCTGTAAGATTTTTCTCATAAGCCAGACAACTCTCACTAACTGGACAGTCTCCACAATGAGGGGCGCCATTCGCACTGCAAATCATTGCACCCAAGTCCATGAGGGCTTGGTTAAAATCTCCTGGACGATGTGCTGGCACAAGGGATTCTGCCAATTGTTTTAAAGGCTTTATATCTTGAGCGACATTGATTGCGCCATCATAGGTAGTCAACCTACTCAAAATACGCAAGACGTTGCCATCTACAGCGCTTACGCGTTGTCCAAAAGCAATCGAAGCGATGGCACCAGCAGTATAAGGGCCGATCCCAGCCAAGGTTTGAAGGGTTTGATAATCTTCAGGTAATTGTCCGTCAAACTCTTCGCAAATAGTAATGGAAGCTTTTTGTAAGTTGTTGGCACGACTATAGTAACCAAGGCCTTCCCATAATTTATAAAGTAAGTCACTATCTGCTTTAGCAAGGGCTTCTATGGTTGGGAGCGCTGTGATAAAGCGTTTATAATAAGGAAGGACTGTTTGTACTTGAGTTTGCTGTAGCATAATTTCTGAAAGCCAAACATGGTACGGCGAAGGTTTTTCGCGCCAAGGCAAGAATCGTCTATTGGCATCGTACCAAGCTAGCAATTGATCTGAAAATATTGTTGCTGAGACCTTTAATGTTAACAATAAAAACTCCTTTAATAAGAACAAGAAAAAACCATTATCATTAATAATACAACCTATGATTTTTAGCGTCAATATAGTTTCTCTCTTTGTCAATAAAAAAAGACAATTTTTAACATCCTACGAAGAAGTATCGGATATAATAACAATTTACACATAAGATAAAGGAAAAATGGGTATAAATACTATTGCAAAGGGATTTCTTGGATTTTCTCTGTGATATTAGCGCCTATTGTTCTTAAAGAAATAGAGTGATATAATAAATATATCAATTGAGAGGAGGCGATTTATTGTTTCATACCATGTATTTATTGAACGAAGTAGCCTATCGATTTGCACAATTGAAGGGGTATGTTTTTAGTCACTAAGTTGATAAAGAGAGCGCCAGTATGGATGCTCTCTTTTTTGTTTTATAGGATCATTGCATAGAAAAGGACATTGGAGTAGAATATGGTTGTATTTGTGAGAGGAGGCGATTATGTGCTTGCAAATAACATCAAAAAACAGTGGCTCAAGGTGTTACTTTTTGTGACACTTATTTATATGGTTTATGATGGGGTGTATGTTTTGGCAAATAGCAAACGTTTATTGCTCGCTCCTTCTAAAATCAGTAATAGTATTATTCCGTTGGTAACGCTTTACAATGATATTTTCCTTATTGTGTTTGCTTTATTGGTATTATATCTTTTTAATCGCCATCAATTAATCATGGCTCTTGCTGTTGATACACGTCAAGAGGTTGTAGGATTGGTGGTGGGCTTGGTCTTTTTTCTTTTTGTAATTATAAAAATACAGCCAAGTCATGCAACAGATGCTTACAATATCATCCATACACTAGTGACGGTTGCATTGTTAGAGGAACTGATCTTCAGAGGCTTTATTCTCAATCATTTGATTGATATGGGTTGTGGGAAAGCGTCTTATCTTATTAGTGGTATGCTCTGGGGTGCTATTTATGGATTAGAACCGATGATCGTTGGTGGCATAGCACCATTAAGTGCAATGCTGCCTGTGTTGTTTTGGGGTATGATTGTTGGGACCGGAGCAGGTATTATTTATCAAAGAACAGGTTCTTTGTGGTTGGTAATCTATATGCATGCTGCTCTAACCCTTCTTTAAATTGAAAATCCTTCTTGCTTTTGCAGGGAGGATTTTTTGTGGTCTTGCATTGTGTGCTATAATGTTTTAGGAAATGTTATTTGAAAGGTTGTTCTGTATGAAATTTATGAAGCGTGTGGCATTGAAATTATTGTCCATGCCAAAACTAGATTTACGAAAAGACTATGCTTCTGTACGTCGTATGCAACAAATGATTCACCCTGACCTGAGTAAATTTTACGATGTCATTGACAAGGAAATCATACGTGAGGATGCAAATGTAGCCATTCCTATTCGTATTTTTTTGCCAGAAAAACGTGAAAAGGAACTGGCAATTATTTTCTTTCATGGTGGAGGATGGGTCATTGGTGATATTGAGACGTACACCAGTACTTGCTTTCATTTAGCAGAACATTTAGGGATTCCTGTGTTCTCGGTCGATTATCGCTTGGCGCCAGAGCACCCGTATCCAGCGGGATTAAATGACTGTTTTGGCGCAGTTGAAGCTTTGGAAAAGGATTTGGCTCTTTTAGGTGTAACTGATTTTAGTCAGGTCATCTTAATGGGAGACTCCGCAGGAGGAAACTTAGCGGCTGTGACCTCATTGATGAGAAGAGATAAAGGTATGGCGCCAGCAGGATATCAAATCTTA
Source organism: uncultured Peptococcaceae bacterium (assembly GCA_947254645.1). Taxonomy (GTDB): domain Bacteria; phylum Bacillota; class Peptococcia; order Peptococcales; family Peptococcaceae; genus UMGS1590. The sequence continues at coordinate 23,610 of CAMYDW010000005.1, read as the reverse complement.
CTTTATCCAGCAACTTATTGGGCGCATGATCCGCAATATTCTCCGTTTAGAAGTGTGCGAGTCAATAGCGAAGGGTATGGACTCACTTCAAAGAAAATGGGTGCTTATATGGATCTGTATGCACCAAATATGGCAGATAGAATGTCGTCCTATGTTTCACCATTGATGGAAGAAGATTTAAGTAATCAGCCTAAGACACTCATCATCACAGCAGAATATGATGTATTGCGTGATGAAGGTGAAATGTATGCAAAAGGCTTGGAAGAAGCTGGCAATGAGGTGACGCTTGTTCGTATGAAGGATGAAGTGCATGGATTTATTTCACTTCCGCCGATTGCCGAATCTGTTAAAACAACCTATAAGGAGATTCGACATTTTTTAGGAATGGAGGAGGAGATGGATGCGTAAGAAAACGTGGGTTAAATTAGACAATGCTTCGAAAATTTTCTTGGCGACTTACAATAAAATAGATACAAAAGTTTTTCGCATTAGTACTGTTTTAGAAGAACAAATAGATGCTGATTTACTGCAAGAGGCGCTGAATGCGACTTTTCAGCATTTTAATCTCTATCACTCTATTATTCGTCGAGGGGTGTTTTGGTATTACTTAGAGGATAGCGATCTTCAACCAAAGGTTGAAAAAGTATATCAATCACCATGTCGTCCCATCTATAAGATTGGTGAAAAAAATCTTCTGTTTCGTGTGACTTATCTTGAAAATCGCATTCATTTAGAAGTGTTTCACGCGTTGAGTGATGGAACAGGAGCGATGTGGTTTTTGGAAATGCTATTGTATCAATACTTAAAGCGCCGCTACCCAGAGGCTTTTATAGAGCAGATCCAAGGGCATCTCGGGAAAGGCTCCTTAAAACAACAAATGGATGATAGCTTTACTCATTACTTTGGCTATGAAGGACATAAAACCTTTGGCCGAAGCTCACGACATACTTTTGACAATTTAGGTCAAATGGTCACAGATGGCGCTAAAATAAAAGATGAAAATCACAAAAAAAATAAGGTCTATCATGTTCGTGGTCTGCGTACGCCTGACAAACGGATGAGATGTATCGAAGCACTCATGCCAGCAAAAAGTGTGTTGGCGCTAGCAAAACAAGAAAAAACAACCCTTACCGTATATCTGACAGCATTGTTTATGTTAGCAGTATTCCGTGATGCACCAAGAAGTCGACGTCCACAAGATATAGCGGTTTCAATTCCGATTAACTTACGTCAATATTTTAAAAGTGCTTCTGCACGTAACTTTTTTGCTACGATGCGTGTGCAACATACATTTTATCCACAAGATATTGTACTAGAAGATGAAGTTATTCTCTCAAGAATCTGTAGAGATTTAGAAGGGCAATTTGAAAAAGCACTTAGCAAAGAAACTTTAGAAGCCAAAGTACAGGCACTACGTGCCTATGAAGATAATCTCTTTATTCGCATGACGCCACGACTCATCAAGGATTCAATTTTGAAGTTTATTAATCACATTCGTAATCGAGAATTGACAATAGCGATTTCAAATTTAGGCTTAATTCGTTTTGGTGAAGATGTCGATACTTTTGTTAAAGGCTTAAGTGTTGAAACATCAGCGATTCGTCCTCAATTTTGTGCAGTGAGCCACGGTAATGTTCTGTCTATTTGTTTTACTTCGCCATTTATTGAAACAGAAATTCAGAAAAATATGATTCGTATGCTTACCCATCAAGGCATCGAAGTAACAGTTTCAGCAAACCGTGTGGATGAAAAGACAAAAAAGGAGGCTCGATAATGCGATATTGTGCAAATTGTCATGTGCATGTGCGTGGTGACAGAGACTCCTGTCCTTTATGTCATAATATTATTCAAACAGAAGGTGTGGAACCAGCGTTTTCACCTTATCCTGACATGCCGTTAAAAAAAGAACATGCCACTGTGTTGCAAGTAGTGAGCTTTATTGCAGTGACCAGTGTTATTATTAGTTTACTGGCGTTTTTTGTTTGGCCGATTCGTCTTTTTGTTCCATTGCTGGTTGTTTTTGCAATGGCAAGTCTTTGGCTGATTGCCAGAGATATTTGGGAACATCATCAAATAGAGCGTGGTATTGTTAGCTTGTTTATTGTCTTATCGATTTTAATGTTTTTCATTGATGTTAATAACGGCAATAGGGGATGGGCATTAACTTACATCATTCCATTGCTTTTGATTTTAGATATTTTAACACTGCTTCTTTCTGTTCGTTTGTTGCATCTTCAAAAAGAAGACTATTTATTAGAGTGGTTAGCAGCGTGTCTTGTAGGAATGATGCCCTATATTTTTATTAAGGCGGAATGGACTTATAACATTTTGCCGAGTTTTTTAAGTGTGACGCTTTCTGTTTTCTTTTTTGTAGGATTATTTATATTTAAAAGCAGCTCTATTTTTGCGGAATTAAATAGACGCTGGCATATATAAAAAAAGAACACCCGACAATGGGTGTTCTTTTTTGTGCAATTTAAAAGCACCGTCCCGAGCACAATGAAAACATTAGACACGAGACGATGCTTTTAATAGTCCGATATGATCAAATCGATTCATGATATATATAATACTATACCCTATCTAAAATGATTGAGCGCAAATTACTTCGCACGTTGCACTTTGTCAGAACGTAAGCAACGGGTGCAAACATTCAGTTTTTGAGGAGTTCCGTTAACTACAACACGAACCTTTTGAATGTTAGGTTTCCACGTTTTTTTGTTTCTGATGTGAGAGTGGCTAACTTGCATACCGGTTGCAGTGCCTTTACCACAAATATCGCATTTTCTGGACATTACAAAACCTCCTTTTGCAACATTAAAAATCATACTAGAGTATGATAACAGAATAATATTGAAAATGCAATAGATTGTATTGAAAAAATATAAAAAATATATTTTTTATTCCTACATATAGGCAAATAGAACTCTTCCTTGTAAGAAAAAAATCGCTGTGTTATACTTTTATCAATAAAATAAGATGTAATAATCAACTGGAGGATAGCTATGGGATCCGAGGAGAAAAAAATTACACAAAAAACAATATTTGTTACAAAGGTGACCTGTCCAATTTGTGAAGGGCGTGGCGTAGTAGAATGCTGTAATGCAGAAGGTAGAGATTGTGTACCAGTACCATGTGATCGTTGTGATGGAAAAGGATATACAGCTACCAAGAATATTGGCGCTATTGTAGGTGCTGTGGCATTGGTTGTTGTTGCAATTATTGGATTGGTGGTCTTGTTTTAAAGACATATATTGGAGGATCAATTCGTGTTTACTAAAAAAATAGCCACTCGCTGTTCAGTTTGTCATGGTGCAGGTGTTCTTCCAGGCAATTGTCGTGCAGATGAGTTGTTGCCGTGCCCGACTTGTCAGGGAAAAGGCGTTATTGAACATCAAACTACAAAAAAACATACAGAAAGCAAAGACTGTGATAATCCCCATTGCCATCAAGGATGGGTAACCGTAGAAAGCTTCGAGAATGGACGCACCGTTCTGACGGAAAAAGTTTGCCCTATTTGTGAAGGCTACGGTGTGGTTTATCGTGAAGTGGTGGAAACCACCACCGAAACGGAGACTTGTCCTATTTGCTTTGGGCGCGGTGCAATGCGTGCTGACGAAATGAGAGAGCGTCATATCGAAGATTTTTGCCCTGTATGTCATGGCAAAGGATTTGTTGTGGATAAAAAATCAGCAATGGGTTTAGGTGCTTTTTGTATACTAGCAGCCTTTCAACCAGCTGTAGCTGTTGTTATAGGTGCGTTTTCATTTATGATTTTTTCAGTAAAAACAGTGTTGTTTTCAAAAAAGAAAAAATGATAAGTATATGCAAAATGATGTAGAACACCTATTGTTTTACATCATTTTTTGTAAAGGAGAGAAGTTCAATGTTATATGATGATTTTAGAAAAGAAAAAATGGTTGCTTTGAAAAGCAAAGATAAGGTAAAAAATAAGGTGATAACCAATATTTTATCTGACTTAACTTATATCAAAAAAGAATTGCAACAAGAACCGACAGAAGCAGACAGCATTAAAGTTGTTTCTAAGCAAATTAAACAATTAAAAGAAACCATGGAATTATCTAAAGATAGACCAGATGCTTTAGAAGAAATGAAAATTGAATTGGCGATTTTAGAACAGTATATGCCTGAGCAAATGAGCGAAGCAGATATAGAAAAAGCGATTCAAGACCTTTTGACAAATAAAGGCATTGAAGCCGTTGCTAAAAATAAAGGGATTATTATGAAAGAAAGTATGGCTGCTCTCGCTGGGAAGGCTGATGGTAAAACAATTAGTCAAGTAGTAGGACGTTTGTTGCAATGATGAATCGACTTGCCTTTGGTCAAACAAATGAAAAAAAGGCAGCGGCATTTCTAAAAAAACAAGGTCATAAAATTATTGTTTGCAATTTTCATGCCAAGCATGGAGAAATAGATATTATTTCTGTTGTAGGACGGAAAAAACTGGTGTTTACAGAAGTGAGAAGTAAAAACAGTATAACCTATGGTCATCCTGCAGAAACGATTGATTTTAATAAACAACAACGCATCAGAGAAACTGCGAAGGTTTTTATTTATAAAAATCCGATGTATGAAAATTATGAGTGCCGTTTTGATGTAATCACGATTATTGGCGAAGGTAAAAGCGCCCTCCTTGAATATTTCGAGGATGCTTTTTAAAAAAAGAGAGGCTAGAATTTCTAGCCTCTCTTTTTTTAATATAGTTTTGTATCAACAACGGTTGGTGAATAGCCTTGTTCGGTGAGTGCTTGTAGAATTTGGGTTTTGTGTTCAGTGCCATAAGCTTCCATTGTGATACGAAGTTCAACAGACGTATTACGGTTGATGCTGACAAACTGATTGTGCTCTAATTTGATAATATTGCCACTGACTGCGGCAATACAAGCTGAGACTTTTGTAAGCTCACCAGCTTTGTCTGGTAAGAGAACAGAGACTGTGAAAATTCTATCCTGCTGAATCAAGCCATGTTGTACCACGGAAGACATGGTGATGACATCCATGTTTCCGCCACTTAATACCAATACGGCTTTTTTACCTTTTAGGTCCAATTGGTCAAGGGCAGCAACTGGAAGAAGTCCTGAATTTTCAACAATCATTTTATGGTTTTCTACCATATCTAGGAAGGCACCAATGAGCTTATGGTCCTCTACTGTGAGAATCTGATGAATATTTTCTTGGCAATAAGGGAAAATTTCTCTACCAACACGTTTCACAGCAGTCCCATCGGCAATGGTATGGGCAACATCCAAGGTGACAGGTTCATTTGCTGCGAGGGCAGCAGTCATACTGGCAGCACCAGCTGGTTCAACACCGATTACACGGATTTTTGGGTTGAGCATTTTTGCTAAAGTGGAAATACCTGTAACCAAGCCACCACCACCAATCGGTACGATGATATAGTCTACGGTAGGCAGTTCTTGGACAATTTCCATGGCGATGCTTCCTTGTCCAGTGGCAACGGCTAAATCATCAAATGGATGGATAAAAGTGAGCCCTTGTTCTTCACTAATCTTCAGAGCGTGTTCATAGGCATCATCATATACATCACCATGGAGAATAATTTCAGCGCCATAGCTTTTGGTGCGATTAACTTTGATGAGAGGGGTCACTGTTGGCATAACGATGGTTGCTTGGCAACCAAATTTTTTTGCGGCATAGGCAACGCCCTGTGCATGATTCCCCGCAGAAGCAGTAATCAATCCTTTTTGGCGTTGCTCTTGTGTAAGTGTCGCTATTTTATAGTATGCACCGCGTACTTTATAGGCGCCAGTGTATTGGAGATTTTCTGGCTTTAAATATATTTTTCCGCCAGTGCGGTGACTAAGGGTTTCGCTATATTCTAATTTTGTCGGTAATGTGACATTTTTTACTAATTCTGAAGCTTCTTCGAATTTTTTTAAAGTAAGTTCCTTCATTAATCATTCTTCCTTTTTGTTTTAGAGGGCGACAATGGCATCCACTTCGCAAAGAACATTTTTTGGTAATGTTTTTACGGCAACGCAAGAGCGTGCTGGTTTTTCTGTGAAGTATTTCTCGTAAATGGCATTAAATGCAGCAAAGTCATCCATATTTGCAAGAAAACAGGTGGTTTTTATTGTTTTTTCTTGGGACGTGCCTGCTTCTGAGAAAATTGCCATGAGATTTTTCATCACTTGTTCGGTTTGAATTTCAATCGTGTCTCCGACAATTTTACTTGAGTGAGGATCAAGGGCTATTTGCCCAGATGTATATAAAATATCATTTGCAATAATACCTTGAGAATATGGGCCGAGGGCGGCAGGGGCGTTTTCTGTAATTACTTTTTTCATGTCAATTTCCTCCTTATGGTTATTGTTGAATATTGTATGCTTTTTTATAACTGTTATCAATAAAAAGTTTTGTTAATGCGTAAGTGAATTTTGTATATTCAAAGTAGATAGATTTAGATAATATGTAAGAATAATTTTTTTAAAACAAAATCTTTTTTGTATCGTTGACGTTATAAAAAAGCTGTGATAAAGTATTATTGTAAAAACAAAGCCAAAAATTAACCGTCATTGGATATATGTTGATATGTCAAAAATGCGGGAAAGCATACCTAGGGTAGTCTATTTACTAACCAAGTGGTATGGGCACAGTAATGTGCTACACCGAAGGGATAAAAGCCCAGGCGGGTAGGTTTCCTACTACACAAAGAGGAAGAAACCTACCCACCTGGGCTTTTTTGTTTTTATTTATTGTGTTAAATGTTTTTCAAGTTAAATGGAGGAATTAGAATGAGTGCAAGAGTAGGAATTATCATGGGAAGCGATTCAGATTTACCACTAATGCAAAAAAGTGCAGATGTTTTGAAAGAGTTTGATATTCCGTTTGAAATGAGCATTTTAAGCGCACACCGTACCCCTGAAGAGGCTATTGACTATGCTCGTACTGCAGCAGATAGAGGTCTTGACATTATCATTGCAGGCGCTGGTGCGGCAGCACATTTACCTGGTGTTATTGCAGCAGGGACAATCTTGCCAGTTATTGGTGTACCAATTAATGCGACAGCTTTAAATGGTACTGATGCATTATATGCTATTGTACAAATGCCATCTGGCATCCCAGTGGCATCTGTTGGTATCGATGGCACAAAAAATGCGGCGCTTCTAGCTGTTGAAATGCTTGCTATTGGCGATGATTCCTTAAAACAAAAATTGCTTCAATATAAAGAAAAGATGAAAGATGCTGTATTAATGAAAAATACCAAATTACAAGCATCTTTATAATACAAGAATAATTATTTATATGGAGGTATTTCATGATAAATCGTTATAGCAGACCTGATATGACAAACATCTGGTCTGAAGAAAATAAGTTTGCAGCATGGCTTGAGGTAGAAATTCTTGCAACAGAAGCTTGGTCAAGTCTTGGTGTTGTACCAAAAGAAGATGCAGAGGCCCTTCGTAAAGGTGCACGTTTTGATATTGAACGCATCTATGAAATTGAAAAAGAAACAAGACATGACGTGGTTGCTTTTACAAGAACCGTTTCAGAATTCTTAGGTGAAGAAAAAAAATGGGTTCATTATGGTTTGACCAGTACAGATGTTGTAGATACTGCTTATGGTTATCTTTTAAAACAAGTCAATGATATTCTCAGAGAGGGCTTGGCGCACTTAACAAATGTTATTGCAGAAAAAGCAAAAGAATATAAGTACACTGTTGAAATGGGACGTACACATGGTGTTCATGCAGAGCCTACCACTTTTGGATTAAAATTACTAAACTGGTACTCTGAAATGAAGCGTAATATTGAACGCTTTGAAAGAGCAGCAGCAGGTATTGAGGCAGGTAAAATTTCTGGTGCTGTTGGCACTTTTGCAAACACTCCACCAGCTGTTGAAAAATTTGTTTGCGAACACCTAGGCATTCGTCCACAGGAAGTTTCTACGCAGGTATTACCACGTGATTTACATGCAGAATATATGGCAACCCTTGGTTTGATTGCAACTTCTATTGAAAGATTTGCAACTGAAATTCGTGGATTGCAAAAGACAGAGCAACGTGAAGTGGAAGAATATTTTGCAAAAGGTCAAAAAGGGTCTTCTGCAATGCCTCATAAGCGCAATCCAATTGGTTCCGAAAATATGTGTGGCTGCGCACGTGTGATTCGTGGTTATATGCACACTGCATATGAAAATGTTGCCTTATGGCATGAACGTGATATTTCACATTCTTCAGCTGAACGCATTATTTTGCCAGATGCTACAATTTTACTTGATTATATGATGCATCGATTTGCACGTATTGTGGAAGAATTGACTGTTTTCCCAGAAAATATGAAACGCAACATGAATGCTACTTTTGGATTGATTTACTCTCAACGTGTAATGTTGAAATTGATTGAGCATGGAATGAGTCGTGAACAAGCTTATGATTTGGTGCAACCAAAAACTGCTCGTTCTTGGGACGAACAAGTGGCATTTAGACCATTATTAGAAGCGGACGAAGCAATTAATAGCGTATTGACAAAAGAAGATTTAGATGATGCCTTTGATTATCAATACCACTTAGGTCGCGTGGATGAAATTTTTGAACGTTGTGGACTTTAAGAATAAGACAAAATAATAAATCATTTTTCTTAGGAGGAAAATAAAATGGCTATTGAAGTATTAGAACAATTATATGAAGGCAAAGCAAAACGTGTTTATAAAACAACTGATGAAAACATTTATATGATTGAATATAAAGACGATGCCACTGCATTTAATGGTGAAAAACGTGGCACCATTAATGGCAAAGGCGTTATTAATAATAAAATGTCTGCGATGCTTTTTAAAGAATTAGAAAAACATGGTATTGAAACACACTTAGTAGAGCTTATTGACGATTCTCATATGCTTGTTAAAAACGTAGAAATTGTTCTTCTTGAAGTTATTTCTCGCAATATTGTTGCAGGGTCTCTGGCAAAACGTGTTGGTAAAGAAGAAGGCTTTGTATTGCCACAACCAATCTTGGAATTTTCTTATAAAGACGATGCCCTTGGCGATCCAATGATTAACCGTTATCATGCAACTGCACTTGGTATTGCAACAGACGAAGAAATTGATGAAATTGTTGCACAAGCATTTAAAATCAACGAAATTCTCCAAGATGTTTTTGCAAAAGCAAATTTGACATTGGTTGACTTTAAATTAGAATTTGGACGTTTACCAAATGGTAAAATTATTTTAGCAGATGAAATTTCCCCAGATACCTGTCGTTTATGGGATAAAGACACCCAAGAAAAATTAGACAAAGACCGTTTTAGAAGAGATCTTGGTGGTGTTGAAGAAGCTTATATTGAAGTATATCGTCGCCTACAAGAAATTGGTCTTTAATCGTTTTTGGTTTGTGGAGGAAAATAATGGCTTGTATAACAGATGACGGCCTGCATGAAGAATGTGGAGTCTTTGCTATTTGTGCACCAGGTATGGATGTAGCGAGATTAACCTATTTAGGGTTATTTGCGCTGCAACATCGTGGACAAGAAGGTTGCGGGATGGCAATTTGGAACGGTGAAAATATCAACTATTACAAAAAGCTTGGCCTCGTAAATGATGTATTTACTGGTGATATTCTTGATACACTTAAAGGCAGCGTGGCCATTGGTCATGTACGTTATTCTACCACTGGTAATTCCAGTGAATTAAATACGCAACCGATTGTTTCAAACTATTATCGTGGACAATTGGCCTTGGCTCATAATGGGAATTTAACAAATACCCTAGAATTAAAAGAAAAACTCGCAAAATCAGGTTCTTTGTTCCAAACAACAATGGATACAGAAGTATTAAGCAATATTTTAGCACGTCATGCAGAAAGTAGTTTAGATGAAGCATTGCGTAAGGCAATGGACATTATCAAAGGCTCTTATGCCATTGTGGCAATTAATGATGGAAAAGTATTTGCTGCCCGTGACCCTTACGGGAATCGCCCATTATGTATAGGTGCGTTGCCTAATAATGCTGGGTATGTTGTTGCATCAGAATCATGTGCTTTAGATACTATTGGCGCCGAGTTCGTTCGTGATGTATTGCCAGGTGAAATTCTTGTCATTGATGAGGATGGACTACATTCTGTGGCACGAAAAGACACTGGTGCAGCTGCGCATTGCATCTTTGAATATGTTTATTTTGCTCGTCCAGACAGTACTTTGGATGGTGTTAATGTCAACCAATCTCGCCGTCGCATGGGGAAAATACTGGCAAGAGAAACAGGGCGTCTTGATGTAGATATTATCATTCCAGTGCCAGATTCTGGTACCACAGCTGCTATTGGCTACGCTGAAGAAAGCGGTTTGCCATTTACTCAAGGTATTTTGAAAAATCGATATACCACACGTACCTTTATTCAACCAACCCAAGAAATGCGTGAACGTATGGTCAGTTTGAAACTCAATCCAATTCGTGAAGAAATCGAAGGCAAACGTGTTGCTGTCGTTGATGACTCTATTGTACGAGGTACAACAAGTAAGCGTCTTGTTGCATTGCTTCGTGAGCGTGGTGCTAAAGAGGTCCATATGTTGATTACTTGTCCAGCGGTACTTTATCCATGTTTTTATGGTATTGATACAGCGGATCGAGATAAATTAATTGCAGTTACCCATAGTTTAGATGAAATTCGTGAATATATAGGTGCTGATAGCTTGCACTATATTAGTTTAGAAGGATTGTATGAGGCAGTTGGCAATAAAGATAACTACTGTGTGGCATGTTTAAACGGCGAATACCGTCTTGGTCATCCAAGTGAAAAAACATTATCCTAGGGGGAACAAACTGTGGAGAAAAAAACAATTACCTATAAAGATGCAGGCGTAGATATTGATAAAGGGAATGCTTCTGTAGAATTAATTAAGCCACATGTCAAAAGAACCCAACGTCCAGAAGTGATTGGTGGATTGGGTGGCTTTGGTGGTTTATTTCGCTTTGATAAAGAAAAATATGAAAATCCAATTTTAGTCAGTGGGACCGATGGTGTTGGTACTAAATTGAAATTGGCGTTTGATATGAATAAGCATGATACAATTGGTATTGATGCAGTAGCAATGTGTGTCAATGATATCTTAGTCAGTGGCGCTGAACCACTATTCTTTTTAGATTATGTGGCTGTTGGCAAATTAGAACCTGAGCAATTGGCTGAAGTCGTGAAAGGGATTGCTGAAGGCTGTGTTCAATCTAATTGTGCCTTGGTTGGCGGAGAAACCGCAGAAATGCCAGGCTTTTATCAAGTGGGTGAATACGATGTTGCTGGCTTTTGTGTAGGGGTTGTGGATCAAAATAAAATGATCGATGGCTCTAAAATAAAAGCAGGAGATGTCATCATTGGCTTGCCAAGTAGTGGATTGCATTCTAATGGATTCTCATTGGCACGTAAGTTATTGCTGGAAGTAGAAGGCAATGACTTAAAAGATAAGTTCGAAGAGAGCGAAGAACGTATCGGGGATGTTTTATTGACCCCAACCACTATCTATGTAAAACCAATTTTGGCGTTATTAGATAAATGTCCTGAAGCAGTTTTAGGGATGGCTCATATTACTGGTGGTGGTTTATTGGAAAATATTCCACGCGTATTACCAAAAAATGTGGATGCAGAAATTCACTTAGATGCATGGGAAAAAGCACCTGTATTTGATGCATTGAAAAAAGCAGGTAATTTGGGCAATGATGAATTATACAAAACCTTTAATATGGGAATTGGCTATGTCATCATTGCAGAAAAATCCCAAGCAGATGCCGTAATGGCAGCATTAAAAGCAGAAAATCAATCATTCTATCAAATTGGTGAAGTGGTTGATGGTGATGGACACGTCGTTTTAAAATAAAGGAGAGAGCGCATTGAATATTGTCGTTTTTGCCTCTGGACGTGGTTCCAATTTTAAAGCCATTGTAGAAAATATTGAGGCTGGTACACTACGCAATGTCAACGTTTCTTTGCTTTTGTCAGATAAACCTGAAGCACAAGCGTTGGTATACGCAAAGGAAAAAGGTATTGCTGCACAGTGTGTGAACCCTAAAACCTTTGAGAATAAGCTGCTTTATGAGGAAGCGCTTTTGCAAGAGATACAAAAAGTGTCTTGTGACTTGATTGTTCTTGCAGGATATATGAAGGTCCTTGGTGAAGCATTTCTAAATAATGTAGGATGCCCAGTTGTGAATATTCATCCATCATTATTGCCTTCTTTTACTGGCCTTCATGCGCAAAAACAAGCTATTGATTATGGCGTGAAAGTCAGTGGGTGTACTGTCCATTTTGTGGACTATTTTTTAGATCATGGTCCAATTATTGCACAGGTAGCTGTGCCTGTATTAGAAGATGATGACGAAGAAAGCTTGTCTGCACGAATTCTCGTGCAAGAGCATCAGCTATATTCTGCATGTTTACAACAGTTAGCTGATGATGCACTTATCATTGAAAATCGTCGCGTTAAAAATAAAGTGAAGTAAACGAAGGGGTGTACCTGTGAAAAGAGTATTAATTAGTGTTTCTGATAAAACAGGTTTGAAGGAATTTGCACAAGGATTGGTTGCTAATGACTATGAAATCCTTTCAACTGGTGGGACAGCAAAATTTCTTAGAGATGCCGATATTCCTGTTATTGAAGTAAGTGATATCACACAATTTCCAGAAATATTAGATGGTCGTGTAAAAACATTGCATCCTATTATTCATGCTGGTATTTTAGCTCGTGGCACTGAAGAACACTTAGGCACCTTGGAAAAAATGGCTATTACGCCAATTGATATGGTTGTTATCAACCTTTATCCTTTTGAAAAGACTGTTGCAAAAGAAGGGGTTGCCTTAGAAGTAGCCATTGAAAATATTGATATCGGTGGCCCAACGATGGTTCGTGCAGCAGCAAAAAATCATGAGCGTGTTTCCATTGTAGTCGATCCGACACAATATGAAGAAATCTTAATGGCCCTTAAAACCGACGAAGGGATTACTTTTGCAATGCGTCAAAAATTGGCGATGCGCGCTTTTGAAATGACCGCACGCTATGATGCGGCGATTAGCCAATATTTAGTTGGCCAATTTGCAGATGATATTTTTGAGCCATCTTATTCTATTGGTGGTACCTTAAAGCAATCTTTGCGTTATGGTGAAAATCCACATCAAAAAGCAGCATTCTATGCTATTGAAGAAAAACCAGGAACTGTTGCTGGTGCTGAACAATTAGGTGGTAAAGAACTATCCTACAATAATATTGTCGATGTGGATGCTGCATGGCAAATGGTCAATGAATTTACCAATGAATTTGCTTGTGCAATCATCAAACACACCAATCCATGTGGGTTTGCAGTTGGTGCTTCGAATTATGATTCTTTCAAACGTGCTCATGAAGCGGATCCACTTTCAGCTTATGGTGGCATCGTGGCTTTTAATAAAGAGGTTTCTAAAGAAACTGCTGAAGAAATTATTAAAACTTTCTTTGAAGCAGTCATTGCGCCAGGTTTTGAAGAAGGCGCTGTTGAAGTATTACAACAAAAACCAAACCTACGTATTTTGGATACCAAGGGTTTGGCAAAAGCAAATACTCCTTGGATTGAAACCATTAGTGGTGGCTTCTTGGTGCAAGAACGGGATGTGCATCAACTCGTTATGGAAGATTTAAAAGTGGTTACTAAAGCGCAACCAGACCCATCTTTAATGAATGACCTTGCTTTTGCATGGAATGTTGTAAAACATGTGAAGAGTAATGCCATTGTAGTGGCTAAAGATGGGGTTTCTATCGGTGTAGGTGCAGGACAAATGAATCGTGTTGGCTCTTGTGAAATTGCATTTGCCCATGCGGGAGAAAAAGCAAAGGGTGCTGTACTTGCTTCTGATGCCTTCTTCCCATTTGCAGATAATATTGAGGCTGCTGCGAAAGCTGGCATTGTGGCTATTATTCAACCAGGTGGTAGCATTCGCGACCAAGAAGTTATTGATGCGTGTGATGCGCATGGTATTGCGATGGTATTTACTGGTATTCGACACTTCAAACACTAGGAGAGGAACGTTGTATGAAAATATTAGTCGTTGGTAGTGGTGGCAGAGAGCACGCTCTGTTGTGGAAGTTGGCACAGCACCCAGATACCGAGTTATTTGTGGCACCAGGTAACGTGGGCATGATTGATCTTGCTACTTTGGTACACATTGGTGTAGATGAAATCGATGCTTTGGTAGAATTTGCAAAAGCTGAAAATATTGATTTAACAGTGGTTGGTCCTGAATTGCCTCTTACCCTCGGTATTGTAGATGCTTTTCAAGCTGCTGGATTGGCCTGCTTTGGGCCAAGTCAAAGGGCAGCAATGCTAGAAGGTAGTAAGGCGTTTTCTAAGGAATTAATGAAGAAATACAATATTCCTACAGCGGCCTTTGATACTTTTTCAGATGTTAACAACGCTAAAGCCTTTGTTGATGAGATTGGTGTGCCTTGTGTTGTAAAAGCAGATGGGCTTGCAGCAGGGAAGGGTGTCATTATCTGTGACACCAAGGAAGAGGCTTATCAAGCAATTGATGATATGCTAGAAGCACATCTTTTTGGCGATGCAAGCAATAAAATTGTTATTGAGGAGTTTATGGTTGGGCCTGAAGTCAGTGTATTGGCCTTTGCTGATGGTGAACATGTACGTCCAATGGTTTCTGCACAAGACCATAAGCGTATTTATGATGGCGACAAGGGTCCAAATACAGGTGGTATGGGGGCGTATTCTCCAGCACCAGTGTATACAGATGCAATGGCTAAAATTGTCAATGAAACCATCATCGAACCAACTATCAACGCAATGCGCGAAGAAGGAATGCCATTTGTTGGTATCTTGTACACAGGTTTAATGCTTACAGAAAAAGGACCACGTGTTTTAGAATATAATGTACGCTTTGGGGATCCTGAAACCCAACCAATTCTTATGCGTCTCAAGAGTGATTTGGTAGATATTTTTGTAGCTGCCTTGGAAGGTCATGTGGATACGGCGAATATTGAATGGCATGATGAAGCAGCAGTTTGCGTCATTATGGCTTCTGGTGGTTATCCAGCGTCATCTGAAAAAGGCGTAGCGATTCATGGATTGGAAAATATTGCCGCAGATGAAGCCCAAGTATTCCATTCTGGTACAGCTGAAAAAGATGGTGAAATCGTTACAAATGGTGGTCGTGTATTAGGTGTGACTGCCATGGATGGGACTATTGCAGGTGCGATTGAAAAATGCTATGGTGCCGTTGAAAAAATCCAATTTGACCATATGCAATATCGTCGTGATATTGGTGCACGTGCATTATAATGGAGGCTTAGTATGAGTGAAATAAAACGTTTTTTTGTAGAACGTAAAGAAAACTTTAGGCAAGAAAACGAAGCATTGAAGCAGGCATTTATTAAGGAATTAGGCATCAACGGTTTAGAAAATGTACAAATTATTCGTCGTTACGATTTGCAGTTTTCTAGTGATGTTTCAATGGAAGATGTTGCGAATTTGGTTCTTTCCGAACCACGTGTAGACCAGGTTTATGTGGAAGCTTTACCAGAAACCTACTTAAATAAACCGATGATTGCTGTAGAACCACTTCCAGGTCAATATGATCAACGTGCAGATTCCTGCTCTCAATGTATTGAAGTCATCAGTCACGAAAAACCAGCTGTTAAAACTGCATTGGTTTACGTATTAACAGGTGATTTTGATGAGGCGCAACTTAAAGCCATGACCGCTTATTTGGTTAACCCTGTAGAAGCAAGAGTGGCATCATTAGAAAAACCTGCAGCCTTTGAAAAAGCAGCGCCATCTGATGATACCGTACCGTCTGTAGAAGGATTATTAGGCGCAGATGAAGCAGGGTTAAAGAGAATTATTGACAACTACCGCTTGTCGATGGATGTCGACGATTTAAACTACCTACAACAGTATTTTGAAGAAGAAGGCCGTCAACCAACTGAGACAGAATTACGTGTTGTAGACACTTATTGGTCTGACCATTGCCGTCACACCACCTTCCATACAAAGATTGAAGATGTGACCATTGAAGATCCCGCAGTGGAAGAAATTTACAAAGAATATTTGGCTTTGCGTGAGGATGTTTATGCTGGTCGTGAAAAAGTGCCACCAATTACATTGATGGATTTAGGGACGATTTCAACCAAATATTTGAAAAAGCATGAACTAGTACGCAATCTCGATGAAAGCGAAGAAATCAATGCATGCAGCATTAAGACTGAAGTTGATGTTGATGGGGTGAAAAAACCTTGGATTTACATGTTCAAGAATGAAACCCACAATCATCCAACTGAAATTGAGCCATATGGTGGTGCAGCAACCTGTTTGGGTGGCGCTATTCGCGACCCGTTGAGTGGCAGAAGCTATGTATATCAAAGTATGCGTGTGACTGGCGCAGCAGATCCACGTAAACGTGTTGAAGATACCTTGGCTGGTAAGCTGCCACAAAGAAAAATTTGCACCTTGGCAGCAAAAGGTTTCTCTGCTTATGGCAACCAAATCGGTATGGCAACAGGCATTGTTGATGAAGTCTATCATCCAGGCTATGAAGCAAAACGCATGGAAGTGGGTGCGGTTGTTGCAGCTGCTCCAGCTGAAAATATTGTGCGTGAACGTCCAGCAGATGGTGATATCATTGTTCTCTTGGGCGGTAAAACAGGACGTGATGGTTGTGGTGGTGCGACTGGCTCTTCAAAAAATCACAACATTGAATCCTTAGAAACCTCTGGTGCAGAAGTACAAAAAGGGAATCCTGTTGAAGAACGTAAACTTCAACGTTTATTCCGTCATCCAGAAATTGCTAGCATGATTAAGCGTTGTAATGACTTTGGGGCAGGTGGGGTATCTGTTGCTATTGGCGAATTGGCTGATAGCTTGCATGTCTATCTTGATCGTGTGCCAAAGAAATACGAAGGCTTGACTGGTACTGAATTGGCTATTTCTGAATCCCAAGAACGTATGGCGTGTGTCATTGCCAAAGAAAATTGGGAGCTCTTTAAAAAGACGGCCTATGAAGAAAATTTAGAAGCTACTGTGGTAGCAGAAGTGACTGATACCAATCGTTTGATTATTGAATATAAAGGCCAACACATCGTTGATTTGGCAAGACCATTTTTAGATTCAGCAGGTGCTGAAAAAACAACAACCGTGGTTGCTAAAAAAGATTTAGATGGTGTTGAAGAAATTACTGTTTCTGATGATAAAGAGAGCGCTCTTAAAAATCATTTATCCAAGCTCAATATTTGTGCTAAGACTGGATTGACAGAACAGTTTGACTCTACCATTGGTGCAGGCACCGTTCTCTTCCCACTAGGCGGTAAATATCAAGCGACCCCAATTCAGACCATGGTATCAAAAATTCCAGTGCTTCATGGACAAACCAATACAGTGAGTATGTTTGCGTATGGATTCTCTCCAGATGCAATGATGCGCAACCAATTCTGGGGCGCTTATCATGCGGTATTAGAATCTGTCATGAAATTAATGGCGGCAGGTACCAAATCTAGAGATATTTATCTTTCCTTACAGGAATATTTTCATAGCATCAAGAATCAACCAGAAAGATGGGGCCAACCATTTAAAGCATTGCTTGGTGCATTGTCTGCACAGTATGACTTGGCACTTCCTGCAATTGGTGGTAAAGACTCCATGAGTGGTTCTTTTGAAGATATGGATGTACCACCAACGCTCATTTCCTTTGCAACCACTATTTCTGAAGCAAATCGTGTGATTAGTCCAGAATTTAAAGAAGCGGGTCACCAAGTGGTTACAGTTTCTGTGCCTCGAAGAAAAGATGGACGTGTGGATGCTGAGAAATTCAATGAATTTTTTGATGCGCTTCAGAATGCTATTGAACAAGGCGCTGTTGTATCTGCATGGAGTGTTGGACAAGGTGGTATCATTGAAGGCTTGTATAAGATGGCCATCGGCAACCGCCTAGGCCTTGCTTTCAGTGAAGATTGTGATTTCAAAGCGCTCTTCCAACCTGCTGTTGGTACATTGATTCTAGAATTGGCAGCACCAATCAATTTGGAGAATACCATTATTGGTACTGTGGATATGGATTATCAATTCGCTTGGCAAAATGAAAAAGTAGCCCTTGAAAGTCTTCACGATGCTTATTTCAACGTCTTGGAAGAAATTTATCCAACCACAGCTGAAAATGATTATCATGAGGAAAAGCGTTTCGAGACAGCAACTCAAGAGCAACCAGCTTATCGTTTTAATGGTCAGCTCAAAGGCGCTCCTAAAGCCGTGCTTGCTGTATTCCCTGGAACCAACTGTGAGTATGACACTGCACGCATTTTAGAACGCGCTGGTGCCACAGTAGAACCAGTGGTGATCGGTAATTTAACACCAGAGAGACTACAATCCTCTATCGATGCAATGGAAAAAGCTTTGTCTGATGCACAGATGTTGATTCTTCCTGGTGGATTTTCATTTGGTGATGAACCAGATGGCTCTGGAAAATATATTGCTGCCTTCTTCAGAAATGCACGTCTTTCAGAAGCAATTGAAAAATTGTTGCATGTCAATGACGGCTTAATGCTAGGCATCTGTAATGGTTTCCAAGCACTTGTAAAATTGGGATTATTGCCATACGGTAAAATTATCAATCCGACAAAAAATGATTGTACATTGACCTTCAACACCATTGGCCGTCACCAATCAAAATATGCGTTGACGCAATTGGTCAGCAATCGCTCTCCTTGGTTGGCAAATATGGCAGTTGGTACCACTTATCATATTCCGTTCTCTCATGGGGAAGGCCGCTTTGTTGCAGGCGAAGAAACCATCCGAGGTTTGTTTGACAATGGACAAGTTTTAACCCAATATGTGGATATGAACAATAACATTGCTACTGATATGCCTTATAATATCAATGGCTCTTATGCAGCAATTGAAGGATTAATAAGTCCCGACGGCAAAATCCTTGGTAAAATGGGTCATAGTGAACGTGTTGGTGAAAATATTTGTAAAAATATTCCTGGCAATAAATGGCAACCTATTTTCGAAAATGGTGTCAATTATTTCAAAATTTAAAGTAAAAAAGCGTAGCCCTAGGGCTACGCTTTTTTTATCTTTTTTATTTTATTACATATTTTTGAAATCAACGAGAATGGTGTTACGTTGGTTGTAGTTGCTGCAGATGCTGTCGATAAGTGCATTGGCAGTATCAATAGCAGTAAGGGTTGGAATACCGAGGGTCACAGCCTTGCGTCTAAAGATAACAGAGTCTCTTGCTGGATCTCTACCTTTTGTAGAAGTTGAAATAATATAGTCAACCTTTCCAGTGTCAAGCAAGCTGAAAGCGTTATTTTCGGAGTTTTCATAGATTTTATCGACAATAATCACGTCTAAATCTTCTGCATCCAGTACGGCAGCAGTTCCTTTAGTTGCATAAAGATTAAATCCTTGATTATAGAATTTACGAGCAATAGCAGCAATTTCAGGCTTGTCAGCATCTCTAACAGAAATAAATACCCCGCCATCACGTTTAATGGTATAGCCAGCTGCGATGAGACCTTTGTAGAGGGCTTCAAGTTCTGTTGTACCCATGCCCAATACTTCGCCAGTGGATTTCATTTCAGGCCCGAGTTGGGTATCCACATCGGTTAATTTTTCAAAAGAGAATACAGGAACTTTGATGGCTACATATTTACTCTTTGGATACAAGCCTGTGCCATAGCCGAGGTCGACAAGTTTTTCGTCAAAACTCACGCGTGTAGCCAAGTCAATCATTGGAACGCCCGTTACTTTACTGATGTAAGGGACAGTTCTAGAAGCACGAGGATTTACTTCGATTACGTACAGTTCATCATCATAAACAATATATTGAATATTGGTGAGTCCAATTGCCCCTAAGCCTTTGCACAATGCTTTGGTGTGTGCCACAATTTTTTCTTCCATTTCTGGAGAAATATGTGGTGCTGGATAAACAGCGATAGAGTCGCCAGAGTGAATCCCAGTACGTTCAATATGTTCTAGAATCCCAGGGATGAGAATATCTTCCCCGTCGGTAATGGCATCAATTTCAATTTCAATTCCGTTCAGATATTTGTCGATAAGAATTGGGTTGTCAGCGTCATTGGCTGCGATGATGACCTTCATGTATTCTTGAATGTCTGCATCAGAGAAAGCAATGATCATATTTTGTCCGCCAAGAACATAGGATGGACGCATAAGCACTGGATAACCAATGTCATGTGCAACCTTAAGGGCTTCTGCTTCAGTGAAGACTGTATGTCCTGCTGGACGTTTGATATCAAGTTTTGTCAAAAGAGCATCGAATCGTTCACGGTCTTCAGCCATATCAATCCCATCTGCAGAAGTACCAATGATTTTGATGCCATTTTTAGCCAAGTCTTCTGTTAATTTAATAGCAGTTTGACCGCCGTAAGCGACAACCACGCCAATAGGTTGTTCAATATCAATAATTGGTTTGACATCTTCCCAAGTAACAGGTTCGAAATATAAACGATTGGCAGTATCGAAGTCTGTAGAAACCGTTTCAGGGTTGTTATTGATGGTAATGACTTCATACCCTAGTTTTTTAAGGGCCCATACAGAGTGTACACTGGAATAGTCAAACTCAATTCCTTGACCAATTCGGATTGGACCAGAGCCAAAGACGATGACACGTTTCTTTTCTGATTGCTCAATCGGTGCGAGGGCTTCGTTTTCGCCGCCTTCTTCAGGGGTGTTGTATACAGAATAGAAGTAAGGGGTTTCAGCAGAAAACTCTCCAGCACAAGTATCAACCATCTTATATAGAGGTGCGAGGGTCATTGGTAATGCATTACCGCTCAATTTTTCCATGGTTTTATCAGTAAAACCAAGCTTCTTACCAAGAATATATTCTTCTTTGCTGATGGTACTATTTAGGATTTTCTTTTCAAAGTCTACCAACTTGCAAAGTTTTGCTAAGAACCATTCATCAATCATGGTAAGTTTATGCATTTCATCAATGCTCATGCCACGATAGAGTCCTTCATAAACGGCAAATAAGCGCAAATCGCTGGCATTGGACATCAGTGGAAGAAGGGCTTCTTCGTTTAAATCTTCAAAAGCATGATGGCGTAATGTATTTTGCTTGATTTCGGCACCGCGTACCGCTTTCATAAGAGCCATTTCAAAAGTATCTGCAATAGCCATTACTTCGCCAGTGGCTTTCATTTGTGTGCCAAGATCACGTTTTGCGTAAATGAACTTGTCAAATGGCCATTTTGGGAATTTAACAGCAACATAATCAAGGGCAGGCTCGAAAGAAGCATATGTTTTGCCAGTGACAACATTTGGAATTTCATCAAGGGTATAACCAAGGGCAATTTTGGTGGCAATTTTAGCAATTGGGTATCCTGTTGCTTTGGAAGCGAGGGCAGAAGAACGGGAAACACGAGGGTTTACTTCGATTACTGCATATTCAAAGCTTTCAGGATGAAGCGCGAATTGAACATTGCAACCCCCTTCAACACCCAGCTCGTTGATGATATTGAGGGCAGCAGAACGAAGCATTTGATATTCTTTATCTGCCAGTGTCACTGCTGGTGCAATAACGATAGAGTCGCCAGTATGAACCCCAACAGGGTCGAAGTTTTCCATAGAACAAACAGTGATGGTATTGCCAGCACGGTCACGAATAACTTCGAATTCAATTTCTTTCCAGCCAGAGATACATTTTTCAACAAGAATCTGATGAATTGGAGATTGCTTTAAGCCGTTTTCAGCTGTAACTGATAACTCTTGCTCGTTATAGGTGATACCACCGCCGCTTCCCCCAAGGGTAAATGCTGGACGAACAATAACAGGATAGCCAATTTCTTTGGCATAAGCCAAGGCAGACATAGTGTCTGTTACAACCTTAGAAGCAATGGTTGGTTGGTTGATGGCTTCCATTGCATCTTTAAATAATTGACGGTCTTCGGCTTTATCAATTGTTTCAGGATTTGCACCGAGTAATTTTACATTATGTCGTGCTAAAAAACCTTCTTTAGCCAACTGCATAGATAAGGTTAACCCAGTTTGTCCACCAAGGGTAGAGAGAATACTATCTGGTTTTTCTTTTTTGATGACACGCTTGACTGTTTCAAGGGTCAATGGCTCGATGTAAACATGATTTGCCATGGATTCATCGGTCATGATTGTAGCAGGATTAGAGTTAATTAGTACGATATCAATATCATTTTCTTTAAGGGCCTGACAAGCTTGAGTGCCTGCGTAGTCAAATTCTGCAGCTTGTCCAATAACAATTGGACCAGAACCAATAACAAGAACTTTTTTTATACTATTATCTAATGGCATATTATCCCTCCATCATTTCAAAGAAACGGTCAAACAAGTATGCAGTGTCTTTTGGCCCAGCGCATGCTTCTGGATGGAATTGCACTGAGAAACTAGGCTCGTTAATATAGTCAACCCCTTCGCAGGTGTTATCGTTTGAATTGACAAAACGAACTTTTGCAATGGTGTCATCGACACTATCATTATCCACAGCATAACCATGGTTTTGAGTAGTAATATAAATGCGGCCAGTATCTGTATCGCGTACAGGCTGATTGGCGCCTCTGTGACCATATTTTAATTTAAAAGTTTTAAAACCATGGCTGAGCGCAAGTAACTGATGTCCTAAGCAAATACCAAAGGTTGGAATTTTTTTGTCAAGAAGTAGTTTAAGCTCTTCAATCACGCCAGCTGCTTCCATTGGATCCCCAGGCCCATTGGAAAGCATGATGCCGTCTGGATTGAGCTTGATGATATCGTTTGCAGTGCTGGTAGATGGAATACGAATGACTTCAGCACCACGATTGCTTAACTCACGTTCAATGTTATCTTTGGCACCAAAGTCCCATAAAACCACACGTTTTGCGCCAGCCGATGCAGCAACTGTCTTAGTATTTTTAATGGTTACAGATGGGACTGCGTTAACGATTGAAAACTCTTTAAGATTTGTGGTGATTGCTTTTTCTTGATCGGTTGTCAATACAGCATTCATGACGCCGTGTTCACGAATACGCTTTGTAAGTGCACGTGTGTCAATGCCACGAATCCCAACAATATTTTCTTTCTTTAAATAAGCATCTAAGGTGCTTGTCCCACGAAAATTGGATGGGACATCGCATAGATCTTTGATGACATAACCACTACAAGCTGGATGTGGTGCTTCAAAGTCCTCTTCGATGATGCCGTAGTTGCCGATAAGAGGGAAGGTTTGGAGCACGATTT
Organism: uncultured Peptococcaceae bacterium; assembly: GCA_947254645.1. Classification (GTDB taxonomy): domain Bacteria; phylum Bacillota; class Peptococcia; order Peptococcales; family Peptococcaceae; genus UMGS1590. The sequence goes on along the minus strand of CAMYDW010000005.1, from coordinate 398 downwards.
GTCCATAATAACTAGGGTCAGTCAATGTTTCCAAATAACCAGTCATTGCAGTAGTAAAGACGATTTCAGCAATGACGGTACCCTCGGCACCAAAGGATTCTCCTTGGAAGACGGTACCGTCTTCCAAACACAGATAAGTTTTTTTTCTCAAGAAAATCGAACTCCTTTTTAATAGATTGGCAATCTTGTCATAGTAATAATTTAAAATATATAATAAAAATAGCTTAAATGAAATACAAAAATTTCATCTAAGCTATCTTATATCGTTTGAAATATCCAACGCCAAAATCAGCGATGCTCAATGGAACATCAGCGTGGATAGCATATACAATTACAGAAAAAACAATTTTTTTAAAAATTTGAATCATCATATCAATACCATGAGAATCTTTAGGTAC
>CAMYDW010000004.1 GCA_947254645.1 uncultured Peptococcaceae bacterium | reverse complement strand
TACCTGTTGCAACACCTTGCCCAATCCCACTGCCGATTGCTGCTAAGCCAATCGCCAAACTCATACCAATTGCTATCAAACCTGTTGCCATAGTGATAATCCTCCTTAGTCACTTTACTCATAAATGTGTGCTACGCTTCATTGGCTGTTTAGTGTTCAGCCGTTGTACTTTCCTCGATGTAGATGGCAGCCAAGAGCATAAATACATATGCTTGAACGGCGCCAAACAAAACGCTTAACGCATACATTGGCAATGGGAGGAACAATGGTACCATCCCAAACAAGAAGCCAATAATCATTTCTTCACCGAAAATGTTCCCGTAAAGACGAACTGCCAGGGACAATGGACGAGTAATCGCATCTAAAAGGTTAATTGGCAGCATTGGAGAAAAGAAAAAATGCATAAATTTCTTTCTATCTGCCTTAATCCCAGTTACAAAGAAGGCAACAATAACAATAATTGCCAACCCTGCTGTGACACTTAAATCACTTGTCGGTGCCTTGTACCCTGTAATATGTCCTGACATTGGCAAAAGCCCTACATAGTTAGAACATAAAATCAAAATAAAGAGCGTCATCAAAAAAGGACCATACTGACGTGTGCGTTTTTTTCCAAGTACTTCCTCAAGGTTCCCCATCAATAATTCTAGAATGGTTTCTAGCACATTTTGGAGCCCATGAGGGACTTTTTGCATATTCCGAGTTCCCTTATAACACACGAAAACCAATACTGCCATCACGACCCACATTGTAATAATTTCACTTGTCAGTACGAAACGACCATTTTGGTACACAATATTAGAGACCTCTTCCGTTGCAAATATTGCTTGGGCAAACAAAAATATCACCTCTTCCTAGTGGACGATACCTCTTCCTTGAATGTCTTGATGAGCAGAATGTTTACATAGATGGCCAGCCCTGTTGCAACCCCTAAAAGTGCAGGCATGGATATACGTGCTGCCACAATCATCACACAAACATCTACCACCAAACGGCCAAAAAACAGAATCGCCGATATAAGCATATTGCCAGTCAAAAAAAAGCGCTGCATCAGGTATTCTTTACCGAGGCAAATTGCAGCACCCACTATAAAACCAATCACAAACTCTGTCACGACTTGCTCACTCATCGGTCTCATCCCTCTTCTTATCGTCTTCCTCCATGCGTAGCACGAGTTCATAGAGGTAACGGAAGCCTGAAATGATCGCTATCACAAGACAAATGAACGTAAAGATGAATCCAGTCCCAAAACGTTCATCTAGCCAACGACCTAGCTTGATCATGATAAACAATGAAATTGCCAGTGTTAAGCCAAAGCTCATTGCCACATTGTACATGCGGTAGTATGGGCCTTGTGGCTTCTCACGACGTTGTCGTTTTTGAGGACGCCAGTTATTAGTCGAGATAATCAACGCCTCCTTATGGCACGCTTGTGCACATTTTCTCAAACTGACAAGCCTAGTATAACAAAAAGAAAAACGTCCCTCAATGGCTTTGGCTTGTTTATCCCTATAAAACATATTTATTGAAGGACGCAAACAATCAGACTATTCAGAATTTTGACCAATCTGCTGGTCTTTCTCCTTGTTCAAAGAAATATTGAATGCCTTGAACAATGCGTTGGCAAGCATTGCCATCTCCATAAGGATTCACTGCATGCTCCATCGCTTTATAAGCCACATCGTCTGTAAATAGCTTATACACCGTTTCAAAGATACGCTCGGTGTCATTCCCTACCAATTGAACAGTTCCAGCATCCACGGCTTCTGGGCGCTCGGTATTTTCACGCAAAACCAATACCGGCTTGCCTAAAGCGGGTGCTTCCTCTTGCAATCCACCAGAATCGGTTAACACCAAGTCCATGCGGTTAATCAAGTTGACAAAAGGCGCATAATCCAATGGTTCAATCATATGCACACGTTCCAAATCTTCGAGGGCTTCCTTGGCAAGAGCACGCACCTTTGGATTTTTATGCACTGGGAAATAATAATGAGTGTCTTCAAAGGTATCATGCAGCTTGCGAATCGCCCTGAAGATGTTGACCATTGGTTGTCCTAGATTTTCACGACGGTGGGTCGTGAGAAGCACCTTGCGGCCTTCAAAAGCAAGCAATGCTTGAAGGGCTTCATCTTCAAAGGTGTAATCGTCCTCTACGGTCATTTTCAAAGCGTCAATGACTGTATTCCCAGTGACAAAGACATCCTCTTCGCCAACCCCTTCATGCAACAAATTCTTCTTCGCTTGAGGGGTTGGGGCAAAATGACAAGTGGTTAATACCCCTGTCAAACGGCGATTGGCCTCTTCTGGAAATGGAGAGAGCATATTGCCACTGCGCAAGCCTGCCTCCACATGACCAATCGGCACCTGTTGATAAAAGGCTGCCAACGCCCCTGCAAAGGTGGTGGTGGTATCACCGTGCACCAAGATTAAATCTGGTTTTTCTTTAATCACGATACGCTCAATGCCACGCAGTACCCCAGCGGTAATATCCGTGAGCCCCTGTCCTGGCTTCATTAAGTTCAAGTCATAGCTTGGTGTAATTTCAAATAACGCCAACACTTGGTCAAGCATCTCACGATGCTGTGCCGTCACCACTACCAATGCTTCTAAGCCCTCTGCCTGTTCAATCGCCTTGACAAGAGGTGCCATTTTAATTGCTTCTGGTCTTGTACCAAAAACAAGCATGATTTTCTTCATTTTCCGCCTCCTAATCGTTGCTCAAATATCCTTTGCGCATCAATTTTTCAATGTGTGTTTCTAAAACCTTATCAATATCAACGTCATAATGTTCTTCTAAGACATACATCATTGATACAGCTGTTTGAGCAACATCAAGCAATTCTTGAGAAATACATTCAATCACTTCATGGTCTTGCATCGTGGCACGTTCTCCCGATAGCCCACGAAATTTACCGATTGCTTGCGCCAATTCTCCTGCTTCTTCCATCAATTTTAATGCTGTCGATTCCAAGGATGGCTGCAGTTGATTGAGTTTTGGCAGCGCCACTACTTTTTGCTCCATAGGAGAGCACCTCCACACACAGAATTTACTTCATTATAGCACACCATTCAATGAACCACTACTTTTTGAGAAAACTTCCACAATCAAAATATGACTATCACAGTCATAAATAAAAAAGCATCGCCTAATAAAAGGCAATGCTTTTTTTATTTCATTTTCTTTTTTTCACACCAACAGTGCCAACAATCATCAATCCTACCACAATAAAAGCCACTGTCCATGGCAGACGCTCTTGACTGTTATTGTTTTTTGCCACTTGTTGCGCTGTTTTTTTAGGAGTAGTTGTCGCTGATTCTTCTTTGCTGGTTGCCGAAACATCATTGCTCATCATTGGTGATAAGCCTGCAGCAACAACCATGGTGTTCTTTGCTGGTTTCATCGCAAAAGCATTCATACCTAGAAAATTATTGGTTGTTTTTCTCGGCTTTATCGACTCTGACACACTGGTGTCATCTTTCAGGCTCTCCTCAACCTCTCTTTCTTCCGATAGTGTCACATCTTTCTTTGGCATATCTAAATCCATCATGACAATATCGTTGCGAATAGGTACTCCAGTAATCTGCGGCAACTTTTTGGTACAGAGCATTTTATAAATGTCTTCACTTGTCGTCACAGATTTCGCCAACGCCTCTGGACTCATTTCCAATTCAGTTGCAGCCTCTCTCAAAAGTTCTGGCGCCACCCCTGTATTATAGGAAGTTTCATTCATCCCTTGTGCAATCGAAGTCCCTACACTCGTCCCTGCAGGTTCTTCTGCTTTGATACTACCTTGAGGAATCATAAGCACAGCCAATAAAATAAGAAGTCCAATCCATTTTTTCAACTATAAACCGCCTCCTCATAAAACGACCTACCCTAATTATTATTTATCATTTCATATATCGCGGATTATGTCAATATTTATTCTAATGGACAAGTTGTTATTTTTATGAGAAATTTACAAATCTCCTCTACTCGTGTTACAGTTATCTTAAGAACAAACCTTTAAACCTTATCTAGGAGATACAACTATGTTAAACAGACCTTCTTGGGACGATTATTTCATGGAAATCACCTTTACTGTCGCCAAGCGTTCAAGCTGCTTACGCCGACAAGTTGGTGCCTTGCTGGTCAAAGACCATCGCATCATTACCACCGGTTACAATGGGGCCCCTGCTGGCATGAAGCATTGCGGAGAATTAGGTGGCTGCTTGCGTCAGCAAATGGGCTGCGCACCTGGTACAGGACACGAATTTTGCAGAGCCCTACACGCTGAGCAAAACGCAGTGATTCAAGCAGCCATCATGGGGGTTTCTATTAAAGGAGCGACCCTGTATTGCACCCACTCCCCTTGCAGTCTTTGTGCAAAAATTCTTATTGGTGCAGGCATCGAACGGGTTGTCTTTGCTGGAAAATATCCTGATGATTTATCTTTACAATTTTTTGAAGAGGTGGGCATCCCTGTCGAAGAGTACAATGGCCCTGCCCTTGCCCCTGTCATAAGTGAGTCATAAAAAAGAGCAAGACCATCAACGGTCTTGCTCTTTTTTATGGAGTTGTTTTCTCGCCTGCTCCACATAAGCCAGGGCATTGCTGGAAATTTCTTGAAATTGTGCATCTCCTATTTCGCGACGCACCTTTCCTGGCGTCCCCACAACCAATGAACGTGGTGGGATTACTGCATTTTCAAGAACCACTGCCCCTGCACCGACAATGCTTCCAGCCCCAATGCGTGCACCATTGAGCACAATAGCGCCCATGCCAATCAATACATCATCCTCTATATGACATCCATGAACAATTGCACGATGTCCGATGGTGCATCTCTTGCCTATATGAATAGGATAGTTCTCATCTACATGTATGACCACACCATCTTGAATATTGGTCGCCTCATCCACATAGACAGGCGCTTCATCTGCACGAATCACCGCCTGATGCCATACACTTACGCCCTCTGCCAAGGTGACATCTCCCACAATCACTGCCGTTTCTGCTTGATAATACACGATATAATACATCTCCTCTCACGGATTCAGTTCTCATATATAACAAAAAAAGACTCAAGCATTTGCTTGAGTCTTCCGCGCTGTAAGGGATTCGAACCCCTGGCCTTTTGGTCCGTAGCCAAACGCTCTATCCAGCTGAGCTAACAGCGCCGACGGAGAGAGAGGGATTCGAACCCTCGATACGGTTCCCCGTATACTCCCTTAGCAGGGGAGCACCTTCGGCCTCTCGGTCATCTCTCCATACCATAGTGCTAAATAATAATAGCATTAATTCCATGGTTCGTCAAGTATTTTTTAGGACGGAGGAGGTGGGATTCGAACCCACGGAACCCGCAAAGGCTCAACGGTTTTCAAGACCGCCTCCTTCAACCACTCGGACACCCCTCCATAAAACACTAACATGGATTATATCAACGATTATATCCCCTGTCAATAAAAAAAGCACAAGAACTTGATATTCCTGTGCCTTATTTATTTATTCGATACACTCAAACTCAATAAATGTCGTCATATTTGCATTGAGATTGTTGCTGATATTTTCCAGCTGTGTAGTCACCGTCAGCAAATTATTCGTCAAAATAATTGCATCTAAGCGGGTGCTCAAAATATTAAGTGTACGTTCTGTAAATTCTGGATTCACAAAACAATTACGCCACTCTTCATCTTGGCGCAATCCATCTAAAAATATCTTAAAATACTTCTTTGCGTCATCTAGCAATTGGCATGCCTTTTTCCATGAATCCTCGTCCACGTCATTTTTTGTGTTATGGTACGAAAAAATATTTAGGCAGCCACTCCGCTTCATAATACGCAGCATCTCAATGAGCTCGTCAATTGACGCTGCACAATTTTTTGCTGGTTGTAGCAATTGTGATGAAATTGCCATAATGCTGCCACCTCCTCTAGACTATATAGATAAATCTTATGCTACACATATTATACAGAATTATGGTAGGAATTATAGTCTTATTATGACATTTTATAGTTTTGTAACTTTTCCCACACAATTACCAGCCACGTTCTAAGATTTGCTTCAAAAATCGGCCGGTATAAGACGCTTCACACATTGCAATGTCTTCAGGTGTGCCTTCTGCCACAATCAAGCCGCCACCAGAACCGCCTTCTGGGCCAAGGTCGATGATATGGTCTGCACATTTAATCACATCGAGGTTATGTTCAATAATCACCATGCTCTCGCCACCTTCTACCAAACGGTTCAGCACCTTGAGCAGGCTATCAATATCCGCTGTGTGCAGACCTGTGGTTGGTTCGTCAAGAATATAGAGGGTCTTTCCTGTTGGGCGCTTCGCCAACTCTGTGGCCAATTTGATACGTTGGGCTTCCCCACCAGAAAGGGTGGTCGCTGGCTGCCCAAGCTTGATATAGCCTAGTCCAACATCTTGAATGGTCTTTATTTTATTGTAGACCGTTGGAATGGTTGCAAAAAATTCGACCGCCTCATCCACTGTCATCTCCAACACATCGGCAATAGTTTTGCCATGATAGGTCACTTCTAAGGTTTCACGATTGTATCGTTTGCCTTTACAAACCTCACACGGTACATACACATCTGGCAAGAAGTGCATCTCAATTTTCAAAATCCCATCGCCCTTACAGGTTTCGCATCTGCCGCCCTTGACATTGAAAGAGAAGCGCCCCGCCTTATAACCACGAATTTGCGCTTCCTTGGTTTTGGCAAAAAGGGTGCGAATCTGATCAAAGGCACCAGTGTAGGTTGCCGGGTTAGAGCGTGGGGTGCGGCCAATCGGTGCTTGGTCAATATTGATGATTTTATCAATTTGCTCATCGCCTTTGACGGCCTTGTGTTTGCCAGGCATCGCCTTAAAGTTGGCATATAGCTTCTTTTCCAGGGCTTTGTAAAGGATTTCATTAATCAAGGTACTCTTCCCTGAACCACTTACCCCAGTGACGCATACCATCACCCCTAAAGGAATGGTGACATCAATGTTTTTTAAATTGTTTTCACTTGCGCCTGTTATTTTCAAGACACGTTTCTTATCAATAGGCCGACGCACCGCAGGAATCTCTATGTGTTTCTTCCCTGATAGATACTGGCCTGTCAAAGAAGCCTCATCCTTCATTAAAGCTTCGGCATTGCCAGCTGCAACAATCTGCCCACCATTTGCACCTGCCCCTGGGCCAATATCCACAATATAATCAGCCGCACGCATGGTGTCCTCATCGTGCTCGACCACAATGACAGTATTACCTAAATCACGGAGATGCTGCAGGGTACCAATGAGTTTCTCGTTGTCACGCTGGTGCAAGCCGATAGAAGGCTCATCTAGAATATAGAGCACCCCTACCAAGCCTGAACCAATTTGCGTTGCCAAACGAATGCGCTGGGCTTCGCCCCCAGAAAGGGTGCCCGCTGCTCGGCTCATAGTCAAATAGGTCAATCCCACATTTTTCAAAAAAGCCAAGCGTTCCTTGATTTCTTTCAGAATCAATCGACCAATGAAAAGCTGGCGCGCTGTTAAGTCGATATGCTCAAAGAAGTCCAACGCTTCTACAATGGTCATATCACAGACCTCCCAAATGGCCTTGCCGCCTACAGTCACAGCCAAGGCTTCTGGACGCAAGCGATGGCCATTGCATGCTTTACAGGTATGGGTGCGCATGAAGTTTTCAAGCATATCCATGCTCATTTCACTACGAGTTTCTTTATGACGGCGCTCTAAATTGGTAATCAATCCTTCATAGGGCTTGTGGTAGGTTTTCTCCTCACCAAACATATTGATATAGGAAAACTTCACCTTTGGATGATTCCCACCATAGAGAATCAAGTCTTGATGCTCCTTTGGCAAGTCTTGCCAAGGAATATCTAAGTTGATATTTTTGATTTCTGCTAAATTAAACAGTAATTTTTCGTAATAATTGCTGATGGCGCCTTTTTTCCATGGGGCCAAGGCACCCTCTCTCAAGGTTTTTTGTGGGTCTGGAATGATCAAATCCAATTCAAAATGCATCGTTGAGCCAATCCCACCACACACCTCGCAAGCCCCCAAAGGATTGTTAAAGGAAAAGAGCTGCGGGGTCAGCTCTGGCAAAGAAATGCCACACTCCAAACAAGCAAAATGCTCGCTAAAACGCAATATTTCTCCATCCACATCGACCCAAGCCTGCCCATCAGCCAATTCAAGGGCTGTTTGCAACGAGCTGGTCAGACGGCTTTCGATGCCCTCTTTCATTTTGATACGGTCAATGACCACTTCGATGGTGTGCTTGTTGTTTTTTTTCAGCACAATCTCATCTTCCAAAAGCAGCATCTCACCATCTACACGCACACGCACATAGCCTTGCTTGCGCAGCTGCTCAAAATATTGCTTAAATTCCCCTTTGCGATTCTGAATCACTGGCGCCAAAATATATAGCCTTGCCCCCTCTGGCTGCTGCATTACTTGGTCGACCATTTGGTCAATGCTTTGGCTGGAAATTTCCTTGCCACATTTTGGACAATGAGGGGTTCCAATGCGCGCATAGAGCAACCGCAGATAATCGTAGATTTCTGTCACTGTACCCACTGTGGAACGTGGGTTGCGGCTGGTTGTTTTTTGGTCAATTGAAATCGCTGGAGAAAGCCCCGTGATTTCATCCACATCTGGTTTTTCCATTTGTCCCAAAAATTGGCGTGCGTAAGAGGACAACGACTCCACATAGCGTCGTTGTCCTTCTGCATAGATGGTATCAAAGGCCAGAGAAGATTTCCCAGAGCCTGATAGCCCCGTCATCACAATCAGCTTGTCACGCGGGATATCTAAATTGATATTTTTTAAATTATGTACACGTGCACCACGAATGGTGATTTCGTTTTTTGCCATGTCGTGCTTCTACTCCTTCATTTTTTCGATACGGCGAATCTCATCACGCAGCTCTGCTGCCACTTCGAAATCCAGATTTTTCGCCGCCTCCTTCATTGCCTTTTCCAACAATTGCAAGTGCTGCTTCCGTCCCTTTGCGTCTGCTGGCACCTCTCTCGTCAGATATTTTTCGCTTTCCTCTGCCACCATTTTAGTGGCATAAATATCCTCACGCACATCCTTACGCACTGTTTTTGGCGTGATGTCATGTTCTAGGTTATAAGCCATCTGTAGCGAGCGACGCCGTGCCGTCTCATCAATGGTGCGTTGCATAGAGCCTGTGATGTGATCTGCATACATCACCACTTCACCGCCAGCATTTCGTGCTGCACGACCAACGGTCTGAATCATCGAGCGTTCACTGCGCAAAAAGCCTTCTTTGTCGGCATCTAAAATTGCCACCAAGGAAACCTCTGGCAAGTCCAAGCCTTCACGCAGAAGGTTGATTCCCACTAGCACATCAAATTCCCCTAAACGCAGGTCACGCAAAATTTCCATGCGTTCAAGGGTTTTGATTTCCGAATGGAGATAACGTGCCGCGACACCTTCATTGACCAGGTAATTCGTTAGGTCTTCCGACATTCGCTTTGTCAGTGTGGTCACCAATACACGTTCATCACGAGCAATCCGCTCTTTAATGCGGTCTAGCAAATTGTCGATTTGCCCTGCAATCGGACATACTTCAATCGGTGGGTCCAAAAGCCCTGTTGGGCGAATGATTTGCTCAACAATTTGTGCGCTTTCTCGGCATTCATAATCACCAGGGGTGGCAGAAACATAAATCGTTTGGCGCACCTTTTCTTCAAATTCGTCATACATCAATGGACGGTTGTCCAAGGCCGATGGCAAGCGAAAGCCATGGGCCACGAGATTTTCCTTGCGTGAACGGTCCCCTGCAAACATCCCACCTATTTGTGGCACGGCAACATGGCTCTCGTCAATAAAGGTAATAAAATCCTCTGGGAAAAAGTCCAGCAAGGTATCTGGCGTTTGTCCTGGCGCACGCCCAGCCAAGGGACGAGCATAGTTTTCTACCCCAGAGCAAAAGCCCACTTCACGCAGCATTTCCAAGTCATAGCGGGTACGTTGTTCTAATCGTTGTGCTTCCAGCAATTTATTGTTTTCCTTGAAATAGGCCAAGCGTTCTTCCAACTCTGCCTCAATATCAGCAATCGCCGTTTCCATATATTCTGGCTCTGTCACATAGTGGGTGTTTGGATAAATACTCACATGCTCTCGTTCACCAATCACCTTACCTGTCAAGCTGTCAAACTCGGCAACACGGTCAATCTCATCGCCAAAAAACTCGATGCGAATCCCACGTTCACTGGTGGAAGCAGGCAAAAGCTCCACCACATCCCCACGCACACGAAAAACCCCACGTTTAAAGTCCATATCATTGCGTTCATACTGAATTTCAATCAGCTTCCGCAGCACATCGTCACGCTCAATTTCTTGTCCTGGGCGCAAAGACAACACCTGATTTTTGTAGAATTCAGGAGAACCCAAGCCATAGATACAGCTCACTGAAGCAATAATAATCACATCACGACGTTCCAATAGTGCTGCTGTTGCAGAATGTCGAAGCTTTTCAATGGTTTCATTAATTTGTGCATCTTTTTCTATATAAGTATCCGTCGACGCCACATACGCCTCAGGCTGATAATAGTCATAATAGGAAACAAAATATTCCACCGCATTGTTTGGAAAAAAAGCCTTAAACTCACTATACAGCTGAGCTGCCAATGTTTTATTCGGCTCCAAAATCAAAGCAGGACGATTGGCTTTGGCAATCAGGCTCGCCATGGTAAAGGTTTTCCCAGAGCCTGTTACCCCCAACAACGTCTGCTTATGATGCCCTACATTTAATCCCTCAAACAACGCCTCTATCGCCTTCGGCTGATCGCCTGTCGGCTGAAATGGCGCCACCAACTCAAAATCTGGCATCTCAACCCCTCATTTCTCAAGTTTTTTATCTTTACATACATACCCAGTTGTCTATTAATGCAATAAATCTTCCCTCTCTCTACATATATACACCAACGCATCAAAGGGAATCACTTCTCCGTTGCTGCCAACCAGTTGTCCTTGGTAGGTATCTACTTTTTTTAGTTGAAGTATGGTTTCCACATACTGGCCACCGACTTTTTTGGCATCTGGCACAAAGTGCGTGACGCGTATCAGTGGCTTTTCTTTGACACGCTCCTGCAGGACAAGGAGTTGCCGATTAATGTCTGCTATCGCATCTTCGCTCAATAAACACTGGTCTGTTGTGTGGCGAATGGTTTCATCAATGGCTTCTCCATACCCAGTAAGGGCAGAAAAAGGGGAGAATTGTGCTGCTCGATTGCTCATTGGCATACGAGAGCGATGGCCAGACACTGGTCGTGGCAAGTGTAGTATATCGTCATAGGTGTTGCTCATGCACGATGCCCTCCTATCTGCTGATTACGAGCGATGGCCGTGGCGCCTTCCTCTAAGCTTGTGCCCATAATAATGGCATTTTTGCCAAATTTTTCCTTCAATGCCAGCATGGTTTCTTGGCGGCGGCGCTCTTTTGACAAGGCTTCCTTTTCTGCTGTCATGTCTGTCGTTGGGGCAATGTCAAAGAGGGATAGTTGCTTTTCTTTTTTTGTCTGTTGGGCCGCTTCCTCTGTCATCACATGATTGGCAGATAAATGAAAGCGGCGAATCCTTAACGTGGGATTAACGATGCGATCATAAAGAGCCACGGTCCCTTCTCTGATTTTTTTCATTGAGCAGGTATGTTTTTCCAGATTCATCGTGCCATGGGCATGCTTTGGCACTTTTCTACCATAATGATCCTCGCCTATTTCAACATCCTTCGGCAAGTCCTCTCCCTCTCGAATGGCTTCATAGCCCACAGTCAACACCAATTGGTCAGACACCATTCCTTTGCGCAACAGGTCTAAGGACATGGCCTCAGCTATTTCTCGTACCACCAAGCGCCCCTTTGTGGTGTCATAAGCTTCCTGCAGCACTTGTCCCACACACAAACTATGATGCGCTGGTTGATAGGACTTAATATTCTTCATAGTACAAGGCTCCCATCCCCAAGCATGGTCGATGAGCAGCTCTGCATTCACACCGAACAGCTTATATAAGAGCGCTTCATTATGAAAATCATCTTTTTTGCCAATAGAGCATCGCGCAATATCGCCCATGGTGTATAAGCCGTGGCGCTCTAATTTTTTGGCATAGCCTTTTCCTACGCGCCAAAAATCTGTCAAGGGCCGATGCTGCCACATGGTTTCTCTATACTGAGCCTCGTTCAGACTTGCCATCCGCACCCCATTCGCATCGGCGGTGGTATGCTTGGCTAAAATATCCATGGCAATTTTTGCCAAATACAAGTTGGTGCCAATGCCAGCAGTGGCTGTGATGCCTGTTTGGGACAAGACATCTAAAATCAATGTCATCGCCAATTCTTCTACCGTCATTTTATACAATTTCAAATAAGGGGTTGCATCAATAAACACTTCATCCACTGAATAGGCATGAATATCCTCTGGTGCAACATATTGAAGATAAATATTGTAGATTTTGGTGCTATAGGTCATATAAAGAGCCATTCGCGGCCGCGCAACAATGTAATCCACCGCTAAGGCTGGATTTTCCTTGAGGGCCATATCATCAAAGGATTTGTCTGTCAGTATGCGTCTTGGCACCTTCAATTTGCGCCAGGCATTCACTTCTTCGATTTTCTTGACCACTTCAAACAAGCGTGCTCGTCCACTCACCCCATAGGATTTCAAGGATGGAGAAACCGCCAAGCAAATCGTTTTTGTCGTTCGAGATGCATCTGCCACCACCAAGTTTGTGCGCAAAGGGTCTAAGCCTCGTTCAACACATTCTACTGAAGCATAGAAAGATTTTAAATCAATGGCAATATAGGCCTTTTCTTTTTCTACCATCGGTTTCCACTCCAATCGAACATTTGTACTAATTTATTATAGCACAAGAATCATTTTTGTATAGGCATCTCTCCAAAAATGATTAAGATTTTATAAAGAAAGGGACTTGCTATTGACAAATGACACACTGTCATTTTAATATAGAGGTATCAACTAGCGACAATAAAAAGGAGCGTCTCTATGCCAAAACTCACTTTCGAAAACCTTCCTCTTGAAAAAAGACAGGCGATTGAAGCAACCCTTCGTGAAGAATTTGAAACACACTCTCTGGCAGATGCCACCGTTAAAAATATTGTTACTGCCCTCGATATTTCTCGTGGTAGTTTTTATCAGTATTTCGAGTCCCTGACTGAAAGTTACTTTTATTTACTCGATAAAACCACCGCCGAAACACATACTCTTTTTCTCAAAATATTGAAGGATTCCCACCATCAGCTGGCGCCTACTCTTGATTTATATGGCGTGGCCCTTGCAGATGAAATCTATGATCATCAAAATTTTGCCCTTTACAAAAACCGTATTCTCCATTGGAATGCACAGCTCGAAAAGGAATGGCAAGCCTACAAAAAGCAAGCAGCCTCTCCTCATGACGTATCTCCAAAGGACAAAGAAAAGATGTATTTTATAAAGGCGATTGTGCACACATTGATTCAACGTATTTTTCTAGAAAACTGGGACAAGGAAACCTTTTTAGAAAAATACCAACAACAAGTAGATTGGATAAAAAATGGTATTAATGATTCACCGCTTCATCTTTAGAGGAGTTTTTATTATGCGAAAGAACAACCAACCCCATTTCCCTTATGTGAAAACCACCACCCTACTTGCCATTGCTGGTTGCGTGTGGCTTTTGGCTGGATTCAATATTATTCGACTAGGGGTCATGGCTTATTCAGCGTTGCACGGGGTGCAATGGTGGCACGTATTGCTTTCTTGTGTTGTTTTCCTCAGTTTTGGCAAAATGTTTTATGGGGTTTCTCATAAACATATTGAACGCATCGCTTCTTATACCCCTTCTAAAAAACCGATTTGGCAGTTTTTTGACAAAAAAGGATACTTACTCATGGCCATTATGATGAGCGGCGGCATCTACCTACGCTCTTCTGGATTGGCCCCAAATATTTTTATTGCCATTTTCTATACAGGATTGGGCTGCGCCCTTTTCCTAGCTGGCGGATTGTTTTTGTATCATTTTAAAAAAAATCGAAAAAATAAGTGCTTTATATAAAAAAGCGATTTTTTCTGGCGGCACCTTCACAAATCCATACGCCAACGCCCTTTGTTCATCACAAAGACAATCCAAAAACCCTGGGGTAAAGATTAATTTCACGATAAACAAAAGCTAGTATAAGAAAAAGCACTGCAGTCACCGCTACAACACCATCGATAAATTTTTTCATACACGCCTCTCCTTTTTTGAAAGACTTTTTGCTTTTATAATTGGCTTCAATTTATTATTTGTTTCTATATTTTTCAATGTTTCAATAAAAAAAGACCATCTATAGATGGTCTTTTTTTATTTATATCACATAGCCCCCTGCCATGGTCAAGATTTGTCCTGTCATATAATTGGCATCCTCGCTTATCAGGAAAAGGGCCAATTTAGCAATTTCTTCTGGGTAGGCAAAGCGTCGCATTGGCATTTCCTTCAATACCTCCACATTGGTGTCAGCCCCCAGCTCCTGCATCATATCAGTGCCAACAACCCCTGGCGCAATCGCATTAACACGAATACCACTATATACCACTTCTTGGGCAAGGGATTTTGTGAGGCTGTCAATAGCCCCTTTGGTGGCGCTATAAGCCACTTCACAGGACGCTCCGCGGGCACCCCAGATAGAGCTCATATAGATAATGTTGCCCTGTTGTCTGGCAATCATTTGCGGCAACACTGCCTTTGTACAATAAAACGCCCCATTCACATTGGTGGCAAAAATATTTTGCCATTCGACGTCCATCATGTCCTGCAAAAGTCCATGATGGCTGATGCCTGCATTGGCAATCAATACATCAATGCCATCCCATTGCGCCAACAAGTTGGCTACTGCCTGGTCGACCTCATAGCTATTGCTGACATCACATTGCATTGAAAGCACTGAGTGGCCTTCTGCGCTCATCATTCGCACAAGACTCTTTGCCATGTCGATACTCTCTTTATAGAAAAAGCATACGTCATGCCCAGCCCGTGCCATCACACGCACCATTGCAGCACCAATCCCTCTGGAGCCACCTGTAATCAATATCCGTGCCATATACATCCCTCCTAAGATGAGGTTTTAGTTAAATCCGCCACAGTTGCCTGAGTGACCGTTAAAAAGTCCTCTATTGTCATCCCAATTTGGCAACCACGATGTCCTGCCGAAACAATGATTTCTTCGATTGCGTGTAGCTGTTCTGCCACATAGGTAGGAAAGTGTTTTTTCATCCCAATAGGAGAACAGCCACCACGAATGTATCCTGTTGTTTTTTCCAAATCTTTTAGGGGCAGCATCTCCACACGTTTATTGCCACTCACACGGGCAATTTTTTTCAAATCCAATTCCATGTAAGAGGGGATAACACTCACCAGCACCCCTGTTTTATCGCCGACAGCAACCAGTGTTTTAAACACCTGATCCTTAGGTTTTTGCAATTCATCGGCGACATGAACCGCATCTAAAGCATCTTCTTTCCATGCATAATGATACACATGATAAGGCAATTTAGCCCGTTCTACCATGCGCATGGCATTGGTTTTTTTCTCTTTCTCTTTTGCCATCTTACTCCACTCCAGCAATATGTTTAATTCGTGGCAATTGTTCTTTCACCAAGCGATACCCTTCAGTATAAAATTCTGCTGCCGCGGCCTCGGTACTTCCATAGCGCTTCACACTGTCTACCACTGGACGAATGCAATGTGCTTTGCCTTTGAGGCTCCAGTCCTCTAGCATATTCAATTGATTATTGTATTTCAAATGATGCAACAACATCACATTTTTCAATTTTGGATAAGGTCGATAGCTTCTTGTATCGCTCAAGCTCATGTGACGTCGGCTCATGACATAGCCTACGGGATGCGTTTGCACCACAATCATTTTGTCTACGGGAAATTCGTCATCAATTGGTAGAGCAGCAGCAATATCTCCTGAAAAATAAGAGCGCTCCATTAAAGAAACAGGGTCTTCAATCCCTGGCAACGCCAAGGTCGCCTTGAGGTAATGACGCAAGCGTTTCCATTCATCTAGCTGTCCCACACGCCAAAAGGTGGCATCGCCATTATCGGCACGTGTTGTTGCAACAGAAAAACTGCTGTCCGCCTGACTAAATGCCTCCATATCTAAAGGAAATGCCTCTGTCAAGGTATCAAAGAGCTTGGCAAGGTCAAAGGCCTTTTTGTTGAGCATCATTTTCAAGCTTGGTGCTGGTAGATATTTAAAAACTTCCCCAAAAATATTTTCAATCACATCCCCTTGCCCAGCACGATAATACGCCCCACAGAGGGCACCTGTGGAGGTGCCAACCACTGTTGAAAAAGGAATATTTTCTTCCAAAAGACTTTTTAATACCCCACAAGTAAAGGCACTGCGAATGCCTCCACCTTCAAGAACCAAAGCAACGGTCATATTGATTCCTCCTTTTGCCATCCTTTGCATACATCGACCCAGCCTTTGGTCTTTGATGCACGTTCAAGTTCTTCTAGTGTTAAATCCACTGCACTTGCTGCGTTTCCAGCAGCAGGATACATCATCGAGAAGCGTTTCATAGAGACATCCAGATACACCTCTGCCTCTAAAGGCAACGCAAAGGGACAAACCCCACCAATAGGGTAACTTGTCAAGCGTTCCACATCTTCCCCTTTGAGCATCTTTGGCTTGGTTTCAAATTGCTTCTTAAACTTTCCATTGTCCACTTTGGCATCCCCTGTCGCCACAATAATAATGGCTTGGTCTGCTTTCCCATAAAAACTCAGGCTTTTTGCAATCTGTGCTTCTTCGCAACCAATCGCCAAAGCGGCAAGGGGCACTGTTGCAGTAGACACATCATTGAATGCTCTTACCTTTTCTGCTAAACCAAAGTCTGCCAAATATTTTTTGACACGTTCTACATTTTCTGCCATCCTGTCCTCCTTATCGGTGCTAGGATTGATGCAACCGCACACTGATTTCTCCTGATGAAACTGTCTCTATTGTGCCAAATACATCACGAATAATCAATCCGCCACTTTCACTTATATCACACACGTGGACCACTCTTTCTGTATTTCCTTGAATGAGTGTCACATCTTGATTCAGCATCATCAATTTATCCCGATAAATAGGCATATAGGTTTTTGCTAATAATCCATCTGCATAACTTTTTAATCGTTCTAAAATGCGTGCTGCTAGTACGCTACGAACAGGTTGTGTCGGCGCTTCGGATAACACACTGGTCGCAATAGTAGCCAATTCTTTTGGAAAGCCCTCTTTAGGAGGGGCCACATTGATGCCAATGCCCACCACAGCATAGCGCAGCTGTTGCTCTTCCAAACCAACAGCCCCTTCTGTGAGAATACCCGCCACTTTTTTTCCACCTACAAAGCAATCGTTCACCCATTTGAGTTTTGCTTCCACCCCACACACTTCTTCAATGCTTTCTGCCACAGCAGTTGCCGCAGCAATGGTGAGCAAGCTGGCATGGGCCACTTCGCATTCTGGGCGAATAACCACACTCATGTAAATACCACTGGTCGCTGGCGAATGAAAGGCACGACCCATGCGCCCTCTGCCCTGGCTTTGACTATCTGCAAGCACCACTGTCCAAGCAGGCGCCCCTGCCTCTGCCAAGGCCCTTGCACGATTATTCGTTGAATCAATCGTGGCATGATATTCTATCTGAAAGTCATCGGCTGCTTTGAGCTGACAAAGCACCTCTTCACGTCCAAGCACGTCTCCTACGCCCACTAAGCGATACCCCTGACGTGTACGTGCCTCAATGGCATAGCCTTCCTGTCTCAATTTGTCGATGTATTTCCACACCCCATGACGTGAAATCTGTAGCAAATCTGCCAATTCCTGACCAGAGAGAAAATCATCGCCATGGTGCATCAACGCACGCAATACTTCTTCTTTGCCACTTCCCATACAACGTCCTCCTTCTGCCTAAATAGCAAAAAAGGCCATCTCTACGAGATGACCTTTGTGATTTATGCGTTTTCTTTTGCCACTTTGCAAAGATCTGCAAAGGCAGCTGCATCGTTGGTTGCCAATTCAGAAAGCATCTTTCTGTTGATGTCGATACCAGCAACTTTCAATCCATGAATAAGGGTGCTATAACTTAAACCGTTTTGGCGTGCGCCAGCATTGATACGTGCAATCCAGAGTTTACGGAAATCACGCTTACGCAATCTTCTGTGTTCGTAAGCGTATTGACCACTCTTCATTACTGCTTGGTGAGCAACACGGAAAACGTTAGAACGATTACCAAAATAACCTTTTGCTTGCTTTAAAACTCTTTTATGTCTTTTGTGGGTATTGATACCACGTTTAATTCTTGCCATTGTTTACCCTCCACTTATTTCACTTAGATAATTTGACCAATACGTTTTGCATCGCCCTTAGCCATAATAGCGCCTTTACGGAGATTACGTTTACGCTTTGGGGATTTCTTTTCTAAGATATGGCTGGTGTAACCATGAGATCTTTTGATTTTACCAGTACCAGTTCTTTTAAAGCGCTTTGCAGCACCTCTATGAGTTTTCATTTTAGGCATAATAAAATTGCTCCTTTCAAAAGCTCCTTAATTCTTTTCTTTTTCTTTTAAAGGCACGAGCATCATCGTCATGTTGCGACCTTCTACCTTCGCTTCTTTTTCGACTTTAGCGATGTCAGTGACTTCAGCGGCAACACGGTTGCAAAGTTCCACCCCTGTTTCAGGATGGGTAATTTCGCGACCTCTAAACATGATGGTCACCTTTACCTTGCTGCCTTCCTTTAAGAATTTCGCAGCATTACGTACCTTTGTATTAAAATCGTGGGTTTCAATATTCGGTCTTAATTTGACTTCCTTAATTGTAATAACCTTTTGATTTTTCTTCGTTTCACGGTCTTTTTTGCTTTGTTCGTATTTATACTTACCGTAGTCCATGATACGACAGACTGGTGGTTTCGCTGCAGGCGATACCTCTACCAAATCATAGCCACGTTCTTCTGCAATCTTAAGAGCGTCTTTTGGGTTCATCACGCCGACTTGTTCGCCTTTTTCATCAATCACGCGAACTTCTCGACAGCGAATAGCCTCATTCACACGAAGTTCCTTGCTAATAACTGTCACCTCCAAATTTTAGTCATAAAAAAAACGGGTATATCCACCCGTAACGTCCAAAATAACATAGTAAACTGGTACTATCTCTATTTGTCTGCGACCAACGACCACTATCGGCAGAGGGTGAGAAACGGATGGTTTCTGCTTTTGCATCTGTTCAAGATTACCATATCACGCAATTTATGTCAATCCTTATTTGAAAATTTTTACTTGCCTTTTTAACTATGATACAATCACACCAAGGAGGACGATATCATGTCTATACAAAACACCTTAGCTTATCTCAATACCTCTCTAACCGCCTATCATGCGGCAGCCCATAGCAAACAATTATTAGAAAAAGCTGGTTTTCAACCTCTCTCCTTGACAGAGGATTGGCAACTGGCCAATGGCGGACGCTATGTCCTATCTACTGAAGATGGCACCACCATCGCCTTTGTCTTACCTGAAAAAGCTTGGCAAGGCTTTCACATCATTGGCACCCACAACGATTCTCCAGCCTTGCGTTTAAAGCCACAGCCTGAAATACGTCGTGATGGTTGTACGCTTCTGAATATCGAAGTCTATGGCGGCCCTATTCTCTCTACTTGGTTCGATCGTGCCCTTTCGATTGCTGGCATTATCTATACAAAAGGAACAGATTGGGCTCATCCTAAGCAACACCTTGTGACCTTGCCACAAACAGTGACCATTCCTTCCCTTGCCATTCATATGAAGCGTGAGGCAGGGGATATCAACCCACAAAAAGAGCTGCTGGCGCTTTGGGGCGATGAATCAGCGCCAACCATTCAATCAACGCTTGCAGAAATCTTACATATAAAGGAAGAGGATATTTTATCAAGCGAGCTCTATCTTGTGGCACAGGAAGCAGCAACCCTTTTTGGCGCACAAAATGAATACTATCGTGCACCTCGCATTGACAACCTTGCCAATGCCATTGCTGCGACCCTCGCTATAAAAGATTGCCAGCCGACAACACACGCTGCCCTCTTTATGAGCTATCATCACGAGGAAATCGGTAGCCATACTCAATTCGGCGCCACCAGTCCTGCGCTTCTTGGACTGTTAGAGAAAATACAGCGCGCTTACGATGGAAGGACATTCATCCCGACAGATTCCCTTATTTTAAGCTGTGACCAGGCCCACGCCGCCCATCCAAACTATCCTGAAAAATGCGACCCCGTCTTGCGTCCACGACTGAATGGTGGGCCCGTCCTAAAAACGGCCGCCAGTCATAGCTATGCCACCACCGCCAAAGGGGCTGCCATGTTCAAAATGCTTTGTGAAGAGGCCCATATTCCTCATCAAACATTTGTCAATCGTGCAGATATGCGTGGTGGCTCCACCATCGGCCCCCTCGCCGAAGTCGCTACCAACATCCCAGCCATCGATGTCGGCTGTGCCATGCTCGCCATGCACGCCATTGTCGAAACCGCTGGCGCAAAAGACCAATTACAAATGCAACAGCTCATGGAAGCTTTTCTTAATAATTAAAGCAAAGAGGATGCGTTTATCACGCATCCTCTTTGCTTTAACAACCCTTGTCATCAATTTTATCCTTACCTGTGTTTTATTAATTGCCCACTCTGCAAACAATCATCAGACTTTTTATATCGTTGTTTTCGTTTCTTGCCATAATTTTTTTCAATTCATATTGGACCATTGTATTCCCATACGTTACAAAAACAACATTGTTTCTCTTCATTTGAAAGAGTATAATAGAGTGAATGCTTTTATCCTAGAATAACTATGCAAAGGAGTCGCCATGAAACCATCTATTAAAGAAGTGATTGTCGTTGAAGGCAAGGACGATGTATCTGCTGTTTTGCGTGCTGTCGAAGCAACGATTGTCATTACCAATGGCATGGGACTCACAGATGAACGATTAAACGAAATAAAGGCGATGGCAGCGCAACAGGGCATCATCATCTTCACCGACCCTGATGTGCCTGGTACACTGATTCGAAACCGTGTTACCGAAGCAGTGCCCAATGCCAAGCAAGCCTTTCTCACACGCAAGGCGGCTCGCCATCCAGTGACGGGGCGCCTTGGCATTGAATATGCGACACCAGAGGATATTTTAGCGGCGTTAGAAGGGGCTTATGCCACCACCCAAACAGCCAGTCAGCGTTATACCAATAGCGACCTTATGGCTTGGGGACTCACCGGCACCGCCACTGCAAAAGACCGTCGCAAACGTTTTTGCGATTTATTACATCTTGGACAAGCAAACAGCAAAGCACTTCTCAAGCGGCTCAATCAATTTCAAATTGAACCTGCCGTCATAGAAGAGGCCTTGGCACAAATGGAGGATAGCAATGAATCTCAATGAACGTTTAAAAGCCCACCAGTTTACCTTTAAAAAACAGTTCGGGCAAAACTTTATTTCAGACCCACATCTACTGGCAAAAATCGCAGATGTTTGCACTTGGAACCCAGGCGATGTGGTTTTAGAAATTGGTCCTGGGGCTGGCACCTTGACCCATCTTTTGGCAGAACGTGCCGAAAAATTATTGGCTGTTGAAATTGACACTCGTCTACAGCCTGTTTTAGAAGAGCATTTGGCAGATTGCGACAATGTCTCTCTCTTTTTTGGTGATGCCTTAA
Organism: uncultured Peptococcaceae bacterium; assembly: GCA_947254645.1. GTDB lineage: Bacteria > Bacillota > Peptococcia > Peptococcales > Peptococcaceae > UMGS1590. Next base: position 124,663 of record CAMYDW010000004.1, on the reverse strand, counting down.
AAAGCGACCTAGATCAGCTAATCACCGACCATTGCCAACATACTGGCACCTATAAGCTTGTCGCTAATTTACCTTACTATATTACGACCCCTCTGATTATGCATGCCTTAGAGGACTGCACCCGTATTGATGACATTGTCATCATGGTACAAAAAGAGGTGGCAGAACGTCTTACCGCCAAGCCTGAAAGCAAGGTCTATGGCGCAATCACCGTAATGGTGCAATATTTGTGTGCAGTGGAATATGCCTTTACCGTCCATCGTCAGGCCTTCACCCCAGCGCCAGATGTTGATTCTGCCATTCTCCACTTGCTTCCTTATAAAGAAAAACCTTACCAAGCAAAAAGTGATGAACTGATGCGTCAGGTGGTGCGTGCGGCTTTTAGCCAACGTCGCAAAACCCTTCGCAACTCCCTTTCTAGCTTGGCAGTTGATAAATCGATTATTACTGCTGCCCTTGAGGCAGCGGGCATTGACGGTGGCCGTCGTGCCGAAACACTGACTATTGAAGAATTTGTTCAGTTGTCTGACGCTTTTTTCACACAAGGAGTTCTCTCATGAATGCACAACAACGCTATGAAAAATGGCTCCATTGGGCTGCTCTTCAAGAAGAAGAACGTCAATCCCTTCTCGCCATCCAAGAAGATTCCCTCGCCATCACCAAGGCTTTTGGTGCCACATTGACATTTGGCACTGCAGGCTTGCGTGGCATTATGGGGATGGGAACCAACCGTATGAACCGCTTTACTGTCGCTTGGGCAACCGCTGGCATTGCAGAATGGCTATTAGAAACTGGCAAAGCTGGCAGTACTATTGTGATTTCTAGCGACAGCCGTCTCAACCATCGCCTTTTTACCGAAACAACCGCCTTGGTCTTGCATCAATTTGGTTTTAAGGTGCTATTTTGGCAGATACCTGCACCAACACCAGTGCTTTCTTGGAGTGTGCGTCATTTTGACGCTGCTGCTGGTATCATGATTACCGCCAGCCACAATCCAAGAAATTACAACGGTTATAAAGCTTATGATGCCAACGGCTGTCAGTTATTGAGCCCAGATGCCAACTGTGTCACCGCCCATGCAGATGCTTATTTCAATGGGAAAAGTCTTGAAATCACTGGTGATTTTGAAAGCCTTGTTGAAAAAGGCGACATTGTCTTATTGGAAGATGCGCTGGATATTTATCTAGATACCGTTTATGAAACCTTGACCCCTTTTGTTGAGAAAAACCATACCCCCTTGCGTATTGGATTTACCCCCTTGCATGGTGTGGGAGGCGCTCCTGTCAAAAAAGTCCTTGAGCGTGCTGGCTTCGAAGTGATTCCTGTGGCATCGCAATTTGAGCCTGATGGCAATTTCCCAACGATTGAAACCCCAAATCCTGAATTGCCTGTGGCTTTTGATGCCTTGTATCAGCTTGCTGATAAGACGCCTTGCGACTTGCTCCTTGCCACCGATCCAGACGGGGACCGCATCGGCATTGCGGTGCCAACGGCAACAGGCTATCAGCTTTTAAATGGCAACCAAATCGGCAGCCTGCTCATTGATTTTATTAGCCAGCATCGTCCTGTCCAAGCAGGAGATACCATCATTACCACCACTGTTACCTCTGCTTTTGGTAAAGAAGTGGCACGTTATTGGGGCTATGAGCTCATCGAAACCTTTACTGGCTTCAAATATATTGGCAACTGCATCAATGATATTTGCGCCACCAACGGCAAGACCTTTGTCTTTGGTTATGAGGAATCCCACGGCTATTTATTTGGTACCCATGCACGAGACAAGGATGCCATCGTCACCAGTCTTTTGGTGGCATTCATGGCACAACACGCAAAGGCCCAAGGGCATTTATTGAGTGATGTCCTCACTGCCTTATACGACAAGGTGGGCGCTTACACCGACCGACTTGTCAATCTAACCTTCGATCCTGTACCAGGACAAGAGCCAATCAGCGATCAAATCATGGCCAAATTGCGCCAACATCCACCAACGTCCTTGGCGGATGTACCTATAACAAAAATTGTTGACTATCTCCAAGGGATTGGTACTCTTCCTAAAGAAAATGTGTTACAATATGTGTTAAACAACGGGTCAGTCGTGTCTTTTCGACCATCTGGCACCGAACCAAAAATGAAGTGCTACATCAACGCACGACATCAAACTCTGAGTGCCTCACAAGCATTGGCAGAGCGTCTTGAGCAATGGTTTCATCGGTTTGTTGCTCAATTAAAGGAGGAAGCATCGCTTTGACAATTCAAGCGGATTTTACATATTCTCATACAAATTTAGTGAACGCCGGGTTGAGCGCACGTGTCGCTGAAATACATGAAAGATTACATCACCATCCTGATCTCATGTGTGGCTGGGTCGACTATCCCTTTCAAATAACCGAGGAGTATTTAGATACCATCATCACTGAAGCGGAGCATATACGCAGTCGTTGCACCACCTTTGTCGTCATCGGTATTGGTGGCTCTTATTTAGGTACCATTGCTGGTACCAGCTTGTTATGCTCTCCTTTTGAAAAAGACGGCACCCTTGGCAATCCACGTATTATTTTTGCGGGGCACCATCTCAGTTCTGCATATTACAACAATCTCATGACATTGTTTGATGATCCAAATGAGGAAATTTGCATTTGCATGGTCAGTAAGTCTGGCAATACCACTGAACCAAATGTCATTTTTTCCATCATGAAGCAAAGTCTCGAGAAGCGTTATGGCGAGGCAGCCAAGGATCATATCTATGTCATTACAGACCCTGAAAAAGGGCAATTACACGTTGAAGCCGTTGAAAGCGGCTACAAACATTTCCATATTCCATCAAATATTGGTGGACGCTATTCTGTTCTCACTGCTGTTGGGCTATTTCCTTTGGCAGTGGCAGGGATTGATATCAAAGGCATTATTCGTGGCGCACGTCAGGCTGCAACCATGGCCATGGACCCACGCCTAGAATATAACGACTGCTATCAATATGCAGCAACGCGTTATTTGCAAGGGTTGTCTGGCAAGCGTATGGAAATTTTTGAAGTATATGAAGGCAATCTTCTCTATTTCACAGAATGGTTGCGTCAGTTATTTGCAGAAAGCGAATGCAAAGATGGCAAAGGCCTCTTTCCAGCGGCCATGCAAATGACCACCGACCTCCATTCCTTGGGACAATTCCTTCAAGAAGGTCGCCAAGACTTTATCGAAACCATTATTTTCATCGAAAATATTGAAGATACCATCACCATTCCAAATGGCGCTGCAGGCACCTGCACCAGCTTACACTGTCTCAATGACATCATCCGAAACAGTGTTTGCATTGCCCATCAAGACAACAATACCCCAAACATTCTCCTCAAGGTCTCTGAAATTTCAGCCTTCACCTTTGGCGAGATGGTGTATTTCTTTGAAAAAGCCTGTGCCATGAGCTGCTATCTCACTGGGGTAGACCCATTTACCCAACCTGGTGTAGAAGGCTACAAAACCCAATTAAAAAATCGCATCAGCTCCATCATCAATGGGGCAAAAGCGTAATTATTTATAAGGAGGCCATGACATGAGCTATCAAGCCTTGTATCGTGTCTATCGTCCACAAACCTTTTCGGCATTGGTTGGACAAGATAGTATTTCAAAAACGCTCATCAACGCCCTCCAATCCAATCGCTTGGCGCACGCTTATCTTTTTTGTGGGCCACGAGGCACTGGCAAAACCAGTACATCAAAAATTCTTGCCAAGGCAGTGAATTGCCTCGATCCTCAAAATGGCGAGCCTTGCAACAAATGCGAAGTCTGTCGTGCCATCAACGACGACCGTTTTCTCGATGTCATCGAAATTGACGCAGCGTCCAATCGAGGCATCGACGAAATCCGAAACATTCGCGAGCAAGTGCGTTTTGCACCAAGCATGGGCAAGAGAAAAGTCTATATTATTGACGAAGTGCACATGTTGACAACAGAGGCATTCAATGCGTTACTAAAGACCCTTGAAGAGCCTCCTGCCCATGTGCTTTTTATTCTGGCAACAACCGACCCACAAAAGGTTCCAAAAACCGTCTTGTCTCGTACCCAGCGTTTTGATTTCCATAAAATCAGCACAGCGGTATTAAAAACCCATTTGCGTGCCATTGCCGAAAAGGAAAACATCGACATCACCGAAGACGCCGTCACCTTGATTGCACGCAGTGCCACTGGTGGGATGCGTGATGCCATCAGCCTTCTCGACCAAACGATTGCCTATACTGGCAATCATATTGAACGTGAAGCCGTGGTTCAGATGATTGGCGGCGTGGAGGACGAAAAGCTTTACGCCCTTATGGATGCCTTGATTGACAATGATTACCCAAGGCTCTTTGATATTGTGGAGGAAGTACTCAATAGCGGCACCGATGCGGTGGCCTTCATTCGCATGGTGATTGACCATTTGCGCCATCTCCTACTGATACGTGTCAATCACCCTCAAGCAGAAGTGGTGGATATCGCCACCCTCAAAGAACAGGCAAGCAAACTCTCCATCGGCAAGATTGAAGCCATGATGAAGAAGATGGCCGAAGCAGAGCGTGAAATGCGACTGGCCCCAGACACCGAGTTGGTGCTGGAATTGGCCTTGGTAGAGCTGATGCTCCTACTCCATGCACCAGCCATCGACACTCCAGCACCTGTGAGAACAGCACCTGCTGCCCCTCAAAAGGTGCAAAAGCCATCCATTGCACCGCCACCAGCCAAATCAACGGTTGCCCCAGTGGAAGAACATGCCGCTGAAGAACCCCCAATGAACGACCAAGATCCTACGGTCATTGCCGAGCACTGGCAGGACATTCTCGATGTGGTGAAGCAAAAAAGCATGCGCGTCCATGCCTTTCTGTTGCCAGCAAAGATTATAAATTTTGAAAATCGTACCTTAGAATTGCGTTTTCCCGAAGAATACACCTTTCACCATCAACAAATGCGTGAGGAGGAAAACAGCAACCTACTCAAAGAAGCCATTGGTCAATATTATGATGGCATTGTGAAGCTAAATTGCACCATCGACCAAGAACCGCCTGCGCCAAAAGCCCCTGAAAAGGATTTGGTGGCAAGCTTGCGTGAAATGCTTGGCGATGATGTTCCTATTGTGATAAAGGATAATGAATAAAGGAGGCCCACTATGGCTAATATGCAAAAAATGATGAAAGAAATGCAAAAAATGCAACGTGATATGGCAAAATTACAAGAAGAATTGGCACAAACCCCTGTTGAAGGGACTGCTGGCGGCGGCGTGGTAAAAGTGACTGTCAACGGTGCAAACCAAATGCTCGGCATCACCCTCGACCCTGAAGTCGTTGACCCAGAAGATGTGGATATGCTTTGCGATCTCATTGTTGCAGCAACCAATGATGCAATGAATCGTGCAAGCAAATTATCAGAAGAACGCATGGGAAGCCTGACAAAAGGATTGAAAATGCCTGGCGGGATGTTCTAATGGCAAAATACCAAGACGCCATCGGCAATATGATTGATGCCTTGGCGCGCCTGCCTGGGATTAGTCGCCGTGGTGCAGAACGATTAACCTATCATCTTTTACAAGCACCGACCGAAGAAAGCGACATCCTTGCAAAAGCAATCTACCATGGCAGACACAGCATTCATCATTGCCAGCGTTGCTTTAACTTAACAGACGAAACCTTTTGCCCCATCTGCAAAAGCAGCAAGCGAGATCCTCATCGCTTGTGTATTGTTGAAGAAGCACGTGATATCATCGCCATTGAGCAGAGTGGCGCTTATAATGGGCTCTACCACGTCCTAGGTGGCAAAATCAGCCCCATGGATGGCATTGGCCCAAGCCAGCTCCACATCGAAGAATTGATGACACGCCTTGAGCAAGAGCCTATCGAAGAAGTCATGCTCGCCATCAACCCAAGTGTGGAAGGAGAAGCAACTGCCCTGTATTTGATTGGTCGCTTACAAAATCGCAACCTACGCCTGACACGCATCGCCCAAGGGTTGTCTGCTGGTGCAGACATTAAGTATGCAGACCATACCACCCTTTCACGTGCCATCGAAGGCAGAACCGATATTAAACTTTAAAAAAACAAAAAGTACCGACCACCCTTGATGAACAAGGAGTGGTCGGTACTTTTTTATGCGCTGATCACCCAATCGAAACTGCGCCTTCTTAGAGAAGCACCCCCAACAAATAAAGGAACACCAAATGGGTCGGATAGAAGATATATATTAGTTTCATTGACATATTTGTGAATTTGATGACAAATGTTGCTTGATTTTCAGATAATAGCACCTATTTTACATAAAACAAAGGGAACTACTTTGGAAAATATATTGATTTTTATATACAACCATTGTGTATTTATGTTAAATATCTTTTATTGTTACTTTTTAAAGACAATTTATTTTTTACGTTGACCATCATATAATCAGCAGGCTGAACGATTGCTGGAAAAGGAGACAGTCTTTATCGTCACAAATTGCTCATTATTTGCATGATAGATTTTTTAATAGGGAGGGTTTTATTTGAAAAAGTCATTCAAAAAAATCGTGGCACTCGCTGCGATAACAAGCTTTTTTTGTACACTGACACCTGCTTTTGCCTCACCAACATACACTGAATATGACGTTTATGTAGAGCGTCCATCTTCTGAAGCTGGGGATAAATTCTATCATGGGGCAAAATTTGAACCTAAGACTGGCTCTTATCTCGGTATTTTTGCGGAAGGAGATCCAGTTCTGAATGATATCATGGCTGGTCCTGAAAAACACAGATGGTTTGTTCATACCACTGCCCCAGTGCTTGGTCGTGACCATGCCAATTATCTCTTGTACTTGCACTACCGCGGACCAAATAATCCCCACACACAAAGCTTTGCCCACTACAAATCTTATTACAATGAATCCAAAAAGCTTGGTAACAAAGCTTTCCAAATTGGTTTAGAAGTATTTGATATGGCCAATTTTAATGACACAGCTTACCTCCATTAATTCGCTAAGGAAGCCCGTGAAATCAACGTCCCTGTATTCCTCCGTTTCAATAGCGAATTTAATGACCCTTCTGCACCATGGTATGCTGCTGGTCCAGAAATTTACAAAGAAAAGTTCCGCATGGTCGCTGACATTATGCACAGAGAAGCCCCAAATGTTGCCATGTGCTGGTGTCCAAACGACTATCCGATTGGCGATGAACACCCTTACTATCCTGGCGACCAATATGTCGATTGGGTTGGGGTATCCAGCTATCCACCTTACAAAGCCAATGGTGCACCAACACAGGGCAATACCTGGATAGACCGTTTCCGTGAAATCTATGATAGCTATGGCAGCAAAAAGCCAATCTATATCACAGAAGGGGCTGCCCTCCCTAACGTAGAAGGCAGCCAAGCAGTCACTTTGGCTGGCACAGCGGCTTATGAAATCCAACGCTTTTATGCAGGGGCTGCACGTCGCTATCCAAACCTCAAGATGATTGTCTATTGGAGTAAAAACGAAGAAAAGGATCGCTGGGTACATGGTCAAATCACCGATGTACCAGAGGTGCTTGCCGCATACAAGAGCGCTGTTGCCGACCCTTACTATCTCAGCAACACCGTTAATGGTGGCGTTAGTGATATCTACTACGAAAAAGTTTCCAACGTAAAATTAAAGACAGGGGTGGAAAGAATCTCTGCTTATGCCAATGATGTCAACAATTGGATTCACCATGTGGCTTACTATGTCAATGGAGAATATGTGGCACAAGCTGATTTCCCAACCTTTGAAGTAGACATTGATTTCTCCAAGTGGGCAGGTCAAGAAGTCACCTTGAAAGCGGATTTCTGTGGCCATGATGGCAGAACCGTTCAATCAGTCAACAAAACAGTGAGCATTGGCGATGTGAAACCGTTGACCATTTATTACAACGGTCAAAAAGTTGACACACCAGAACCACCTTTCATCTACAATGACCGCACCTATTTACCAGTGCGCTATGTAGGGGAAGCTGTTCGCTCCAAAGTCGATTGGGATAATGATACACGTACCGTTATTGTCAATCGCGACAACATCAATCTTTTATTCCGTCCAGATGATACCACCTTTATAAAGAACGGGGTAAAAAACACCGCCGTTGCACCTGTTATCATTCGCAACAGCCGTTCTTTCGCACCAGTTCGTTCTATTGCTGAAGGACTTGACTTGAATATTGATTGGGTTGCTTCTGAACGCAGTGTCTATATTTCTGACAAATAGCATCTGAACGATAAGCACTCTTTTTCAAGGGTGCTTATCTTTTTTCTATTGACAAATCTTTTCTACAAAGGGTATCATAATAGGGTATTTTATGCGGATGTGGCGGAATAGGCAGACGCGTGCGTTTCAGGTGCGCATGCCGCAAGGCGTATGGGTTCAAGTCCCTTCATCCGCATAAAAAAAGACGACTTTCGATAATGAAAGTCGTCTTTTTTTATGGTAAATCAAATTCTCGATCAATGCTGTCACGTACCATTGATAAGAATTGTTCATCGTATTCAATCTCTCCGTTGTCCACAAGCAGAGAGGCGCCGAAAATCAAGGAGCGCACCACATAGAGCTTGCGTTTAAAGACCTCTGGAGGCATATTGGTTTCTTCTAAATATTGCTTAGCGAGCACTTGGGTGATGCTGCTGAGCTCTCCTGAAATACGATGATACACGTTGTCAAAATCTTTATCCTTTAGCATGAGGATAGAACGAAAATGAGGGCGTTCAATGAGAAATTGCGCATAGGCCACACTGATTCTCAATATTTTTTCTCTGGTATCTCCTTGGCACTGGCTCAAAATTTCTAGCTGCTGGTCACGCCATGTTTGATTCACATATTCAATGATTGCTTCTAGGAAGCCCTTGCGATCACCAAAATGTCGTGCTGGGGCAGCACAAGAAACGCCGCAGGCATTTGCGACACGACGTATCGAAAAATGTGCCACGCCATTTTCGTTGATTTCTTTGATACCTGCTTCAAGCAAGTCTTGCCGTCTACTATTTTGACGAGATTTACTTTGACGTTCTGCCATGCTTTGTCCTCTCTATCACTAAATTTAAAGGGTTTACTGTTGATTCTTTAGGGTAGAGGTTCGAATTTTTCCACTGATGGTTTTTGGCAAGGCCTCTACAAAGGCGATTTGACGCAGCCATTTGTATTCAGCCAATTGACTATTGCATGCTTCTTTGATGTGCTTTTCTAAGGCTGGGCTTTCCTCATAGCCTTGATTGAGCACGATGAAGGCCTTGATGGCTTGCCCACGCAAAGCATCAGGCACGCCAATGACGCAGCATTCTAAGACTGCTGGGTGCTTTTCTAAAACGTGTTCAATTTCAGAGGGACCAATTCGATATCCACCACTCTTGATTATATCATCAAAGCGTCCATGAAACCAGTAATAACCCTCTGCGTCTTGCCACGCGGCATCGCCTGTATGGAATACCCCGCCTCGCCAGACGTGATCATATAGGGCTTGGTTGTCCAAATAGCCTGCGAACACCCCTAAAGGGTGACGGTCTTTTTCTCGTGGAATAATCACCACTTCGCCAATATCGCCTTGAGCCACAGGTCGGCCAGCGTCATCGTGTAAGGCGATGTCATACATGGCAGAGGGTTGCCCCAAGCTTCCTTCGAGATTCTTCATGCCTTTATAATTGGCAATGAGCAAAGCGGTTTCTGTTTGTCCGTAGCCTGCTTGTAGAGAAAGGCCAGTGCGTGCTTCGAAGCGTTCAAAAACCTCTGGGCTAAGGTACTCCCCTGCCGTCACGACAGTGCGAACACTTGGTATGTCGGGGGTGCCTTTGCGTGTGAGATAGCGATAAATGGTTGGTGGCGCACAAAAGCTGGTGACCTGATAGTGGTTGATGATATTGGCCAGTTGTTTTGGCTCAAAATTGTCGAAATCATACACCATCACGGCACTGCCTGCCAGCCATTGACCATACATCTTACCCCAAGAGGCCTTCGCCCAACCTGTTTCTGCCACTGTAAAATGTAAGCCACCCTCTTGGACTTGCTGCCAGTATTTGGCAGTCACATAATGCGCCAAAGGGTAGGTAAAATCGTGAATTACCCCTTTGGGCTGCCCTGTGGTCCCTGAGGTAAAATACAGCACCATGGCATCTGTTGCCAAGTTCTCTATCCGTTGTGACAGTGGGGGTGCACTCATCATCTCCTCACTAAAATTTCTAAAGCCATCAACCCTTGCTTGCACTGTCCATAAAGGGCACTCGATTGTCGCTTCGGCAATGGCCTCGGCCACATGGATTGGCACCTGATTAAAAGGGGTGCAAATAATTCCGCTGACCTTGGTAGCATGTATGCGATAAAGCCAATCCTCGGTGGTCAGCATATGGGTGACTGGCACCATCACGGCGCCAATCTTGTGCAGTGCCATCGCCACAATCCAGTATTCATAGTGACGCTTTAAAGCCACAATCACATGGTCTCCCTTGCCGATGCCTGCATCAAGAAAAACCGTTGCTGCTTGATTGCTCCACTGGGACAATTCGGCAAAGGAAATGATTTTTTCATCACCTTCTGTATTACACCACACCAATGCACGTTGGGTGGGATTTTTTTTTGCCATGACATCGAGGACATCATAAGCAAAGTTGAAATGATCTGGGTAGTTCTCTTCTATAGACAGGAGTTTGCCTTCTGTATCGACAATTTCTTTAAAAAACTGGGCACCCATATTCATGCATTGTTCCTCCGATTCTCTTGCAATGCTTTATCACCAAAAGCACGAAAACGTTGATAACGCTTCTCTAATAGCTGTGTGTCCTTCAAAAGAAGGGCCATTTCTGCTTTCATTTTTTCTTGTAATTCGTGGTAAAAGGACTCTTTGCCAAGCTGCTTTTCTGAAATAATGTCCTCAATAAACCCATAACTGTAGGCATCTTGCGCAGTGAGCTTCAAACAAGCTGCTGCCACCTTGGCCTTGCTGGCATCCTTCCAAAGAATGCTTGCACAGCCCTCTGGGGAAATCACTGAATAAATGGCATTTTCCAGCATCCATACACGGTCTGCCACGCCAAGAGCGAGGGCACCACCACTTCCTCCTTCACCGATTAAAATAGAAATAATAGGTACCTTTAAGGTCGACATGGCCAAAAGATTTTCGGCGATGGCTTGGCCTTGGCCACGCTCTTCAGCACCGATACCACAATAAGCCCCAGAGGTATCCACCAGACAAATGACTGGGCGATGAAATTTCTCCGCCTGCTTCATCAATCGCAGTGCCTTGCGGTAGCCCTCTGGATGTGGGGCGCCAAAGGAACGGGCCGCACGCTCTTTTGCAGTATGGCCTTTTTCGATGCCAATCACGGTCACAGGCATGCCACCAAGGGTTGCTACCCCACCAATAATGGCAGCATCATCGGCAAAGCAACGGTCGCCATGGCATTCAAAGAAGTCGGCAAAAAGGTGCTTGATATAATCAATGCTTGTTGGTCGTTTGTTGTCCCGTGCAATTTTCACACGTTCATAGGCTGTTTGAGTCATCGAAACTCCTTTCCCCATGCAGTCGCAATAAATGACTGATTACTTGCTTTTGTTTTTGACGAGGCACAATGGCGTCAATAAAGCCATGGGCCAACATCGCTTCGGCACCTTGGAAATCCTTCGGCAAGGATTTGCGGGTGGTTTGTTCAATGACCCTTGCCCCTGCAAAACCCACCATGGCCCCTGGTTCAGCGAGAATAATATCCCCCTCCATGGCGAAGCTGGCAGTGACCCCACCCATGGTTGGGCTGGTAATCACTGGCAGATAAAACAACCCTGCCTCGCTATGACGAGCCACTGCCGCACTGGTTTTTGCCATTTGCATCAGCGAAAACAAGCCCTCTTGCATGCGTGCGCCACCTGATACGGTATAGCCCACCACTGGCATTTTTTGTTCAGTGGCCATTTCAAAAAGACGCACGATTTTTTCGCCAACAGCCACCCCCATGCTCCCCATCATAAAATAAGGGTCCATCACAAAAAGGCAGCAAGGCGCACCACCAATGGTGGCAGTGCCACAAATAACTGCTTCCTCCTCATTGGTGGCGGTGCGCACTGTTTGTAGCTTTTGCTGATAGCCTGGAAAGGTCAGGACATCATCTGCTGTCAAATTTTTAAAATGTTCTTCAAAGCTATCTTTATCAATCAGCAGGCGCAAGCGTTGACGTGCCGACAAGCGAAAATGATGGCCACAGCTACAGGTATTGAGATTCGCCCACAACTGGCTCACTGGCACAGATTTTCGGCAATTTGGACAGGTTTTCTCTGGCTCATTGTCATCCTTATGCACCTGTACAACGCTACGTCCATCTCGCTCTAACTCATTGTGTGGACGGCGAATAAATTTTAACAATGCCATGATGCTCTTCCTTCCATGAATCGTAAATCATAGTTTCCGTTGATAAAGGCCGACTCGCCAACAATGGCAAGCTGCTCCTCCACATTTGTTTCGATGCCCTCGATGACCAATTCGCACAGCGCCGCCTTTAGCTTGCGCATGGCCTCCTCTCTGGAAGCGGCATAGACCATGAGCTTGCCGACCAAGGAATCATAAAAGGGGCTGATGGTCAAACCCTGCACCAAGGCCGTATCAAAACGGACAAATGGCCCACCTGGAATATGCACCAGCTGCACAGTGCCTGTGGTGAGGGCATTGATGCGACACTCTACACACACCCCATCCAGCACGATGGCTTCTTGGGGAATTGACAAAGGAATCCCTGCCGCCACACGAATCTGCCACTTCACAATGTCCACGCCTGTCATCATTTCAGTGATGCCATGCTCCACTTGCAAACGCAAATTCATTTCCATAAACCAGAATTGCCCCTGCGCATCCATCAAAAATTCCAAGGTCCCTGCCCCAACATAGCCTATCTTCGCAACAGCTTGACGCACTTTTTGGGTCAGCCCTTGACGCTGGTCATGATGCACCGCTGGAGAAGGGGTTTCCTCTATCAATTTTTGATGGCGGCGTTGGATTGAGCAATCACGCTCTCCAAGACACAGCACATTGCCTTTTTCATCTGCAAGAATTTGCATTTCAACATGACGTGCTGGATACACACATTTTTCTAAATAAAGGGCCTCATCATTAAAGGATGCCTTGCTTTCTGCGACAGCAAGGGGAAAGAGCTGTTGGAGCTGGGCCGCATTTTCCACCTTGCGAATACCACGTCCGCCGCCCCCTGAGCGCGCCTTGAGCATGACAGGATAGCCAATGCGTGCCGCTTCATCAAGGGCCATTGCCACATCCTCAAGCACTGGACTGCCTTTGATGACTGGCAAGCCTGCCGCCTCCATGCGTGCCTTGATGACTGCTTTGTCGCTTAACGCCATCATTGTCTCTGCTGATGGGCCAATAAAAGCAATGCCATGCTTTTGACACAGGCTCGCAAAGTGGGCATTTTCAGATAAAAACCCATAGCCTGGGTGAATAGCCGTGACCCCTGTTGCAAGAGCGGCACTCATCACCCGATTTTCATCGAGATAGCTTTCTGAGGCTGCTGCAGGGCCAATGCAAACACTTTCATCTGCCAGTGCCACATGCAGCGCATCGGCATCGGCCATCGAATAGATGGCCACAGACATAATGCCCATTTCCTTGCAGGCACGAATGATTCTAACAGCAATTTCACCACGGTTGGCAATTAAAATTTTAGCAAACATTATTTTTTCTCCACAATCGCAAAGGAAAATTCGGCTTCAACACATAAACGCTCTCCCACATAGCCTTTGCCCTTTGCAAAATAGAAAGGATGCTTGGCCCTTGTCAGGCTGCATTTGGTTACCAGCCTATCCCCAGGGACCACTGAGGAACGGAAACGCACCTTGTCTAGCCCTGTGTAAAGAGGCAGTTGATTTTTTTCTAATAAGTCCTGCATCAACACGCAGGTGGTTTGGGCAAGGATTTCACATTGAATGACCCCTGGCATGACTGGTTGACCTGGAAAATGACCTTGCAAAAACCACTCATCCCCACACACCTGATATTCCCCTATCGCCATGTCCTCTACCTTTTCCACTTGGTCCAAAAGAAGCATCGGCTCGCGATGAGGCAAAATATTTTTGATGGCTTCTCTATCCATTCTTAAGCCTCCTTGATATAAAACAACGGACTGCCAAATTCCACCAATTGGCCGTTTTCTGCACAGACTGCGGTAATCACCCCATCTTGCTCAGCGACAATCTCATTCATCAGCTTCATTGCTTCGATGATACATAAGGTCTGTCCCTTTTTGACACTATCACCCACAGCCACAAAGGGCGCTGCGTTTTCTGCTGGCGCAGTGTAAAAGACCCCCACAATCGGCGAGGTCACACAACAATCTTCATTGCTGACTTCTTTTAGCACAGGTCCTTCTGCTACATCGATAAGAGCGCTCTTATCGATGCGTTCACTGGCACTCGGCGCACTGCTCTCTGCTTGACGCTCCAAACGCACCATCTGCTTGCTTTCATTAATTTCAAGAGCAGTTAAATTGAGTTCATGTAAGAGGGCCGCGTATCGTCTAATTTCTACATCTTTCATCGTTTACACCTTTCGAAATGCCAAGCAGGCATTGTGCCCACCAAAGCCTAGAGAGTTGGAGAGAGCCAAGTCCACCGTTGCCGATACTGCCGCGTTTGGCACATAGTTCAAATCGCACGCTGGATCTGGCTCAAGGAGATGAATGGTCGGTGGCACTAGACTTGTATTCAACACTTGCAAGCAAACCACCGCTTCTAAAGCACCTGCCGCACCGAGCATATGCCCTGTCATAGACTTTGTAGAGCTGACAAGACTGCTGTAGGCCTTTTCTTCACCAAGGGCTTTTTTGATAGCGAGGGTTTCGCCACTGTCATTGAGTGGCGTGCCAGTGCCATGGGCATTCACATAAATGGCTTCCTGTCCTTGATAGTTGGCCTCTTCCAAGGCTTGTTTCATGGCACGGTAGCCACCATCTGCATCTGGCAATGGCGCTGTCATGTGGTACGCATCGCAGGTTGAGCCATAGCCACAAATTTCTCCGTAGATTTTTGCCCCACGTGCCACTGCATGCTCATAAGCTTCTAAAATAAGAGCGGCGCCGCCTTCGCCAATGACAAAGCCTGCACGACGTTTGTCAAAAGGCAGAGAAGCTTCTTCAGGATTTTCTGATACAGAGAGGGCCTGCATATTGCTAAAGCCTGCCACACCACAATCAGCGATGGCCGCTTCTGCACCACCTGAAATCATCACATCGGCATAGCCATGGCGAATCATACGCACTGCTTCACCAATGGCATTGGAGCCTGATGCACAGGCTGTCACTGCTGGCAAGGCGCTGTTTTTGCACTGAAAGCGCATAGCAATCAGCCCAGCGCCCATATTGGCAATCATCATCGGTACAAAGTAAGGAGACACACGGGCTGGACCACGTTTGCGTAATTTATCGTGCTCTGTGGAAAAAGTCTGCATGCCACCAATGCCAGAACCAAAATAGACACCAAAGCGCTCTGGTACCACCTGCCCCATCACACCACTGTCCTCTACCGCTTGAGTGGCTGCTGCAAGGGCAAATTGAGCATAGCGATCTGTTTTGAGCATTTCGGCCTTGCTCATATAATCACGTGGTTCAAAACCTTTCACTTCAGCGGCGAGTTTGGCCTTATAGTCTGTTGTATCAAAAGCAGTGATTGGCGCAATGCCGTGACGACCAGCAATCAAGGCTTCCCAGGTTTCGGTCAAATTTAACCCCACTGGGGTAATGGCACTCATGCCAGTGACAACCACTCTATGTATCTTGTGTTCCATAAATGCCTCCTATTACATTGCCATGCCGCCGTCAACACGGAGCACTTCGCCAGTAATATAATCTGCTGTTGCCAAAAATGCCACTGCATTAGCAATATCCTCGACACTCCCCGCACGTTGAAGGGGAATTTGTTCTCTGACCAATTGTTCTTGGTTTGGCAGGTCAGCAGTCATTTCTGTGGCAATAAAGCCTGGGGCCACAGCATTGCAGCAAACCCCTTTGGCTGCCAATTCCTTTGCCACTGACTTGGTTAAACCAATGACCCCTGCTTTAGACGCCGCATAATTGACCTGTCCAGCGTTGCCCACCATGCCAACCACGGAGCTCAAATTGATGATGGCACCACCTTTGTTGCGAATAAAAAGACCAGTACAATGCTTGATCATATTAAAGGTGCCTTTGAGGTTGGTATTCATCACCGCATCAAAGTCTGCTTCCTTCATCAAGGCCATTAAGCCATCTCTGGTAATCCCTGCATTGTTCACAAGAATATGAATGTTGCCCAAGTCCTTTTTGATTTGTCCAACAACCCCTTTGCAAGCGTCAAAATCTGCCACATCACATTGATAGGCTTGTGCACGCACCTGATAGGCCTGTTCACAAGCTTGACAAACCTCTTTTGCTCTGGCTTCATTGCCTGCATACACCACGGCAATGTCTGCGCCCAAAGAAGCTAATTTTTTTGCGATGCCCGCACCAATCCCACGAGAACCGCCTGTCACTACTGCGATTTTTCCTTCTAACATACCAAAATCTCCTTACACACTGTATCAATAGCTTCAAGGGTTGCCACATGATAAAGACGGGCCTCTGGATGGATACGCTTTATCATTCCTGACAAGGTGTCCCCCATGCCCACTTCAATAAAGGTATCCACCCCATCCGTCATCATTTGGCGAATGCTTTGCTCCCATTTCACTGGCATGGTCAACTGTTTTGCCAAAAGCGGTGCCACTTCCTCGCCATAAGGCATGGCTGTGGCATTGGCATAAACAGCCATCTGTGGCAACTGAAAATCAATATCCTTTAAAATGTCATAAAAACGCGCGCCTGCCTCTGCCATCAACGGCGAATGAAAGCCACCTTTGACCTTGAGTGGCAAGGCACGTCCACCTTTTTCCTTCACGGCCTTGGCAAATTCTGCAAGGGCCTCTCTTGTGCCTGCCACAGTCACCTGTCCAGGGCAATTAAAATTCACTGGGTAAACCTCTGAAAAATCCGCTGCCAAGGCGACCACCTCATCACTCGACAAGCGCAAAACTGCCACCATACCCGCTGGCTCGGCATCACAGGCTTCTTGCATGAGTGCCCCTCGTTGACAAATCAACTCAAACATCGTTGCCATCGGTGCGACCTCTGCATAAGCCAAGGCAACCACTTCCCCTAAGGAAAACCCTGCCACGCAATCGGCCACCAAACCTCGTGCCTTCAAGGCCTCTGCAAGGGCCAATTCCACAGTGAACAAGCAGGGCTGGGTATTGCAGGTTATCGCCAAGGTCGCTTCATCGCCTGTAAAGCACTGCGCACTTGTTTCAGGACGTACTGAATCAGCCATCTGAAAAACAGCGTGCGCAGAAGCATCTGCCACAAGGTCTTGCCCCATGCCAGTGCATTGCGTTCCTTGACCTGGAAAAACGAAGGCTATTTTACCCATTGTGACCCTCCTTTCAGCACACGCTCTGCATGGGTGAGTACATCGACAATAATCGCTGCTGCTGGTTCTTCCTTGTTCACCATGGTGGCAATTTGACCTGCCAAGAAGCAGCCTGCTTCCTTATCGCCATCCTTGACTGCTTTGCGCAAAGCCCCAGTCCCCATGGCTTCAAGCACTTCATCGTCCGTCCCAGCAAACTCTGCTTTTTCATAATCACGAGCAAAAGGGGTACGCAAGCTGCGTACAGGATGCCCCAGCTTCTTCCCAGTGACCATGGTGCAACGGTCCCCAGCCTTCAACACCTTTTCACGATAGGTAGGGTGAATGGTGCATTCCTTGGCACTCAAAAATCTGGTGCCCATTTGAACCCCACAAGCCCCAAGCATCATCGCCGCCGCCATGCCACGCCCATCGGCAATGCCACCAGCGGCAATCACTGGTAGAGGCGTGCTGTCGCATACCAAAGGCACCAATACCATGGTAGAGAGCTCGCCAACATGGCCACCACTTTCGCCCCCTTCTGCAATAAGGGCAGTGGCCCCGAGACGTGTCATCAGCTTGGCCATTGCCATAGATGCCACCACTGGAATCACATGAATCCCAGCCGCCTTCCATTGCGCCATATACGCCGAAGGATTACCAGCCCCTGTGGTAACCACCTGCACCTTTTCATCACAGACCAATTGGGCAATATCTTTAGCAAAGGGGCTCATCAGCATGATGTTCACCCCAATAGGCTCATCTGTCAGGGACTTTGCAATTCGAATTTCTTCTCGCACCACTTCCGCTGGGGCATTTCCTGCAGCGATAATCCCTAAACCACCACCATTTGATACAGCTGCTGCCAACTTTCCATCGGCAATCCAAGCCATCCCACCTTGAAAAATAGGATAACGAATGCCAATGATGTCACACAAAGGAGATTCAATCATGGCTCAGTCCTTTTGTTTGCTCTCAATAAAGGCAACCAAGTCGCCCACCGTATCGACCTTTTGATCTAGCTCAATGGTCATGTCCAATTCATCTTCTAATTCCATCAACAATTCCACCGTATCCAAAGAATCAATGCCTAAATCACGAAAGGTGCTTTCCATCTTAATATCCTTCACGTCACATTCCTGTCTATCTGCGATTAAATTTGCAATTGCTTTAAAAATCATATTCAATTCCTCCAATTATTTTCTTACTTCGATTTAAGTTATCATTGATAACTTAAATCGAAGTATAGCAATGCCCTTTTTAAATGTCAAGACTTTATCGTTTAGAA
This sequence comes from uncultured Peptococcaceae bacterium, assembly GCA_947254645.1. Taxonomy (GTDB): domain Bacteria; phylum Bacillota; class Peptococcia; order Peptococcales; family Peptococcaceae; genus UMGS1590. The sequence continues at coordinate 105,987 of CAMYDW010000004.1, read as the reverse complement.
AATTAATGACAAAACCTCCATAAACACAAAAAAAGTGCACCTAAGTGCACTTTTTTAAGAAAGAAGCAGCAGTATTCGCTTCTTTTTACGTTCAATAAATTGAGGTGTATGAAAAATTTTTAATGATCTTTAATTATTTTTGAAGGTTGTAGAAACCACTGACATCATCTTGGAGGTCGATGAGAACATTCTTGGTTTGACTATACGCATCAAGCATCATTTTGTGGGTTTCACGACCAATTCCAGATTCTTTATAGCCACCAAATGGTGCCCCTGCTGGAATTTGGTTGTAGGTATTCACCCACATACGTCCAGTACGAACGCTGTTTGCAATTTTAAAAGCACGGTTGATATTTTGAGAGAATACGGCACCACCTAAGCCATAGTTGGAATCATTTGCCAAGCGAATGACTTCTTCTTCAGTTTTAAACTTTTGAAGCACAACCACTGGTCCAAAGACTTCTTGTTGGCAGATGGCTGGGGTATTGGAGTTTGATTCTATGAGTGTTGGTTGCATGAATGCGCCATCGCCAAGGCCTTCTACAGCTGAACCACCAGCTAAGATTTTAAGACCGTCGATTTTTGCGCCTTCTACATAACCAATAATTTTCTTTAATTGACGTTTGTCAATTTGAGAGCCCATTTCGGTTGTTGGGTCAAGAGGATTGCCCACTTTTACGTTATTGAATGCTTTTACAAGACGTTCCACATATTCATCATAGATGTCTTCTTGAACAAAGAGTCTTGAGCCTGCACAGCATACTTGTCCTTGGTTGAACAAAATACCGAGCATTGCGCCATCAATGGCTTTGTCAAGGTCTGCATCTGCAAAAACGATGTTGGCACTTTTACCACCAAGCTCTAAGGTTGCTGGAATCAATTTTTCGGCAGCTGCAATGCCGATTTGACGCCCCACTTCAGTAGAACCAGTAAATGCCAATTTATCAATATCGTGATGATGCTGGAGGTATTCACCAGATTGGGAGCCTTTGCCGGTAACAATATTAAGAACGCCCTTTGGTAGAACTTCTTGGAACAAACGTGCCATCTCAAGAACAGACAAGGAGGTAGAAGAAGATGGCTTCAAGACGATGGTATCACCTGCTGCGATGGCTGGTGCGATTTTCCAAGCGGCCATTAAGAATGGGAAGTTCCAAGGGATAATTTGAGCAACCACCCCGATAGGTTCTCTCAAGATAAGGGAGAGATAACGACCTTCTAAAATTTGAGCAGAGCCTTCTTCACCACGAATCACTCCTGCGAAGTAACGGAAGTGGTCTGCTGCGTAAGGAATGTCCAAATTGGCGGTTTCACGAATAGGTTTCCCATTGTTCATGGTTTCCACTGTTGCTAAGAATTCTGCATTTTCATCAATAATATCAGCCAGCTTCAAAAGAAGGGCTGAACGTGCTTCGAGGGAAACGTTCTTCCATTCACCGTTGAAGGCATCACGTGCTGCTTGCACTGCTGCGTCAACATCTGCATTGCTTGCATTTGCAATCGTAGAAAGCTTTTCACCTGTTGCAGGGTTAAAAGTGTCCATGTATTCGCCATTGGAAGGGGCAACCCATTCGCCATTAATAAACAAGTCATATTGTGGTTTTAATTCTATGTTCATTGTCATCTCTCCTATATGTATCTTAAAAGTATGTATCTCAAAGTATGCTTTTATTTTTTATATAACATCTTAACTGATGTACCTTTAAAATACCCTACCTCATCAGGTTATAAACATAGAGGAGAAAAATTTTTTGTTATATTTGAGAAAAATTTATTTCCATTCTCTTTATTATGTGCTTTTTTTACGATTAATATGCGTCAAAATCCGATATATCCCCTATTTATTCAACTTATATAAAAGAGCAACCATCCAGAATTTTTATAGCACCACTGCCCCTTTATTGGCAGAGGAGACATTCTTGGCATAGCGTTTGAGATACCCTTTGAGATTTTTTGGCGCTGGGCGTTGGAGGGTTTGTTGACGATGTTGTAGCTCTTCTTCATCGACTAAGAGGGTGAGGCGATGGTTTGGAATATCAATTTCAATACGATCTCCATCGCAAACATCGGCAATCAAGCCACCTGCTGCCGCCTCTGGGGATACATGGCCAATAGAGGCCCCGCGGGTGGCGCCTGAAAAGCGGCCGTCAGTAATGAGCGCCACGCTGCTATCGAGGCCCATGCCAGCAATGGCAGAGGTTGGATTGAGCATTTCACGCATCCCTGGGCCTCCTGCTGGGCCCTCGTAGCGAATGACCACCACATCTCCTGATTGAATCTTTCCACCATAGATGGCTTCAATGGCTGCTTCTTCCCCATCAAAGACACGAGCAGTGCCTGTAAATTGAAGCATTTCTTCTTTGACGGCACTGCGCTTTACAATGGCGCCATCAGGAGCCAAATTGCCAAAGAGAACTGCAATCCCCCCTGTTTCGCTGTAAGGTTGAATCACCGCATTCTCCTTTACAACGATATTTGATAAGTTTTCTGCCACTGTTTTTCCTGTCACCGTTGGCAGGGTTGTATGGAGCTTCTCTTCCAAGGTTTTCATCACAGCTGCCACGCCACCCACGGCATATAAATCCTGCATATGGTGCTTACCCACAGGTGCCAGACGACAGAGGTTTGGGGTACGGTCACTGATGTCATTGATTTGATGCAAGTCGAGTTCGACCTCACACTCGTTGGCAATGGCCAACAAATGAAGCACCGAATTGCTAGAACAGCCCAAGGCCATGTCTACTGTGAGGGCGTTGTGGAAGGCTTCTTGGGTCATGATGTCAGATGGACGGATGTTTTGGGCCAAAAGGCTCATCACTTGACGACCTGCCTCGCGTGCCAAACGCAAACGCTCAGCATACACCGCTGGAATGGTGCCATTGCCGCTGAGTGCCATCCCAAGGGCTTCACACAAGCAGTTCATGGAATTGGCCGTGAACATCCCAGAGCAGGAACCGCAACCTGGGCAAGCAGTGTTTTCAATATGACGCAATTCGTCTTCACTCATAGTGCCTGCTTTGACACTCCCTACTGCTTCAAACACTGTATTGAGGTCTTTGCCATCCAGGCTCAGCATCGGGCCGCCACTCACCACAATGGAAGGAAGGTTGAGACGTGCCGCTGCCATCAACATCGCTGGTACAATCTTGTCGCAATTTGGAATGAACACCAATGCATCAAATTGATGCCCACGCACCATACACTCAATGCTATCCACAATCACTTCGCGAGAGCTTAAGGAATACTTCATGCCTTCATGCCCCATTGCCAAGCCATCGCAGACACCAATGGTATTAAATTCCATTGGTGTGCCACCTGCCATAAGCACCCCATCTTTTACAGCACGTGCCACCATTTGTAAGTGGGCATGCCCTGCCACCACCTCATTGAAGGAATTGACAATGCCCACCAAGGGACGCTCAATTTGGGTGTCGGTATACCCCATTGCTTTCAACAGCGCACGTTTTGGCGCATTTTCCATGCCTGATTTCATTACATCGCTGTTCATTCTCATGACGACTCCTCTCTACGACTTAGTTGTTTTCACTCCAAGACATCTTCTTGCGAAGGTCTGCCCCAACGGTTTCAACCAATAATTGCTTTTCTTCTTCACGACGCTTGGTAAAGGTTGGACGATTGTCGGCATTTTCTTTAAGCCACGCTTTCGCAAAGGTGCCATCTTGAATTTCTGCTAAGACACGTTTCATTTCGTCCTTGGTATCTTGCGTGATTAAACGATGTCCAACAGCATAATCCCCATATTCTGCAGTATCACTGATGGAATGACGCATGAAGGAGAAGCCCCCTTGCACCACTAAGTCGATGATTAGCTTCATTTCATGGACACATTCAAAATAAGCATTTTCTGGCTTGTAGCCTGCTTCCACAAGGGTGTCAAAGCCTGCTTGCATGAGGGCAACAACCCCACCGCAGAGCACAGCTTGCTCGCCAAACAAGTCGGTTTCTGTTTCTTCCTTAAAGGTGGTTTCCAAAATCCCACCACGGCCACCACCGATGGCACTGGCATAAGCAAGGGCCACGTCCTTGGCATCGCCAGTGGCATCCTGCTCTACAGCAACGAGGCATGGCACCCCTTTGTTTTCAAGGTATTGGCTGCGAACCGTATGTCCTGGGCCTTTTGGTGCAATCATGATGACATTGACATCTTGTGGTGGCACGATTTGTTCATAACGGATATTGAAGCCATGGGCAAAGCAAAGGGTCATACCAGCAGTGAGGTTTGGTGCCACGTTTTCATCATAGATGCCCTTCATTTTTTCATCATTCACTAAAAGCATCACCACATCGGCTTTCTGGGTGGCTTCTGCTGTGGATAATACAGTGAATCCATCGGCTTCGGCACGTGCTGCACTCTTAGAGCCTTCATAAAGCCCTACCACCACTTCACAGCCACTGTCACGCAAATTTTGTGCATGAGCATGGCCTTGAGACCCATAGCCCACCACTGCGATGGTTTTTCCTTTTAATACGTCGAGGTTACAATCGTTGTCATAATACATTTTTGCCATAATACTCTCTCCTTTTTCTTGTTCCTTTAAATTTATTGTTCAACAGTCACCATTAAGGTCACTTCGATGACATCATAGAGCTTACGCAATTGTCGCACCATGTAGGTTTGGACATATTTGTCACCACGAGATGAAATCAACATGCGTGTTTGAGTGGCTTGTGCCGTTTCATGAGTGGAAATACTTTCAATGTTGTACCCTTTTCGTGCGTATAGGCCAGCGATACGATTGAGCACGCCATAGCGATTGGCAACAAGTAGTTCAATGGTAAATTTATCCATTTTTAAGCCTCCCTTACAACCATTTCTGAAATGGTCCCTGCTGGTGGAATCATCGGCAACACCATCTCATCTTGGTCAATCCAACAATCTAAAAGTACTGGTTTATCTACTGGACGATTGGCAAGTGCGTCATACAACTCCTCTACGGTGTGTACCGACATCCCCTCTGCCCCAAAAGCCTTTGCCAAAGCGACAAAGTCCGTTGCACGTTGAAGGGTGGTTTGCGAATAGCGCTTTTCATAAAACATCCTTTGCCATTGTCGTACCATGCCCAAAACGTTGTTGTGCAGCAAGACAATCGTCAGCGGCAAGTCTTGGGTGACTGCCGTTGCCAGCTCATTGAGGTTCATGCCAAAGCTGCCTTCACTGGTAAAGAGCACTGTTGGCGCTTTTTCTCTCGCCAAGCAGCCGCCAATCGCCGCCCCCATCCCGTAGCCCATGGTGCCAAGTCCTCCTGAAGTCAAAAGGGTGCGTGGCTCATGGAAGCCATAGTAGAGCATGGTCCACATTTGATGCTGCCCAACATCTGTGGCTACGACAGTATCCCTTGTGCTATGGGTTTGAACGGTTTCAATGACGGTTTGTGGGGTCAGAGTGCCTTGTTGGCGAACTTGGTCTTTGGCCTTCATTGCCTCCACCTCTGCCAACCATGCCTCGTGCTTGAGGGCTGGTACTTTTTCCAATAATGCCGTCATGACTGTTTTCACATCGCCACACACATCGAGGTGGGTTTCTACATTTTTGCCAATTTCAGCCAAGTCGAGATCCACATGGATGATGGTTTTATTGGCCACAAAAGCCTTGGCATCGCCTGTTGCACGATCGGAGAAGCGCACCCCTAGGGCGAGCATCACATCACATGCTACCTGTGCCATAGAGGACGCCGCCTTGCCATGCATGCCACTCATGCCAAGATTGAGTGGATGGTCGCTGTCCATGGCTGTCAATCCCATCATGCTCAAGCCCACTGGGGCATCTAAATGTTCTGCCAAGATTGGCAACAAATGGGCCGCATCACCTGCCAATACGCCACCCCCTGCATAAATATAAGGACGCTTGCTGGCCATCAAGGCCTCAATGACTGCTGTCAGGTCTGGGCAAGAGGACATCTCCTCTGGGACTTCTGAAAGCACTCCATGATATTCACAAGTATCCACCTGTACACTCTTTGGAATATCCACCAAGACAGGACCAGGGCGCCCACTATTTGCCAAGCGAAAGGCTTCGTTCAAGATTGGCGCCAGCTCCTCAACGTCACGCACCACAAAGCTATGCTTCACCACTGGTTGGGTGATGCCAGCGATATCCACCTCTTGAAAGCCGTCCTTCCCTAAAATGGCAAGAGGCACGTTGCCAGTGATGGCAACCATCGGAATGCTATCTAGGTAGGCATTGGCAATACCAGTGACGAGGTTGGTCGCTCCTGGGCCGCTAGTGGCAATGACAACACCAGTGTTGCCTGTGGCTCTTGCATAGCCATCTGCTGCATGAACAGCCCCTTGCTCGTGGGCAGTCAACACATGGTGCAAGCGCTCTTGATTCTGATAAAGGGCATCATAGAGGGGCAAAACTGCACCTCCTGGATAACCAAAAACCGTTTTTACACCATGTAAACAAATCTGTTCTACAACAATTTCTGCACCTGTCAATCTCATTCCTTTTCCTCCTTTTTCGTACAAAAAAAACACTTACCAGTGTTCACTGATAAGTGTTTGAAAGCAACTTTTGGCTTTTCAAGCTTTTTCAGCGTAACACAAACTAACATTGCCAATAATGACAATGATAATGACGATATTTGCGATAATAATGAGGTTTGTAGTGGTCATTGTGTATACGCTCCTTTTTTCATAAAGTAAAAAAGCCCCTTGCAGCGTTAGCTGCAAGGGGCAAAAGATGTGCCTGTCCCTATTTAAGCGTAACGCAAAATGGCATTATCACCAATAATGATAATGCTCACAATAAGAACGATGTTTTGTGCCAAAGTCTTCATCATTTTGCGTGCCTCCTCGGGAATTTTTATCTAGTGTAATATAACAGGTTTTCAATGTCAATATAATATATACAACAATTTAAAATTATTTTTTTGCAACCCACTTATCATTGTTCATCATCCCTACAATGTAGAAAATAATCCCAAAGATAATGGCTGGTACAAACCAAGAGAATCCTGCTTCAGCCAATGGAATGCTTTTGATGAACTGTTGGAGTCCTTCGCTATGAGCACTCCATACTTCTAACAAACTGATAATGAAAGAAATACCCACCGCACCAATGTACGCTGTTTTATACTTGATCAGCTTATCAAACAAGTTCATGGTGATAATGACAATCAATACAGGATAAAGAACGACCAACACGTTCACTGCCATATTGATGATGGCATCCACGCCTAAGATAGACATAAATGCAGCAAAAATACAAATGCCAATGGCAAATACCTTGTAGCTCACTCTATTTTTGGTAATATCAGAGAAATAATGACTGACCATAGATGTCAACCCGATAGCAGTAGTCAAGCAAGCCAATGCCACGGCCGCACCAATCGCCAAGGTACCAGCAGCACCAAGAAGGGTGTCCACTGCACTGATTAAAAGTTCTACACGACCTGCTTCTGTTGGCAACAGGGTACTGCAGGTTGCCCCAACATAGCCAAGACCCCCATAAACAAGTGCCATGCAAACAGCGGCCACTGCCCCAGCAGGACGCATCACCGCAAGCTGTTCTTCTCTTGTTTTAAAGCCTTTGCGTACCACGTCAGCAATCATCAATGCCCCAACCAAAATAGAGCCAATAGCGTCCATGGTTTGATAGCCTTCACGGAAACCAATACCAAAGCCATGTACCACTTCTTTAGAAGCCAATTCCCCTGGCGGGTTCACAATCGCTGTGATAATAATAATCGCCAAAATCAATAACAGGCCTGGGGTTAAATAACGGCCAATAATGTCAATAACTCTGGATTGACGGATGGTTAAGAATGCTGTAATCACAAAGAACACCACTGCTGTCAAGGCAGGTGCCATGGTAGCGTTTGTGTGAAAAAGTGGTGCCACGGTCATTTCATAGGTGGTTGCCGCAGTTCTAGGAATGCAGAACAATGGTCCAATGCAAAGAGCCACCACTGCCCCAATCAATACAGAGAAGCCTCTGCCGAATGGTCGCATCAAGCTTTCTACGGTGCCTCCTGCTTGCGCAATCGCAATCACCCCTAAAATAGGAAGCCCTACCCCTGTAATCGCAAAGCCTAATAAAACAATCCACCATTGTGCGCCGGCTTGGAAGCCTAGTGTTGGTGGAAAGATTAAATTCCCAGCCCCAAAATAAATGGCAAACATTGCAAACCCAATCGTAATAATTTGTTGTAAGGTTGGTTTTTTTGTCATGTTGCCTCCTCCTTCTTTTTTCAAGGTTTGTCATAATGTTGATAATAAATTCTTGTATATTATGCTATTTTATTGTTTTTTTGTCAATCAGAATTTCAACAAAACAGGCGTTGTTGAAAAATTTCAACAACGCCTGTTTAATTTCAACAGCTTTTATTCATCTTCTTTGTAAGTCATTGCACGCAAGGCATTCAAGACCGCCAAAATCGCAACCCCTACATCGGCAAAAACTGCCAACCACATATTCACCATGCCAAAAACGGCCAGGGTCAACAAAAGGACTTTAAAGAACAATGCGCCCACAATATTTTCGAGGGCAATGTGTCTTGTTTTCTTTGCCATTTTCACGGCTTTTACCACATCCGCTGGATGATCGCTCATCAAGACCACATCTGCCGCTTCAATGGCCGCATCACTGCCAACACCACCCATGGCAATACCTACATCGGCACGTGCCAAGACAGGGGCATCGTTGATACCATCGCCAACAAAAGCAATGGTGCCCTTGCCAACTTCCATCATTTCTTCAAGGCACTGCAGCTTATCCTCTGGCAAAAGTCCGCCAACAGCACCATCCATGCCAAGCTTATGAGCTATTTTTTCAGCCACCACAGGGGTATCCCCACTGAGTATGGTGACTTTTTCTATCCCAAGGGCATGTAGTCCACGAATCGCTTCTGAAACCCCTGGCTTTTCAGAGTCCTCAAGGAGAATCATCCCCAAAAGCTGCTGGCTGTTGGCAAGCAGTACCACGGTGCCTTCTGGCACAAGGGCTTCATCGAAGACAATGTCATGGTTTTTCAGCAAACGAGCATTGCCAAGGTAATAGGCTTCTCCTTCAATCATCGCCACAACGCCTTCACCAGCAATATTTTTATAATCTGCTACAGGTGCGTCCAAAACGTCCCCTGCCGCACGGACAATGGCCTTCCCAATCGGATGACTGGCATACTGCTCAAGCATCGCCGCCACTTGAATCACATCATCCTTGCTCCAATTCGCCATTGATACCACATCGACCACAGAAAACTCACCTTGAGTAAGGGTGCCTGTTTTATCAAAAGCAATGTCTGTGACATCTGCCAAGGTTTCCAGATATTGACTGCCCTTCACCAGAATATGCTGACGGCTTGCACCACCAATCCCTGCAAAATAAGTCAATGGCACAGAAAGCACCAAGGCACAAGGACAGCTCACAACCAAGAACACCAATCCACGATAAAACCATGTGCTCCAGCTGCCATCGGTAAAAATCGGTGGCACCACTGCCACCAATAACGCCAAGCCAACCACCACAGGGGTGTAATAGTGTGCAAAACGACTGATGAATTTTTCGGTGTGGGCTTTGCGAGCCCCTGCCTCTTCCACAAGGGAAAGAATGCGGGCCAAGGTGGAGTCCTGATACACTTTGCTGACACGAATCAGCAGCACGCCATCCTTATTGACGCTGCCACCCTTGACCTCATCACCTACGCCAACATCAAAGGGACGGGATTCCCCTGTCACTGCAGAGGTATCTAAGCTGGCACTGCCTTCTACAACCACCCCATCCAGGGCAAGACGCTCTCCTGGCTGCACCTGCATGATTTGCCCAACTTCTGCCATTTCTGGCGCCACCTCAACAAAGCCATCGTCCTTTTGCAAACGCACCTTCTCTGGGCGCAAGTCCAAAAGGCTCGCAATAGAGCGCTTAGAGCGTGCCACTGCCATTTCTTGTAGCAGCTCCCCAAGGGTGTAGAACAACATCACCGCCACCCCTTCAGCACGTTCGCCAATGGCCCACGCACCGAGAGACGCCACTGTCATCAATAAATTTTCGTTAAAAATAAAACCACCACGTGCACTTTTGAAGGCTTTGTCGATCACTGGCAAGCCGACAATCAAATAACTTAATAAGAGGGCGCCAATACTCCCCCAAACGCCCAACACTCCTACAAGCCCCAAGACAAATAAAGCAAAGGCAATGCCAAAAGGGAGCCATTGCTGGGTCTGCCCTTCAAAAAGAGAAGGCAAAGCCAGCTTCTTTGTCGATGGCGTTTGTACTTTTTGTTTTTGTGAACCATTTTTTTCACAAACGGTCACCCCAGGCTCAATGCTTGAGACGCAATCGCGAATGCGTGCCAGCAACACCTCTTTTTGGGTGGCAGAGGTGAGTGCCAAGGTAGTTGTTACGAGATTTAAGCTGACCTCGGAAACATCCTGCCAGCTTTTAATTTCTTCCTCAATCAAGCTGGCACAATGGGCACACTGTAAGCCCTCTAAAATGAATTGGTGATTTGCAGCTTCTTTGTGACAGTGACAAGAAGCACCCTCTGTACAGCTATGGGCGGCACTTACTCCCTCCACTTTTGGAGAAACCACCTCCACCCCTGGCTCTATTTTTTCTACCAAGGCTTGAAGCTGTTGCTGCATCGTCTTTTCATCGGTGTTCGTTTCAATAAAAATCGTATTGGTCGTCAAATTCAACATGGCATGCTCAACGGTTGTCCATTTTTGCACCTCTTGTTCAATTTTGGCGCCACAGTGGGCACAGTGGAGCCCCTTTAAGGTATATTTTTGCAACATTTCATTTACTCCTTTTCCTTGACATGTTCTAGCCCTTGAGAGAAAAGCAAGGACACATGGGTATCTGCCAGCGAATAATAGACGCTCCTTCCCTCACGACGGCTACGCACCAGTTTGGCACTTTTTAATAGCCGCAATTGATGGCTAATCGCTGATTGGGTCATCCCCATCACAGCAGTGAGGTCACACACGCAAAGCTCCTGCATGCTCAAGGCCCACAAAATGCGCACCCTTGTCACATCGCCTAGCACCTTGAATAACTCCGACAAATTTTCTAACACCATTGATTCAGGCATATTTTTCAAAACATGGTTCACATCATCATCGTGCTTGATATGGGCACTACAAACATCTACATCATCTGCTTCTGCTCCTAACATCTTCTTCCCTCCACCTCTTATTATATGAGCACTTGTTCATGTATTTGTATTTTATACATTTCTCTAAGCATTGTCAATATATTTTATTATGTATTGCGTTCACACATTATAGATGTTACAATGAAATTCGGCAAAAAAATATAAAAAAGTTATTTAAGTTACACAATGATACAATAAATGCATTTGATTGGAGAGATACATGAGCACTTACACAATTAGTTGTTGTTCCACGACAGACCTGTCTAAAGCCCATCTTGATAGCAGAGAGATTCCTTATCTCTTTTTCCACTATTCCTTAGATGATGTAGAATACTGTGACGATTTTGGCGAATCCTTGCCAACGGCAGTGCTTTATGAAAAAATGCTTGCAGGGGCTGTTCCTAAAACGTCCCAAATTAGCATTGGAGAGTATCAAGAATTTTTCCGTGGCATCCTTTCTACTGGCAAGGATCTTTTGCACATCACGATGTCTAGTGGCATTTCAGGCTCTTACCGTTCTGCCATGATGGCAGCTGAAAATATTCGTGCTGAATTTCCTGAGCGCAAATTATACATTGTGGACTCCCTTGCTGGCTCTTCTGGCTACGGCATGCTCATGGACAGGCTTGCTGATTTGCGAGATGACGGCTTCGATATTGATGCTTTGCATGACTGGGTCGAAACCCACAAGTTTGAAATGCATCATTGGTTCTGTGCTTCAGATCTCACCTTCCTTATTAAGGGAGGACGTATCTCTAAGCATGCAGGCCTTGTTGGACAAATGCTGAATATTTGCCCAATCATGCAGCTTGGCCACGAAGGACGCATTGCAGTCAGCGAAAAGGTACGTGGCCGCAAAAAAGTGGTAAAAAATCTTATTGAAAAATGCAGCGACTTGGCACATAACGGCAAAGCATACGCCGATTCTCTATTCATCGTTCATTCTGACCAACAATGGGCAGAGGACATCGCCGCTCAATTTAGAGAACATTTCCCTGCAATCAAGGAAATCAAGATTTTCCCTATCGGTGCAGCCATTGGCTGTCATACAGGCCCTGGCACTATTGGTGTCTTTTTCTGGGGCAAACCTCGTACCGCTAAAGAAGCATAAATAAAAAGCACGTCTGTCATTCTGACAGACGTGCTTTTTTGATGCGTCACTATTGTCCACAGAAAACACACGATTGAACATAACCACGGCTTCCCCTCGCGTCAAGACTTGGTCAGGTTTAAAAAGATTATTTTCGTACCCTTTCGCAAAGTCCTTTGCGGTAAAGTTCCTAATATACTCCCTGATAACCATCGTTTTGCTTTCATACATGACTCCTTTTATCATGCTTATTTTGCATTTAATAGCAACGGATTCTTTTTTCGAAAACAATAAACGACCGTTAATATTTAATATGTTTTATACACAAAAAAAGCCATTGATTATTGGTCAAAAGCCAATAATCAATGGCAGGCGATTGCTATACAAAAGCTATTCTTCTTCATTGGTCTTTGGATGTGCCTCATGGTATGCTTCCACACCACGAATCGCTGCATCAACCATTTCCTTTGTCACCTCATAAGGTAAATAAGCCATGCAAACATCCTTCATTAATACATCCAAAAATTGTTCATAGGCCGCATCACCAATGGCAATGTCAATTTCTGCCAAGCTGGTTGGTAGGCCTAGGGCCCGATTGAAGGTGAAAAGACGTTCAAAATCGTCCATGCGTTGTTCTAAGAAAAGCTGTGGCAAGCACCCATAGCCCACAATTTCACCATGAAGGTGTTTGCCTTTGCAGGAAGCCACCCCAGTGCTTGCATAATAAAGGGCATGAGGCACTGCACCATTGTATTTTTCCGTATCAATCAACAAGCTGATGATTCCTGCTGTGATGGCAATATTGAGCACCACCTCTTTGAGCGCTGGCGTCACCTGTTTCTTTTTGGCATCCTTATAGGCTTCTACCCCATAGGTGAGCAGTGGCATCGCACAGTGTCGTGCCAAATCAACACCAATAAGATTGGTATGGTCAAGGGCATCGTTCTTTGCAGAGAAAACCACTTCATATTCTTTTGCCATGGCATCGCCAATCCCTGCCCAGATATATTCCAATGGCGCTGCTGCAATAATATCTAAATTGATAAAGCTGTGCACAGGTGGATTTTTGCGATAATAAAATCCATTCAAGCTATGGTCTGTGTTGTACATAATACAAACCAAGGTCACAGGGGCACAATTGGAGGCAATCGTTGGAAAGGTGAACAACGGCTTGTTCATTTTGTCAGTGGCCGTTTTGCAGGTATCAAGGGCACGTCCACCACCAACGGCAAAGACCATATCCGCTGCTTGTACTGTCGGATGGTTCATCAGAGCATCGGCAGCCTCATAGGTGGCATCTTCTCCATAATGAATAAAATCCAAAATTTCCATATCGCTACCCGCAATGCCTGCCAAAAGAGCCTCTTTCGCCGCAGCCATCCCTTTGTGACCACCTACCACAGCTATTTTGGTGCCATAAGGTCGACATAATGTAGGTATTTTTTTGTATACATCATTCCCACCTACACTGTAAGAGGGCAAAAACACCGAATAACTTTCTATCATACCAATGCTCCTTTCACTTTGCTAATTGTCCCCCATTATAAAGGGTTCTCACTAAATAAGCAACAGAGCACCTACGCAACAAAGCAACCTCCCTATCGAGGTTGCTTTTTGTATTAGCCAGCAATGATGTTACTTGCCATCTCAAAAAGTATTTCTTTTGAAATGGTATCGTCACTAACAAAGAGTGCATACCTGATACCATCCTTTTCAAAATCAACTTGATGGCTCCTTTTTTCTTCACGTTTAGGCGATCCATAAGCAATGTTAAAAAATGGATCGTTATCTGCGCGTGCTTGTTCTTTTTCCGTAGGTTTTTCATTTGGTGGCAGGTATAAGTTTTCAATAGCAGAATAGTAAACCATCACGCCATGAATCATTTTTTTATCAGTGTATTGACTTGTCTCCGCCTCTAATAATTGACCTTTTTCTGCAAAAAGCTCCACCATATGATGTGTATTCTTCATATAGGTGACATTTAATTCTTTGCGTGGGTTGAGTTTTTGATTGCTTTCATCCACGTCTTCCACTTTGATAATACGAACACCATCAAAGTGGTATTCTTTTCCCAACGTTTCTGGAATAATCGCCTCCACTGCTGCTTCCGCTTTAGCCTGATCGACTTCTTTGTAATCGGTATATTGATAATTTGCACTGCCAACAGAGGTTGTCCCTATGATATGCCCTGCTGCATAGAGTCCACCACTAATCAGCATCGCACAGGCAAAAACCATCGCTGCAATTTTTGTTCCACGTTTATTTCTCATTGTCCATCTACCTTTCTTTGTCCTTTCCTGGTGCGCCCGCTGTAGAATACGTTGCTTGCAAATAGCCGATGGCGCCAGCTTCTCTACAGAAGCGGCCATCCCTTCACGAAGCTTATGGTCAAACATCTCTGAATGGGGATTTTTTTTCATTATTATGCCTCCTCCCATCGACAGAAAGGGTTGTTTTCTACCAGAAGAAGGGTCTTTAATGTCTTTCTTGCCTTGTGCAATCTGGATTTGACCGTTCCTTCAAAGCAACCACAGATATCGGCGATTTCTCGAATCGAAAAGCCATTGTAATAATAAAGCACCATCACTTCACGCTGCTTCAGCTTTAGCTGTAATAGCCCTTGACGCACAGCCTCTTGCTCTGCATGAAGGGTGATGATATCCTCTAAATTATTTTTCTCCATGCTTTCTGCCATACACCGCGAGGACAGCACCTCTTCCGATTCTGACTGTTCACGGCTTCTTCTTTTGACTGTCTTATAAGCAAGGTTTGTCATAATGCGATAGAGCCATGCTTTGAAATATTGATTATTTTTTAGCGTTGCAATATGTGTCAGTGCCGTGAGGAAAGTCTCTTGCAGCACATCCTCTGCATCCTGTGCATTTCCCACAATCAAGTAGGCACTGCGATATAAGGTTAGATGATAGGCGTCATAAAGCCTATCAAAAGCATCCTCATCGCCATCTTTTAAGCGCGCCACTAAAATGGTGATGTCTTCCATTGCTTCACCCCTTCTCTCTATCATAGATGCATCTATATATAAGAGCATTGAACCTTCCAAAAGGTTCATTTTTTTAATAAAAAAACCAACCCCATTGCAAGACAGCAAGGGTTGGTTTTCGTAGGCTATGATTTGATAGGGGCATATTTTGTGGTCAATAGTTCTTCGATCATGTCTAAAATCAGCATAAAAAGAATACTGAGTCCCACGGTGAGAAAGATGCCCCAAGATAATTTCACGATAGAAAGGGTGCGCAGGCCATCGAATAAAATCATCCCTAAGCCGCCAGCATTGATGGTGGCGCCAATGGTGGTAATGGCGATGGTAGAGGTGGTGGCCACCTTGATACCTGCCATCATCCCAGGGATTGCCAAGGGAAGTTGAATTTTTCGCAGAATTTGTCCTCTGGTCATCCCCATTCCCAAGGCAGCTTCTGTGACAGAAGGGTCTACTTCTTGAATCCCAGATAAAAAGCTTCGCACCAACACATATTGGGCATAAAAAACCAAGACAATAATCGCTGTGGTTTTTCCTAGGCCAGTAAGAGGAATCAATAAAGCAAACAGGGCAAAGGATGGAATGGCATAGCAAATAGAAAGGAGATAGCCAGATACCTGTTGAAAACGGCTAAAGCGCAACAGCACCACTGTGAGGATACTGGCCAGCACCATGGCTATGCTCATGGCAGTGCTCACAATTTGTAAATGCTCTAAGGTCATCTTTAATAACAAGGAAAGGTGGGTAGCGGCATAATTAATCATGGAGCTTCCTCCAAATCTTGTCTTGATTTTTCACTGTTTCTAGCAATGATTTGACGAAATCACTTTTTGGATTTTCTAAGATGGCTGCTGGCTCATCAAACTGTACCAGCTTGCCCTTGTCCATAATCATCACCCTAGACCCTAAATGAAAGGCCTCATGAATATCGTGGGTGATAAAAACAAAGGTTTTATTGGCAAGTTGTTGATGTAGCATCACCAATTCTTCTTGTAGCCCTGCACGTGTAATCGCATCAATCGCCCCAAAAGGCTCATCAAAGAGCACCACTGGTGGATCTGCTGCAAGGGCACGTGCCACGCCGATGCGTTGCTGTTGTCCACCAGAAAGCTCACGAGGATAACGCTTGCCATATTCGTCATAAGGCAGCTTGACCATCGTCATCAATTCTTTGGTGCGAGCCAATATTTTCTCTTTGTCCCAGGATAAAAGCTTTGGCACAACAGCAATATTTTCTTCAACGGTCATGTGTGGGAAAAGTCCAATTTGCTGAACCACATAACCAATTTTACGGCGCAATGCCACTGCATCCAAGGTCATGATGTCTTCTCCGTCAAAGGTCACCTTGCCGCTAGAGGGTTCAATTAAACGGTTCATCATTTTAAGGGCAGTGGTTTTTCCTGAGCCAGAGGAGCCCAATATGGTAATAAATTCTCCTTCGTAAATGTCTACTGAAAGATTATCCAAGGCGGTGACATCCCCATATACTTTAGAAACGTTTTCAAAGTTTATCATTGATTTTTTATTCATACTATCTCCTCTTACTTGTTCTTTGGTAGAGAATCATAAAAGGCCTTTGCAACGTCCTTATAGTTTTCTCCATCCACATCAACTTTTGCATTCATCTCTGTCATTTTATCTGTGGTGAGATGGGCAGAAATGGCATTTAAAATCCCTGCAATATCTGGATGATCATCTAAAAACGATGTACGAATCACTGGGGCAATGTTATAAGGCGGCCAGCATCTTTTATCGTCCTCAAGTAATCTAAATTTATCTTTATTCACCAATTGGCCTTCGGTGGTGTAGGCTGGGGTGGCATCTGCCTCATTGTTTTCCAGCACTGGGTATTTCAAGCTGTTGTCATACACCGTGGAGGAAATCCAATCAAACTTGCCATAGGTTTTTTCCATGCCTGGAAAACCGTCTTCTCGAGCATCAAATTTCCCTTGAGAAGCAAAGCGTATTTCGTGGGCATGCTTCTGCAAATCAGAAATTGTGCGAATGCCTAATTTTTCAGCCACATCCGTGCGCACCACAATCCCTTGACCATCTGTCGCTTGAGCATAATCCAACCAGGTAATATTGAATTTTTCAGCGTAGGCCTTTTTAACAGTTTGGTACACTGCCTCTGGGTCATCCATGCGGGGCAGCTTCAAAATAGACAAAAGCCCTGTCCCAGTATATTCAGGATAAAGGTCGATTTCCCCATTTAACAAAGAAGGATGGACCAGCAATCCAGAAATATTAAAGGTTCTCTCTACTTGATAACCGTTGTCCTCTAAAGCAAGGGCATAAATTTCGCCTAAAATTTGGCTTTCGGTAAAATCCTTTGAGCCAATACGAACCACCGCATTTCCGTTGCTGCCATTTTGTTGATCAACCACCAGGCCTGAAACAACAATGCCTGCCAGAAGAACACTTGCGATGATGCCTGCTATTATTTTTCTTTTATTCATCATGATTGAACCTTTCTAATAATCAAATCAAAAACAACCATAGACACCAGTGATAGCATCGCCACAGAAGCCCCACCGAGAATCAATAAGTCATAACGATAAAGCCCTAAGCCAGTGAAAATAATATTCCCCAAGCCACCAGCACCAATATAGGTTGCCAAGGTTGCTGAAGAAATGATTTCTACCAAGGCCAGCTTTAAGCCGATTAAAATATATGGCAGTGCCAAAGGAAAGGCCACTTTATAAATTAATTGGCGGTGGGTCATTCCTAGTCCAGTCCCAGTTTCCATCAACCCCTCTGACACCTGTGCCAAACCAACAATGGTATTTAATACCACTGGCGGCAAGCCCAATATCACCAAAGCGAGCAATGCTGGTACCTTGCCGACACCAATCAAAGGAATAAGAATAAACAAAATACCCAAGGATGGAATCACCCGCAAGCCTTGAGACAGCCCTGTAACCCAAGAACGAATCCGTGGATACTGATACCCTACATAGCCGAGCATCACACCGATGATGCCAGCCAATGCCAAGGCCTGCATACTAATCAAGATATGCTCTACAATGTAGCCAATATAGAGCGCTGTATTTTCCGAAACATATGTCATCATAGATTCAATCATTTTTTATAAGCCCTTTCCTCAAACAACATTTTTAATCGCCTATGATATGCTTGCATATTTTTGCGCAGATGTCCGCATATTCTCATTTTCATGGACATTCTATTCGATGGTGCTTGATCAAAATTATTTACTTTCTTTACATACCTCGCCATAGGCATAACAAAACAACAGCCATGATAGGCTGTTGTTTTATGGAGAACAAACACCTCTTCGTGCTTGTGTTGTATGAGATACGCCTTAATTTGTTGTCACCACAGTCGTTGCCACCATGGCGCTTGTTAAAATGAGTAAACAAATTTCCATTTGAATCACTATCATCAAAGAGGCTTGCAGGGAAATATCCCTTGAGGATTGGTCCCATGGCTGGTGAATATTCATCACCATGAGGGCTGCCATCATCCGACGAACATTGGCGCCCATGCTAAAGTCACCAAATCCTTTGTGCTCCTTAAAGTACTCCTCTACTTCAATGATTTCTTTGACAAGCTGCTCCACTGGTACAGATAAGCTTGCCAAATTTCCCAAAAGAGCGATTTCATTGCCAGTGCCATATTTATGCTTGGCCTCTTTTAAGGCACGCCAAATCATGGAGGCCTTGGCACTTTTTTCTGCTGCTGGTAATTCACTCAAGGCCAATACATGGCTCAAGCTTTGTCGTGCATTTGGATTTCTAAAGGTGTCTTTGCACAGGTCATTGCATTGCGCTGCCTCTGCAATCAGCTTTGTGGCGTCCATGCCAGATACCGCCAACATCGCAGCAAAAGGCAGATCCTCATCAGAAGTCAACCATTTGTGGGCATTTTTCATCTTTGCGTACACTTCATTGGTGCGTGCAATAGATGTATCAAACCCTTGCTGCTCAACAGTATCTGCTATGATGAGGGCTGCCATCGCACGATAAGAGGAGCCTCCCAATTTGCCTTGATTGAGCAATCGGTATGCTTTGTCCACTGTTTCAAAATATTCTTCTGGATGATTGGACAACACCATTTTACAAAGCAAGGGGATTTTAATCGTCCCACGAAAATCAGAAAGCATGCCTGTGCGTTCCTTTAAAAGGGCTTCACAGTGCTGAATCGCATCAGTTGGTGCTTTTTTACCTAAAACAGTAAAAACAGCAGCCCCTGCGGTGGCCATGCCATCGGCACTCCATTTAAAAACATCCTTCAAGGCATTTCTATTTTCTATAAACAAATCGCATTGTTGCTGCAAGGTATGGTTCATACTACCCTCCTATTTTGTCACTATTATTGTACTATTTCCTATCGCCATTATATCGTATAATAGAAGCTGTAAACAAGGACCCTTTTTCTCTTTACAGAAAGTGAGGAATACCAATGAAAATAAACAATTTAGAAAATAACAATCGACACTTTACCAAAAGCATTGAAAATTTTCATGTACTCGAATATAACCGTGATGCCAGCGTGGCTCCATGGAATGCCACTGCTGAATATTTTATGATGCAAATGAATGTGCGTCGTCGCCAAGTGGTTATTGAACTCAATGGCAGCAATAGCGCCACCATTCAAGCAGGGGCGATGCAATGGATGGCAGGGAATGTGCAAGCCACCACAGGGGTCAAGGGTGTGGGTGACTTCTTTGGCAAGATGGTCAAAGGGGCGGTCACCAAGGAAACCACCGTCAAACCAGAATATGTGGGCAATGGCTTCTTGGTTTTAGAACCAACCTATAAATACATCATCCTCAAAAACATCAGCGACTGGACCACTGGCATGACCATCGAGGATGGCATGTTCCTCGCTTGTGATGGCAACATCAAGAGCAGTATTGTGGCACGCAAAAACCTTTCTTCAATGGCCCTCGGTGGCGAAGGGCTCTTCAATATGAGCCTCTCTGGCAATGGCATTGTGGCTTTAGAAAGCAATGTGCCAGAAGAAGAATTGATTGAAGTCGAGCTTTTCAATGACGAGCTAAAGATTGATGGCAATCTGGCTGTTTGCTGGTCATCAAGCCTTGAATTTACTGTCGAACGCTCCACCAAAACCCTTCTTGGCTCTGCTGTCAGCGGCGAAGGCTTGGTCAATGTGTATCGGGGCACAGGGAAAGTATTGATGAGCCCAGTGGCCAATACCCGCTCCCTCTATGAGTCCACAGGCTCAATGGCAGCAAAGGCTGCTAGTATCACCAGCAACACCCTCTTTGGCGAATAATAAGCAAAAAAGCGACTGTGTATCAAACACAGCCGCTTTTTTTGTGGGAAAAATTATTCTCCTAATATCAATGGTTGGATAACACTGTCCTTTGAAGGATCTTGTATATAAGAAACCTTATATAGTCCCTTGGCTTGCGAGGAGGCAAGGATTTCTACAGGCACATCATGATCTTGTCCTTCTGGAATATTATTGAGAAATTCTCCTTGAGGATTCATTGCATAATAGAAAAGGCCTTTTTGTACATCGACCACTGGTACCCTTCTGTCATTGGTGTTTTCTACATAAAAAGTCATGTATTGGTCACGCAATGGACGATAACGAGTGATATGGCCTACCACCTTGGTTGAACCGTTGTTGAGTCGTCCAGTCCATTGGTTGGTTTTTAAATCATAGAGCCACAAATCGCCACTATGATGTGCTTCAGGATTTACCATCTGCCTTGTTGGCATACTTTCCACAATCATGGTATCGCCAATGAGCAATGGGGTTTTAAAATTGCAACCTTCTAAAAGGGCTGTTTTTTTCTGGTCGGCAAAGTGATAACGATACAAGTCCCCATAGCATTCGAGATAGCCTCTTGGAATAGTCTTATTCCACACCACATCCGTGTCACTGAGGGCAATTTCCATCCCCCCTTCATAGCTGGCATGTTCAGTTGTCACCATGGACGCTGCCAATGAAAAGCTGTCCAAAACCGCTGTTTTCTCTTTGCTAATGGTGTACAGACGCAATTCCACCTTGCCATTGTCTTGATTATAGAAAGGATAGGCAATATGGTCGCCTTTCATCTGCACATAATGGAATAAGCGATGCGCAGGGTCTTTTTCCGGGTCTTTTAGCTTTTCTGGGGATTTTTCCACACAGACAGGCTTGCTCTGCTTTGTTAAAGACTTGGTATACAGATACCATGGGATTACTTTGTCCTTCGCCTCTTGTGAACCCACTTCTATCCATGTCACTTGTCCATTCTCAACCATGCTATTGATAAGCTGGTAGCCCTCATGCACTGGTTTGACCAACACCTCTTTGCCAGAGGCATCTGAAATAGAAATGGCATGTTTTGCTTCATCAAGATTTTCAAATAACAGACGGCCTTGAGGGTAATCCCCTAGAAATTGTCGCTTTTCATTATCAAAGCCGACCCCACCATCGACCACCTCATGATAAGGCAATGGCGTTGGACTGACGGCTATCGGTGGCACCTTTTCAAATTGATTGAAGTCATAGCATACTTCCGTTGGTTTTTCATGGCCTTGCCATTTGATTTCACCAAAATGACTCACAAAGGAACGCAAAGGCAAAAAGACTTTATCCTTATGCAAAACAAGGGGCGTGGATAAAAGGATTGGTTGCTCGTTCATGGTTGCCTGCACCTCTCCAATTTTTCCTTGGAGAAGAACCGTTTGTCTCGGGGTAGACACAGTGACGTTTTCTTTCTCTCGTGCCACCACCATGTCCATCTCTGAAGTCAACACCTCTTCAGAAACCATCATCAATCCATCTTCATCAATAAAATGGGCGTTCTTTTCTTGTGAAGCCACCCCATTGATGAGAAGAGGAGGGGCTGTGGTGTCCGCACTGGCAGACACTGGTGCGGCGACTAAAATCGCCAAGGCAACAGCTGCAAAAGTCCATTTCTTCATGTGGCATACTCCTTTCTAAAACCGGTCATTTTACGACTATTTTATGTAAAAATTACCATGTTTTATATTTTTTATCAATATAATATGCTCTTTATTTTTTTGAACAAATAAAAGGCGCCCTGCAAGAGCAAGGCGCCTTGTGCGTTATGTTTAAAAAATAGGGGGTTCATAGGTCGTGATAAAGGCTTGCATTTCTTCGAGGTCTTCTGAAAAGAGTGTCTTATCCCGATCGGCTTGGCTCAAAAAGCCATTGGCCACCATATCATCTAGCATTTGCTTTAATGGATTATAATAGCTATCTACATTATAGAGAATACATGGCTTGCTATTTTGACCAATCCTTGCCCAAGAAATCATTTCAGAGATTTCTTCAAGAGTGCCTAAGCCCCCTGGCAGGGCAATGAAGGCTTCCCCTTCCAGCGCCATGCGTTTCTTGCGTTGGGGCATGTCATCCACAAAAGCCAATTCGGTCAAATGTGGATAGGGATGTTCTTTTTCCACTAAAAAATGAGGAATGACGCCAAGGGCTTTGCCGCCGTTTTGGATGACAGTATCGGCAATCAAGCCCATGAGCCCCAAGCCGCCACCACCATAGACAAGCTGGTGCCCATGTGAGGCCATCCATTCACCAAGCTGTTTTGTTTTCTCTGCATAAATGGTTTTATTGCCTGGATTGGCACCGCAATATACAGTGATTTTCATATCATTGTCACCTTCTTTAATTAAGACAGTGCTTCAAGCCCTGTCACAAAATCCACTTTACCTGATTCAATATGATAAACACCGCCAATCACACTCAATTCATTTTTTGGGTGAAATTGACTTTTAATTTTATTGATACTGTTAATAACGTTTAGGCAGCTGGCATGTTCATCGTCTTTCTCATCCTTGATGGCCCCACGAATTTCATCCAGAATGGTTTCGATATAGCCACCTTGAGCAGGCTCCATCGCTGCAGTGACTGCACCACAATGGGTGTGTCCAAGCACCACCAACACCTTACAGCCTAATTTATCGGCAGCAAATTCGATAGAGGCAAGCTCGGATAGGCCCACCACATTGCCTGCCACACGCACAACAAATAATTCGCCTAAGCCTACAGAAAAAATGGCTTCTGGCATGGTACGAGAATCGGCACAGGTCAAGACCACCGCATAAGGCTGTTGTCCTTGACTGGTTTCGATTCGTTTTTCCAAAGACACATCCCCAATGGCTCTATTAGTCGTTAAAAATTGATTGTTGCCTTCAACTAGTTTGTTAATAATTTCTTGTCCTGTCATGCTTTTCTCCCTTTTGTCAGCTTTGGCTAGTTCGCTATTTCTTCTTCCTCTTCAAGTGCTTCTGTCAATGGAACATTCCATTGCTCTTCGCCAATTGATTGAAGGCAGTCTTCTAAATCTTCAAGATAGGCACCTGATTTTGGTAAACTCCAGCGATACTTCGCCGCCATGAGACGCAAGGCAATAACTGTGATCATACCGATATAAGCAGCAAACCACTGTGGTAGATAATATTGTGTCACCACACAGGTCACTGCACCAATCAATGAAGCAGAAGCATAGAAATGCTTGATAAAGATGTAAGGCCTGTTGCCAGCCATCACATCTCTCAAGACACCACCACCAACGCCAGTGACCACAGCCACAAAAATATACAAAAAATAATTGGGTTCGGGCAATACACGCATGGCGATGGCAATCCCATTCACAGTAAATATACCCAATCCGATAGAGTCTGTCACAAGCATAAACCGTGCATAATACAAAGGATTGCTTATAATAACCTTTTGCACCCATGGAATAAAGACCACGAGGGCTGTCACCATCGCCACCACTAAATAAACAGGATGACGAAAGGTTGTTGGTGGTGTGATATCCAGCACCAAATCACGAATAATTCCGCCCCCAACAGCGGTGGTAATCCCCAAAAAAATGACCCCGAATAAATCCATGCGTTTTTCACAAGCAATAATCGCCCCTGATATGGCAAAGGCAATGGTGCCTATGATTTCGTAAATAAAAACAGCATTCATTGCGTTCTCCCCCACTGTTTCATTATCGTCATAGCAAAAGCTTTCAGGAAGATTCTCTCCTCGCCTATTTTCAGCCTGAAAAGCAAATGCTATACTAATGCTATCTTTTACTTAATGTCTATTTATTATAGGATTGGAACAAGACCTCGTCAACCAAAGTCACTGTCGGTGAGAAAGGAGCGTCCTCATGACACAACATCTACAGGCCCTACAAAAGATTTTTGGAGAAGCCCATGTCTATCATACCCCTATTGATTGCTTTGGCTATAGCTATGATGCCTCTCCTGAGCCTCTTGACCCTGCCCATACCCCTGCCTTTGTTTGCAAGGCACACCATACCGAGGAAGTGGCCGCTTGCTTACGCTATGCCAATTGGCATCGCATTCCTGTGGTGGCAAGAGGAACTGGCAGTGGACGCAGTGGAGGTAGTATTCCTCTGCAAGGAGGCATCGTCCTTTCTCTTGATGAAATGAACCAAATTCTCGACCTTGATGAAAAAAACATGATGGTCACCGTGGAAGCTGGGGTGCAAACAAAAACCTTGCACGATTTTTGTGCAGCCCATCAATTATTCTATCCACCAGACCCATCCTCCTATGTCTATTCTACCATTGGTGGCAATATTGCTGAAAATGCTGGCGGCATCAAAGCAGTGAAGTATGGCGTCACCAGCAACTATGTCATGGGCCTTGAGGTGGTGTTGGCTGATGGCACTGTTGTGCAGACAGGTGGGAAAATGATGAAGAATGTCACTGGTTACAACCTCACCCAGCTATTTGTAGGGTCGGAAGGTACCCTTGGCATCATCACCAAGGCAACCTTGCGCTTGCTGCATTTGCCAAAGACCGTGCAAACAGCAACAGCTACCTTTTCCACAGTGGAGGATGCCTGCACCGCCGTTGCTGAAAGCCTGCGCCAAGGGATTGTGCCCACTGCAGCAGAACTGCTTGACCGTTTGAGCTGTCAAGCAGCTGCCACCTTCAACGATTTCTCCCTTGGAGAAGATGTGGGGGCTCTGGTGGTCTTTGATGTTGATGGCATTGATGAGGACACCTGCACCAAAGAGATGGCACAATTAAAAGTCGTTTGCGAAAAGGCCCATGCCATCGACTTTACCATTGCCCAAACCAAAGCAGAAGCCGACAAATTGTGGGATTTGCGCCGTAAGCTCAGCTCGGCGGTTGCGGCCCTTGCGCCGAATAAGGTGGGTGAGGACATCAGCGTCCCTCGTGCCCAGCTGCCCATCATTGTCAAGGCCATCAGTGCCATCGCCGAAAAGCATCACTTTACCCTCTCTATTTACGGCCACGCTGGGGATGGCAACCTGCATCCTGCTTTTTTGTGTGATTTAAAGGCGCCTGGCGTCTATGAGCGCTTGCAAGAGGCCATTGCAGAGGTGTTTCAAGCCACTGTGGCCGTTGGTGGCACCCTTTCTGGGGAGCATGGCATTGGCATTTCAAAGCAGCCGTTCATTGATATTGCCTTATCCGAGGAAGTCATTCAGACCTCTCTGCTCATCAAAAAAGCCCTAGATCCCCACGATATTCTCAATCCTAGAAAGATTTTTAATCGGTGAGCGCCATGAATAAAAATCCGTCCGTGACCTTACAAAATCTCCTAGACAAATGTGACCGTTGTGGGGCTTGTACCAAGGTCTGCCCCCTGTATCAGGTGCATCCCATCGACCGTGCCACGGCACGTGGAAAGCTTGCCATCGCCAAAGTTTTTTTGGCTGGACAGCTGGATGGGGGCGAGCCTGCCTTGCGTCAAGCCATGGAATACTGTCTTTTGTGCAAAGCCTGTACCGAGGTTTGTCCTAGTAAAATATTGACCGATGAGGCCATGATTGCCATGCGCCATAAGCTTCAAAAGCGTTATGGTCTCCCCCTTCACACTCGACTGATTGGCACAGGGCTAGGCACGCCCTCTTTAAAAGCCCTCGGCCGTCCGATGATTGCCTTGGCGCAAACCTTGTCCCTGCCTCGCTGGACAGGTGGACGCCTGCCTGCTTCCCATGCCAATCCACCCACTGCCCAGTGTGGCCCAGCTTTTTTCTATGGCACCCCCACAAAAGCCACTATGGATTTGAGCAAGATACGACACATCGCTTATTTTCAAGGGTGTGCCATGGGGCTATTTTTTAAAGATGCCCGTGAAGCCACCCTTCGGCTCCTTGAAAAAACTGGCAGAACCGTCTCTGTGCCAAAGGTGAATTGCTGTGGACTCCCCCAGCTTTCTCACGGCATGAATGCCTTTGCTAATCGGCTGGCAAAGGAAAACATCGACACCCTGCTGGCGGCCGATTTGATTGTCACCGATTGCGGCAGCTGTGGCACCACCCTCAAAAATTATGCCCAGCGCTTTCAAGAGGATTTCACCTACAAGGCCAAGGCAGCGGCTTTTTCCAAAAAAGTCATGGGACTGAGTGAATACCTGACAAGTGTCGGCTATCAGCCGACCAAAACAGCCCAACGCTTGACCTACCATGCCTCTTGTCATTTGAATCGTGGACAGGGCATTCATCAAGAAGTAGAAGCCTTGCTTGAAAAGGCAGGCACCTATCTCCCTGCCAAAAATGCCACGATGTGCTGTGGCGGTGCTGGCACCTTTCAACTGGATTTTCCAGAAACCTCAGAAAAGATTCTCCATAAAAAATATGAGGATTTCCTTGCCACTGGCGCAGACGTGGTGGTCTGTGAATGCCCAAGCTGTCTCATGCAGCTTGGCAGGCTCGAAAAGCATCACGCCTTCCAAGTGAAGCATATTAGTCAGGTCTTATAAAAAAATCCCTTGATACCGTGGGTATCAAGGGATTTTTCTTATGCTTTTTTATCCGTTTTGTTGGTGCTATTTTTATTCTCCTTAGAGGAAGATGCGGTGGTGTCTTTGTTCGCATCAGCGGTGGCTGCTTTTGGTGCCTCTGCTGGTGCTGTATCCCCATTAGAAGCTGCTTCCTCTTTCATTTTTTTAGTGGCAATCTTGTCTTTTTCTTTTTGCTCAGCGCTTGCCAGCTCATCATAGAGGGTATTGGCAATCAATGTCGCAAAGCCTTCTGCCCCCTCTGGATTGGTATGGGTGGCGTCCTCATACAACCATTCTGGGTGCTTATCAATCAAGGTTTTCCAGTCAATCAAGGTCACCTTGTCTTTTTTGCTTTTATCGGCCCATGCTTTGAGCTTTTTGTTGACATCGTCCTGCCATGCACGTGGCTCACTGGTATTGACAAGGAAGACACGCTTGTCTTTCAGCTCTTCCATGAAGGTTTTGAATTGCTCATCGGTAAATGGTCCATTAGACCCAAGGACCACCACAACCACATCTGCCAGCTTTTTATTTTCCCTCAAGGCTTTGACTACATCCACACTTTGGTTCAGCTGACGGCCCACCTTGCCATCAATGGTGGCAGATGGAAAAGCATCGCTCAACGGCTTCGCTGCTGCCAATAAAATAGAATCCCCGACAAAGGTTACATTCAATTTGCGTGCATAAAGCATCACCGAACGGTCCAGCCAAGGCAGGTCTTCGATTTCGGCCTGGGCCTTGCGCTCTTTGATGGCTTCTTTTTCAGCCAAAATACGTTGATTTTCAGCAATTTGTGCTTCCATTTCAGCAACGGTTTGGTTTTCGCCGCTATCTGCACGAATCAAGCCAATACAGCTAGAAATAGCGAGCACCCCTACCATCAAGGCTGCAATCAAACGTTGGCGATTGCTGTGCAAGGAATCCATATAGCCCTTCACGCTCTCACGTGTTGGCAGGTCGCCTTTCATCAAGCGCTTTACCAAGCCTTCCTCTACCAATAAATAGGTGGTGATACTCAAGCCTATTAAAATCACCCATTGCAAAAATTTGAATTTAGAAAGCAACACCGTTTGGTTGCCCATCATCATCACTGGATAATACCAAAGATACATACTATAGGTGCACTTGCCAATAAAAACCAAGCCATTGAGACTCAACAGACGTTGCACACACCCTACAGGAATGGTCAACAACGCCACTAAAACAGTCGAAAAAAGCGCTGCCAAAAACATGCCGCCTCGATAGGTCCAGATGGATTGGTCAAATAAATGCAAGCTAAAAAACAGTAGTAGCATGCTCACGACCACAATCCCTCCATCAACCATCAAAGGGGCACGCTTGCCAAATTGCTCTTGGAAACGGTGGGGTTGCCACACCACCCCTAACGCACTGCCGAGGGCAAAGGCGTACAAACGAGTATCCGTGCCGTAGTATACACGAGAAGGGTCCGCTCCTGCACGATAAAGCACTCCCATCAACACAGCACTCACCACTGCCATACCAAGCAAGGCCAACGCAATGCGGCGACGGTTTGGCAAAAAGCGGTTCATGAAAAGGAGCAACACTGGCCATACCAAACAAAGCTGCATAAGCACTGCCACATACCACAGGTGGGTAAAGGCAGAAGGATGGACATAGGCTTCAAAATAAGAAGCCCCTTGGGCAATTTGCCACCAGTTATTGACAAAAAGCACACTGGATAACAAAGTCCCTCGCACATTGTAAAGGAGCTCGCCAAAAAAGACATTGATAATGGAGACTGATAGCAAAATCATTGCCACAATTGGCACGGCCAAGCGCAGAATCCTTTTGGCAACATACTGTGCATAATAGGTGCGAAAATCAGGGTGCTTACGATTGAGAATACTGCGGGACAACAAAAAACCCGAAATAATCAAAAAAGTGTCTACCCCAATAAATCCCCCAGGAAGTTGATGTGGGGCATAATGATAAATTAAAATGCCAAGCATGGCAAATAAGCGCAAGCTGTCCAAAGCAGGATAATAAGCCTTGCGTTGACTAGTACGAGCCATTGTTTTCCTCCTCTCATTGATGAAAATAAAACATAGAGAAAGACAAGGTCAAAGGCTATTTGCCTGAGACCTCGCCAGTTTCTTCATATTCTTTTTGCCAAGCAAGATGTTGCTTATAATCTGCTGTGAAGTAAACCTTGCCAGTCTTGAGATTGGCAAAGAAATAGAGATAATCATTGTTATCTGGTTCAATGGCAGCCATAATGGCATCTTCGCCAGGATTGTTCATCGGTCCTGGTGAAAGTCCTGGATTGGTGTAAAGGTTATATGGAGAATCTACTTCTAAATCTTTCAATGTGACCATTTCTTTATGGGTATTGAGGGCATAAAGCACACTGATGTCTGATTGAATTGGCATATTCTTTTTCAAACGGTTGTAGAAAACACCAGAGATTTTTTGACGGTCGCTGGTTTTCACGCCTTCTTTTTCAATCAGAGAAGCCAAGGTCATGATTTCGTTGATGCTGTGCTCGCTCTTGTCAATTTCAGACTGATACTTTTCAAGAACAGTGGCGGTTTTATCAAGCATCATGGTCACAAGGCTTTCTAAGCTATTGGCATCATTAAATTCATAGGTGGCCGGGAATAAATAGCCTTCCAAAGCGTAGCGCACCTCTTTTGAAGCCACTGTTTCCTTTAAGAACGGATAGTCCTTTACCAAGCCTTTCAAGAAGGTTTCATCCTTCATTAATGCCAAAAATTCCTTCTTGCTGTATTTGGTTTGCTTCTCCACCACCCCTGCAATTTGGTCGATGGTCAAGCCTTCATTCACCGCAATCTTGCTGACACCAATTTCCCCTGCATTTGCTTGAAGACTGCTTACCACTTCTTCCAAGGTCATAGATGGGGACAATTGATGGGTGCCTGCCTGAATTTTTTCGGCAACACCTTTGGCTTTAACATAATGCTTAAAGGCACGGTGAGAACGAATCAGGCCTTTATCTTCTAGAATCACGCCCATTTGAGCAATAGAAGTCCCAGATGGGATTTCCACAGAAACCACTTGGGTGTCCTTGGCATTGGCTGGTACAGTCAAATCTCTAAAAACACTGACGCCCCCCAATACCACAATCAAAATAAGCACCAAAGCAATCAATAATGGAAAGAATCCTCTTCTACGACGTTTTCTTCTTGGTGGACGTGCTGGTCGACGATTTTCGTGCGACACTTGTCTATCTGTCACAAATTTTCCTCCTTTTTATGGGAAATTATTTTTTAAAATAGGTTGTTACACATACATTGATATTTTACTACATGCACTGCGTATTCACAAGACACATTCCTTGTCGAACCCCTGTAGAGAGGCTGTTTTTCATCATCTTTGCCATATTGTCATTTATTCTTCATGAGTGTTTTGCACAAAAAAACAGGGTGATGCGTCTCACCCTGTTCTGATAATTAATTTTCAAGTTGTATGACATTTTTAAAGAGCGCTGCAGAGGCTTTGATACGTTCATTGTTGCCGATGACGCAGAGATTATTTTCAGCCATGGCTTGACGCAAGATTGGCGCATAGCCACGAATTTTTTCCACAGTTGTGGATAACGCTTCCTCTTGTGCCTTTTGCACTGCCGCTGGGCTTTGGCCATTGATGTAGCTGGTCAAGGAGTAATTCGCCTTTGCATATTCGGTCATCGCTGGATTGAAGCGGTTCATCACCCCAATGATGTAGGTGGTTAAGGTGTCCTCATCCATCTCTAGCTGTTCCAAATAATCGGCCATGCCATCATACACGGCAATGGTATTTTCGAGATTTGGGTCACGATAAGAATAGCAGCTCATGGTGCCATTTCTACCAAAGCGCACCCCTTGGCCATAAGCGCCACCCTTGGCACGAATATTATTATACAGGTATTCGTTGGCAAGGACGTTAGAAAGGACCTCGACCTCGCCATTGTACACAAAGCCGTATGGTCTTAAGTCTGCACCCTTCGCCACATACTGGACGTTGGTAGAGGATTGGATGCCCTCATTCAATGGTGCTACTTCCAAATGCCAGTCGGCATGTGGGTAGGTTTCTGTTGGCAGGGTATCAATCCAGTCCGACAAGAGGGCACGAATGCCTGCATGGTTTTCTTCGCTATCGGTGGTAATGCTGATGAGTAATCCTTCTCTTGTTAGGAGGCGTGCGTAAATATCTTGGATACGTGCCACGGTTTCTTCAAAACGTTCATCAAAATGATTGTCCAAGTCTTGAAGGAAGAACAAGAAATCCAAGCCATTAAGGTATTCATTAAAGCGGCTAAAGGCAGAATAATACGCACTCACACGCCCTGCTGTGACGAGATGCCCCTGTTGTGGCATGCCCATCTCAATTTGTGACTTCATCATCTGCAGGACTTCACGGAAGCGTTTCTTATCGGTAAAGTCGGTATGACGCAGCTGTTCATCGAGCAAGTGCAAGAAATCAGCCGCTTGCGCTACACCGATGGTTTTGGTGCTGATGAGAAGCTTATGGTAAAAGGTTTCTGGGTCGTTGTAATTTTGAATCACACGACTGGTCACACGAATCCCACCACTGCAGAGGTATTCTGCAATGTTCAGGGCACTGTAATCATAATTTTTGGTGCTCATAGAGCCAATGAGGGAGGTCATGAGGCCAATATATGGCAATTCCTCAATGGTGAAGTGGCCGAGGTCGCCAACGATATCAATGTAGTTGATACCTGAGGTAAAGAGCGGATGATACAACACAGTCGCTTCTTTCACCTTTTCTTCTTCACAAGGAATGATTGGGAAACGGCTGTCCACATCCTCTAAGCGCAAATGTGGAATGGTAGCACGTGCTTCTGGGGTATCCTCTGCATTTTGTCGTGCCAAAAGCCCTTGGGTTTCGTCTACCAAGGCTTGCAAGGCTTCTGGGGTCAAGCTTTCTTTAAAGGCCGCTAATTTTTCATTAACAACGTCATCCTTGCGGTTGTTCAGTCCTGCTTCTGGGCGCACCGTCAATATCACCTTGTGTGGATTGTCCAAAATGCGTTCCTTGATGTATTCCTCAAAATAACGGGTGCCAATCAAGCCACGCAATTCATTCAATGGCGCATCATAGGCAAGGGCGTCAAAGGGATTGCCATCATAGAGCCATGTTTCAAAGGCATTGATGTAGTAGACAATCCCTCGGGTGGCATAGCCACTCGCTTCACGGTAGCTGTATTCGATTTTGTTGAGGGCGGCCAAAAGCTGATTCTGATTCAAGCCTTGCGCCACAATGTCACGCAAGGTCTTTTCGATGATTTCCTCAAAAGCGGCTTCTTGCTCAAAGGAAGCGTCCTTTGCCATGATGCTAAAAGGAATTTGAATGCCATCGCTGCTCACTGAAGAAATATCTTCCCCAATACCTGCGGCCAAAAGGGCATTTTTAATCGGTGCAGATTGGGCATCGACCAAGACATCTGTGAGCATTTCAGAAACAAAGAGGTCCTTCAAGGATTGACGGCTGCCCATCATGACAGAGTAGGTCAAATAGTCTTTCTTTTCGGTATCGGTATCGCTAGAAACAGAATAGGACGCCTTTAAATGCTTTGGTGCTTCAAAGGCTTTTTGTGCTTCCACATGGGAATCCACATCTAAGCGCTCGTATCCTGCCAAATACTCATCGTTGATGTGAGCAAGATATTTATCAATATCCCCATCGCCATAGATGAAGCTATAGCTGTTAGATGGATGGTAGAGCTTACGGTGGAAGTCTAAGAAATCCTCATAGGTCAAGGATGGGATGTCATAAGGATTGCCCCCACTTTCACAACCATAGATGGTATCTGGGAAAAGGGCTGCCATGATTTCATCAATGACTTGAGAGTCGCCGCTAGAAAGGGCGCCACGCATTTCGTTGTAAACCACCCCACGATAGGTGATTGGGTCCTTCACGTTCTCAATATGATAATGCCAGCCTTCCTGTAGAAATATTTCCTTGCGTTCATACACCGCTGGGAAAAATACGGCATCGAGATACACATCCATCAAATGCTCAAAATCCTTTTCATTGCGACTTGCCACTGGATAAATGGTTTTATCGGAAAAGGTCATGGCATTTAAAAAGGTGTTTAAGCTGGTACGCGCCAAATCCATAAAAGGCTCCTTGGTGCGATACTTGCGAGAGCCATTGAGCACGCTATGCTCTAGGATATGTGCCACACCAGTGCTATTGGCTGATGGCGTGCGGAAGCCGATGCCAAAAACTTTATTGTTGTCTTCATTGGCAAGCTGTAAAAGCTGAGCGCCTGTTTTTTCGTGCACAAAAAGGCGTCCAGTGCTATTCACTTCTTTTATTGGCTGTTCTGCCACAAGGCGAAAGCCATGATATACTTGATTGATTTCCATAAATTGTCCTCCTTGGAAACGGTCTATCTCAATCATACCCATTCTTAATGCAAAAAAAGAGCCTATTGCAGGTGCAAGGCTCTTGATGAGTGCTACTTTTTAAGAGGGCGCTTTGGCGATGAAGTACGGCGTGTACGTGTAGATGCACGTGATGGCATATACACCACTGGCTCTTGTTTGCCAGTATCTTCATAACGACGTTGTAAATTAGGGGCTGCACGATGCTGCGCCTGTGCTTGTCGCACACGCTGGGAGCGTGTCACCTTACGCAGCTGTACCTCCTTGCGTCCTTCCACATAGAGCAACGCAAAGAACACCGCTGGCACAGCATAAAAAACAAAGAGCATCACCGCTGCAGCAAAGGCCAACAGCCCAAAGCGTACATCAAAAGCGATGAGAAAATTGTTTACACTCAAGCCAATCGCTGCCACTGCGGCTAAGGCTGGCAAAATCAACCCTGGTCGATTGCTGTTCCGTGAAGCCAACTGTATCTGTAATCGATAGCCACCATAGAGTACCACCGCATATATCACAATAATAAAAAATGTCCTCAAGGTAAACATGGTGTCCCTCCTTTGCCTTTGTTATACACTTGTGCAAACTTTATACTATATTGTACCCAAAAAGACAATGTTGTGCAATAAGCAAAAAAGAGCGTCTGCACATAGCCCTTGGCGATGTGCACAAACGCTCTTTGCTTTTTTGATTTAGCCTTCGATGGTGACACTTTCTGTGGTGCCATCTTTTGCATAATTTGGTGTCACATTGCAGCCAAGGCCTTCTACCAAGAAGCGTAGCGGCACCATGGTACGATTATCATGGTTGATGTATGGCGCCACATCCATGGTGCCATTTTTGCCATCAATGGTATAGTTTTTGGAACCAACCTTCATGATAATGGTATGACCATTGTGCTTGGTGGTAATGGTTTGTTCTTTTTCATTCCAGCCCACTTCTGCACCATAGCTTTCAGCCACCAGACGGAAAGGCACAAAGGTACGATTATTTAATATCACTGGTGCTGTATCGCTCTTTTTGGTTTCTTTATCGACGGTGTAGCTAATATTGCCAATAAAAAGTTTGACTACTTTTTTAGTCGCTGCCTTATTGGTAAAATTGTAGGTCGCATGGGCTGTTTCAAACAAGCGTCCTTCACCATCACGGAACACAATGTAAACCTCTGCACGAGTTGCAACATCACTGGTCAATAGCAAGGTACCATTGCCAGAGGTGGTCAGATTGTTCATATCAGTAACAGTCCCAACAATGTTGGCCTTTGGATTATCAATAGGCTTTACCACCACACGGGCAGTGGTTGGTTGCCAAAGCATACGCAATCTGGTTTTTTGACCATTGGCAATTTGGAAGGTCACGCTGTTGTTCTTTGCCACTGGGCCTTCGTTTTTGCTCAAAAGCAAGCTCTTATCTGTTGCTTGAACCGTCAATTCGACAGTCTTTGCAAATTTGCCAAGCATGGCTGTGACTTGTACCTTGCTGCCAATAAACTGTGGGTCAGAAGACACGCTAAAACGTCCTTGGTTATCAAAGGTGCCATCTACCACTGCATTCCCACTATAACTAAAACGTGCTGGACCAGTATAAACTGTTTTCTTGCCAGCTGCATCCACCAAGGTGATGGTTGGAGAAGCAGATTCTCCAGGAGAAATGGTACTGGTTGGATAAGCAAAAATCATATCCGTTGCCGCATCCACCGCTGCTTTTTGTGCTGGTGTCATGGTATTGGTTTGAGGTGGATTTCCTGGCGTTGGGGATGGTGCAGGTTTTGGCGCTGGCGGATTATTATTCCCTGCGCCCACGGTCACACGCACTGGTGCAATCTTCACTTCACTGCCGTTCCCTGAAACAAATTGAAGCGTATAGGATGCCACCTTGGTACTGTCCTTCAACGCCAAGGTCACTGGCCCATTGTTGGTATCTGGAAGGGCTTCAAAGGAAGAAGAAAGCACCTTGCCACTGGTATCATAACTGGTCACTTGAATCACATCAGCAGGATGTGGCACATAGGCTTTATCAAAGGTCAACACGACAGAGGCATTGTCTGCTGGTTTAATATTGGTTGGTGCCACGGTCATTGTCGTTGGGGCCTTTGCTACAGCAGCTGGCTTCGCCACAACGGCTTTATATGGCATATATTGCCCATTTGGTCCAGTCACATACAAAACTACATTGTCACCGGCAGCCAAGGTATAATTTTTTAAGGGAAAGGTCACTGTTTTGTTGCCGATTTCTTTTAAGGTTCCTTGAGCCACCGTTTTATTATTGACGGTAATGAGATAATTATCGGTAATTTTACCATTTGTATAGCTTGCTTCTAAGCTCGTGGCGCCCACCTGTGGGGCAGTCACTGATACAGAATCTGCCGCAAATCCCGCTACTGGCAAAGCAACCATCATTGCTGCTGCCCCAACGGCACTGTATAAACATTTTTTTGCGTTCATTTGTCCACATCCTTTAATCGTGTTCACTGTTTGCGTAACTTTTTTCCATTTTATAATAATCATAATATGAATAAACCCAAAATACAAGGTACAAGCTGATAACAAAAAAATAACAGTACGACATATTCATGTCATACTGTTATGATTGTGTTACAAGAACAATGTGACGTTAAATTATTTCGCTGGGCGATCAATATAGATAGCATCTACAGTGCCTTGATCATTATTAGCGACTTTCAATTCATAGCCTAAGCCATTGGAAATAAAACGAATAGGTACCATGGTATGATTGTGCTTATTGACATAAGGGGCAACGTCCATCCATTGAAGCTCCCCATTGATGGAAAACGCAGAGGCCTTTGTGTTCATAATGACGGTTTTACCACCTTGTTTAAGGGTGATATCTCCAGTCTTTTGGTCATAGTTGACCTTTGCGCCAAAGTTTTCAGCCACTGCACGAAGTGGCACATAAGCACGCCCATTATTTAAGGTAGGTATAGAGTCCCCCAATGAAACCTTCTTATTCCCTGCAAGCATTTCATTTTGACCCATATACAATACAAGTCCATCACTTCTGACAGGTGCTGCTTGTGCTTGACCAACGATACCAAAGCTCAGCATCACAACCATACATACTGCTACAAACATTTTTCTTGCTTCACATGTCAAAACATTTTTCATTTATTTTCCTCCTTACTGAAAAATGTTGCGTCATGCAACAGTTCCTATCATACAATAAAAGTTTTATGAGATAGCAACAACCCTGTGACAAATCCATTGTACTTTAATGACAAAATCCAATACAAAAAGGCCTCTTTCGATGCTTTCATCTTTTTTTGAGACTAAACCATCAAAATATTGTTTGTAAAATATTCTTTTTGCATAAAAAGAAACAGACTTATGACAATCCGCTTACGGCCCTCTATCTTCCTCATTTACTCTATTCTTATAAACTGCTATGATATATTTTAAGAAAAACGAATGAAGGAGTGGTGGATTTCTTTGTTCACCACTCGACCACGTGAGAAGGGACAAGCCTATGAATAATGTCTTTGATATCCTCGGGCCCATCATGATTGGGCCTTCTAGCTCCCATACCGCTGGTGCCACACGGATTGGATTGATGGCACGCACCCTGTTGGGTGAGCAGCCGATAAAAGCAGAAATCCTGCTCCATGGCTCCTTTGCCAAAACCTATCGTGGACATGGCACCGACCGTGCCCTTGTGGCAGGCATCCTTGGCATGCGCCCAGACGATGAGCGCCTGCGCAATGCCCTGACTATTGCACGAGAGGAGGGCCTGGCCATCACCTTTACCCCAACAGAGATGGTCGATGCCCATCCAAACACCGCTAAAATCATCCTCACCAGTGCCGATGGACGCACCTCCACCTTGATTGGTGCCAGTGTTGGCGGCGGGAATATTCGCATCACCTCTATCAACGATATGGCAGTGACCTTGAATGGTGAGTTTTTCACACTGATTGTCACCCATCGTGATACCCCAGGGGCGATTGCAGAGGTCACCGACGTGCTCACAGAATACAATGCCAATATCTGCAACTTCCACCTTTCACGCAAAGCAAAGGGTGGAGAAGCCGTCATGTCAATTGAAGTGGACCGTATTGAAACAGAGGACATTACCGCCCTCTGCCATGACATTGAAGACTTGCGCAACATCTATGCCTGCATTGCTGTGCCAACGATTTCCTAGGAGGTTTCTATGTCTTTGACTTATCAATCTGTGGCGGCGCTTGTGCAAGCCGCCCAAGAACATCAGTGTTTGCTTTCTCATCTTGTATTGAAGGATCAAGCAGCACAATTTGAACAAGCAGAAGAGGCTATTTATGAGCGCATGAGAGAAAATTATCAGGTCATGTGCGATGCCATCACCACTGGCACCGATGCCAATTTGCGCAGCACCAGTGGCCTAACAGGCGGCGATGCCTACAAGCTCTATGCCACACGCGAAGCTGGTAAAAGCCTCACAGGGACCTTTATGAGTGGCGCCCTCTATCGTGCCCTTGCCGTGGCAGAATTAAATGCGGCCATGGGACGTGTGGTGGCTGCTCCAACAGCAGGGAGCTGTGGCATTTTGCCAGCGGCCATTGCCACCATGCAAAGTGAATACGCATTAAGGGAAGAAGCCTGTGTCAACGCCCTCTTCACGGCCTCTGCCATTGGACTGGTGATTGGCAACAACGCTTCCTTGGCTGGCGCTTCTGGGGGGTGTCAAGCAGAGTGCGGCTCTGCCTCTGCCATGGCCGCTGCAGCGATTGTAGAATTGGCAGGCGGCACCCCTGAAATGATTGATCATGCCGTGGCCATCGCCCTCAAAAACGTTCTTGGCCTCGTCTGCGACCCTGTGGCTGGATTGGTCGAAATTCCTTGCATCAAGCGCAACGCTGGCGGGGTTGCCAGTGCCTTTATGGCCGCCGAGCTTGCCCTTGCTGGTATTCCAAGCTATATCCCTGCCGATGATGCCATCCTCGCCATGAAGCAGGTCGGCGATGCCCTGCCTGCCACCCTACGAGAAACAGCAGGAGGTGGACTTGCCACCACGCCAACAGGCCAAGCCCTCAATACCAAAGTCTTTGGCGATAATATCACAGGCAGTCACTGCCCTCATTGTCCCCATGCTTAAAACACAAAAGACCTTGCAACCATGTTGTA
Source organism: uncultured Peptococcaceae bacterium (assembly GCA_947254645.1). GTDB lineage: Bacteria > Bacillota > Peptococcia > Peptococcales > Peptococcaceae > UMGS1590. Next base: position 67,558 of record CAMYDW010000004.1, on the reverse strand, counting down.
AGGTCTTTTTTTTATGACTGAAGCTTCCATTTGAAGAAGCCTATTAAAAACGGAATAGAGATAAAAAACGTCAGCAAATCTGCCAAAGGCTGTGCCGCCAATAGCCCTGTCATGCCAAAAAAGCTAGGTAAAACAGCCAGCACAGGGATTAAGAAAAAGCCATTGCGACAGCATGCCAACAGCGTCGCCTGTACCTTAAAGCCAAGACATTGGTAGAGCTGATTGACATAGGTGGAAAAGGCCATGAATGGCATCACCAAGCAAGCATAAAATAATGCTTCTTTGCCAACGGCAATCACCGCAGGGTCATTTCGAAACCACCCAATCACCCCTTCAGCTTGCCACCCAATCAAAAGAGCCGCCATCACACACAACAGACTGCCCACCTCGGTGGCAAAAATAAAGGCCTCTTTGGTGCGCCCATAACGCTTCGCCCCATAATTAAAGCCTGCCACTGGTTGAAAGCCTTGACCGACCCCCAGTACCAAATTGCGCACAAAAAGATAAATTTTGTTGCTAATGGTAATCGCCGCCACTGTGGCATCCCCATAGCGTGACGCTATAATGGTCAACAAGGCGGTGCCTACACTCGCCATCCCTTGGCGGCTGATGGTTGGCACCCCAGTGGTGATGATGTCATAGTAAATCTTCTTTTGATGGCTCACCCCTTGGAGACGCAGAGGCAAGACACTTTTTCCTGCCAAAAACATCCCAGAAAGCAAAAAGAAGCTGACGCCTTGACTGATAAAGGTGGACAGGGCCGCCCCACGAATCCCCATCTCAAAATGAAAAATCAGAACAGGATCCATCAAGGCATTGAGCACGCCCCCTGTGCTAATGCCAATCATCGCCAGCACTGCCTCGCCCTCACTGCGCAATATCATATTCATCACGCAAGACATACACAAAAATGGCGCCGATAGCAAAATCCATGTGGCATAGGTCATAGAATAATCCAACATGGTCGGGGTCGAACCCAAAAGAATCATCAGCTCCTTCAAGAAAAACAAGCCCACGCCCAGCACCGAAATACCTAGCACAAAGCCTGCAAAAATGGCACTATTGGCATAGCAAATGGCCTGCTCGTCCTTTTTGGCGCCAAGGGAGCGACTCACCAAGCTTCCTACCCCTGTCCCTAGGCCAAAGCCAAAGGCCTGCACAATCGACTGCAAGGAAAAAACCACCCCAATGGCTGCCGCCGCACTGGTGCCTATTTGAGAAACAAAATAAGTATCTGCCATATTGTAAATGACCGTCACCAGCTGACTGATCATCCCTGGAATGGCCAACGCTGTAACCAATGGAGGAATTGGCTTCTCCAGCATACGTTTGCGCTGTGCATCTGCTGTTAAAAGCCCTTTTTTCTTTTTCATGCCCTTCCTCCCATCATTTGTTATTGTGACACACTAAATAACCTACCCATCTGGGTAGGCTATTTAAAACAGGCTTGCAACAACAATTTTTTTCACAACCATAAAGCCATGCCACTTACGCCATCATCAATCGTGCCACTGCCATGCCGCCAGCCACACCAGCGAGACAGAGCACCACACTCAATGCCATGTAGCCACCTGCCAGATAAGGCCTGCCTATGTCCAACAAATGAAAAGATTCGAGGGAAAAGGTTGAAAAGGTCGTGAAGCCCCCACAAACCCCCACCTTCAAAAAAAGTACCATCTGCGCGGACCACTGATTTTTCACAGACGCTCCAACAATAAAACCAATCAAGAGCGCCCCTAAAAAATTGGTTATCAACGTGAGTAACGGAAAATCACCCTTGTATGGCAATAAGCTAATCTCATAGCGCAGCATCGCCCCAACAGCACCACCCAGTCCAACAAATAAAAAATCCATACAGCCACCCTTCCTTCAATGCCTCATTTTTCTCTATTATAGTCCTTTTGGCTTGTAAAGATACCCACTCTGACAGCATCATGCCCAACTAGTCAATTATTGACAATATCTATGTGCCAATGGTTGCAATTCTTTGTAAGATTATATTATTATAATCCATGGAATAAATATACATCGTATATAAAATTATAATGAGACTTGGAGGATTCTGATGAAACGCACTCAATCAAAAAACAGTTCTGTACAATTTCTTGCGCTGACAGGGCTTTTTATTGCCTTGGTTTATGTCTTTACCGTCTTTATTAACATTCGCTTGCCAATCTCTATCAATGGTGGATTGATTCACCTTGGCAATGTGCCCCTCTTTATTTGTGCCATTCTCTTTGGCAAAAAGCCTGGCATGATTGCTGGCGGGGTGGGGATGGCATTGTTTGATATCACCAGCAGCTACACTGTTTGGGCGCCATTCACCTTGGTGATTGTTGGCCTCATGGGCTATCTTGTGGGATGGATTACCGAAAAAGACGACAGCTATCCTCGCATCGTGCTCGCTTTATTTGTTGCATTAATCGTTAAATTGGTTGGCTATTACATCGCTGAAATCATTTTATATGGCAACTGGATTTCCCCATTGACTTCCCTCCCAGGGAATATCATTCAAATCACCGTTGGGGCCCTCGTTACCTTGGTTTGTATTGGCCCGCTCAAAAAAGCCACCAAACAAATACTCAATAATAGATGGTAGGAGGTCGCTTATGTATCGTATTATGACACCTGGCCCAACGGAAGTATCTGACAGTGTCTTAAAGGCACGCAGTCTTCCTTGTACCAATCCAGATTTAGACGAAAGCTTTGTGGAATTTTACAAAGAAACTTGTGACTTAATCAGTGAATTACTTCACACCAAAAACGAAACCTTGATTCTCGGTGGCGAAGGCATTTTAGGACTAGAGGCAGCTTGTGCCTCGATGACTGAACCAGGAGACCGTGTGTTGGTGCTAGACAATGGCATCTATGGCGCTGGCTTTGCAGGCTTTGTCACCATGTATGGTGGTGTGCCAGAAACCCTGTCCTTTGATTATCACGATGAAATTGACGTTGAAAAGCTAGCGGCCTTTTTGAAAAATAACCATGATTTCAAATATGCCACCCTTGTACATGGGGATACCCCAAGCAGTGTCAAAAATCCGATTGAAAAAATTTGTCCACTCTTGCACCAATATGGTATTTTAAGTGTGGTAGACGCTGTGTCCAGCGCCTTTGGCGAAGCCATTGATGTGGAGGCCTGTGAAATTGACATTCTCTGTGGTGGCTCTCAAAAGGCTGTTTCTGCCCCTCCAGGCTTGACCTTTGTCACCATCAGCGAAAAAGCCAAGGACGTTATTTATCATCGTCAACAGCCTATCGCCTCTTTTTATGCCAACTTGGCCGTATTCAAGACCTATTACGAGGACAAGTGGTTCCCTTACACCATGCCAATTTCTGATATTTACGGACTGCATCAGGCGATGATTGAGATTCAAAATAAGCCAACCATGGTTGCCGACCATGCCAAGCTTGCCAATGCCGTACGCACCGCTTTCACACAAGCAGGCTATGGCTTGTTCTTAAAAGGCGGCTACTCCAACACCGTCACTGCCTTTCTCGTGCCAGCAGGCACCACTGCAGAAGCTATCTTAGGAACCATGCGCAACGAGCACAACATCCTCTTGGCTGGCTCCCTTGCTGAGCTTTCTGGCAAAGTCATTCGCATCGGCCACATGGGCCACAATGCCACCAAAGACAACATGGTGATGGTCCTCGATGCCCTCGATCAAACCTTCGACACCCTCGGCGTCAAAACAGACGCTTCTTTAAAAGATATTTTCCTCAACACCTATGAAGGATAAAAAAAAACACCACTATTAAAGTGGTGTTTTTTTATGATTATTATTTGCTGTTTGCTGGTTCCATGACAAAGCGTTTACCTTTGACTTTGACACGTTTCATGGCGTTGAATACGTCATCTGCCAATTCTTCTGGAATTTCAACAAAGCTGTAGCCATCGTGGATGTCAATGGCACCAATGGCTTTACCAGAAATTTTTGCTTTGCTGGCAATGAGGCTTACCACCTCTCTTGGGTTGAGGCCTTGTTTGCGACCAAAATTGAGGAAGAAACGTACCATGCCCACTTCGCCGCCAGTATTTTCCATGCTGACAACACCGTTTTTCTCTTTTTCATCACTGGACAAATCAATCCCAGAAAGGGCTTGCTTCAAGAAGGCTGCAGCGATGTCCATGGCTGTGTAGTCGCTGGTGTTCACTTGTTGTTCAATGATGTCTACCATATCACGCAAGCCGCCCTCATCAATCAAACGACCGATATCGTCCATAATGCGCTCGCTCTTGATGGCCATCACATCTGCCGCAGATGGAATTTGTTGGGCAATGATTTTGGTTTTGCAATATTTTTGAATATCACGCAATTTGTACACTTCCTTGCCACGCACAAAGCTGAATGCACGGCCTGCACGACCTGCACGACCTGTACGGCCAATACGGTGTACATAGTATTCTTCATCTTGTGGAATGTCGTAGTTAAAGACGGCTTCCACATCGTCCACGTCAATCCCACGTGCAGCCACATCTGTCGCAATGAGAATTTCTGCCTTGCCTTCTCTGAATTTCTTCATCACACGGTCACGTGCCGCCTGCTTCATGTCACCATGAAGGGCTTCAGCGAGATAGCCTCTTGCTTGGAGCTCTGAAGAAAGCTCATCTACCTTGCGTTTGGTGTTGCAGAACACGAGGGAAAGCTTTGGGGTGTAAAAGTCCAACAATCTGGACAACACTTCTGTTTTATCTTTTTTGCGCACATCGTAATAATATTGGTCGATGTTTGGCACAGTGAGTTCTTTTTTCGTGATTTTAATCAGGTGGGCATCTTTTTGGTACTTCTTGGTGATTTCCATGATTGGCTTTGCCATGGTTGCAGAGAATAGCACCATTTGGCGATTTTCTGATGGCAATTGTTCCAAGATGGTTTCGATGTCCTCACGGAAGCCCATGTTGAGCATTTCATCTGCTTCATCCAACACGATGGTGTTGATATGGTCGGTTTTAATGGTGCGTCTGCGCATATGGTCCATCACACGACCAGGGGTGCCGATGATGATTTGCACGCCGCCCTTGAGGCCTCTGATTTGACGGTTGATATCTGCCCCACCGTAAATTGGCAAAATGCGTACGCCATGCATATACTTGGAAAGCTTGTGCAATTCTTCAGCAGATTGAATCGCCAATTCTCTGGTTGGCGCCAAAATCAACACTTGGGTTTTGCGGTTTTTAGGGTCGACCTTTTCTAATACTGGAATCCCAAAGGAAGCGGTTTTCCCTGTCCCTGTTTGTGCTTGTCCAATCACGTCTACCCCGCTCATCACCACTGGAATGGCTTTTGCTTGAATCGGGGAGGCTTCTTCAAAGCCCATTTCTTGAACGGCTTTGAGGATGGCAGGGGATAAATTTAGTTCTTCAAATTTCATGTTTCTCTTGTCTCTTTTCTTTTTCTTGACCGATAGGAATATAGTCCTCTGACGCTATTAATAAAACGTCACGTGGAGGTTTTCCATGCTGGCATGAAAAAAGGAACGCCATCAACCATGCGTTCCTAAAAATTTTAAAATTTCGACTGACATTCTATTATCTTTAGCTTATCTATGATAACAGAAAATCATATTTTTGTCAAATAAAAAAGAAGCCTCTGTGGAAAACCTTAGAGGACATCCACCTTGGTGTGGCTTTGTTTCTGGAGCATTTTTAGGCGCACAAAAAAATAGACCCTTCCCCTTCAATAAAGGGAGGGTCTATTTTTCTATCAAAGCGCTGTCTTGGCTTCAGACAACGACGCTTATTCTGTTTTCATGATTTTGTCAATCAAGGGGTGATTTTCCCAAGCACCAATGAAGCGAACTTCGGTTTCGAGGCGCACTTGATTTTTTTCTAGGATGGTTTGTTGAATGTGATAAATCAAACGAATCACATCATCCGCAGTGGCATGGTCCACATTGACCACAAAGCCTGCGTGCTTGGTGGAAACTTGGGCGCCACCAATTTGATGTCCTTGCAAGCCTGCTTCGATGATGAGTACCCCTGCATAATAGCCCACTGGGCGCTTGAAGGTGCTCCCTGCACTTGGCAGCTCAAGAGGCTGTTTGCTTTCACGGCGCTCCGTCAAATCCTCAATCTTGGCACGAATGGCATCCTTCTCTCCTGCTTGTAGGGAAAGGGTGACACTGGCACAAAGCAGCGGCTCATCTTTCAAACGGCTATGACGATAGCTAAAGGCCATCTCCTCATTGCCAAGGACCACCTTGTTGCCTTGGGCATCAAAAAGGGTCACTTTTTCGATGATTTCACGCATTTCGCCATCATAGGCACCTGCATTCATATACACTGCGCCACCGATGGAGCCTGGAATGCCACAAGCAAACTCCAATCCTGTCAGCCCAGCTTCCAGCGCGAGGGTGCTGACATCGGCCAAGAGGGCGCCAGCTTCTACTTCGATGGTGGTACCTTCTATATGATGATGGGTGAGCTTTTCAGTGGAAACCACCACCCCACGAATGCCTTCATCGCTGACAAGAATGTTGCTGCCATTGCCAAGAACAAAATAGGGAATGTCCTCTTTGGCACAAGTGGCCAACACCTTGCCAAAGGCCTCAATGCTTAAAGGACAGACCAAGCAATCGCATGGCCCACCAATTTTAAAGGTGGTGTGTCCTGCCATTGGTTCGTTGAGGTATACATTTTCTTCGCCAACAATGGCGGAAAAAAGTTCTTTCATCGGCTCCTCCTTCAATTAAAGCACTTGTCGATCCGTTGCTGCAGGGTAGACCCCGAGCAAACGAAAAGCTTCCGTTGTTTCTGCGACTTTTGCCAAGCATTCTTGAAAGGCGTTGTCCTCGTACTGCCCTAGAAGATCAATATAAAAAGAGTATTCCCAAGGCTTGCCAATCACTGGACGAGATTCAATGCGTGTCATATCAAGAGAGGCCTCTGCAAAATATTGCAATGCGTGGCTCAACGCCCCTGGGCGATGGGCCGTTTTAAAGACAATACTGGCTTTGTTTTGTCCAGCACGACATTCTGGTTGGCGTGCAATCACCACAAAGCGTGTCATATTGGAATAATTGAAATTCACATGGGGCACCAAAACCTCTAAGCCATACACCTCTGCCGCCTGCTTGGAGGCAATCGCTGCACCATGGGCAGGCTTTTCTTCGGCAATATAGCGTGCTGACATAGCAGTATCCGCATAAGGGCGTGCCTCAATGCCATGCTGCTCTAAAAAGCATTGGCTTTGTCCCAAGCCTTGGGGATGGGAATAAACAAATTGCACATCCTCTAAGCGGGTGCCTGGCACCACCAACAAATTTTGGGTGATTTCTAAGGCCAATTCACCAACGATGTAGCAAGGGTTGGGATAGAGCAGGTCATAGACTTCGTTGATGCTGCCTGTGGATGAATTTTCAATTGGCAAGACACCATAATCAGCCTTGCCACTGACCACTGCATCGACCACATATTGAAAATGCGGCTGGCCTTCATGATGCACCTCTGGACCAAAGAATGCCATACAGGCACCGTCACTAAAGGAGCCACGAATCCCTTGGAAAAACACCTTGGGATTCTCGATGCTCGGTACAAAGGGGGGTAAAAGAGTCGCCACTAGGCTTCACTCCCGTCTTCTGCTTCAAGTAGCTTTACGGCTTGTACATAGAGGGCGCATTCAATGCGTTTGCGTTGCAAATCACAGCCAAAAGCATAAGGCTCATCAATGCCACCACCATAGCGAATATTGTTCGCATGGCAGCCGCCACTGCAATAAAAACGTGCCCAACATTCCATACAAGTTGGTTTCGTCAATACATTTGCTTTTTGGAAACATTCGGCAATTTCTGGTTTTTCGATGCCAGTGTAGACTGTTCCCATTTTATAATCGTCTTCGCCAACAAATTGGTGACAAGGATACAGGTCCCCTTCTGGGCTAACAGCAAGATAGTCATGGCCAGAGCCACAGCCACTCAAACGCTTCGGCAAGCATGGGCCCCCTTCAAAATCCACATTAAAGTGGAAGAAGTTGTAGCCCTTGCCTTCTCGCCAACGCTTGATGTAGTGATGGGCCAAAATATTGTAGTTTTCAATCAAGATTGCCTTGTCTTCTTCACAAAGGGTATAAGGCCGTTCCTTTGGTGCCACGACTGGCTCCATGGAAAGCTCCTTAAAGCCAAGGTCATCGGCCATGTGCATAACATCCTTGGCAAAGTCGGTGTTGTAGTGGGTATAGGTGCCACGCAAATAATATTTGTACTGGCCACGGCTCTTGATGAAGTTTTGGAAATGCTTCACCACTGGGGCATAAGAGTCTTGTCCCCCTACAAAGCGACGCATATTGTTGTGCACCTCTGGACGGCCGTCCAAGGAAAGCACGGCATCCATGTCTTCTTCGTTGAGCCAGTCAATGCAAGCATCGTCTAAAAGCACGCCATTGGTGGTCATGGTAAATTTGATGACCTTGCCTAATTCCTTGGCACGTGCCTTCCCATAAGCCGCCACTTCCTTGCACACCTCAAGATTCAAAAGTGGTTCCCCACCAAAGAAATCGACTTCTACATGGGTGCGGTGTTTGCTGGCTTCCATCAAGAAATCAATGGCTTTTTTGCCCACTTCTAAGCTCATCAGGGAGCGGCCACCACCGTAAGCCCCTGTGTCTGCAAAGCAATAGCCACAGCGCAAATTACAGTCATGGGCCATGTGAAGGCACATCGCCTTCACGATTGGCTCGGTGTGCGGATGAAACTCGCTAAAATCAATGTCACTAAAGAGCATGCCGTTGTCCATGAGTTCCTTGAGCCCGTCTGAAATTTCTTGGGCTTCTTCCATGCCATGAATGGCGGCGGTACGTGTCACTGCATCCTCCCAGCAGTCGGTATCGCCAAGGGCATCGATAAAGCTGTCCACCACATTGTCGATGATATGCAATGAACCACTGTTGATATCCAATAAGAAATACATGTCATCGAAAACAAATCGATGAATGCGATTAAGATCGTAAGTCCTCATAAAACTCCTTCTTTGTAAAATCGATTAGCAAATCACTTCATGTCCATGCATATATGGCAACAATGCTTTTGGAATGGTCACTGTGCCATCTTCGTTTTGATAGTTTTCTAAAATTGCTGCCAAGGTACGTCCTACTGCCAAACCAGAACCATTTAAGGTATGGAGATAGCGCACCTTGCCATCTGCATCACGGAAGCGCAAGTTTGCACGGCGTGCTTGGAAATCCACAAAGTTACTGCAAGAGGAGATTTCACGATACTTGCCATAGCTTGGCAACCACACTTCGAGGTCATAGGTTTTTGCAGAGGAGAAACCGATGTCCCCAGCCGCTAAGGTAATCACACGATATGGCAATTCAAGGGCTTGTAGGATTTCTTCTGCATCACGAGTGAGGCTTTCAAGCTCTTCCCAAGAATGGTCAGGATGGGCCAATTTCACCATTTCAACCTTGTGGAATTGGTGTTGACGAATAATCCCTCTGGTGTCACGGCCTGCAGAGCCTGCTTCAGAACGGAAGCAAGGGCTGAAAGCACAGTATTTCACTGGCAATTCCTTGTCGCTCAAAATTTCGTCACGATGATAGTTGGTCACTGGCACTTCTGCAGTTGGAATCAAATAATAATCGGTGCCTTCTAAGTGGAACATATCTTCTGCAAATTTTGGCAACTGTCCTGTACCAAAATCGCTGGCAGAGTTGGTCATGTATGGTGGTAAAAGCTCGGTGTAGCCTTGGTTGTCGGTATGAATGTCAATCATAAAGGCAATGAGGGCACGTTCTAGGCGAGCAGCCAAGCCTTTATAGAAAGCAAAACGAGAGCCAGTCACCTTTGCTGCACGTTCAAAATCGAGAATGCCGAGGGCTTCGCCGATTTCCCAGTGTGCCTTTGGTTCAAAGGTAAAGTTGCGAGGCTCGCCCCAACGGCGTTCTTCGTGATAATCGTCTTCGCCACCATCTGGAATGCTTTCATCTGGAATGTTTGGCACCCCAACGATGAAATCTTGTACTTGCGCGTCCACCCCTTCAAGGCTTACTTCCAAGGTCTTTATTTCTTCGTTAATGCCACTCACTTCTTGCATGAGGGCAGCGGCATCCTCGCCATTTTTCTTTAAGTTGCCAATTTCCTTACTCTTGCTGTTGCGTTGGCTTTGCAGCTGTTCAATTTGTCCCATGATGGTACGGCGTTCTTTTTCCGCAGCCAAAAATGGGGCCATATCAATTTCTTTGCCACGACGTGCAAGGCCTTTTGCCACACGTTCAGGGTCACGACGCATTTCTTTAATATCTAACATTCTTCTTCCTCCTAAATATCCATTTGTAAATGTATATATTCCATACTGAGCACGCTAGACAAGCGCTTGCTTTGGGCAGCAAGCTCTGCATCTGGCGCTTGTTCAATGGTAATCCACATCAGTGCAGTGGAAAGGTCGTGGTGCTTGTGCCCCAATACCATCCCACTAATATTGACCTCCTCTTCACCAAGCAAGGTGCCCACTTGGCCAACCATCCCTGGACGGTTGATGTGTGGCACCAAGAGCACATGGGCGGTTGGACGGGCACGCAAGAGGTAATCATCGACCTGAAAAATACTCGCCACGCCATTGATGATGTCCCCAGCAAATTGGAAGCGTCCAAGCTCTGTAATCATCGAAATCTTCAAGTGGCCATGGGCTTGCTCGATGTCCTCTTCAAAACGAATGTGCATGCCATGCTCTTCTGCCCAGAGGGCCGCATTGATTGGGTTGATGGCACCTTCGCCCATCCCAATCGCCACCCCAGTGAGGGCATGGGCAATGATGGCTTCACGCTCACTCCCTGGCAAAAAGCCTTTGGCTTCGATGGTGCAATTCCCTGGAAGTTTTTTCAGACGCTGTCCCATACATTGTCCCAAGAAGTTTGCCAAGCGGCACCAGTCTGCCCCTTCCTTGGCATGGGAAGCACGCAGGTGTGCCACGTTGACAGCGGTCTCGACCATTTCTCCCTCAAGCACTGCCACCGTATGACGCACCATTTCCACCTCATTGCCACGGCGGGCTTCTAGGGTGTTGGCGGCTTCATTCACAGTCACAGTGGCATAGCGTTCAATTTCACCCTTTAGATGGGCCTTGTTGCTTGGCAAATCAATGGCAAAATGAGAGAGGTACTCCCAATCCAAGCACATCACCAATTCATCCCAGCGCAACACCTGTGGGTCGGTCAAATGAATCAGTGAGGCCCCTTTTTTCAGAAGCTGAATTTCATCCTTACCGATGAGGGCCTTGGTGTGTGATGAAAGCGGCGCCAAAACAATCACAAAGTCGCTCATCACAAACAAATCCACCAAGGTGGTGGCTTCGCAATTATACAGCATCGCACGACCTCGATTGAGGTCGGCATCGTAGCAATAAAGGTTCATATCAAAACCACGGGCACGCTGGGCAATTTCAGCGGCTGTTGGGGTAAAGCCTAAGAAGCCAATGCTCTTGCCCTTAAGCTCAAAAGCGCCTTCTTGACGCTCTCTCGCCATTTTCAAAACCATGGACATGGCATAATCGGCAATGGATGCCGCCTCCCCATGACGTGGCTCTAAAAGCATGATGCCTGCACGTGTGGCCTTTTTGGCATCGACATATTGACTGTCTTTATTGAGATGGGCAATCACCTTTGGGGGGCGATTGGTTTCATACAGCGCCTCAGGCACTGGTGCATTTCCTGAAAGGATGAGGGCATCGCCTTCCTGCCAACGTGTCAGGTTGGCATCGACAATGCATTCGATGTTCGCAGCCTCTAAGACGGCGGTTGCCTCTGCGCCAAGGACTTCCTCAGAAATAATTTTCACAATTTTCCCTCCTTATAAATAAAAAAAGCGCCCCTTCAAAAAGGGACGGAGAATTCCGCGGTGCCACCCAGCTTATGACTATGTCATCACTTTGTCACAGATAACGGTTGTTTGCCGTGGCCATTACGCCAATGCTCCAGGGTGGAGATTAAGGTTCTTTTCATCGGTTTGCACCAACCACCGATTCTCTCTGCAAAAGATGCCCTAAAAAGCCCTTTCATCACATACTCTTATTCTAAAAGTCTACCTATTAAATGTCAAGAAAAAGCAGGCACCCAATCCCTTGGGATACCTGCTTTTTACTAATTGGTTTGATAAAGATACATTGGCTCTGTGATGGTCATGCCTTGAATGGTTTCAACAGTGTTTTGCAACTCACTGCTTTGGGAGAGGGCTGCCATGCTTTTACTCAAATGCTTCAAAATGCCATTGTATTTGGTGTTTTGGTATGGATTTTCATAGAAAGTGATGTTCTCGCCAAATTTCTTTTTCATCGCCTTTTTAAATTCATCTTGTGTCGCCACCTTGTCTACCAAGCCGTTGTCCTTCGCTTGCTTGCCAGAATAGATGCGTCCATCTGCCAAAGCCTTTACCGCATTGATGTCCATGTGACGGCCCTTTGCCACGATGCCCACAAATTGCTCGTAGGCTTCGTCCCCTAAGCGTTGCATAATCGCAAGCTGTTCAGGTGTTGGTGGCTCGCTTGGATGTCCCATCAATTTATTGGCACCACTATGAATAGTTGTCACTTTGACACCCAGTTTGTCTAATAAACCAGTGGCATCCACAAATCGGCCACTTATCACACCAATCGAACCAACAAAGCTGTTACGATTGGTATAGATTTCATCAGCTGCTGAAGCAATATAATAGCCACCAGAAGCACAAAGATGCTCACAATAAGCATATACTGGACGTTTTGTCTTTTCTTTGTAATCTAGCAAGTGAAGATAGGTCTCGTCACTTTCATACACCGCCCCACCAGGAGAATTGATTTTCAAAACAATGCCTTGATTGTCACGGTCGTTTTGGGCTGCTTGAATGCGCTTGTTAATCCATTCTTGATTGTATTTATCGCCTTCTGCTTTAATCTCCCCTTCAATGGCAATGACTTCAACATTTTTCTTCCCACTAGAAAAAGGTTCTGCGCCTTTTTCGGTACCTAGATGATGATATACACCCACACCAACGATGGTGACAAGGAGAATACATGCCATCACCAAAGCAAAAGGCAGCCATTTTTTATACTTGTTTTTTACTTCTTGTGGTGTGGTCGTTTCCACACGCTGATAGTTCATTTTACTCATAAAGACCCTTTCTTATTCCACGTCACTCACAACAACATCAACCACTTCAGGTTGTCCGACTTGCGCTGACATATAACCAAATTCTTCTGGAGATAAACGTCCTTCTTCAAAGGCCTTATCACGCAGCCACACATAGATGAGGGCAAAGCTTTCAGAGATATATGGAACAAGATAAAACAAAATAAAGCCTGCAGTCACTGGAATCAAGAGCAACCATGGGATAAAGGACAGCCCTGCCACAAAAAGAGCGCCTACCTGATCTTTTGTCATTTCTATAGAATGACGAAGGGCACGGCGTACCCCAATCTTGTTTTGGCAGTCTGCCAATACATGATAGATAAATTGATAGCGAATGGCACGAATAATCGCCACCACGGAGCCAGCAATCATCAATAACACACCAAGAATGCCTAAGACTTTAGTCTCTGTAAAGATGCCGACTATAAGCAACACATACCCTGGCACTGCCAATAGGCTCCAAATAGTCAGCCAAATGTTTTGCCAGATGTATGCCAAAATCCCACGCACTGCATCGCTAAAGCGTTCCATAAAATTACTAAAAGTGAGTGGCGCCCCTGTTGGATTGTTGGCCAATGCCACAAACCAAGCAGTATAGCAATAGCCATACACCCCACTCACAAGAATGCCACCAATAATAGATACGCCCATAGATAAACCAAACATTTTAAAAATCATAGATTGCGCCATGGGGCTGTTGCTACTCATCACTGTTGGATCTGGATTGAAAGCATATTGCGAGCCACCTAACAACCCAATAAATACCATATACAAAAATGTCATCAAAAGAATCGTTTTCCAATGGCTATGCATTTTCTGCTTAGCGAGAAGCTTCAGCTCTGCGCGTGGTAATATTTCTGAGATATTTTTCATCAAATTCCTCCTTTTATCTTATTTCATAGTATACCACAATGGAGGAGTATTTATTTATAAAAACTTTACGCCTTTTGTTTCAAGGTGACATCATCATGAATAATTATCTTTTATATATCGTGTACATATGTACACTATTGAAGTACTCATGTCCACATGTTATCATGCATTCAGCGAAACAACAAAGGAGGCTGTTCAATTATGGAATTTGAACACAAACAATTATTTATCCCAGGCCCAACAGAAGTGGCTCCAGAAGTTTTAGACGAAATGGCACGTCCGCTCATCGGACACCGCACCAAAGAAATTTCTGAATTACAAAAAGCCATCTCCGAAAAGGTGCAACAAGTTTTTTATACCAACAACACCATCATTCTTTCTACCTCCTCTGGTAGTGGCTTAATGGAAGCCGCTGTTCGCTCCTGTACTGCAAAACGTGCGCTCTGCTGCTCCATGGGTGACTTTGGCACCAGATGGTATAAGATGGCAGTTTCTAATAATATCCCTGCGGACATTATCGAAGTCCCTCTTGGTCAACACGTGCCTGTTGAAGCCATTGACGAAGCATTGGCAACAGGAAAGTACGACCTCCTCACCACCACCCACAGCGAAACCGCTACTGGCGTTGCCAACAACCTTGTAGAAATCGCTGAAATAATGAAAAAATACCCAGATGTGGTATGGTGTGTCGACAGCGTCAGTGCTGCTGCTGGCATGAAGGTGGAAGTGGATGCCCTTGGCATTGACATCTTCCTCACTTCTTCCCACAAAGCTTTCGCCCTCCCACCAGGGTTGGCGATTTGCAGCATGAGCCAAAAGGCGTATGACCGCACGGCGGATGTACCTTTCCGTGGCACTTATTTCGATTTGCGTGCCTTGCATGATCGTGTGGTGAAGAAAAACTTCCAATACACGTCTACCCCAAATGTGAGCTTGATGTTTGCCCTTGATAAGCAGCTTGACCGCATCCTCGAAGAAGGCATTGAAAATCGCTTCAACCGCCATACCGAAATGGCAGAGTATACCCGTGCATGGGCAACCAAATACTTTGACCTCTTTGCCGAAGAAGGCTATCGTGCCAACACCCTCACCGTGGTCAAAAACACCCGTGAAATTTCTGTGGCAGATTTGAACAAAGCCCTCGCTCAACGTGGCAAAACCCTCGCCAATGGCTATGGGGATTTAAAAGAAAAAACATTCCGTATTGCCCACATGGGTGAAATTACCTTAGACGATATCAAAGCATTACTCAAAGATATCGAAGAAATTCTTGAACTTGCATAAATTGGAGGAACTTCCTATGAAAATATTAGTAACAGACGGCCTTGCAAAAGAAGCCATCGCAGCCATGCGTGAATTTGCTGAAGTAGACGAACAATTTTATGAAGCAGACCAACTCGGTGCTGCCCTTGCCAACTATGATGCCCTCATCATTCGTTCTGCCACCAAGGTGCGTGAACCAATCATTGATGAAGCAGTGAAGGCTGGACGCCTAAAGCTCATCGTGCGTGCTGGTGTTGGGATTGACAACATCGACCACGCTTACGCAAAAGCAAAGGGCATTGCAGTACGCAATACCCCAAGTGCCAACTCCAATGCTATGGCAGAGCTGACCATCGCTCAACTCTTTGCCATCAGCCGTTTCATTGGCGCTGCCAACGTGACCATGCGCAAAGGCGAATGGAACAAAAAAGACTACCGTGGGGTAGAGCTCGATGGCAAAAAGCTCGGCTTAATCGGCTTTGGCCACACCGCTCGCATCGTTGCTGATAAATGCCATGCCCTCGGGATGAACATCACTTATTACGATATTGTTGGGGCAGATGCCAACAGCCCTCACACCTTTAAAGAAATTCCAGAAATGATTAAAGACGTGGATTTCTTGACCTTGCACACCCCAGCAACCCCAGATGGCAAACCACTCCTTGATGCCGCTGCCCTTGCAACCATGAAGGACGGCGTGCGCATTGTCAACTGTGCACGTGGCGGCTTGATTGATGAACAAGCCCTCCTCGATGCCCTCAACACTGGCAAAGTGGCTGCTGCAGGTCTTGATGTATTTGTCAACGAACCAACCCCAATGGAAGCCCTTGTGAACCATCCAAATGTGTCTGTCACCCCACACATCGGTGCACAAACCTTTGAAGCACAAGCACGTGTTGGCTTTGAAGTGGTTGATGTTGTCAAAGAAGAATTGCTCTAATAAAATCGCTCCTCCACATATATACGAAAAACCGCCTTGTACCTACAGTACAAGGCGGTTTTTTTATGGTAATTATCCTTCTTCATTCATGTTTTTTACCGCAAAGGTATTCACGATATAAAGATAAATCATCGTGTACAA
The DNA here is from genome assembly GCA_947254645.1 of uncultured Peptococcaceae bacterium. Lineage (GTDB taxonomy): Bacteria > Bacillota > Peptococcia > Peptococcales > Peptococcaceae > UMGS1590. The sequence goes on along the minus strand of CAMYDW010000004.1, from coordinate 51,244 downwards.
GAACCACGAGCGTTTGCTAAAGCAAGTGTAGCGCGGCACCCACACAGCGTCAAATTTTTGCTTGTAGCTGCGCAGCCCTTTGAAGGAATAAAAGCGCTCGCCAAAATTATATGCCAGAAATTCGATTTTCTCGTGAATAAAGCTGTTCTCATTGACCCCTACATTGGAGAGCGGCGCCATGCCAAGGTCAAAGGAGCGTTTGCCCTCTGCCTGACAATGCAAGAGCAGTTTTAGGAACAAGAAATCCATGGTGCTATTCGGGGTGGCTTCATAATCAAAGCGCATCAGGTCGATGGCACTGCGTTCGTTGCTTGGGTTCGGCATCAGACTGGCAAAGGCAATGATTTGCCCTTCAGGATTTTTGACCACGGCAATGTCACAGCGCTGGAGATACTCCTCTTGGAAGAAGCCAAGAGAAAAGCCTCGTTCTGGACGGCCATCCAGCCATTTATCAGATACCACCGCCAGCTCCTCCATCAGCGGCAGGCTATGCGGCGGCTTGAGCACCTCAAAGGTGATGCCATTTTTTTCAAATTTGCTCAACACGTTACGGAAATTACGTTTGCGACTGCCCAGCATGGTAAAGGCGGTCAAGTCCACAAAGGCGGTTTCCCCAGATTTGATAAAATGAAAGCCATAATCATGCAAGGCCATGGTAAACTTCCGTGGCACCTCATAGAACACAGGATGATAGCCATAGCGTGTCGCTTCTTCAAGAAACTGTGGCAGGATGATGTCACAGCCCTCTTTGTCGCCAAAGGGCTCGCCCATCACCAAAAGCTTGTCACGAATCTTGTAAAACTGCATAAAGGCACGCAAGCGCCCTTCCTCATCACGATAAGGGAAAATCAGCTTGTCGTTCAAATATACCAGTGTCGCGTTGTTGGACACATGGGTTTCTGACAACAGGTGGGTGATTTCATCAAAGTCTGGCTTTTCACCAATGGTGATTTGCTTACCCTTAAGATAACGAAGCAACAAATATTGGCTCAAGAACAGCAAAAATATAAACAATGATACACGGCTGATGTCATTGCCTAGGGGATCAATGAGAAAGTGCTTAAAACGATAACGAAAATACACATCAGAGTAGTTGCGTGTACCCATGATTACCGCTGTCAATACCACCATGATATACACCATGGCATCCTTGGTAAAGCTTTCCAAGGAATACACAAATTGCTCACATTTCCCTTGGGACCTGCTATGTACCGCAAGGGCAATCGTTATTAGAAAGAAGAACAAAGTCAGAATGCCATAATTCACCCAACCACAATACAAGCACCCCGCCACCAAAAAAGCAATGGTCGGCGCATAAGCCCGCTTGACGTGTTGTCGGTTGGCACGCCCCAAAAGAATAAAGGAAAAGCCTAAAAGAATGCTTGGATATTGATAAATCAAGTTGGCATGCACTGGATGGAATTGGCTCAGCCAACGAATATTGATGATTTCCTCTGGAATCATCGCCGATAAGACGGTGTCAATCCCCAGAAGATAAAGGCAAAGGGTCAATACATCGGCACTGAAGGACTTGAAAATGCGTGATGGAAAATCATTTTGCTTTTTGTTAAAGGTGTGCAGAGAAGTCACCACCAGCACCCCGCAGCCAATCACAAAAGGCACGATGTAATAGCAGAAGCGATAGAGCAACAGCCATGACACCACCAGCTCCTGGGGCAGGCCCAAGGCGCCAAAAAGGGTCAAGACAATCAAGTCAAAGGAGCCGAGCGCCCCTGGCATCATCGACGCCAAGCCAAAGAGATAGGCGATGATAAAGACCGTCAAGATTTCCAGCCAAGGAAGCTGTACCGCCAACACACGACCAATCAAGAAAAATACCCCAAAGGCCAAGACCCATTCCACAATAGAGGTCGTTGAAAAGGCAAGGGCATCCCGCACGGAAAACATCGAGCCTTCTTTTTCACGATAACGAGAAATAATAATCGTCAATGGAAAATATAAAATCCCTAGCAAGAGCCAAATCCAGTAACCGTGGAGCACGCTGTGGGAAGATAACAGCACATAGACAAAGCCCACCAAGGCCAATACCGAACACCCTGAAAAATAGAAAAGATAGGATTTTAAAAGCAGCTTTAATAAATCCTTGCGGCTGTGCTCAGTGGAATAATAATGCAAGCGCAGACCCATATTGATAAAGCCTGCAAAGCCAATCATGTTATTCAGCGTATTGATAATGATACTGCGAGATAAAATATAAGGCTTTTGATAATCTGTCTGTAGCACCCTATTAAAAATGACATCATAGTTCAACAGTGGCAACAGTGCAATCAAGGATAAGCCTGTCAGCCCCGCCATTTTCCAAATGCCTACCGAGGACATGATGGCCCAGAGCTGAGGCACAGAAATTTCACTTCTAAGCTTATAAAATTCCAGAAAAATTAAGCTGACAACAATACCAATGAACAGGGTTTTACCAAAGCCCAATAGTTGATTGAGAAAACTTTTTTTACCCATATACCTTCAATTATCCTTCTTGTGAGAAGCCATCTGCATCAGATAGGGTATAACGGGCACGCAAGCCGCCAATCAATGGTGCTCGAGAGAAGCTTGGATTGACACGTGCGCCACCAAGGGTACGTTGGGCAATACGCATTGGCACCACCACTGGACGCATATGCATCCCAATCATAGTCTCCCCGATATCCAGCCCATAGCCTGCTTGAATGCTTTCCACCAATACCGCATCTCCCATCGCACGATAAGCGTGACTAGACATCGCACCTCCTGCCTTATAATGTGGCACAGCGCTCACTTCTTTTAAGCCAAGCTGCATTTGTGCAGTGCGTTCAATGACCAAAGCACGATTGAGGTGTTCACAGCATTGGAAGGCCAAAATCAAGCCCTTTTCGTCAGCAAAAGCCTTGAGCACAGGGTAAATCGTTGCTGCCACCTCTGGGCTGCCTGCCTTGCCGATGTGCTTGCCGAGGATTTCACTGGTGCTACAGCCAATGACAAAAACATCCCCTTTGCGAGGGGCTTGCTTTGCCACCATTTCATCTAAAATTTGTTGACACTCTTTTGCCAAATCATTCATTTCAAACATCAAAAAGACCTCCTTTAAAAGATTAGAACGAGACAAAAATATCCGACTCAAAGGGTCGGATATTCCGTCATTATTTCACAGTGACAACCACAGAGGTGCCGTTCTGAGGAGATACGGCCTCCATCAGGTTTTCTACTGAACCAGGTTTGTTGCCATCTGTTTGAATAACAATCGTTTGCTCTGCTGCTATCCAATCCACACGAAATCCCAGAAAAGTCCCAAGGTCTCGCAGTTTGTAATAGGTATAGCCATCAATATTGTAAGCAGGCACCTGCACTGGAATGCCATCCACCGTCACCGGCATACTGCTTTGAATAGCCACCTTATTGCCAGCAATGGGCGGCAATGCCTCCCCTTGTGTGAGAGGAGTATGGCTTTTAAGGGCTATGCTTTGCTTGCTTTCATCATAGGAAACATCAAAAGGCGCCTTGCTTTTTGCCAAGAAGCTGCCAAGGTCTCGCAAGCGAAAATAGGTATAGCCATCAATGTTCACACTGCTCAAAGCGGACACCACGCCATCTAAGGCGATTTTACTGCTTTGACTAAGGGCCACACGGCGCGGGGATTGGAGGCCATCTGGTAGGCTCGCACCATCTCCCAGATATTCTTCCAAGCACAAGCCACTTGCGGTGATGGCTTTTGCCATCTCAACACCCACATAGCGAAAATGCCAAGGCTCATATTGATAGCCTGTAATCGCTTCCTTGCCCTTGAGATAACGCAAGATAAAGCCATAATCTGCACAATGGGCCATCATCCATTGCACACTGGCTAAATCATCCATATTTGGCTGAAGATTGTAAGCAGGATTGCTCGCATCTCCCACATCAAAGGCCAGCCCTGTTTGGTGCTCACTTTGCCCTGGCAAGGACGAAAAGGTGTTGGCACGGTCATAGCCATGCAGAGCAGCATAATTATTGAATAAGCTTTCTTGATAGCCATAGGAGCGATAGCCTGACAAGACATACATATTGTGCCCTGCTTGACGGGCTCCTGCAAGGAAATTTTTCGCCGCCCTATCAGCTTCCCCAAGTAGGGTCGTGCTCATCAAGGCACCACCAGTATATGCTGGCGCATAGTCTGCTGTGAGGGGATGCTTTTTATTGACTAATAAAATACCAGAAATCACCGTCAATCCTTCACCCTCTTGATGACCATCACGGTTTTCAACATTGATGGTCTGTGCAGGAGTGGCGGTATTGGTTTCTCCATAGGATACATTCACTTCTGTCGCATACGCTGGGGCCACTGAAGTTGTCAATAACGATGTCGACAAACATACAGCGACCAAGAAGCGAGATTTCAGCATATTTCATCTCTCTCTTTCTTGTTTTTAATCACTTTCTTCTTCTAAGATAACGCACAAAGAGGCAAATAACAACCCCAAACAGACAGCCGTTGGCAAATCCTCATATTTGCCGATAAGCCGTATAAAAAATCCCCTTGGATATGTGCAAGACACCCCAAGAGGATTTGTATATAGACCATTTTAACGGCGGATGACACCTAGCATACGCCAAAATACCCCCAGCCACAACAGCGCCAGGAAAATCGTCACGCCATCAATCCCATAACGAATCCATGCCACACTTTTCTTCACAGGCTGAGTATCAATAGCTGTTGCCCCTGTCTGCTCTCCATTTGCCGTTGGAGCGACTTTGTCCACAGACACCTTCATCGCAAAGGCATTCGCCGGCAAGGTGCCCACTCGCTCACAGTTGACCAATAAGCGATCCATTGTCGCCAATGGCGTAATCGGGTCACAGGTCAACAGGGTCAGCATGTCTTTATCTGCCACAGGAGCCAATTTATCTGGCTCCGAGGCGCGGATGATTTCCACATCCTGCACCTGATAGCTCAACACCTTATCTGGCAACTCCACATAGACCATATCACCTGCCGCCATTTCTCCTAGCTGAATAAACATCGCATCGGTGAACCAGCCACGGTGCCCTGCAATGACACTGCGTGTACCGACACCCCCCACTGGCAAATCAGTGCCATAGACCTGCGCCACCCCTTCAGACAAATGCCCATAAGAAGCCCCAAGGCGAATCGGCTTGGCAATATCCAGAGAGGGCACACGCAAGTAGCCAAACACCGTTTCATCTTGCCAATCAGTGTATTGCATTTTAAAGTCATTGCTGTCAAAAGGGTCCACATAGGTTTTCGCATCCCCACTGGTTTGCTGTTGATATTGTTTAATCATCTGTTCACGCTTTAATCGGGCTTCTTCACCATTCATTTCCTGACGAGATGACACATACTCGGCATAAGCCCGTTGATTCTCAATGCCATCCAGCGCCAAATTGCCAAAGGCATACAAAGGCAAGGTCACGCCCAACAGCATCATCAAATAGCCAAGTATCTTGCGGGATTTTTTATTAGCCATCTGCCTTCATCCTTTTCTTTTTACGTTTCCAACGGTGACGCACATAGGCCGTCAACAATAGCGCCACTACAATCAGTGCCACACTGATATATGGCAGGTATACCTTCCACATGTCCTTCAAATCCTTTTCGTGCTTCTTCGGATCATACGGCACACGATGCCCTCGCACCAACAACCGATGAGAGTTGATCATATATGGATGACAGGTCAATAGCGTGGCATAATCCTGCCCCTCTACCACCATCACTGGTTCAAAGTAGTTTGGCTTGACAATCATCTTTTGATCGACCTCATAGGCCAAGGTTTCCTTAAGGTTGCGCACATAGAAGATGTCCCCTTCTTTGAGCTTATCTAAATTTCTAAAAAGCTTGGCTTTCGGTAAACCACGGTGCGCAGTGATGACAGTATGGGTGCTTGGGCCACCAATCGGCAAGCTCGAGCCCTCTAAGTGCCCTGCCCCACGCTCAAGCACCTCATCAGAGGTCCCTGCATAAATAGGCAAATCCTGATTGATTTTTGGCACCTCCACGTGCCCAATCAGCTCTTTTAATTGAAGCATACGGGCATACTCTGCCACTCCCTGTTCCTTCTCCTCCTTGGAAAAGGAATCCACCATCTTTGATGGATCAAGGGTACTATTGTAGGCACGTGCCAAATTCATACGTCTGTCAATGTCTTCCTTCGCCAATTTTTCAGCTTGGTCATCAAAGTGCTGAATTTCCGCTCCAGAAGACGTGCGATAATAGAGATTTGATACCACTGGATAAAGCATCACCGAAAAGCCAAGGATAAATAGAAGAATAAAGGGCAGATTTTTTTTGTTAAAGATGTTTTTAATTGTCTGCTTCTTCACCACTACCTCCTACTTATACCTCACGCTTTTTCTTGCGACGGTGCCATAGATAACATACCAAACCGACAATCACCACTAGCAATGCCAGCCATACATACCAGTAATCCAAGAGCCATGCCCATGGACCTGCCTTTTCAGCCTTCTCAACCTCTGGCACATAAGGAATACGATGCCCCTGCACAAAGAGACGATGGGTGTTGATCATGTATGGCGTACAGGTCAAAAGCGTCGCCCTATCCTCATTTGGCACAATCATCAAATGCTCAAAATCCGTTGGCAGTACCACCTCAATATTATCCACCTCATAAGCCAATGTTTCTGCAAAGTTATGAATATAAAAATGGTCGCCAATTTTCAGCTTTTTCAAATCGGTAAAAAGCTTGGCTTTTGGTAGCCCTGCATGCCCTGTCAATACAGTGTGGGTGCTTATTCCCCCAACCGGCAAGCTCGTGCCCTCTAAATGTCCAATGCCCTCTTGCAGCACTTCTTCAGATGTTCCTGCATAAATTGGCAAGTCTTGATGAATCTTTGGCACTTCCACATGCCCAATGCGCTCACGCAGCTCAATCATATGAGCATAGGCCTCCCGCCCTGCTTTTTTTTGCTCATCATTATAAGGATCTGCCACACTATTATGAAGCGAAGCATTATAGGCTTTCGCTAACGCCATGCGATGTTCAATTTCTGCAGCGTCTAATTTACGTTTGTCCTCATCGAAGGTACTCACAATATCTTGCGTTTCTGTTCGATAATATATATTGGAAATCAGTGGATAAGCCATAATCAGTCCACCAATGAAAAATATCAATAAAAAGGGCCAATTACGACGCCAATTAAAAGCTTGTTTTTTCTTTTTTTGTTTTTTTGCCATCCCACACCCACCTTCAGTTTTATATATATTAGACATTTTATTATACTATATATGCTTCATCTATTGGTATCTATTTTACTGCGATTACTAGTGCTTATAAAAAACAAGAGAAAATACCCCTTTTCTGGACAAACCAGTAAAGGGGTATACTTTAAAAAACACGCTCTTGAATTATTTTTCTTTAACTAATCGACTTCCTAAAAAGAAGAACATGGCACCTACTACACAAAGCAATGTCAACATAAAGTCACCTGTTTTTGGAATACTCACTTTATTTCCAGTGTCAGGCTTGTTGACAATACGTGTGACTTCACTGGTCTTTGAATTTTTATCAACCACAAAAGCGACATGGTCTCTTAACGTGCGATAATTTTGAGGAGCAACAGTTTCCCAGAGATAATAAGTGCCATATGGCAAATCAGTAACTTTGAAGCGGCCATCCTCGCCAGATTCTACCACATAGTCTTTACCATCACGTTGCACGGTCACATACTTATCTTTTTCTTTCCTCGTCACTCGAAACTTAGCACCTGCAAGTGGATTCTTGCCCCGACTATCCCCTACTTTAATAAAATTATGGTCCCCTACAATCCGAGAAGGATTGTTCGGTTTATGGGGAACGGTAATATCCATCGGTTTGCCTTCAATGTTTGTTTCAGATGTTGACTTTGAAATAACCACTAGTGGAGAAAGATAATATTTACCATCTGGATACGCATCACTAATGATATAGTATTTCCCATATGGCAGGTTTAAATAGACACGACCATCGCTATCAGAAGGAGCGCTCACGCCACCTTTACCGAATTTACGAGTCAAAGCACTATGGTCCTTGTAATCATCCCCATGAATAGTTGTGAGACGTTTCAAGAAGGATTCCGCACTTTCTTTGCTCTCTGTTGTTTCATCCGAAACTTTCCAATAGTACAATCTGACGCCCGAAACAGGTGCTTGCTTGCCATCTATTTCTTCTGTTAAATGAATCGTCACTGATTGAGACCCCGCTGCATAAGCAGGGAATACAAAAAGAGTAAGTTGGATTAGCATGAAAACAGCTAAAGACAAGCTTAACCATTTATGATATTTTTTCATGCCATACCACCTTTCATCAACAGCCCTCACCAGTCACCGAAGCAACTGGTGATAACTGTTGTCTCAAAATTTAATTATGCTTCGTTATTACGACGACGCATTGCTACCACAGCGCCAGCCATGAGTGCCAAACCAAGCACAGTAAAGAGGACTGTACCAATACCACCTGTTTGTGGGATGGTAAGGCTTCTGTTTTCTACCTTCAATGCATCATTAGTAACACCATCTGTATTAACTTTTTCATAATCAATGTCACCACTCTTGGTATAGGAATTACCATCAATCGTAAATGAAATATCACTCGTTAATTGTGCATAGCCAGCTGGTGCTTTCACTTCTTCGAGTTTATATTCGCCATATGCTAACCCTTTAACATCAATTTGACCTTCACCATTAGAAGTGAAATGATACGCTTCTGCTTTATCTCCCCAACTATAGGTATAGTTCAGCGCTTCAAAAGCTTTGTCTCTTGCCTGTTCTAATTTTTTAATAGCAGCAAGCGCTTTTGCTTCTTCGCTATAAGGAGTGCCATCAATTTCTACGGTATTAGTACCTGAAATTGGTCCCTTATTTAAAGCTTGGTTCATATCTGCAATGGCTTTTGTATATTTGTCTTGTGCTGCTTTATAAGTCGCATTATCAGTAAGTTTTTCTGCACCATTTTTAATGACTAAATATTCATATTGCCCTGGTACTACACCTTTGGTTCTCTTCACCACAAATTCTGCGCCTGCCAAACGTTTGGTGTTGTCTTGTTGGGAAACTTTGACAAACTTTTTACCGCCAGTCACGACTTGTGGAGGGGTTGGAATGATGCTACCTGGTTTCTTGGTATTCTTGATGCTGATAGAACCATCGCCATTATTAGCATCAGTAGTATAGTCTGGGGCATAGCCTTCTGCAAATTCTTCTACGGTATAGTGTTTACTTTGGTCTAAGCCCTTGAAGGTCACCTTGTAATCGCCATCAGCAGAGATGGTGATGCCTTTGTTGGTGCTTTGAGATTGAATAGTTGACTTATCTTTTAAGGTAACAGAAGCTACCACTTTATTGCTTTCTTTTTCAAGCAAGTTATAGGTTACCAATACACCTGTTGGCACTTTACCATCTGCCCAAGATTTAGCCACTGTAATGTTGCCATTTGATGGTGATTCATAATTATCATTGTGATTTGGTTTATTTGGTGTAAAGGAAATGCTGTTGGATTCAGGGCTGTCTACCACTGCTTCTTTAGTGATTTTTGCTTTGTATTCAAGGGTAAAGGTGACCTTCCCTTTTTCCAACCAGCCATTTAGTTTTTGAATAAATGCATCATTTTCAGCCTTATTGGTCACATCAAAGCCATAGGTGCCATGTGCGGCAATATTTAATTGATCTGTGACGACTTCGTCAGCCTCACCAGCGTCTCCTGTGAAATGTGCAGTGATTTTTAAAGAACCGTTTATATATTCAAGACCATCGGTCATCATATCTGACCATGAAAGATTTTTAAGGACCTTCCCTTGTTGAATTTCGGTGATGGATTTGAATGGCGCTTCAGAACCAATACGTGCATCAATGGCTTCCTTATCACGATTGTATTCAGCTACAATTGGGCCATATTTTTCTTGCCACTCTGCTAATTTTTTTGAATCTAAATTGGTTTTATCTTTTCCAAAGGCTTTGTCAATTTTGTCCTTTGCAGTTAAGTTTTTAGGATAAATATTGACGGTACTGAGATATTGGCTCCCTGCTTTAACATTTCCCACATCCACTGGGTTGGTCAATGGGAGGGTAATCCCAAATGGTACTGCCACAGCACTGGTAACATCTGCCGGTCTATCAGATTCAATCACCCAGTAAATCCCATCAGGAAGCACCACGCTGGTTTTACCTTGTGAATCTGTTTCAGTTGTCTGATTTTTTGCAGCCGCATCCAATTTGTTAGTGCCATCTGCATTAACGATGGTAAAATATTTTCCACCAGACGCTTTTTCAACAGCTTCAACTTGCTTTGCAGTTGCATAGCTATTTCTATTTTTTAGCATTTCTTCTAATTTCTTACGGTCTTCTGCGGTATATTTTCCTTTATCACCAGAACCGTTCATTTTATACACGGTAAAACGAACCCCTGCCAATGGTTCTACATTGGTCCCTAAAACAGAAGTATCTGTAATAATCCCACCAGTGTGATTCCATGGCGCACCTGGGTTGTAGGAATCCGCCTTTAGCTTAAAGATATTGATAGTGGTATTATCTGGCTTCGTTGGACTTAATTGCTCTGGAGCAATGGTTCCTGTTGGAACAGTCACTTCTGCATTTGCAGCCACTGCCCCTAACGGCAGGATATTGACAATGGCGAATACCGCTGCCACTAAAAATGTAATGATTTTTTTGTTTTTCATTTTACTCTCCTTTTTTTCTCTAGTAGAGGAAGTTTCCTCTTTGGGATATTAAAATTCGTTATGTTGTGGGTATTTTAACCATCCACTGTTATCTCTCTTGGCAACTAATGCTATAAAACAGCACCACCACCTTTAAGATACTCCTCTTTTCGCTTTCGATAGAGCATAATAGATATACCCATCAACACAAGCCCTAAGCCGACAAATGGAAACGATCCAATCCCACCTGTTGATGGATAATTTCCTTTGTAATTGTAGACATAGTTGATGTTTTCAGCATTCTTATTACCTGCTTGCCCAAAAATACTTGTTCCAAGTAAATTTTGATCTTTATAGGTCATGTTTATAATCGCACCATCTTGAATAGTAAATCTTACAATGTAGTCATCTGGCTTGAGATAACCCTCTGGTGCCCTTGTTTCTTTTACTGCATACTTCCCATCTGATAATTTTTCAAATTTGAACTTCCCTGTAGCGCCATCAGAAATCACTACATAATCCTCTTGTGTGACAACTCCTGACGCATCCTTCTTCTTCACAGGTCGATATTCCATTTTGCCAGAAGTGGAAAGTTCTTCTTTATAAAGCTTAAACTCAGCCTCAAGAGGCGTCTTACTATCATCTTTCGTGCGCCCATCAATCTTTTGAAACTCGATATCAACCTCTGCTTTGGTATTAATCACTTGATAGGTACCATCTTTTAGATTTTTAAAAGACTCATGCGCTGGAATAACAGCAATTTTTGAAATATCATCTTCATCAACGACCACATCGGCTAGCTTAGACTCTATTCTTTTATAGCCTGGTGGTGCAGTTTTTTCATATAATTCATATTTCCCTGGACGTAAGGATCCAAAAGATACTTTTCCTAAATCTTTTAATTCTTTATTTGAGGTAGCTGTTAGAACAATCTCTTCATAGTCGTTACCTTGTACATTCAACACCCTACCTCTTAACTCAAACGTTGCTCCTGCCAATCCTCTTCCCTTCATATCCACTTTTTTAAAATCAAACGATGGATATTTCAAATTGGCTACTTTAATAAGAGGTGGATATACATCGGTATTTCCACTTCCATGTCCAATAACACTATTTAACTCAACAGTATTCTCCCATCCACAACTATCAATACCAACATATTGTCCGCAAGCATTATAATAACCAGATTCTAAATCGGAAAAAGTATAAAGACTATCTCCTACACTAGATATTTTACCAGTCACTTTTATAATAAATTTACTGCCGTCATACATGTCTGATTGAAAATTAATAGCATAAGAGTGTCCATCATGTTGATAGTTTACAGGTCCTCCTATACGATTTTGTGCTCTATAATACTGCGTGACATCAGTGTATTGATTTTCTTCAACACCATAGCTTTTATTAACACTACCAGATCCTGCTTTATAAATTTTTATATCATTTACGCCAAATTCTGCATTACTATTTGTACCATGATTCTTATTTGGCCAAAAATCATAAAGATTCAATGTTGCATGCGGTATGCTTCTTCCCATTGGATTGGCATATACATAGTATGTAAAGGTTCCATTTACTTCATCTACAGATGTAATCATTCCGCCAATATTGGAATAATTTAAGGATTCGTAATTACCATAGTCAATATAAACTTTTTTTGTTTGTTGATTTTGTCCCGCAATTTGATTTTGAATATTCATGTATTGAGAATCTTTTACCGCGAATCTATCCACATATAAATTAGAAGCCGCCGTAAATCTTAGTGAATTTAATCCCGCTACAAAATCAGTAAAAACAAATTTAATGGTTTTGTGTGTTGTATCTGAAGGGTCTAAAGAACCAATCGCTAAAACTTCATTATTTTTCCCTAAAATTTTAAGGGGTGATGTTTCCGGCGAAATCCCATGATGGTCAACTTTATTATCTAATTTAACTGTGAAAAAGTCGCCAGGATTAATAGGTTTGCCATCAGTAACTTCCGCATCAAAGCTTATTTGCATTCTACCATTCTTATTTGGTTTAACTAAAGCGCCATCCAAATAAGCATCATTGCCACCCTGTGGAAATGTTTTAAACTGATAATTGCTGATAGTCAGCCTTTTATTTACATCCACACCGTTTTCAAGGGCACTCCCTGACAGAAAATTATTTGATGGATTTTCAATTAGTTTAGTATATCCGTTCTTATAAACAACTACAGTCCATGTTCGATTGGTTTTTTTATGGTCCTTTGGTGGAGTTGTTTCTTTTAAAGTATATATTCCAGGGGGAATATTTTTAAACGAAATTTTTCCTGGAGAGCTTTCTATTCTTGTGATACCTTTTGCTTTTAAATCAATTGCTGGTGTATCTTCTGTTAAAGAATTATAGCGTCCTTCATATAAATCAAATATCGCTCCACCTATTAAGCTTCCATTAGAAAGCTTATCAATTTTAAATTCACCTTTTCCTTCTTCCTTGCCAGGTGGCGGAATCATATCATTTTTTACTTCTAAAGGAGGTACAAAATTCTCTAAGCGCTCACCTTTTCTACCCTCGACAATATTTACACTATTCGTAGTCGATATATTCGAAAGATAGAGATTACTATCCCTATATTCAAAGGTATTTCTTGTATTAATGGTGGACCCTTCATACTTTGCTGTAATCTTAAAGACAACTGCATCACCATACCACATTAAAGATTCGCGTGGTTTTAAAGAAAAGGTGTGGTTCGAAGAATCATAAAAAGCTGCAACCCTGGAAGTCACATTGGCGTATTTAGTCAAGTCTATATCAAAGGTTCTTAAATCGCCGTTCACCATGGCTCTAGGAACTGAATAAGCTTCATATTCGAAGTCGGATTCATTATTATTAGGAGCTGTTATTTTCATCATTGGTTGGAAAAAATGTTGATTGAAGTATACAGGATTGGTCCTCCAGTTATTCATATAAACAAGCTGTGTAAAGGTCTTGGTGTCAGGATTTACCTCGATAATCTTAGAGGCCATATTTAACAATCCATTGGAGCTTTTTTGAAAAACACCTGGATCTGTAGAAATACTGCCTTCTGTGGCAGATTCAATAATTCTTTTTACACTACCATCGGCACCCACCCTAAACTTCCATTTCTCATCCGTTTTTTTGAATCCTGCTGGCGGACGTGTTTCTTCAATGATATAATCCCCTGGCAACAAATTATCAAATGTTACCAAGCCTGTTGTTTCTGCTGAAACACCTTCGCGCGAAAAGGTAGAATCGCCTACTTTAGTGATACTAAAAATGGCGCCTTTCAACGGTCTAGTGCCATCTGTTTTCTTAATCTCTATTTTCGCCGACATTTTCTTATTAGAAACTGTTATTTCTGGTACCTTGCTGTTAACAATTTCTGCACTATATCCACTATAGAAATACTCCACACTGAAATCTGCTTTTTGATCACTAACACTTGTTTCTTCTACTCGATATCGAATTCTCTCACCATTACTTGTAAATTGTGGAAGACCAGTGAAGACATACGTCCAATTATTAATATGACTTAAATTTTTAGTAGTTTGTTGAACACCTAATGCAGCCAAATCAACAACCTTACCACTTTCTGAATTTGCTTTTAATTCAACTGTCACCGGCGTTTTCTCTGTCTCAAGGGTATCTTTCCATCCTTTTCTCACTTCAATACTTAATGTTGGAATACTCATCTTTGGTATTGGAAAATGAGACACCGTATTCATAAAGCTTACATTTGCCATCTTATTAATTGGTAATTGATTGATATTTTGTGAAAAATCTTTGATATTCACATCATAGGTAAATGTAAGTTTATCTTTAAAAGGTGCAAGTGTTTCTAGAGTGCCATCCAATTTTAAATTATGACTTGGATTGGTGATGGTAAATTGATCATTAGAAGAAAGCTGTAGCTTCATATCTCGATTATATTGATTTGCGACAGATGCTAGTTTTTCTTTATAAACAGAAGGGTCTATTTTTGCAAGCTCACCGGGGAGCCCATTAACATTAAGCGTACTAGCATTATACACCGTAGAAATATTATCAAAGTAAGGTCTCCATGGATAATCTGCCTTCAAAGCATCTTTATAATAAGTAGAGTTTGTTGGGTTTACTTCTATAAATTGATTTAATTTAACACCTTGTGACTTCATACTATTAAGTGCTGTTGAAGACTTAGGAACAAGCTTATCTCTTGTGTCATAATTTGTATAAAAGGAAGCACCTGAAATGTGAATCAATGCCTTTTGTCTCGCCGTGCTTTGAGTAAATATAGCATTTGCCTCATTAAAGGCAGATGGAATACCTATTATGGTCGCTTTTGATTGTTTAAGCTGTGTTTTGGATAATGTACTTATAGCATCAGTAGCTGTCTGCCTATTGACATATTTATACATCTTGACATTAACACCAATAACAGAAAATTTTGCACGAGGATTCTTCGCAGAAACCGAATGGATAATTTCAGTAATCCTATCTTTATAGAATTGATTGTTTCCATATCGCCATGCTTTATCAGGGGTTTGTTCAAAGACAATAACCATTTCCAAATCATCTGCTGTTTTTTCAACAGTCGATGAAACCTTATAGACACTAGGATTATCTGTCCCTTGAATGGTCTGATTTAAACGAAAACCATTGCTTTCAATTACAGGAGGGTTTTCAAGCTTAATATCTGTTTTAAGTAAGGTTCCTTTATTTGAACTTGGTTTGAAGAGATTTCTAATCTTTTCTGACAAGCTTGTATCAGCAGATGCACTCCCAGGATTAGATTCTTGAATGACGGTATTTCCCTCAGCATCAACTTTCACGACCCAAGAAGCCTTGGACTTTATAAACTGATCTGGGGCACGTGTTTCACTAAGTTTATAGGTCCCTGGTTCTAGATTGTCAAAGATGATTTTCCCTGTTGTCGGATCCGAAGTCCGAACAATAGGCGTTGGATCAAAAGGGTTTGTTCTCAATAAAGAAAACTGTGCTTTCCCAAGAGGCTTACCATTATCATCTGTTTTGTAAAGGACAAATTGGCCTTTCTTAACAGGCGCATTTAAAACTTCCATTTCAGCAGGAAGAGAAATATATGCAGATCCATTTCCAAGGCCACTACTACTAGTCGTAGCAATGCTTAGTCCTTTATTAATGGACCCGTTTGAAGGATTAGATAAGGTTACGTTTTGCACCAAAAAAGTGCCTGCAATATCTCCCATAGGGTATTTCATATTACTTTCTACAAGCACTAGGTATCTTTTTGTACCAATATTAGTACCAAAATCCACTACCGCTTTACCATCTTCAATGGATATTTTGTCTGCAAATTGATCAGTCACATCATGAAGCAGATTTGTATCAAAAATAACCGCATTTGGAATAGATGCTCCTGTATTAAATTCATAAATTTTTATATTGGTATCTTGTGGAGAAATATTGGCTGTAATCCATGATTGGCTATAATCTTGTCCATTATTTTCTTTAATAGGTGTAATCGTTAATTTTGTTGGATCTGAAATGTTTCCACCCAGCGGGTTAATATAAACAAGCTGATCATAAAATCCATTGTGATCATTTGTATAGCCAAAGGCGGTGTCCATATTGAAATTTTTTGTTCCTGTAACCTCAGGATAAGAAACCTTTATTTTCTTTTCTACATTAATAGTATTCCCAATATTGGCCCCGAAGTCATACGCTCCATTATTCCTAGCACCATACATGTCCACTGAATAATTTAATTCAAAAGCGACACCAATTTTTTGATGACTTAATACATAATTCGTAAAAGTATAACGAATCGTTTTGGCACCACCTAGACTACTTTCAATCAATCGAGGAACAGCAATGACTTCCCTCGTATTCGCATCTATAATAGGTGGCTGATTAGGTTTATCTGGTTGAAGCATATTATAATGAATATTATCTGAAATATGAACATCAAAATAATCACCTGGATTAGCAGTCTCTACCATCAGGTTACCTATAATTTTAATAAAGTTTTTATCTGCATCAGAAATTTCTAAAATCTGTGGTGATTCTAATTTCAACGTTCCTGTTAAGTTATTCGATATATTTTTTCCTGTTACAATATCTGGTTCTACATTATCTTGTTTTTCACTAACAAAAGTGGCACCACTTGGCGCTACATAAACATTCCATTGTTTATCTGTTTTTTTATATCCTTTAGGGGCTTGTTCTTCTTTTAAAATATAACGACCTGGTTCTAATTTATCGAAGACAAACTCAGAAAGGCTTTGTCCATCCCCTAATCTTGTTATTGATCCATCTTTTTCACTTTCAAGAGTAAAAATAGCTCCTGACAAGGGTTGTTTTTGATTATCTTTCTTAAAGATTTTTAAACAACCAAAATTTTCACCTGGAACCCTATGTTCATATTTTGGATTCGGTATAAAGGGTTTGTTATACGCATCTCTGTCTAGATCAGTGCTTACCACGCCTTTCTCAACAGTAACCTTCCAAGTACTATTATTTTTAGAATAACCTTGCGGTGCTGTTTTTTCCTTCAATTGATAGTTTCCATCTGGAAGACTACTAAATTTAACAACGCCCTTAATACTACTACTTGCTTCTAGACTGATTTCCTTATTATCTGTTGTATATCCTATAAGAGTGAATACTGCTCCTGATAAAAGCTTTTCAGGATGTTTTTCATCTACCTTTTTAAATTCAAATTCTCCAAAATGTAGGCCTGGCTGTTCTGGCGGAAGAAGTCTTTGTGTTTTAGTAGAGTAAGTACGGTGAAGACTCAGCTTCCCATCCTTGGTCCATACAACAGAAATATATTCATCCTCAGCAGCTTTCGGAATGGAATCATCTGGGTTTTTTAAATATCCTTGAGAACCATTTAATCTACCTATACTAAAGCCTGTTAATTCTTTAAATTTTTGTTCTGTTAATTCGTAAAAAACTTCTCGACTGCCAAATATTTTATATCTTTCTTCTTTTGTTAAAACATTTGTGTCTGTTTTATTTAAAATTAAGTATCTAATGGTACTCGCATTTATCGAGTTGTCTTCTTGCCCTACCAATGCTCTTAGTGTTGTTAAATATAAATTTATTTTGTTTTGATTTGGATTTGTTTTTTTGGCTTCTATCATCATTAATTTTGTAACATGTACGGCTGCATTTTTCAATTTTCCATCAAAGCTCGTATCAAAATCCTCCAGCTTAATGGTTCCATCTGGTTGAACAACTTGTACCTTAGATAGTTTACCTACAACAATACTGTAATTTTCTTCTTGTTTTGGCGCTGGAAGTGCTTGGTCAATGCACCATCCCCAAATAGAGCCACTATTTATTTCAAAATTATTAATAACATCCTTAAAAAAATATTCAATAACGTTATTATCTTTTGATTTTTCTCTATTGGTACTTTCTACCAGTATTTTTTGAATAATTTCTGGTTCTAAAGGCAAAATACCAGTTTTATCAAAATTACTGTAACTTTTCATTGTTCTAGGAGTAATGGAAGAGCTTTCAATAGATTCTATTAACGTTTCCGTTTCATCTAAAGGTTCTGATGAAAAGGTCTGATTATTACTCATATCCATACTATTTTCTTCTGTTGCCATCGTTTCAAATGGTAAGAGGCTCAACAATATTGCTACTAGTAAAATATAGGCCAAGGTTTTTTTATATTTTCCCACAACATCCCTCTCCCTAAAAATATAAAATAAGATATTCTATTTTTAGAATAATCATAGATTTCTATTCATCTTATCAAAAAATGATGATCCTTAATTTATTAAATAAACAAATAAATTATCAGATACTACTTGTAATGAAAGTGACTGAATTAGAATAAAAAAATTTTAAATTAATGTCAACCGTTTATATGACTAATAATATCATATTTCCATAAATTTTCTTTATATTGTATGTTATTAATATTAATTTGTTCTATCAAATTTTATTTTTTATTCCTCTTTTTAATATGTACATCTTTTTCTTTTCTTACATACTTGTACTTTGTCACATAGAATATTGTGCCTGTTACCTTGCGTCACTGATGCTTATTCGATAAAATAAAGTATAGTAAATGAAAAGGAGTTTCCATAATGAATAAAATTCAAATGACTACCCCTATCGTCGAAATGGACGGCGATGAAATGACACGCATTCTTTGGGCGTGGATTAAAGACAAGCTGATTTTCCCTTATGTGGATTTGAAATCTGAATACTATGACCTTGGCCTGCCATATCGTGATGAAACCAACGACCAAGTCACTGTGGACGCTGCGGAGGCCATCAAAAAATATGGTGTTGGTGTCAAATGTGCCACCATCACCCCAAATGCGGCACGGGTTGAAGAATACAACTTAAAAGAAATGTGGAAGAGTCCAAATGGCACCATTCGTGCGATTTTGGATGGGACGGTTTTCCGCGCGCCAATCTTGGTAGATGGCATTCATCCATTTGTCCGCACTTGGAAAGCGCCTATCACTGTGGCACGTCATGCCTATGGTGATGTGTACAAGAATGCTGAAATTCGTGTGGATGCGCCAGCAAAAGCCACCCTTGCAGTGGATTACGAAGATGGTCGCCACGAAGAAAAGGAAATCTTCCAGTTCTCTGCTCCTGGTGTCATTCAAGGGATGCACAACCGTGATGCTTCCATCGAAAGCTTTGCCCATGCGGTCTTTTCCTATGCCTTAGACACCAAGCAAAGTGTCTGGTTTGCCACCAAGGACACCATTTCTAAAATCTATGACCACCGTTTCAAGGACATTGTGCAGGAGGTCTTTGACAAGGATTACAAGGAACGCTTCGCAAGTTGTGGCATTGAATATTTCTACACCTTGATTGATGATGCGGTGGCTCGTGTGGTACGCAGCGAAGGGGGCTTTATCTGGGCTTGCAAAAACTACGATGGCGATGTCATGAGTGACCTCGTGGCGACTGCCTTTGGCAGCTTGGCAATGATGACCTCTGTGCTTGTGTCCCCAGAAGGCCATTATGAATACGAAGCGGCCCACGGCACTGTACAACGTCACTACTACAAATACTTAGAAGGCGAAAAGACCTCCTCCAACTCTGTGGCAACCATCTTTGCTTGGAGTGGTGCCCTTCGCAAGCGTGGCGAAAAGGACGGCTTGGCAGATTTGGTACGCTATGCCGATGCCCTTGAAGCGGCGACCATCGAAACCATCGAAGCAGGAATCATGACCAAGGACTTGCTTCCACTCTCCACCATTGAAAACAAAACCCAAGTCGATGCAGAAGGCTTCTTGGATGCCATTGCTGAACGTCTTGATGCAAAATTGTCTGCTTAAGCTTTACAAAAAAACGCCTTGCCACTCAAGGCGCTGACCCCAAATAGTGAGATAAAGAAAAAACACCTCCGTTAAATTCGTTGTAAAATGAATTTAACGGAGGTGTTTTCTTTATGGGAAACAGCGTTCTTTACTCAGCAGAAGCAAAATGGCGCTGTTGAAAAATTTCCTCTCTTGAAATCAGGGTGTCCATTTGAGATAATAATTTTAGAAAATTTTTAAGAAAAGGAGCGTTGTTTCATGCAATGTCCACACTGCCAAGCAGAAAATCAGAACGGACTTTTTTGTGTCAAATGTGGGAAGCAATTGGTGGATGACCTGCCCTCTACGAAGCCTCCCGCTGATGGCGACGAAACGTTGATTATAGGAGAGGCGGCAGAAACGCCTGCGCACGAGGAATCGACTGCCCTTGCCTCCACCTCCCCTCGAAATAAGAAGCTCATTGCCCTTGCCTGTGGGGTTCTCTTGGCATTGGTGATTGGGATTTTCGCCCTACAGCATTTTTTTGGTGATGCGGCTGTCCAAAAGAACGATGCAAACAGCAATATTGAAAAGGCAGACATCGTTTCTCCAGAGGATGGCGTTGTGGCAGACACGATTGTTGGCCATTGGCGTCATTATAATGAAGGCATCACCATCGAAAAAATTGGTGCCGACCATTATCGCTGGAAAAGCGGCGAAGCCGTCTATGAAATACGCTTTAAGGACAATCAGTATGTGCTCACCAGCGAGAGCGACCGTTATTTCTTTACCCTTGAAGGGCCAGATCGTTTGAAATTACAAAACAGTGCCGATGCCGATGGGCGATTGGTGAAAAAGCCACTCTTTGCCAAGGGCTATGTGGCTGGTCGTATTGGCCAAGATGGCACCCCTGCCAAAAATCTCCATGTGAACAAGGATGCTTTTGATATTGTGGGCAGAAGCTATGGGGAGCTGGCTGGGATGTATGGGCCTGGTGCCGTGTCTGTCATCAGCGACACCCAATATATTGTCTTTAGAGGCCCTGGTGGCAACTTTGCCGTGCAGTTTACTGGCAATACGGTGCCCCTCGCTAAAGAAGGCCAAGAGGAATATAAGATTGTCAAGCTCACTAATGGCAACACCACTCCTAGTGAAGGCAACAACACCCACGGCGATACCACTACGCCACAAACCCCGCCACCTGCAAATAACAACAACAACAACAATACTAACAACACCACCCCATCTGAAAAGGACAAGGAAAAAGAGGAAAAGAAGGACTACAAATTGGAAATTCCAAATATGCCGACCTTCCCAAGCAACAGCGCCATTGCCACAGGGGTGGTGTGGGCAGACCTCGGCTTTGTGATTGCCAATGCCCCACAAACCTTAACGGTGGAAGATCTTTCGGCGATTCTCAAAACCCCTCTTGAAGTAGGCGAAGCCCCAGGCAACGCTTCTGGCTACACCTTCTATGGGATGGACGAAGGCTATTTTGCTGGCACGATTACCATTGGAAATCACCAGTTCCGTTTATCGGGCTACGGCAAAAATGCCCTCAATAAAGACAAAACCACAATTTTCATTGAACAGCTTAGCTAAATAAAAAAAAGACCTCTATCATAGAGGTCTTTTTTTGTAGCTACTTCATACAAGCCAAGTCACACATCAATAAGTCGTAATAATCGTCTTCCCCTTCTAGCATAGGGGAATTTTCGCCACCGCCATTGGTGGCACGGCGCATGGCGGCATAGCTATCCTCCCCTGCAAATATAAGGGCCACAGGGTCGATGTCATAGCCCAGGGTGTGGACGATGGCGCAGAATTTGTCGATGGCGCCCACTTCCTCACGAGTTGCCAATAGCCGCATCCGCAAGGACACATCTTCCTTTGCCAAGGCACGCACTGCATCCAGTTGTTCAATGATGGTCATACACTCTCTCCTCATACAAGCTTTAGGAAGATTATACACCTTTCTGCCTGTCCTCGCATGATTTTTTGCTTAATGCTCAGGGGCTGTCACCTGCCATTGCTGGCGAGGGTTGTAGCCTTGGTTTCTCAAGGAAAAATCGAGGACCTCGATGAGGGTCGGTGTGATTTTTAGCAGGTGCATCGGGGATGGCATTTTCTGTAAACGTGCCAAGGAGATGTGACGGCGTTCTGCAGCGGCCACATAGGCCTCTGAAAAGGGTTCCACCAATTCAGCCACTCCTGCCAGCTGAATGCTCTTGATATTGGCAAAGCCATTAAAGGCATCGAAGATGGCGATGGAGACGTTTTTATTCTCCTTGAGGGCTTTGAATTTCATGCCCCCTTCTGAAAAAATCCAAAACACACCATCATGATAGGTGTATTCAATAGGGGTACAGCGCACAAAGTCCCCCACAGCCGTGGCAAGGGCGCAGGTGTCGTGGCTGGTAATGATGCGCTCTGCCAAGGCACGCACCTCTGCCTCTGGCAGCGTGGTTTCTGGCGCTTGCTTTTCCACCCAAAATTGAGCGGCTTGGTCAAATGCTTTTTCGTTCATAGAATCACCTCTGTTTATTTAGTTAGTATCTACATACTATTATACGAGATTTTCCACCAGAAGAAAATCCTTGCACTGGACAGGCTTCTATGCTATCTTGAGAACGCTTGAATAACTGTGAGTTCGAGACCTTCCTCACACTAAACAAAACTAAAGGAGCGTATAGAAAATGAAACACAACAATGTCTTATACTGGTCACAAGCAGCGATGATTGCTGCCTTGTATGTGGCACTGACCCTTGCCTTTGCACCGATTTCCTATGGACAGGTGCAGCTTCGCATTTCTGAGGCGCTGACGATTCTGCCTGTTTTTACCCCAGCGGCGATTCCTGGCTTGTTTGTTGGCTGCTTCCTCTCTAATATCATTGGCGGAGCGGCGATGCCTGATATCCTTTTTGGCAGCTTGGCAACCTTGATTGGCGCATGGGGCACCCATCGTCTACGCCACGCAAAGCCACTCTTGTTCCCACTGCCACCGATTGTGGCAAATACCCTCATTGTGCCATTAATTTTACGTTATGCTTATGCGATTACCTTGCCAATTCCTTTGATGATGCTCACCGTTGGCATTGGCGAAGTGATGGCCTGTGGGGTTTTGGGCTTGGTGCTTTACTATGCCCTTAAGCGTCATAGCGTGGCCCTTTTTCATAGCGATTTATTCGAGCATTCAAACACACACTAAGGTCCCAAAGGTCTTGCCCTGGCAAGGCCTTTTTTCTTTGTCACCTAATTGCAACACATCTCCCATCGGTTTTTGTTAAAATAAAAGCAATCCATTTACATCAACAAAGGAGATGAAGGGATGTTGAAACGATTATTCCCATTGATGCTTTGCTTGCTACTCTTGCCGATGGCAGCCTTTGCTGCAGATGCACCAGCAGAGGAGGTGGCCCTCACACGTTCCACTATTGGCGTGCCAGCCCAAACAATGGTCGACCCTTATGAGAGCTTTCCTGTGACCTTACAATTTACAACCACTACTGGTAGGCCGTTGCAGGCGCCCCCGACTGGCAAGCTCTATCTTTGGGCGACAGACAGTACAGGGGTGGTGTCTAATGCCCTTGATGTGGTGCCAATTTCCCTACCAAATGGGGTCTATGTGCATCAGACCGAGCGCCAAGGGGTACTGATTATGGATGCTCGTGCCATGCAAACCCCACAGCAATTCAATCTTAAGCTCACTGTGGCAGGCACCTATGATTTACACGCCCTTTATATGCCAAGTGGGCCTATTGTCCCAGCAAATATTGCCGACTACTGGCCTTTTGAGCTGACTGGTGCAAGCAACAAGCGTGTGGTGGTCAACCCAACACCAGCACGTGATATTGGTATGATGGTGGTCTCCACAAGAATCCACGGCATTGCTGTCAATTCCTTTGTAGTCACAAACCCACGGGACAAGGCTATTCAAGACCAGCACATTGATGTCGATGCCAGTGGCAGTGTGCCATCTGACATCCAACTCACTATGCTCCGTAGCAATGGGCTGTCTGTTGGGGCAGGGGTGCCTGTGTATGCCTCTAGCAGCAACAAAAAACTAGCACTGTCGCAAACCCCACTGTACACCGATGCCAATGGGGTGGTGCATCTGTCCTTGCAAGGGGTGGTCGGTGCCAACGATATTCTTTATGTACGAGAGGGTACCACTGAAAAAGCAGTGACCATTCCACTCAAGAGCTATCTGTACAAGCCAGAACGGGTGCGTTTTAAAATTGGCAGCCGCACCATGAATGTCGATGGGCGCACTGTCACCATTGACACTGCTGCCACCATTCGCAACAACCGTACCTATGTGCCCTATCGTGCCATTGGGGAGCTTTTAGGGGCACGCATTGAATACAATGACAAGATTCGCACCATTACCACTTATTTTGGCAACAATAGCACCTTGACCATGTCGGTAGGCTACAACCGCTATGCCGTCAATGGCAAGGTTTACCAAATGGACGTCGTGCCATACATCAATGAGGATGGCCGCACCATGGTGCCGATTCGTTTTGTGGCTGAAGTGATTGGCTACAATGTCAGTGCCATTGCCAATAGCCAAGGTCTGACAGATTCTGTATTATTCACGAGAAAATAACACACAAAAAGCCAGCGCATGAGACGCTGGCTTTTTTTATATGCTTATGCTTGCACTTGCTCTAGGTCCTTCATCGACAAGCCGATGCGTTTGCGTTGAAGGTCTAGGGTGATGACTCGAACGTTGACAATCTGCCCCACCTTCACGGCTTCCATGGGGTCCTTGATGAATTGATTGGACAGTTGAGAAACGTGTACCAAACCATTTTCATGCAGGCCAATATCCACAAAGGCGCCAAATGCAGCGATATTGGTGACGGTGCCACTAAGCTCCATACCCACTTCCAAATCCTCAATGGCCAATAAATCATGGCGCAAGACAGGCTGTGGCAGGTCCTCACGAGGGTCACGGCCAGGCTTTTGTAAGGCATTGAGGATATCCTCTAGGGTGGCTCTGCCAAGGTCAAGCTGTGCCGCCAAGGCGGTCATGTCCATCTCACTGCGTGCTTTCTCTGCCAAGGCTGGGGAGGGTGGACAATCGAACAGCTTTGCCATGGTGCGCACGCTTTCGTAGCGTTCTGGATGCACTTGGGTATTGTCTAGGAGCTCATCGCCATCGGCAATACGCAAAAAGCCTGCACATTGCTCAAAGGCTTTCGGACCCAGCTTTGGCACCTTGAGTAAGGCCTTTCTGGTACGGAAGTTTCCTTCCTTGTCACGATAGGCAACGATGTTCTTTGCCAAGGTATTGCTCACGCCTGCCACATGAGAAAGAAGGGAGACAGAGGCGGTATTTAAGTCCACACCGACATGGTTGACGCAATCCTCTACCACGCCATCGAGGGCATGGCTCAATTTCTTTTGGTCGAGGTCGTGCTGATATTGGCCAACACCGATGGAGCGTGGGTCAATCTTTACCAGCTCTGCCAAAGGGTCTTGCACACGGCGTGCAATAGACACTGCTGAACGCAGGGTGGCATCAAGATCTGGAAATTCTTCGGTTGCCAAGGGAGAAGCGGAATACACTGAGGCCCCTGCTTCACTGACAATGTACCAGCCACAGCCATCGTTGTTCCCTTGGAGAATATCAGCAATCAGACGCTCGCTTTCACGAGAAGCGGTGCCGTTGCCAATGGCAATCAAGGTCACATGATGGGTATCAATCAAACGGCGTACCGTTTCTTTGGCCGCCGCTTCGCCACCTTTGCCCTTGAAGGGATAGGTGACAATGGTTTCTAAGACATTGCCAGTGGCATCCACCACGGCGATTTTGCAACCATTGGCAAAGCCTGGGTCAAAGCCAAGCACCACATGGTCACGCACAGGAGCCTGCAGGAGCAATTCACGCAAGTTCTTTTGAAAGAGCACAATGGATTGTTCTTCTGCCCATTCGGTGCGTTCTTTGCGCACTTCTTTTTCAAGAGAAGGCTTGAGCAAACGTTTGTAGGCATCACGTGCCATGTCCTGCAAACGGTCTTGGAGCTGCATCCCTTTTTTGTAAATATGTCTGTAAAGATAGATGACGGCCCTTTCTTCATCAGCATCCAAGGTCACACTCAAAGCATCGGCACGTTCTGCACGATTGACCGCTAAAATGCGATGGGCTGCCATTTTATGTAAGGGCTCACTATAATCGAGATAATTGTCATAGATAGGGTCTGGGCTTTTGCCC
Organism: uncultured Peptococcaceae bacterium; assembly: GCA_947254645.1. Classification (GTDB taxonomy): domain Bacteria; phylum Bacillota; class Peptococcia; order Peptococcales; family Peptococcaceae; genus UMGS1590. The sequence goes on along the minus strand of CAMYDW010000004.1, from coordinate 25,161 downwards.
GCCTTGGTTTCGATGATGCCAGTGCGTGCCAAGAATTGACGCAGATATTGACGCACCTCGGCATCATCGGAAAGCATTTCCGCCATGATGTCGGCGGCCCCTTGCAGGGCATCTATAGCGTCCTTGAGATCCTCATTGGCGTTGGCAAGCCCATTGGCTTGAGCGAGCAAATCCTCTTGGCTCGCCCCTGCCAGCCATGCCTCCACCAAAGGGGATAAGCCACGGGCAATCGCCATGCTGGCACGGGTTTTGCGCTTTGGTCGATAAGGGCGATACAAATCGTCTAGGGCCGTGGCGGTTTCCGCTTGGGCAATCGCCACCCGCAGCTCATCAGTCAGCTTGCCTTGCTCATCAATCAAGCGCAGAACGTCACTGCGACGCTCCTCTAGCTTGCGATAAGCCCCTAATGTGTCCTCAAAGGCACGCAAGACTTGGTCGTCTAGCTGCCCTGTTTCTTCCTTACGATAACGTGCAATAAAGGGCACGGTATTGCCTTCGTCTAATAAGGCAATGGTGTTTGCGACCTGTTTTTCTGTGAGTTGAAATTCTTTTTGTAGACGTGCTTCTATCGTCAAAACCATTCTCTCCTTATTCTGCTAATAATGCTTCCACCATGGATTTATTGGCGAGCAGATAATCGCTCCATGGCATATCTGGTGCGTCTGCTTGCTTTTGCGCCACCAGCTTTTCGACAAAGGCAACGGCATCCTTGGTGTGAATCTTGCCTACTGGCACGGCCATGCGTGCCGCTTCCCCTTCTTGTAAGCGTCCGCCGACCACCACTTCAAAAACATCCTCAGTGGTTTTTTCACCAGCACTTTTGCCCCAGAATCCGAGAGCAGCCACCTGATGTCTGCCACAGGAGTTCATACAACCAGAGATGTGAATTTCTGGCAAGTCAATGCTTTCAATGGTTTTTAATCTATGAAGCAGGGTGGCTGTATGTGCCAATCCAAAACGACACACACCCTTGCCACGACAGCTCACCATCAGAGCTCGGCGTTGGTCGCCAAGGACAGGCTCTAATTGTGGCAAAAGCGCCTCTGCCTCTGGGCCGGACAAATCACGCAGCCACAAGCCATGCATGGAATCGAGGGCAATTTCTACCTCATGGCCCAGTCCTGCCACGGCGTCAATAAGGGCACGCATTTGTTTGACGGTCATCATGCCATCGAAAGTATGCAAGGAAAGGCTATAAATCCCTTCAAAACGTGTTGAATGAATGGCAGGATGGGATATTGCTGCCGCTGCTTGCCATGGACGTGCTTTTTCTGCAGCTGGTGCTGGAGTGAAGCGCAGGGCTTCTGACACCACTTCGGCACGTTTTTCAGCATAAAGGGCTTTGAAGGCGTCCTCCCCAAGGGCACGAATTTTAAAGCGCATACGTTTTTTGCCAATGTCCACCCCTTCAAAGAGGGCATAGAAGGTTTTCGCCACTGCTTCTGCTGCCACAAGGAAATCTTCTGCTGGCAGGGCTTCTTCCACCAAAACCGCCAACATTGCCATCGCACCGAGGCTTCCGCCAGCATAGACCTTGAAATAGCGCTTGCCATCTTTTTCAAAGGCATAATAGCTCAAATCGCCATAGCTGCCATTGCCCCCATCCATTTCGCTAGAGGATAGACTCATCTTGAACTTCCCTGGGAGCATTTTTGCAGCGTCAGCGTTGCGCACCCATTCGCCAAGGCGTTGGGCATAAGGTGCCACATCAAAGCTTTCGCCAATGGCCAAGCCACTGTCTGGATTGATGCAAATATCGCTAAAGCGTCCCATCGCTGGCATATCAATGGCATCGAGGGCCGCCTTGGCAGCTTCAACATGGTCTAAGTCCAAGTTGTAAATTTGGATATTTTGGCGTGCTGCCAAACGCAAACGACCATCGCCATATTTTTCTGCCACATCACACAATCCACGCAATTGCTCCAAGGTCACCAAAGACCCCACATGGCGTGCACGCACGAAATAATGTTTGCCATCACTCATGATAAAAGACCCCTCCGGAATTTCTATATCATCAAAAACCTTATACATCATAAAGTCCACCTCTTTCTACTTTAAACAATACCTCTATTTTATGCGAAGATGCCCCCGTGTGCAAGAACGCAGCGGAGACAGTCTGCCTATTATATCCTTGGATTAAAATAATTATTTTTTCCTTTCTAATTTTTTGATGCCCCTATCATGAAGTTTTTCAAGTGACATCAATTGTGTTCTGGCGAGTTTTCTAAGTTCAATCATCCTTTCTTTTTGCTCAAGCCCTTTGCCAATTAGGACTGCATTGTAGCTTTCCATGTTTGCTAGCACCAAGAGCTCATTCAGACTTGCATAGTCTCTCATATTTCCCTTTAAATCTGGATTTTCTTCACGCCACTCTTTGGCTCGTTTATTGAATAAAGCAACATTGAGCATATCTGCTTCACTTGCATATTTATAAGATAATTGTTCGTTTGTGAGATCCTTAATGAGATATTCTTTTATGGCATCGGTATGAATTTTGTAGTTAATCTTAGAAATTTCTCGATTAAGATTCCAACCTAGTGACAATCTCGAGTTTTCATCGTCTTTTAGTCTTTGATAGTCTTTAATGATATATAACTCAAACTCTGCCGAAATCCATGATGCAAATTTAAATGCAATATCCTTGTGGGCAAAAGTACCGCCACCTCTTCCGACCTTCACATATATGCCTTTGGCATTTGTTGTATTCACCCATTTCTGTGGAGATAGCGTAAATGCATGACTACCTGCTTCTTTCAAAAACCCCTCGAATTCGAGGGGGTTAAATTCAAGGTTATTTAATTGCTCCCATATTCCTAAATACTCTATTGTGTTATAATTTCTCATCCAATTTGCAACAACTACATTTGGTTCTTCAGCATTCTTGTATCGTGCAATATCTGTGAGACTGATGTAGTCATTTTTAAAATCTTCAGTATACACTTGAATAGCAAATCCTTTTGCTTCGATTTTATCCTTTTTTATCTTTGACATAGGGGTTCCTCCTTTATACTGATGTATTGACCACCTTGGGTGATGGCACAGATTGAATGATGCGGATAATCCCTTGCATGGCTTCTAGGATTCTTGCTTTCCGTCAGCACGTTGTCTTTGTCTATGTTCTTATTATGACACAAACGCCTGCAAAAAATGCATAAAAAAATAGGCACCCTATAAAAGGATGCCCCCTTTTTTAGCCAACACCAAAATCGGTGATTTCTAAGAGCATTTCCACACGTTCCTCCTCTAACAGATGACGGTAATGGCTGACGAACCATTGATAGAGGGTGTCGTCTCTTTTGATTTCGGTGGTATTGTTGTTAAAAATATTGATGGTGCAACGCTTGAAGTGGGTCAAGGCGATGTCAATGTCCGTGGCAATCATCTCTTTGGTTTGCCCTTCGACACACACCAGCAGACATGGCGAGTCGAAAAGAGCCGCCACTTCCTCGACCTTATCATAGACCATGCCTTTTTTGAGAACGTGGTTGCGGAAGTGGTCGTCAAAGCTTTCCACGCCAATCTTGAAGAAAATATCAATGCCTTCAAAAAAAGCACGAATTTCCTCTAGGCGATGGCGATACATCCAATGGGCTTCAAAGACCAGCTGTGTGATGCCCTTGGCCTCTGCCACTTTTTTGATGTCCTGTAGGCACGTCTCTGGCAGTTCAAAGACACTGGCAGAGTCAATCACCTCTAGGCGTCCAAATTTGCCAGTCACATTGGCAAGGGCCGCTCTATTTTCCTGAATGATGGTTTGAAGGTCGGTGGTGTTGTCCTCGATATAATCGCAAAAAGCACATTTTCCCCAGCGACAGGGGGTGGCTTTTAATAGAACGATTTCACGGGGAAATTTTTCCTCAATTTGACTGTATCTATTCATGGAAGCTCCTTGTAAAAACACTGGTCGGTATGCGCTTGAGCACTAATAAGACCACTGTGATGGCAATGAATTTATCTAAATAATCGGTGAGAAATTGCACCAAAAAGGCACTGGCAGTGAGGTTCATCCCCATGGCTTGCAGGGCTTGAATCAAATAGGTGGAGCCCGAGGAGGTCAGCCCGCCAAAAAGCCATACCACAATGATTGCCGCCACCATCGAGGAAGCCCCTGCAACAATGAGAGTGCCGAGAAACAGCTTCTTGCCTACAAAAAGCTGTTTTTGATGCAAATAGCCTACCAGTCCCCCAACGAGAATGGCCACTGGCATAAAAAACAAGGCAAAGCTATCAATCATGCCATTAATCAACCCACTGATGAGAGCACATACCATCCCATACACTGGCCCAAAAGCCATGGCTGCCATGATGGTACCAAGGCAATCAAGGTAAATCGGCAAGCGCAACAAAAGGGCTAAGGCGGCCCCTACAATATTGATGGCCGCAAGGAGCGCCAAAATAATCAAACGGCGACTGTCTATCCCCTTCATCTTGCACCTCCAAAAATGGCTTGCAGCTTCTCAAAGAAGCGTGGTGCATCAACCTTGTTGTAAATAATGGCATTGGCAGGCTTCTTATAAAAATGATGGTCATCGACTACACTCACTCCACGGGCGATGCCTTCACAGGCAATGTCGGTGTAGGCCTCAAAGCCTTGCAACAGCTCCTCGTCAATGAGAAGGGCAAAAGCCAAAGGGTCATTGATGATACAGCCACGAATGCCTTCGTATTTCCAATGAAAATCCTTGTAAAAGCGTGTAATTTCTTGAATGAAGTGGCCAATTTTTGGATTGGTGTCGATGAGGGCTTGCAGGCGTGTTTCCTCTAAAAGAATCTGGCGGGTCACATCTAGCCCCACCATTTCCACTGGCACAGGGGCATGCTGATAAACAAAGCACGCCGCCTCTGGATCTACCCAATAGTTAAATTCAGCGAGGGGAGAGCAGTTGCCATGGCTTTTGTAGTTGCCACCCATGGACACCAAGCGTGTCACCTTGCCAAAGGCCTCGGGCATCCTTTCTAAAAGATGAGCGATATTGGTCATTGGGCCGAGGGCCAATACCTGTACCTCTTGACCGCTATTGAGCACGGCTTCATAAAACGCCTCCATGCTTCTTTCGGGCGTATGCGCCGCTGCATCAAAGCCATAGGCTTTATCAAAGGCTGGGGCATACTCACCAAAGCCATCCACGCCATGGGTTTCCTCGGTGATTTCTAGCGGACGATGACAAGGCTTCTCCAAGCCTTTCACCACCTCTACCTCTTTGCCGAGGAAATGCAGCACTCGCTTGGCATTGAGATAGCCTTTGTCGACGGTGTTGTTGCCGCCGCAAATGCTGATGCCCAATACATTGACGTCCTCACTAAGCAGTGCCATGAGCAGGGCAAGGGTGTCGTCAATCCCTGGGTCACAATCGATAATGACATTGATTTTTTCCATAAAAAAAACTCCTTAAGATAAATTTAAGGAGAACTACACAAAAAAAATGTGCACTAAACAATGATTAGTTTTTTATACTTGGCGTTCCCGAACAAGTCCCCATCCCTCGATGGGCATTTTGAAGCGTTACTATTGTACGATATTTTCTTCAAAATAACAAACCCTTTGATGTTTAAATCATACAAATGTTGTCCATATATATAGATAGAGGGCCTTCGTGCCAAGGTCCTCTAGTTTTCAAGGGATGTCTACCAACAACAGCATCGTTTTTTCTTTGCAGCACCTTAAGAAGCGAGGCATCCTCTGCACCAGGATATATATTCACTCCTTTTTTTATCCTCGCTCACGGGCGGGGATTTTTTATTTATTTCGCTTGGTGCCCTTGTACAAAAAGGCGTTGGGATCCATTTTGTAAAAGCTCCCCTTATCAATGCCAATGGCCTGCTTGCAGTTGGGACAGACAATTTTGTATTCTTGTATCTCCTCTGGCACATACCACTTACTGATGCGTGCTTTGTGGCAGCGCAACACTTCGCCATGGCCGATTTTGTCATATTTCCATAGCTTGGTTTTGCATTTTGCACAACGAATGGTTAACATAGGGGCCTCCTTTTTGTTCTTTCCTTTATTATACATGGTCAACAACAAAAGGACAGGCTTTCTCTGAATTGACACTTTTTAAAGGGGAATTGTTTCTTTACATTTTATGCGTGTATGTTATAATGTTAAGATTGGTGATGAAAGGAGTCCTGTAATGAATCATCACAAATCCACCTATCGTCGCACACCGCCTACCAGCAAAAAGGCTGGCAGTGCAGCATCCAAGAAGCGACGAAAAACAACTAAAAAAGATCCAGTGCTACGGTTTTTTATGTTAAGCCTTAGTATTTTTTTCATTTTATGTGCCCTCAACCTGATTGGGCAGGCAGTGGTTGAAGAACCAAAGGGGCACACCGATATCACCTTCAAAATTGGCGACCCTCGTAGCTTCTTTAAGGCCATGGGCCCTGTTGCCAAGGAGGCCTCTGAAAAATACGGCCTCTATCCCTCTGTGGCCCTTGCCCAAGCGGCCCTTGAAAGTGAATATGGCAAGTCTCGTCTTTCCTTTGATTACAATAATTATTTTGGCATCAAGGCCCACGATGGTATGCGCAGTGTGCATTTAAAAACCAACGAGTACGTCAACGGCAACAAAGTCACCATCAGCGATAGCTTTTGTGTCTATCAAAATCCTTATGAGAGCTTTGCAGACTATGCCCGTTTAATTGGCACAAATGACATCTATCAATCGGTACGCAAGGCAAAATCTCCTGCAGAAGCGGCACGTGCCATCCAAAATTCAGGATATGCCACCGACCCTCACTATGCCAACAAAATTATTTCCTTGATCAATCAATACAACCTCTCAAAATACGATCCTTTGCATCAAGAGGACACTGCCGAGTCTAAATCAGGAGATGGTACGAAGTGACAGACAACAAAACCCTCTGGACAAGACCCTTTGTGCAGATAATTGCCGTCAATTTCTTGATTTTCTTTAGCTTTAATATGCTCAATCCCACCTTGCCTGTGTATCTGAAACAGCTTGAGATTCCAGATAGTGCCATTGGCATTTTTCTCTCATTGTTTACCCTTGGTTCGGTGGGTATGCGTCCCTTTGGCGGACATTTGATTGACAACCTCAACAAGAAGCATCTCTTTCTCCTTGGCTTGTGTCTGCTGGGTGTATTGATTTATTCCTATGCCCTCTTTCAAATCATGGCCTTGCTCATGGTGGTGCGCCTGTTGCATGGCTTGGTATGGGGGATTTCCAGCACCACCACCAGCACCCTGGCTACCCTCGCCATTCCACGTGCGAGGCTGGGCAAGGGAATGGGGTATTTTGGCTTATCCACGGCTTTTTCTCTGGCCTTTGCCCCTGCGGTCGCCTTGTCGATTCTCAACGAAGAAAGCTTTACCTATGTGATTCATACCAGTGTGGCGATGCTGGTGTTGGCTTTTCTGATTGCTATTTTTTATCCACATCAAGAGGGCACCCGTCCTAGAAAAGAAAAATCCAAGGGATTGATTGAGCGCACAGCCCTTTTGCCAGCGACAATGATTGCCTGTGTCACCTTGACCATGAGTGCAGTGACCTCTTTTATTTCCCTCTTTGCCCATCAGCTAGGGATTGAAAACATTGGCTCTTTTTTCACCATCTATGCCATTGCCTTGCTCTTGGTGCGTCCACTGATTGGTACGGTGATTGATAAATATGGCATGATGGTGGCGGTGATGCCCTCCTTGGCATCTCTGATGCTCGCCCTCTTGCTTTTGGCCACTGCCCAAAACCTCCCGATGCTCCTTTTGAGTGGCTTTCTCTATGGGGCTGGCTTTGGTGGCGCACAAACAGCCTTGCAAACCTTATCCGTCATGTATGTGCCCCCTGAACGCTATGGCGTTGCCAATGCGACCTTCTTTATCGGCTTTGATATCGGCATCGGCATCGGCGCCCTCTTGGCTGGATTTTTAAGCGATGTCATCGGCTATCGTCTGATGTACCTTTGGCTCATTGCCTTTATTTTATTTGCGGCCCTCTTGGCTGTACAAGCTCAACGACGCCACTAAAAAACCACGTTCCTGTGAACGTGGTTTTTTTCTTACTTTTTGAAATAGTTGGTGGCATCCTTTGGCACTTCTATTTCTGCCAAATGCTTTGGCACAAAGAGCACCAAGCGCCCATAGTGCAGCTCTGAACGCACCTGATCGTAGCAAGCCTTTTCTTTTTCACTCATCAATGGCACCGATGCCTCTTCGTCTACAAAAACGTGCAAGCGCTGTGCCAAATTTTCGATTTGTGTTGTTTCTTGGTGACGCAAACGCAGATGCTGTGGGTCCTCTGGGGTGTCCTTATAAATCAGCTCATAGCTTGGGCGAAAGACCACCATATCCTTCACATCCACACCAGCTCCAATAAACAACAGTACATCATGGTATAAGTCGGTAATTGTATCATAGCGTCCCTGAATGACCATGTTTCTGCCTCCATTTCTCTCTTTGAGGGTATCAAAAAACCGTCCAGCCTGCAAGATGGCATTGCATTCTTTTCTACTTTTCGCTACTATGAGAACCATAATATTTGTATGAACAGTGAGGTTTAAATCATGAAATATCTTGTTGCATCTGATTTACATGGCAGTGCCCCATGCACTGAAAAATTATTAGAGCGCTTCCATGCCGAACAAGCCGATGTGCTCTTACTCCTTGGGGACCTGCTCTATCATGGCCCTCGCAACAATTTGCCAGAAGGCTATGAACCAAAAAAAGTCATCGCCCTTTTAAATAGCGTCAAAGAGAAGATACTTTGCGTGCGTGGCAACTGTGAAGCAGAAGTCGATCAAATGGTGCTCGATTTTCCTTGTATGGCAGATTATTGCCATCTCTACATCGAAGGGGTGCCTTTCTTTGTCACCCATGGCCACACCTACAACAATGAGCATCTGCCATCCATTGCCAATGCCAAAACCATCCTGCTCCATGGGCACACCCATATTCCTGCCAACGAGCAACGCTTGAGCCATCGCTATATGAATCCAGGCTCCACCACCTTGCCAAAGGCCGATAGCCCACAAAGCTACATGGTGATAGATGGCACCACCGTTCAATGGAAAACCCTCGCAGGCGATGTTTACATGGAAGACACCATCCTATAAAACAAAAACCACGTTCGGAGAACGTGGTTTTTTTTGTGATTTACAAGCTGATTTTGTGGTCAAGCAAATAGCCACTGCCCAGAAAGGCAAAAAAGGCACACACCACCTCAAGAATAGTGGAAGGAATTTGATGAATCATAAACTCCTGCACCGTTGTGACATTTTCCATGCTGATATTTCCCCAACCTAATTGCATTTCCAGCCAAGAAATCAGGGCCAGCAAGCCAACAATAATGAAGAAGGTGATGACCCCTCTTCTTTTAATATTTTGAAAAAGAGTGGCACTCAAGGAAATCGCAAAGTAACCAAAAATCACAAGCACCACAAGACTTAGGTACGCATATAAGATGGTGATGGCCCCCATCCCTAGCATGGTTTTGACATCTATGCCATAATCCACATTCATTTCTTGGAAAAAGAGCTGCATATTGCTCCATGTATTGGCATCTCCTAGAATTAGGCCGTCAATCACAAAAAGCAGTGCCATAAACAAGCTCAATCCAGTGGCAATACAAATCACAGAGAGCAGCTTGGCGCCCATGATTTTATAGGCAGAGTTTGGTGTCATAAAAATCATGTAGCCTTCTTTTTTATTCAAATCATCTGAAAACATCTTAATCCCATTGAGGTAGATAAAAAAGACGGTAAATGCCATTAAAAATGTCAATCCAACAAAAAAAAGTCCAATATAATCGCTTTTCATCCACCATGTCACCAAAAAGCCAATTTCTAACCCAATGGCTGTGACTAGAATCCAAAAAATATTAGACCAACTACGAATAAATTCATATTTCATCAATGTTCCCATGGAATGCCTCCTTATGCGTAAAGCTCACGGTACAAATCGGTGAGAGATTTGCCGTATTGACTGCGAATATCTTCCACATTGCCCTCTAAAATCACCTTGCCATCCTTCATAAAAATGGCTTGGTCAACAAGCTTCTCCAGCTCATCCACCATGTGGCTAGAAATGACCACGGTATTTGTTTCGTCAAAGCCTTGAATAAGGGCCTGCATCATATGGTCTCGTGCCACAAGGTCAATCCCATTCATCGGCTCATCCAGCAAAGCCACTGGACAGGTGCGAGAGAGGGCAAGGGCAATTTTAAGCTTGGCCTTCATCCCAGAGGAAAGGACCTTTATTTTGCGGTCCTTTGGTAAATCGAACTCATCCAATAAATGACTGAAACGTGCCAAATCAAAGTCCTCATAGACCTCATCGTAGTATTTGCCAGCGTCCTTGACCTTCATAAAGGTGTAAAAATAATCCTCCGTTGGCATATAGGCAATCTCTGCCTTGGTGCGCCAGCTGATTGGGACATCGTTGTAAAGCACCTCGCCACTGCTTTGCTTGGAAAGGCCTGCAATGATTTTCATAATCGTTGACTTCCCACTGCCATTGGGGCCAAGGAGGGCATAAATCTTGCCTTGCTCTAAGGTGAAATTCACACCGTCAAGGGCCACCTTTTTGTAATATTTTTTAACAACCTGTTTACATGCCAGCTTCATGGTGTGTGTCCTCCTCTTTGTCTGCTATTTTATGTAATAAGGCAGGAATATCTGCCACTGTATAACCAAACTTTTCTATTTCTAGGATGAATTGTGTAATCAATTTTTCCAGTGCCATTTCTTTTCCCTTCTCGATGGCCTCTACATCGTCTGTAATAAAGGTGCCAATGCCACGCTTGGTGTAGCTGATGCCCAATCGCTCCAGCTCGCCATACACCCTTGCGGCCGTATTGGGGTTGATTTCATATTGTAGTGCCAATTCTCTTGAAGAGGGCAGCTTGTCGCCACTCGACAGTTCGCCACGGATGATTTTGTGACGAATGTCCTCTACCACCTGCAAATAAATTGGCGTATTGGATTGAAACTTCACAGACCCACGTCCTTTCGTTCTGTTCTGCTGTACTAGTTAGATAGTACACTAATGCTTTAGCATTGTCAACCCCTTCAGCTCAAAGTCAACCGCCAGCTCCCCATCGGCGAACCCATCGGCAGCTAAACAAAGCCCCCTCACGATTAGGTGAGGGGGCTTTTGGTATGAGGCGGTTCTATTTTGATTGTTTTCGATGTTGATAATAAAGAATGGTGGTGACACAGCACCGCCACACCCTATAACGCCACAGAAATGATGCGTGCACGTATGAGTGGTTTCATCTTGTATGCTTCCTATAAAAACTGCCTATTAGTGATAGCGACTATAAATACCAACCTTGGTATCAGGGGTGACCAAACTCATGGCTGGGTTGCTTGAATGGTTGGCTTTTTCTGATTGTAAGCAATAATTGTACCCGCCATACGGATGGTATTGGCTATCATAATAGCTTCCGCTTTGGTCTGCGCCATAAAAATAGCCAATACTATGCGCGAAGGATTCAAAGGTCACGGAAAAATTGTCAGGCATCTGGATGATAAAGTCACTGGCATTGCCTGATACGGTGCGAACAGTGGCCGTTGGACTTGGACGATACTGTTGGATGATGGCACTAATCTCTCTTGCCTTATTCTCTCTCGCAAGCTGGTCAATCCCTCTCTCCCTTGCCCACACACTATCGACAAACCCTAAAACAATGTCTGTGCCTTGAATCCTCTTCACAAAGCCTGGATAAGGAAAGGAATCTCCCAAACCACTTGGTACAGGTGCCAATGCCATAAAGGTCTTAATAGACACCTCTTCCAAGGGGTATTTTTGTGCAATATCACCGTAGGAATGGGTCAGAATAAAGTCAATGTCTGGATTTATCATTGGCACCTTAATCTCTGGCACCTTGCTATCTACATAGACAGTCTGATTTGCCTGTAGCCACTCTACACGAGCCCCTAAGGATTCAGCAATAAAACGTAGAGGCACCATGGTGCGCCCATTGAGAATGGTTGGCGGCACATCAAGAGAGATTTGTCTCTCATTCACTGTGGCAATAGGGCGATCTATTTGTAGCTGAATGGTCTGATTGTCTTTTTGACAAGTCACTGTTCTTGTATCAGGGGCCCACGCCACTGTCATCCCAAAGGCTTCTAGGATGGAACGCACTGGTACAAGGGTACGTCCATTTTGAATCACAGGAGGCTGGTCTGAGGAATAGTCAAGTGCCCTATCGTGAACCACCACATCAATCGCAAAGACAGGTGTGGCAGAAAAGAGCAACCCACCGACCAAAAGTATGACAAGCAGCTTCTGTTTCATGTAAATCCCTTCTTTCTTAGTTGATATAAATTTTAACAAAATAACATCTTTAATATCATAATAAAATATTTTTTAGTTATTTTCAATCACTGAATAAGGACCAACAAAAAAAAGCCCTCACCAACTGGTGAGGGCTTTGGGTTGCTTCTTTAGTTGACGAATAAAACGTTGGAGGTGGTGCCATCAGAATAATAGGATGGGGTGACGGTGAAGCCGAGGGCTTCTGCCACAAAGCGCACTGGCACGAGGGTACGGCTGGTGCTGGCATTGATGAATGGTGCCACGTCCATGGTTTTTGCTTTGCCATCAACGGTGTAGGCGGTTTTGCCAACCTTCATGACAATTTCTTGGGTGCCATAGTTGATGGTGATTTTTTCGGTCTTAGGGTCCCAATCCACGTCTGCACCAAAAGCCTCCACGAGGGCACGAATTGGTACATAAGTACGATTGTTTTGAATCATTGGCGCAGTGTCCATGGTGGTTTTGCTGCCGTTGATGAGCAGGTCTTTGGAATTGATGCCCATGAGCACGCTGCGTTTTTCAATCTTGGTGGTTTTGGCTTTAAAGGTGAAGGTGCTACTAATCGCCTTATAGCTGTTGCCCTTTGCATCGGTAAAGGTAAATTCAAAAGTCCCTGTGGTTGGGCGATCGCTCTTCACGATTGCACTGAAGATGCCATCCTTTGCAAGGGTTGCCAAGTTTCCTGCTTTCAGGCTGATGTTGGCAGCTGGGTCGGTGCCGTTGATAAGGCGTACTGCCACCTTGCTTGGGGTGAAGTTCAAGGCTTTTCCAGTGCTGACCTTGATGTCGGTATCACGGTTGACATAGGCACTGTCCTTGTCCATGGACACTCTGTTGATGGTGCCAACAGTCAAGGTTTTTTGTACCAATTGACTGCCATAGTACGCAGAAATTTTGATGCTACTGCCCACTTTAGCATTGTTGGCAATCACGAGGCTTGGGCTCTTGCTATCTTTTTGAGCGATGGCATCAGAAGCGCTGTATACATAAAGAGCCTCTTTTGAGATGTCAAAGCGTTTGTTGTCGGTGTTGACATAATAAAGGGTGCCCTTCACGGTTTCCCCTGGTGCCACGACATCGCTTGGGAATGTCAATTCAAGGTCTTTAAATTCGCCATATTTGGAAACAAGGCTAATTTCTTGGGTCAATGCAGATACTACCTTGCCATCACGCAAGAATTCTGCACGCACCTTTTTGGCATCGCTTGAAAAGCTGAGCTTTTGCTTTTTGGTAATGGCACGCATACCATCTTCATCGGCCTTGTCATTTAAGTAGCCAGACGCCACATTGATATAACTTGGGGTGCCAACTTCTACCCCTTGTGCATTGAGGCCAGTGAGGCGCACACGGTCAGTGATGCTTGGAGAAAATTCTGCATCAAATTTCACATTCACCATACGGCTGGTATTGGTGATGCCATTGTCAATGGTGACCACCATTTTCTTTGCATCAGTGGCACTGATCTGTTTGGTGAATATGCCACTGCGCAAGATGGTATTGCCACTGGCATTGGTGATGGTCACGGTGAGGTGACGATTTTCATAGGTGCTTTCAATCCCTGGAATGTTTTTCTTGTCCAAATAGAGGATGTTTTGACCTGCAGTCAAGACGCCACTATATAATGGAGAATCCACCCCATCTAAATAGCAAGCCACACGTTGTCCACTGGCAACGTCGTCGCCATCAATAATAACCAACACGTAGTTGTTTTGTTCAGCCATTTTGTTGTCAAAGCTTGCCACAGTGATGTCAATTTTAGCACTGCCAGACATCGTTGCAGCAAAGGCAGCAGTTGGCAATAGGGTGATGAGCATTGCCAAAAGTATGAAGAGTGCTGTCATTTTTTTCTTCATTCTGAAAAAACCTCCTTTTTGTTTACCTTGGATTATTATAGCATAAGTCCCTCTGAAAGATAAAAGGCAAATGGGGATTGTCATTGCTCTGTTGCTACCAGTGCGCGACAAGTAAACAAAAAAATAACAAATCCCTATTTTTCTATTCTATTTTGTTTCTAAATCTGCAATTTGTGCAATGCGGCGTTCATGACGGCCACCTTCAAATTCGCTTTCAAGCCATACATCGACAATATCGAGGGCCAAGCCAGTGCCAATGACACGTTGTCCCATGGTCAATATATTGGCATTGTTGTGGTTGCGACTTGCACGTGCAGAAAAGGTGTCGTGGCAAAGGGCTGCACGCACGCCATCAATTTTGTTGGCGGCAATGCCGATGCCAATGCCTGTTCCACAGATGAGAATGCCTCTGTCGCATTCTCCAGCAACCACTGCACGTGCTGCTGGTTCGGCGATTTGTGGATAATCACAGGAATCGTAGCTATCGGTACCAAAATCGACCACCTCATGGCCCTTTTCTACTAAAAACTTTTCAATGGCACATTTCAAATCGTAGCCACCGTGGTCACTGCCTAATGCAATCTTCATTATTGATTGTCCTCCTCTATCCATTCTGTTAAATGATTTAAAATACCTTCTTGAATTTGTATAAAACAGCTTTCATATAATCCTTCGGTGCCGCCAAAGGGATCTGACACATCAAAATCCGCATGGAGAGGAATCACATCCTCTGCACGCTCTGGCATAAAACGGTGCAAGGCCATGGCTTGGCCATGGGTCATGGTGATGATTTTATCTGCCGCTGCCAAAAGGGTCATGGTCAAGGGCTTTGATTGATGCTGGCTGATATCAATCCCATGGTCGGCACACACCTTGACGCTATGAGGGGTGGCTGCATCGCCTTCATTGGCGGCTAAGCCAGCAGAAGTCACATGTACCTTCTCCCCTTGTGGCAGCTTTGCCAGTGCGTCCTTGGCGATGCCCTCTGCCATTGGGCTGCGACAGGTGTTGCCTGTACAAACAAAGACAATATTCATCGGTCATCCTCCTCTTGCCATGGTTGGCTGAGCTTTTCGATGCGGTTCATCAAGGCATCGCCGATGCCCACTTTTTCCCATGCATCAATATAAATTTCTTCTACACCAAAGGCATCCATGCGTCGCAAACCATCAAATAAGCGATGGGCAGCATCCGCAGGACGACTAAAGCTTCCTAGATTGTAACAGCGTACATTGGTTGGCAAAATACCTAGGGTGTTAATGGTTTCATCGGCAAGGAGCAGGCCAATTTCTCTTTCGCCAAGGGTTTGGAGCTGCTGTAGCAGTCTGGCCCCTCGATTGGTGCCTGTCACCAAGTACACAGGTGCTTCTGGGGCATAGTGACGATATTTCATCCCAGGTGCTTTCGGCACGCTGTCGTCCTTGATGCCCTTTGCCATGGCCACAGGGCCAATACACGCCTCGATGTCCTCTTTGGTGATGCCACCTGGTCGCAAAATCACTGGCGGCTCTACAGTCATATCGACAATGGTTGACTCCACGCCCACACGACAAGCCCCTCCATCAATCACCCCAGCAATGGCTTCGCCAAAGTCCTTTTCCACATGACGTGCCAAGGTTGGCGATGGCTTGCCGCTTAAATTGGCACTTGGCGCTGCCAAGGGGTGTCCCACCCCACGAATCAAGCCTTGGGCAATGATGCTGTCAGGCAATCGCACTGCCACAGTAGAGAGTCCACCAGTGACCACATCTGGCACATGGCCTTGACGCTCAAAAACCATGGTTAAGGGTCCTGGCCAAAAGGCTTTGGCCAATTGTCTTGCCTTTTCTGGCACAGACGACACAATGCCCTCTAGCTCCCTTTCATCACTGATGTGCAAAATCAAGGGATTGTCAGAAGGGCGCCCTTTGGCACGATAGATGCCACGACAAGCCGCTTCATTGAAGCCGTCTGCCCCTAAGCCATAGACGGTTTCCGTGGGAAAGGCAATCAGCTTGCCTTGCTGCAGGGCCTCTACGGCATAGCGAAAATCTTTTTCTTGTTGAACGTCTAGTAGCATGGTAATCGTCCTCTTCATTTTGGTCTTCCCTTCATTATACGCTTTCTCCTATCGACTTTCAACGCACGACCACGGGTCGAGTCCTGCTTTTCTCAAGGGAATTTTCGTTAGCATAAGCTAATTTTTTTCTTAAAATCAATTGACATTCCCAGTTTTTTTCCCTATAATGACGCCATGAGTTAGTAATAGCTAACTCAAACATTTAGCGAAAAGGAGTCTATAGCCATGCTAGAAGAACGAATTGTCCGTTTTTGTGCGCCAACGATTATGGGCAACAAAACAGGCAGCTTATTTAATGCGTGTCATGAAGACCCAAAAACATTGTGCCGTGATGTGGTAGAAGCACGCAAAAGCTTATCACGCTTCGGCATCGACATCCGTCTGTTTTTCAAGGAGGACAAACCGCCTCTGGTCTATGTGTATCGTGTGAAAGCCCTTGAAAGAGATTTAGCAGACCCAGACTGTCAGGATTTTTTACGCCAACACGGCTACGAAAAATTCGACCCTAAATCTGCCCTCTCTCAGCTTTCTGTGCGTTTGCGCCATTACACAGAGTTTCCTCACGAGATAGGACTGTTCTTATCTTATCCCCTCTCTGATGTAAAGAACTTCGTACAATTTGGCTCAACCTGTTCCAAAATGCGTGGCTACTGGTGCGTCTACGACAACGAGGAGCAAGCAAAGAAATGCTTTGCCGATTACGACCGCTGTCGTCAAGAGTGTCTGTTGCGTTACCAGCAAGGACAACGCCTTGAAGATTTTGCTCGTGCAATGTAAAAATTTCAAAATTCGAAAGGATGAGTATTGATGAGTAAAGTAGCAATTATTTATTGGAGTGGTACCGGCAACACCGAAAAAATCATGGAATGCGTGAAAAAAGGCGTTGAACAAGCTGGTGAAACTGCCGATGTTTTCCAACCTTGGGATGTAGAACCAAGCCTCATTGACAACTACACCAACTTTGCATTTGGTAGCCCTGCAATGGGTGATGAACAACTTGAAACAGAAGATTTCCAACCAATGTGGGATTCCATTCAAGACAAGCTTTCTGGTAAAAATGTGGTGCTTTTCGGCTCCTACAACTGGAACAGCGGCGAATATATGGACTACTGGGCTGGCGACGTGGTAAAACTCGGTGCCAACCTTGTAAGTGAAGGCCTTGCAATCCTTGATGCGCCAGAAGCGGGTTCTGATGAAGAAGTTGCAGCTATTGCGCTTGGAAAGGCGATTGCTAAAGCGTAAGTATTCCCCCTCAAAATACTGCGTTCCCTACTATAATAAAAAATAACCTCCCTCTATTATATAGATCGGATCAAAAAAGCACTGGACTTTTGCCCAGTGCTTTTTTTATTTGCTTCTGTTATTCCAATTCAAAAGCCCCTGTATAGAGCTGATAATACATCCCTTGGGCGGCCATGAGCTGGTCATGGTTGCCACGCTCAATGATGCGTCCTTGGTCCATGACCATGACCACATCGGCGTTTTTAATGGTCGAGAGGCGATGGGCAATGACAAAGACGGTGCGTCCTTTCATCAGCTTGTCCATGCCATCCTGCACCAAGGCTTCTGTGCGGGTGTCGATGGAGCTGGTCGCTTCATCCAAAATCATCACTGGAGGATTGCTGACGGCTGCCCGAGCAATCGACAAGAGCTGTCGTTGGCCTTGAGAAAGCCCTGAGCCATCGCCCTTGAGGAGGGTTTGATAGCCCTCTGGGAGCATCCGAATGAAGCCATCGGCGTTGGCAAGCTCTGCGGCACGGATGCACGCTTCATCGCTGGCATCGGGATTGCCATAGCGAATATTTTCCATCACGGTGTCGCTAAACAGGTGCACCTCTTGGAGCACCACCCCTAAGGAACGGCGCAAATCCGCCTTTTTGATATGGTTGATATTGATACCATCATAGCGAATCTTGCCATCGTCAATGTCATAAAAGCGATTGATGAGGTTGGTGATGGTGGTTTTCCCTGCACCAGTGGCCCCAACAAAGGCAATTTTTTGGCCTGGCTCTGCATAGAGGGTGATGTCGTGAAGAATCTGCTTTTCTGGCGTATAGCCAAAGTCCACATGGTCGAGCACCACACGCCCTTCAAGCTTGATGTAGTTGACTTCCTGTCCTCGTGGCTGCTTCCATGCCCAAAGACCTGTGCAGGCTGGGCATTCCACAAGGGTGCCATTTTCTTCCTTGGCATGCACCAAGGTGACACAACCTTGGTCGGTTTCTGGCGCTTCATCTAAGAAGGCAAAAATGCGTCCTGCTCCTGCCAAGGCAGTGACAATCGCATTGAACTGCGTGGAAATTTGCGAAATCGGCTGGGTGAAGCTGCGTGCCAAGGTGAGGAAGGCAGCAATCATTCCCACAGTCACCACATCAACTCCTGTGAGGCTGACATTGGTCACTCCTAGCAGGGCCATTGTTGCCCCTGCAACTGCCACAATCAGGTATTGCATATAGCCAAAGCCGTTGAGTATTGGCATCATGCTCATGGCATAGCCATTGGACAGGGCGGCGGCTTCTTCCCACTCTTTGTTGAGATGTTGCATTTTGGTGCGTGCGGCCCCTTCGTGACCAAACACCTTGACCACCTTTTGGCCATTGATTATTTCTTCAATGTAGCCATCTAAGGCGGCGAGGGTCTTTTGCTGTGCCACAAAGTATGGGCCACTTTTTTTCGCCACACCAATCACAGCCTTGAGGGTCACCACCAAGCCAAGCACCACAAGGAGGGTGAGCCAAAGGCTAAGAGACAACATCGAAACAAACACCGCCACAATGGTGAACAGGGAACTAATGGCTTGGACAAAGGTTTGCGCCAGCATCTGACGCAGGGTGTCCACGTCATTGGTGTAGAGGCTCATGGTATCGCCATGCTCGTGGGTGTCGAAATAGCGAATCGGCAAGGTTTGCATTTTCTCAAACATTTCATCACGAATTTCTTTGAGGGTGCGCTGGGCTACACTGACCATCGTCCAGCTATAGGCCCAGCTGGCGGCAATGCCACAAGCCAGTAACGCCGACAAGCGAAGCAAGGCCCCTAAAAGCCCTGAAAAATCAGGGTTTTCAGTGCCAATCAAAGGCACAATGTAGCCATCAATGAGGGTTCTCAAAAAAAGAGAGGAGCCGGCACTTGCCACTGCGCTCACCAACACCAAGCCCACCACCATGATTAGTCTGGCACGATAGGGCTTGAGATAGCTGCCTAAGCGCTTGATGGTGGCTTTATCAAGGCCGCCAGATGGGGCAGTACGGGCTTGTGGTTTTTTCAAAAATTTCATTCCCCATCCTCCTTCTGTTGTGACAGGTACATATCACGATAAATCCCACAGTTTTCTAACAAATAAGCAGGGGTGCCACACGCCACCACTTTCCCATCGTCCATAATCACAATTTGGTCGGCGTGCTGCAAGGAGCTGACACGCTGGGCAATGATGATTTTGGTGGTTTCTGGGAGATAGGTTTTGAGGGCTTCTTGAATGCGCGCATCGGTGCGGGTGTCCACTGCACTGGTGGAATCGTCTAGGATGAGGATTTTTGGTTTTTTCAGCAGGGCACGGGCAATGCAAAGACGCTGCTTTTGCCCACCACTGACATTGACCCCACCTTGCTCGATGTAGGTATCGTAGCCATCAGGCATTTTTTGAATAAAGTCATCGGCAGCGGCCATTTCGCAGACCTTACGCAACAGCTCGTCGCTGGCTTCTGCATCGCCCCATTGGAGGTTTTCACGAATGGTACCAGAAAAAAGCTCATTTTTCTGTAAAACCATGGACACCGACTGGCGCAAGACATCAAGGTCATACGCCCGCACGTCCACCCCACCCACGAGGACACGCCCACCACTCACATCATAAAGACGAGGAATGAGTTGCACCAAGGAGCTCTTTGCTGAGCCTGTGCCCCCTAGAATGCCGATGGTTTGCCCACTTTCGAAGGACAGATTGATGTCCTTTAAAACATGCTGCTCGCTCTCTGCCTTGTAAGCAAAGGTCACATGGTCAAAGACCACACCCCCATCCTCCACTACCATCTTGCCATTTTCTGGGCTGACGAGGGTGATTTCTTCATTTAAAAGGGCCGCCACCCGTTTAGCAGAGGAGCTGGCAATGATAATCATGACAAAAACCATGGATATCATCATCAAGCCCACCAAAATTTGGATAGAATAGGTAAAGAGCGCTGTCAGCTCCCCAGTGGTGAGGCCATTGGCAGGATTATTGCCACTTGCCACCACGGCATGGGCCCCTATCCAAGAGATGAGGAGCATCGAGGTATACATGCTCACCTGCATCACTGGGCCATTGAGCCCGATGATGTATTCCGCCTTGGTGTAAAGCTTGCGAATTTTTTCAGAAATACCCAGGAATTTCTCGATTTCAAAGCCTTCACGATTAAAGGACTTCACCACACGCACTGCGCGTACGTTTTCTTGCACCACTTGATTGAGGGTGTCGTAGCTAGCAAAGATGTTATCAAAAATCGGAAAGGCAAAATAAATCATCAATGCCAAAATCCCACTTAAAATAGGCACCACGACCACATACACCATGGAAATCTCCGCATTAATGCGGAAAGAAACCACCATGGCAATAATGAGCATCATCGGCGAGCGAATCGCCATACGAATCACCATATTGAAGGCATTGCGAATATTGGTCACATCCGTGGTCAGACGTGTCACCATTGAAGCAGTGGAAAATTTGTCTATACTGGCAAAAGAAAAATGCTGGACACGGTCAAACATATCTTGACGCAAATTGGCTGCAAAGCCTGCTGAGGCATTGGCCCCTAAGCGTGCCGCCAAGACCCCTGTCACCACCTGCAACAATGCAAAAAGCAGCAGTAATAGGCCATAAAGCCATACCTGCTGCATTTGTCCTGCTTCTATTCCTTTGTCAATCAGACGGGCCATCCATAATGGAATGATAATTTCAAACACCGCTTCAATCGCTGAACAAAATACCGTTTGCCAAGTGCTTCTACGATACGCTCTTAAGCTTTTGAAGATTGTTTTTAACATACCATACCTTCCTTTGGACTAGATTAGTCCTCTAAATTTTTGTAGACAATCGCCAACGCCTCTCTTAATGCTTCTATTTGAGAGGGGGAGAGATCAGCAGTCAACACATTTTGGTAATAAGCCAATTCTTCTAACAACTTTTGGCCAATTTCTTTCCCTTTTTCAGTGAGGGTCAACACCTTAAAGCGATGGTCTTCTTTCCCTACACTACATGTTAGATACCCATTTTGTTCCAGCTTCGCAACAACCCCTACCACTGTTGGGTGAGAGATGTCAAAATATTTTTCAATATCTTTTTGGGTTGAAACGCCACCATGCTCATAAATATAGGAAAGGGCACAAAATTGGGACATGGTTAAGCCAAATTTTTTGAGACGACGGGTGGTGCGTGCGTTCATCTTATCGCCAATACATTTAATCATGTAACCAACGTGTTTACTCAAATCCATTTTACAAAATCCTTTCTATTGTGGAGTGTTCGCATTCATTTTTATGTTGCACAGTTTTTATATGAAATGTATATCCCTTATACATTTCATTGCTGGATATATTTTATGGAACTGCTATAAATTTGTCAAGAAGTATGTATAGTTCGTTATCTGTTAATTATATTAATATGATAACCTGGTTGTGGTCAACCAGTAACAGAAAGATAGCTTGCAGTTTTATAAAGAAACTGGCATTTTTGACGGTCTCCTGCCGCATAACAAGGAGAGTCCTTTGGCACCTCTACCATTGCAAGATAGCGCCCATTTAAGCGTTCAAGGGTTTTTTTGGAAGGTATATTATCTGGGTCGCAGGTAATAATCACCTCTTCTAGCCCCAATTCATGGGCAAACTGCAAAAGCAGCCTACTTGCTTTTAATGCATAATGGTGTCCTCTGTATCTTTCGTATATGTTATACCCAATATGCCCAGCATATCTAATCGGTTCACTCTCCCCAACACGCAAATCGCAACGCCCCAATTCAAGGTACGGGCGCTCTTGGCTCACAATGGCAAAAAAATACGTCGGCAAGCCGCCTACATAAGACGAGCCGTATTGATAACGCCGTAATTTTAGGCGAATTTCATCATTATAAAGATGCGATGTGTCCACAGGCTCCAGTGGGTTTAGCATGTTCATTAAAAATCCACGCATCTATCTTCCTCCTCGGTATCTAAATCACTCTTGATTATATCATACCTTTACCTAAGGTGTGTGGATATTTTAAGCCTATTGGCATTTTTCCTCTTGGAGGGACACTTGTTAGCCACTTTAAATCGTGCTATAATTGGATGAAATCCTGTGGAAAGGGGTGCGAGATATGACCAAACGTATCAAAACAATCAGTGCACAAAAGCTACAAAAAACTTTAAAAACTGGCGGTTGTGGTGAATGCCAAACCTCTTGCCAATCTGCCTGCAAAACAAGCTGCACCGTTGGCAACCAAGTTTGCAAACACTAAAGGACTAAAAAGAGCTGCTCTCAAGGCAGTTCTTTTTTTTATACAAAAAAAGCACCGCCAAAGAGCGGTGCCTTAACATTTATTTAAGCATTTTTTTCTGCTTTTAATAATTCGCGAATATCCATTAACAATTCTTCAGTCGTTGGCCCTGCCGCAGCCTCTTCCTTGGCTGCTTCCTTCTTGGCAAATTTCTTCTTGGCACTTTGCAAGGTGCGAATCACCATAAAGATACAAAGGGCAATAATCAAGAAATTGAGGATATTGTCGATAAACATCCCATAATTTAAGGTATTGGCAGCTTTGACCTCAACGCCATTTTCCACCACTGCTGGGCTCAATGTCACATGTAAATTAGAGAAGCTGATACCCCCTGTAATCATACCAATCAGCGGCATGATGATATCTGACACCAAAGAGGTGACAATTTTACCAAATGCCCCGCCGATAATAACGCCGACAGCCATGTCGATGACGTTGCCCTGCATGGCAAACTCTTTAAATTCTTTCCACATAAAGTTCACAACCTTTCTATTGAGCTTAAATGTAGCATGGCATTTTTATAATGTCAATGTATCTCCCAAGTAAAAAAATCGATACAACCTTTATTATTTCTTTATCCATTTTTAGGTTTTAAAAACATAGCCATAGGGTATACAAAACCTCGTAACTAACTTTTCACCATACTGATGCTAATTTTTTGAAAGCCCGTGGGGGCTTTTTTGTTTGTGAACAAACGATTATATTAAGGAGGCGAATTTCATGGGTAAGGTGGTTTCAAGACGACAACGTCATGTAATTCATTTAATGTTGATTGGTGGTTTTTTAGGGAGTATGAACCAAATGATTTTAGGGCCGGCCCTGCCAAGTATCATGGCAGACCTCCACATCAACGCTGTTAGTGGGCAATGGCTTACCACCATTTTTCTCCTCATCAATGGCATTATGATTCCTTGTACGGCTTATCTTTCTTCACGCTTCACCACCCGTCAGCTGTTTCTCAGTGCCATGCTGCTCTTTGCCATTGGTACAGGGCTGGCTGGTATCTCTCATACCTTTTATCTGCTTTTATTGGCGCGTGCCTTGCAAGCAGTGGGCTTTGGTATTTTGATTCCCCTTCTCACCTCGACCATTCTCATTGTCTATCCTCGTGAGCATCATGGACGTGCCATGGGCACCCTGGGTCTTGTGATGAGTGCCGCTCCTGCCATTGGGCCAAGCCTCTCTGGTTGGATTGTCGATACCTATAATTGGAACATGGTCTTTTTGGCCCTTTTGCCACTGATTGTGGTTGATGTGATTCTAACCTTTATTTTTATGAAAAACATTGATGAGCACAATGAGGTCCATTTGGATATTCCCT
Source organism: uncultured Peptococcaceae bacterium (assembly GCA_947254645.1). Lineage (GTDB taxonomy): Bacteria > Bacillota > Peptococcia > Peptococcales > Peptococcaceae > UMGS1590. The sequence goes on along the minus strand of CAMYDW010000004.1, from coordinate 1,145 downwards.
CGGTGCTCTTATCCACCCTTGGCTTTGGGGGCTTGCTCTATGGCTTTAGTATTGCTGGCCATGAGGGATGGCTCTCTCTCCACACCCTTGGCACCATTGCCTTTGGCGTGGTGATTCTCTATTATTTCTTTAAACGTCAAACCCAGCTTGACACCCCACTCCTCAATGTGAGTGTTTTTAAGGATATGCAGTTCAGCATTGGGACAGCCATTGGCATGCTTGTCAATGCAGCCCTGCTCTTTGGGGGCATTTTAACGCCAATCTATCTGCAAGAAATCCATCATTTTTCTGCCTTTATAGCGGCGCTGGTCATGCTTCCAGCCGCAATCATCAGTGCCATTGCCAATCCAATTGTTGGCGCCATCTATGACAAGTACAATGCACGCTATGTGATTCTTTTTGGTCTAGGACTCCTCATGGTGGGGAGCTTCTCTTACACCACCTTTGATGTCAATTCGAGTGTTCTTTACTTGGTGGTCTGCTACTCCTTGCGGATTATCGGCATCAGCGTCACCATGATGCCTGTCAACACCTGGTCCATGCGCCGACTTGACCGCACGATGATTCCTCATGGCACCGCAGCCAGCAATACCCTGCGTCAAGTTGCAGGCTCTGTCGGTACCGCCTTCATCATTTCTATCTATATGATTATTCAGCCTTATGCACCAACCACCGACCCTGCCCTCATCTCCCTCTTTGGGATTCATGTCGCCTTTGGGGTATCAGGCTTGATGGTGGTTGCGGCCATGGTCTTGGCTTTCTTCTCTGTGAAAAAATAACGCACATAAAGCAGAGCGCCCTTAGGAGCGCTCCATTAGGGACTTATGGAAAACAAAGTTTAACTGATGACCTTTAAGGGGTACAAAAGAAATAACGACCATACAAGAGTAAGGATGCTCCTGTATGGTCGTTTTCTTGTGTTTAATGATATTAAGTACCAAAATGGTATGTAAGCTAATCAGCATTTTCAGTATTCGGTTCATTCGTGGTAAAGGAGCCACCAACACCAAAGAACTTCTCAAAGAATGATTTCAGCTTATCAATGACACCTTGCTTCTTCGTCCTTCTGTCGCCACCACCGAAACGAGAGATAGGAGGCATAAGTCTATCTATATCCGTACCTGTTGTTTTGATTTCACCATCAC